>SVQK01000037.1 GCA_015065385.1 Oscillospiraceae bacterium | reverse complement strand
TTTCCCGGAAAGTCAATCCGAGGCTTTGGGATCGAGTTGTAAATTCATTGTGAACGGGACGAGAGGCGCGCATCCCCGGCGTCAGCGCGGAGGATTCACCGTTTCTCTTTCCGGGATGTTTTTCGGTTTTTTGTCTGCCCTCTTGAAATCAGATCCGGATTCGATTATAATATGGTAAGCAGATGCTAATTCAAGCCTCATCCGTTTGACGGGACGCTGTACATGCGTCCCTGCCTTCCCGATAAGGCAACTCAATTCAGACAACCGTCTGTTTGTCGGAGCAATACTATGAGGATCCATACTTACGGAAATAAACGCGCGCCCATCGTTATCCTGCTGCCCGGCTCTTTCTGCAATGCGGATACGATGGCAAACATCATTGCGGAGCTGAAAACGGAATTCCGGATTCTGGCGGTTGACTACAACGGGCAGTATGCCGGATGCGAAAAACCGTTCTCCTCGCGGCGCGGGGAGGCGGAGGATAGTATAAGCCAGGCCGACTGGATCCTCGTTCTCGACCGGGGCCGGATCGCCGAAGAGGGCACCTACGGGGAGCTCACGGCGAGGAACGGATTGTTCAGCCGCATGATCGAGACGCAGGAGCGCATGAGCGGCGGATGGAATCCGGAAAAGGAGGCTGAACGATGAGCAAAAACCTGTGCCGGATGATCGGCCTGATTCTGATGCTGGTCAGCGTGTTCTTCCTCCTCGGCGGACTGTATCTCGGGGGAATCCCGGATCTTCCGGAGGCCGCCGCGCCGGTTTCGCTGGCTGTGGGGTTGATTCTGCTGGTTGTCGGAGTGGTGTTCTGCCGGGTGCTCCGGAGCGATTGAAACAACGGAGCGTCAAACGCTTGTCACGCGGGCTTGTCCGATAAGGACGGCTGTGCGGCGGGCGTTTTTGTTCTTCCGTTATGAATTTGGACGCAAAAACTTCACAATTCAGACTTGAAATCCGCGGCGGGATCCTTCATAATAACAGCGTTACCGATAACGGTGTTTTCAGCGGCGCATGGACCGCCGACAAGCCGACAAGCGGGGGGAAAGCAAATTGATACCGGATAAATCCATCGATCCGCGGATCCTTGCGTGCGCGAAGGAGGAATTTCTCTCCAAGCCCTACGAGCAGGTGTCTCTCAGAGAGATCTGCGCGAAGGCCGGCGTCACCACAGGGGCCTTCTACAAGCGCTACCGCAACAAGGAGGAACTCTTCGACGCGCTGGTGAAGCCCACGCTCGACGCCCTCGGGGAATCCAGCGACCGTATCGAATCCGTCAGCTATGAACGCATGGACGAGCAGGATCTTCGCAGGATCTGGATCATGACGCCGGACACGCAGGAGAGGATCGTCCGGATGCTCTACGAGAACTACGACGGCTTCCGCCTGCTGCTCTGCAACGCGGAGGGGACGCGGTACTCCGGCTTTCTGCACGACTTCGTGTCGGACGTGACGGCCCGGTCCATGCGGTTTCTGGAGGAGGCGCACCGGCGGGGGATGATCTCCTCCGTGATCGACGAAGAGGAGCTGCACATGCTCCTGACCGCCTATTGGTCCACCATGTTCGAGCCGCTGATGCACGGACTGTCTCTGGAAAAGGCTCTCCGGCACAGCGCGGTCGTCGCGGATCTCTTCAACTGGACCAGAGTTCTGGGCTTCTGAATCGGTTTTCGGATCCGGTTCGGGGAGCCCTGAATCTCAACCTATAGGTTAGCATAAACTAACTATAAATCAGGGAGGGATTTCATGTTTCAAAAGGTCAAGCCCTATATGGGAGGGTACGGAATCTATACAAAGCGCGCGGCCGTCTCCGTCACCGCCGCCGTGATCTGCAGCGTGATCCCGTATCTCCTCCTGTATCAGATCATCGCGCCGCTTCTGGACGGCGGCAGTCTCACGACGGGCGGGGTGATGCTCCGGGTGGG
The DNA here is from genome assembly GCA_015065385.1 of Oscillospiraceae bacterium. GTDB lineage: Bacteria > Bacillota > Clostridia > Oscillospirales > CAG-272 > UMGS1696. Next base: position 24,306 of record SVQK01000037.1, on the reverse strand, counting down.
GATCGCCGCGCTCTGTCTGTGCGGAAACGCTATTCTCTATGTGCACGGTCTGGATCTGAGCCATTACAGCGCGTACCACACCCTAAAAAACCTCCGCACCGCTCTGCAGGGAAAGCTGGAGGCCCAGCCCCTCGGCGCGATCCGGGATCTCGGGAACGGGCGGATCAAGAAGGTGTTCACGGACGACATCGAGACCATCGAGCTCCTTCTGGCCCACGCCATTCCGGAGGGGATCGGCAATCTCGTCACCCCCGCCGTGGTGATCCTCGCCATGTTCTTCGTGGACTGGAAGCTGGCGCTGCTCTCCGTCCTCTCCCTCCCCTTCGGGATGCTGGCCATGGGCATGATGTTCAAAGCGGGCATGAGCCGGATGAACGCCTACTACGCCGCAGGCGCGAAGATGAACAACACCATCATCGAGTACGTCAACGGCATGGAGGTGGTCAAGGTCTTCAACCGGGACGGCGAGAGCTACGAACGCTTCGAGCGGGACATCAACGACTACCGGGACATGACCCTCGACTGGTACCGGGTCTGCTGGCCGTGGATGGCGCTCTATTCGAGCATTCTGCCCTGCGTTGCCCTGTTCACCCTTCCCTTCGGCGGCTGGTTCGTGCTGAAGGGGTGGAGCAGCCTCGCGGACTTCGTGCTGATTCTGTGCATGACCTTCGCCGTGGGCGGGCCGCTGCTCAAGGCCGTCGGATTCGCCGGGAAGATCCCCCAGCTCAACTACAAGGTGGACGAGCTGGAACGGCTTCTGGATCATCCTCCGCTCAGGCAGGCGGACAAGCCCTTTGAAGGGAAAAACCGTGACATTCGCTTTGAAAACGTCCGCTTCTCCTACAAGGATGCGGAGGTCATTCACGGGGCGGACCTCGAGATCCGGGAGGGGCAGATGGCCGCCCTGGTCGGTGAGAGCGGCAGCGGCAAGAGCACCCTCGCCAAGCTGCTGGTCCATTTCTACGACCTCGACAGCGGGCGGATCACCCTCGGCGGGCAGTCCCTCGAGGACATGAGGATCGAGGACCTGAACGATCAGATCGCCTATGTGTCGCAGGAGCAGTTTTTATTCAATACGAGTCTCTATGAGAACATCCGGATCGGCAAGCCGGACGCTTCGCGCGAAGAGGTGCTCCGTGCGGCGCGGCTGGCACAGTGCGATGAGTTTCTGGCGCGGCTCCCGAACGGGATTGACAGTATGGCGGGAGACGGCGGCAAGATGCTCTCCGGCGGGGAACGTCAGCGGATCTCCCTCGCCCGCGCGCTTTTGAAGGACGCGCCGGTGATCGTGCTGGACGAAGCCACGGCCTTCATCGACCCGGAGAACGAGGAGAAAATGAACGCCGCCATTTCCGAGGTCATCCGGGGCAAGACGGTCCTCATCATCGCCCACCGGCTCCACACCGTCACGGGCGCGGACAAGATCGTCGTGATGGATCAGGGAAATATCGCGGCGGAGGGGACGCACGAAGAACTCCTCGAGTCGTCCCCGGTCTACCGGAAGCTCTGGTCGGCGGCGGAGGAAAGCGCGGCATGGGAGGTGAGAGCATGATCGCACTGGTATCGAGGATTTTGAAGCTGGCGGAGGGGTACCGGGGCCGGATCCGGTTCGCTGCGGTCTGTTCCTTCCTTAAGGCCTTCCTCGGCAAGGCCCCCATCGTGATCGCCTACTACATGATCGCCGGGTTTATCGCGGGAACCGTCACCGGGAAGTCCTGCGTTCTCGCCGCCGCGGCTCTGGTCGTCTGCATCGCGCTCCAGTGCGTCTTTCAGAATCTGGCGGACCGGATGCAGTCCGGCGCGGGATTCGAGATGCTGGCCGACATCCGAAAGAAGCTCGGCACCCATCTGAGAAGGATGCCCATGGGATTCTTCTCAGAGGGCAACATTGGCCGGATCAGCTCCGTGCTTTCCACCGACATGGTGTTCATCGAGGAAAACCTCATGACCGTGCTGGCCGATCTCATGAGCTATCTCTTCTCCGCCGCGATCTTCGTGGTCTTCATGTTCGTCTTCGACTGGCGGTGCGGACTGCTCGCCCTCCTCGTGACGGCGGTGTTTTTCGGGATCGGCGAGGCCATGAAGAAGGACACGCTGGCCCATTCCGCCGAGCGGCAGGACGCGTCGGAAAAGGTGACGAACGCGGTCATCGACTTCACCGAGGGGATCGGGATCATCAAGACCTACAACCTCCTCGGCGAGAAATCAAAGGAGCTGACGGACAGCTTCGCCGAGAACTGCGAGAAGAACATCCGCTTCGAAGTGGATTACACGCCCTGGGCAAGGGCGATCAGCCTCTCCTACGGCCTGGGCTCCGCGGCGATGCTGGGACTGTCGTGGCTGCTTTACCGGGACGGAACGCTCGGGCTGTCCATGTTCATCGGGATGCTGCTCTTTGTCTTCGAGCTTTTCTCACCGCTCCGGGCTTTCTACAGTCAGGTGGCGCGGCTCACGGTCATGAACGCCTGCCTCGACCGGATCGAAGCGCTGTTCGCGGAGCCGGAGATGGAGCCGGGCGGACCGGGAACCATTCCCGAGACCTGGAACGGCCCCGAAATCGAGTTCTGGGGCGTGGACTTCGGGTACGACGAGCGGGTCGTACTCAAGGACGTCTCCTTCGCCGCCGGAAAGAACAGCATGACCGCGCTGGTGGGGCCTTCCGGAAGCGGGAAATCCACCGTCGCAAACCTCCTTGCCCGGTTCTGGGACGTGGGGAAGGGACAGATTCTTGTACGCGGGGTTGACATCCGGGAGGTGCCGCTCGCCGCGCTGATGGACAAGATCAGCATGGTCTTCCAGCGGGTCTACCTCTTCCGGGACACGGTTTACAACAACATCGCCCTCGGACGCGCGGACGCGACCCGGGAGGAGGTGGAGGAAGCCGCGCGAAAGGCCCGGTGCTACGACTTCATCAAGGCGCTCCCGGACGGGTTCGACACCGTGATCGGGGAGGGCGGCGCGAGTCTTTCGGGCGGCGAGATGCAGCGGATTTCCATTGCCCGGTGCATCCTGAAGGACGCGCCCATCGTGATCCTCGACGAGGCGACGGCCTCCGTGGACGCGGACAACGAAAGCCATATTCAGGCCGCCATCTCCGAGCTGGTCCGGGGAAAGACCCTGCTCGTCATCGCCCACCGGCTGAACACCATCGAGGGCGCGGATCAGATCCTCGTGCTGGAGGACGGCCGAATCGCTGAGCGCGGGAACCACGGCACGCTCATGGAACAGAACGGCCTTTATGCCGCCATGGTCAGAAAGAGAAGCGGAATCCGCTCCTTTGCCCACTGACCGCGATTTCCGATCTTCCGAAATATCAAAAAAAGGAGTTCCGTCATGGAAAACAGACTGAACACAAAGGACCTCATCAGCATCGGCGTCTTCACTGCCCTGTATTTCGTCATCGTCTTTCTCATGGCCTTCATCGGCTACGTCCCGCTCCTGATGGTCATCATGCCGGCCCTCTGCGCGCTGGTCGGGGCGATCCCCTTCATGCTCTTTCTCACCCGTGTGAAGAAATTCGGCATGGTCACGATCATGGGAACGCTGCTCGGGCTCATCACTTTCCTCCTCGGTCGTCCGTGGCTGTCGATCCTTTTCGGAATCTGCGCGGGGCTTCTGGCCGATCTGTTTTTGAAAACCGCGGACTACGCCAGCGTGAAGAAGTCCCGGCTCGGCTGCGGCATCTTCTCCCTCTGGATCGTCGGCATGGCCCTGCCCATGTTCTTCGGCTACCGGGACGCCTACCTCGAAAGCCTCCGTCCGGGCTATGGCGACGCCTATGTGGAGGCCATCACCCGGTACACCCCCGCGTGGATGTTCTGGGTCCTCATCGCCACCATCTTCGTGGGCGGTCTGATCGGAGCCTTCGTCGGATCGGCGATTCTGAAGAAGCACTTCGTCAAGGCGGGGATGGCCTGATTCCATGCAGTTTTTCCGAAACGGAAACGAAGGGTATAGGAGCGTCCTCGACCCGCGCACGAAGCTGCTCTGGCTGGTGGTCATCAACGTGGTGATCCTCGGGACGGGCTTCACGGGTGTGGATTTCATCCTGCGGATCGTCTCGGCCGCCATACCCTTCATCCTGTTCTTCCTGATCCGGCGGCCCCGGACGGCCCTGCTCTACGGTGCGGTCTGCGCGGTTATGCTCTTCACGGAGGGCGTCGTCATTCCCTCGACAAAGGGGATCGTCAACATGATCGTCGTCATGGCGGTGGGGCCGTTCTCCCGGATCCTTGTGGGCTATGCCTTCGCGTTCTATATGATGTGCTCCACCACCGTCAGCGAGTTCGTCACCGCCATGCGGAAAATGCGCGTTCCCGACGCCGTCACCATCCCCCTCTCGGTCATGTTCCGCTTCTTCCCCACCCTCGCCGAGGAAGGGGGGGCCATCCGGGACGCCATGCGGCTGAGAGGGATCGGGATCGGCGGGAAGCGGGGCGGGATCCTCCGGCAGCTGGAATACGTCATCGTGCCGCTGATGATGTCCGCCCTGCGCATCGGGGACGAGCTCTCCGCCGCCTCCCTCACGAAGGGACTCAACGCCGGACGCCCGCGGACTCATATCTGCCGTGTGAAAATGGAGCTCTGGGACTGGGCCCTTGTGCTCCTCGGAACCGGATTTCTCGTCTATATGCTGGTGATACGATGATCGAGATCGATAACGTGACCTTTCGCTACAAGACCACCGACGCCGCCGGGAATCCACGGATCGTCGGGGGCGTTTCCCATCTGACGCTCACCGTCGCGCCGGGGGAATTTGTCGTGCTGGCGGGGGACTCCGGATGCGGGAAGACCACCGTCACGCGGCTGATCAACGGGCTGGTCCCCCACTACTATCCGGGGGAGCTTGAAGGCTCCGTCCGGGTGGCAGGGATCGACGCGGCGAAGGCGGGGATCGGCGAGCTTGCGGCGCACGTGGGCAGCGTCTTTCAGAATCCCCGCAGCCAGTTCTTCAACGTGGACACCACAAGCGAGCTGGCCTTCGCCTCGGAGAACCGGTGCATGGAACCGGACGCAATCCGGGAGAGCATCCGCCGGGTCGCCCGGGAGATGGACATCGAGGCTCTTCTGGACCGGAGCATCTTCGCCCTGTCCGGGGGAGAGAAGCAGAAGATCGCCTGTGCGTCCGTGGCGGTGGCGGGACCGGAGATCATTGTGCTGGACGAGCCGTCCTCGAACCTCGACGCGGAGGGGATCAAGGAGCTGGAAAAGACCCTCGCGCTCTGGAAATCCGAGGGAAAGATCGTCGTCATTGCGGAGCACCGGCTGTATTACCTCGCAAAGCTGGCCGACCGGCTCATCCGGATGAAGGACGGAGAAATCGTCGAGGAGATCGGGCGGGACCGGCTCCGGAGCATGACCGAGGAGGAAGCGTATGCCCGAGGGCTGCGGTCCCTCCGCGAGGTCGGCCTTCCGGAACGCCGGACGGGCAACAATACGGAGGCGCACGACGCGGACCGGGACTTTCTGATCTGCCGGAACCTGTCCTTTCGCTACAAGCACTCCGATCACGGGATCGATTTTCCCGAGCTCCACTTCCGCCGGGGAGCCGTCACCGCCATCGTGGGACGCAACGGGGCGGGGAAAAGCACCTTCGCCCGGGTCCTCTGTGGTCTGGAACGGCGGGCGAAGGGTCAGGTATTTTTCGACGGGCGGGAATGGCCCCGGAAAAAGCGCGCGGAGCTCTGCTACAGCATCATGCAGGACGTGAACCATCAGCTTTTTACGGACAGCGTGCTCGAGGAGGTCCTGCTCAGCATGCCCGAACGAAAAGGAGTATCGGAAAAGGAGCGGGAGAAGGCGGCGCGGGAGATGCTCGGGCGGCTGGATCTTCTTCCCCTCGCCGATACGCATCCCATGGCGCTCTCCGGCGGACAGAAGCAGCGGGTGGCCATTGCCTCCGGCGTGGTGTCCGGAAGTCCGGTGCTGCTCTTCGACGAGCCGACCAGCGGTCTGGATCTCTCCCATATGCGGCAGGTGGGGGAACTTCTGAAACTGCTCCGGGAAGAGGGCCGCACCGTACTGGTCATCACCCACGACATAGAGCTTGTGAGGGAGGCAGCGGACGAGGTGGTGCGGTTTGATTGACTTGACGTGGATTTGTTTCGGCCCGGAGGGAATATGGGATCGTATGTGTTTCTCGGGAGGATCGGGTTTCTGAAAAATCGGAGGGGGAGGATCGGAACCGAATGAAACGATTCGAAAAGGGCGGAATAAGCATACGATTCTTCTGAACGAGAGTCCCCCGGAGAGGCAAAACCTTCCGGGGGATTTGTTATGAGTTTCAGCTGGATATCGATTCCGCGAGCACGAGTTCTTCCGCCTGTTTTGACAGGTGCCCGTCGTGACAGGTATGAAATTCAGAATCTGAAATCCCTTCTGCCGAGGTGAATGTTCTCGATGTACTCGGCGGCTTTGGCGCGGACCTTTTCTTTGGGGATCCGTCCGAGCTCTTCCGCGATGAGTTTTTCACCGACCGATTTGGTTTCGGGGGAGGCATAGTCCTCGAGGAACTCCTTGAGCGTCATAAGCGCGTTCGGGTGGCAGCAGTTCTGGATCTGTCCGGTCTTACAGAGCGACATGAATCTGTCCCCCGTTCTGCCCTCGCGGTAGCAGGCGGTGCAGAAGGACGGGATATATCCGAGATCCATGAGCCATTTCACCACCTCGTCCAGAGACCGCTGGTCGGATACGTCGAACTGCTCCGTGTCATGAGGACGCTCGTCCGCCGCATATCCCGCATATCCGCCGACGGAGGTTCTCGAACCGCCGGAAATCTGCGAGACGCCGAGCCCGAGGACCTTATTCCGGCAGGCTTCGCTCTCTCTTGTCGAGATGATCAGCCCCGTATCTGATCGATGTACGCGAGGTCTCCCTTGTGTTCGTCGGCGTATTTCAGGGTTTCGAGGATTTCCTCGTGATTGATGAATTCTTCGGCCTTCAAGGACGTTCTGTCGTACTTTGCCATGTTTCCCTCCTGCGGATCGGAATAGTATCCGACAAAAAACTCCCGACCGTAAAAAGGCAGGAGGATCGTGAGGTGAGGAAGCAGAATGTCCCTGTTGCAGAAATTCCAACCCTTTTCCGTCAGCGCTTCTTCCGGATCAGTTTTTGATGTGCTCTTTGCGTTCGTCGTCGGATGGATCCTTCGGTTCACGCGCCTCGAAATTATAGCATATCCGTATGGGTTTGTCAAGCCGGGCTTGCCGCTGCACAGTGGCGCTGAAAGTCTTGCTTTCCATGTTTTTTCTCCCGCAGTCCTTGCAAAAGGAAGTCCTTTGGAGTATAATGGTAAGCAAAGGCTAACCGTCACTCCCGCCCATCCTTCTGTGAACGGATGGATCGACGGCTTTGCGAGGGGCTGCAGGATGAACGAAGAGCAGAGATGCTGACATTCGGTCATCATGGGACGGTAATCCGGTTGGGAGCGGAAATGGATCAAACAATCGAAAGAGGTAAAACCAGATGAAATATGACGCCGTCGTGCTGGATATGCTCTGGTTCTGTCATGCGAAGATTTGGATTCTGCCGGGAACGGAAGATATGACGGAGGTCTATCATGATTATGGGTATCATGTGAAGGCGTCCTGCGTCGGGATACTGATCGGGCTTCCCGTCTGCCTGCTGATCGGGCTTGTCGTGCAGATCATTTCGTGGATCGCGCCCTGAGCTGACCCTGATGGTGCTCTGAGCGGAAATCGATACGGGAAGGAAACAGAACATGTCAAGAAAAGATTCGGAAAATCAGAAAAAATCCATGAGCTTCATGTTCCGCGGCAGGGAGATCTTCAAGCCGCTGAATACGGGACGGATCGACGACCGCGTCGCCTGCGTGCGGGAATGGGTCGCCAACATCTTCTTTTACACGAAAAACGGCGCGACGATCATGATCGACGCCGGATACAACTACGAACGACTCTCCGAAAAAATGCGGTGGCTGGACATCGATCCCGCCTCCATCCGGCATATTCTGATCACGCATCAGGACACCGACCATGTGGGCGCGCTGGAGAGAGACAGTGAGCTTTTGTTCCGGGACGCGGTGATTTATCTGAGCGAGATCGAAAACCGGTATCTGACCGGGGAAGTGCGGAGAAAGGTCATTCACGGGCTGTACAAGCTCCCGCAGGTCAAAACGGACAATCGGAAGGTCCTTCTTTCGGACGGGCAGATTCTGACGATCGACGGGATCAAAATCGAATGCATCCTGGTTCCCGGCCACACCTGGGGGCATATGGTCTATCTGATCGACGACGAATACCTCTTCACCGGCGATACGATCTGGTTCGGCGCGGACGGCGGGTACAGCTTCATCAGTACGCTGGCGGAGGACAACAAGCTGGCGGTCAAATCTCTCGATGCGCTGGAGAAGAATCTGCGCGGCCGGGGGCGGAGCGGCACGATCAAAATCATCACCGGCCACACCGGATGGACGGACGACCTGGATTTCGCCTTCCGCCACAGGACGGAGCTTTGTGCGCCTTTCAAAAAGAGGATGCACGACCCGAACGCACCGTATGACGGTTACGACGAGCGCGATGACACGGAGGAAAAAGCGCGCAGCGTGCGTCTGGTAAAGCAGATCGATCACGCAGGAAACAGGAGCTGAGGGTATCTCCGCCGCCTGCGCAAAGGGGATCGCCGCTGCCATCCGGGAATACGGGTCCTTGCCGCATTCTTGTGCGCGGAGAGGGTTTGTCTGTTTTGAGAAAAAAGGATCGGGACGTTATGGGATTCTATGTTTTTCTCGGGATCATCGCACCTCTGACGGCGTTTGTGATCCTGAGCTTCCTCGGGCCGGAAAAGAGCGAGAAGCCCTTCTGGATCGCGGTTCAGCGGATCCGGACCGTTCTCGACCGGATTTCCTACGGGATCATCTGCGCCGTCGCCGTCGGGTGTCTTGCGCTGGTCGCCGTTTCCATCGCGCTGAGTCTGATGGGCGGCTGAAAAAAGGAGGGGATCGAAATGAACGGAACAATACTGACGGGGATCATCATCGCCGTTCTCGTTTTTCTTGTCGGCCTCTGCGTCCGGAATCTGGTGCTGGAGCACAGGCGCGGAGAGCGGTGCGCGTGCATCGGAGACTGCGCCCGGTGCAAAATCCAATGCCGGAGCAATCCGGGTTATTACGGACTCGCGCATTCGGAAAAAACGCGGAAGGAGGAGAACCCTTGAACGGACCGAGGATCGTTTTGGACGGGCTGTCCATGTCCCTGCTGTTCAACGCCGTCGTCGGGCTGGGCTTTCTGCTGTTTCCGCAGGCGTACAGCACCATGTTCCCGAAGGAGATCCGCAAGGCCGCGGCGCCGTATGTGGATCCGAAGAACGTGCGGAAGATGAAGCTGATTCTGTATCCGCTGTACCTGTTTATGTTCGCGTACTGGGCTGTCAGCGCGCGTTTCGCCGGGACCGAAGGCTTCTGGCCCCTCTTCTGGACCGGGTACATCGAGATGACCTTTGTCAGCGTCAGCGATTTTCTGATCCTCGACTGCTGCCTGCCCGGGAAGGTGAGGCACAGAATCAAGGGAGCGGAAAACTGCAGGGCGTGGGAACGGAAGGAATGGCTGCTCAAGCTGGCAATCCCGGAGCACGGTCTCGGCTGGACGCTGTTTGTCTGCCCCATGACCGGGCTGTTTGTCGCGGGGATCGGATCGATCCTGTAAACAGGGCAGGCGGAAAACGGAGGAATCGGATGAAAAACGCATACCATGTCCGCACGGACGGCTTTGAGGCCCGCTGGTTTGAAGGGACGGCGCACCGGGAGAAGGCGGTCATCTGGATGCACGGCTCCGGGATGAACGAGAAGCATTGTCTCGCGGACTCTCTCTATCTGCGGGAGGCCGGGTATTCCGTTCTGGTGCTCGGTTTCTATTTCTGGCGCGGCATGACAAAGCGGATGTGCGCCATCCCGGTGGACTATGTGGAGGCGGCGGTCCGGGAATTGAAACGGAACGGATTCGACCGCATTGCTATCCACGGGATCTCCTCCGGTGCCGCCTACGCCCTGCTTTCGGCCTCCCTGATCCCGGAGATCGGCGCGGTGCTCTCGATCTGCCCCTTCGACTATGTGATGGAGGAGCCGAAAATCTTCGGAAAGCCTACGGGAAGACCGTGGTTCAGCTTTCACGGGAAGGACCTCCCTTGCTCCCTCTTTACCGGCCAGCGGGAGAAGGGCTTTTTCGGCTCCCTCCGGGACTACCGGAAGCAGGACACGGAAGGCCGGGGCGAATTCCTGCGCTCCCTGTACGAGAACGCGGACCTGACGGAACAGTCCCGCATCAAGGTGGAGCACATGCGGGCGGACGTGCTTCTCGTCGCTCCGGAGCAGGACAACGAATGGCCGTCGCCCGACGCGGTGAGGCGGATGGAGAAGCGCCTGCTTAACGCGGAGTATCCCCATCGGGTGAGGGCCGTGATCTATCCCCATGCCAGCCACCTGCTCGGCACCAATCCGCCCGAGTCGTGGAAAAAGGCCTTCCCCGCCGAGAAGAAGTGGCCCGCGGAATGCGACAAGGCGAGGGAGGACTGCTTCGATGAGGAATTCCGTTTCCTCGAGGAATGGGAATGAAGGGCGCGGGCGGGATGGAGTGAAAAATGGACGGAAACCGGATCTGGGCGGGGGAAACTGTACGAATGCTTTGAGGAGAAAGGATGACGGTGTCATGACGACGGATCGACAGCGGAAACAGAACGCAAAGCAGAAATCGGAGAACTACTTCAAGCGGCACAGAAAATCCAGACTGGCCCGCGGCGGATACTGGCGGCACGACTACCGGTTCCAGCTTGCGGAGATCGGGAAGCGGAAGCCGGAGCGGCTGATCGACATCGGGTGCGGGCCGGGGACGTTTCTCTTCCGGGTGGAGAAGGCGTATCCCGAAATCCAGCTGAACGCCCTTGACATTTTGGAGGAGATGATCCGGGAGACGCGGGAACGCCTTTCCGATACGGCCGTGGCCACGGTGGGCGATTCCGAGAACATGCCCCTCTCAAGCGAGCAGTACGACGCCGTCACCTGCAACATGAGCATTCACCACAACCCGCATCCCGAAAAGGCTCTCGGAGAGATGGCACGGATCCTGAAGCCGGGCGGCGCGCGGCGGTGTTTGGGGAATAGTGTCTTTCCTCGTCAGTTCTGCCCCGGTATTCCGGCTTTTCTGACTTCGAGATAATAGTGCGGCGTGTTCAGATCCAGTTCAACCGCGGCGATCCCGTTGGCAGGATCAAACCCAAAGTTCTGGCGAACGATTTCGATCTGCCCGCGGTCTTCCAGTCTGGCGGTCTGCCCGGTGAAGGTCAGATTGCTGCCGAGCCCGGTCACCAGATCATATCCGGAGATCCCCCGGTTTCCCGCGCCGCAGACGAAATCAAAGCTCGGCTCCTTATCAAACGCGGCGTCCAGCTTCACGCTCGTTCCGGCGGGGACCGTGATTTCCGCCTCCAGCCAGAACACGCGGACGGCTGCCGCCACGTCCAGTTCTTCGATCATTCCGGTCGCATAGCGCGCAGCGACGTTTTCCGAGAGAACCCCGTAGGCCGACAGATGCTCCTTCATCAATCCGAAATACAGCTCAAACCCATAGCCGGGTTCGGATCCAAAATAGTTTCCGGCATCTGTCAGCCCCTGAACCCAATATGCCGCCGTCCGGAGCGCGTCCTCCAGATTGGACTCCGTACGGGTGACCGTCACGTTTGCCTCCACAGTTTTTTTCGTATCCCAGCCGCCGGTGGCAAAGCCCTGCGTATTTACGTTCTCGATATCATCTCCGATCACGATGAGATAACGGGGAACGCCGTATCTGCGGCTTCCGGGTTCCGGAATGCTGAACTCCCTTCCCATGATCCCCTTTTCTTCGTCGTGCAGTCCCCCGTTGAAGCCGTAGGACAGAATCCTCGTCTGCGTATAATCCAGCTCAAACAGGACCCGGATCGTCGGATTGGGAATGCCGTCGTCTTCGCTGCTCTCCGGTCCCCGGGCATCGGTAAACTCATAGACGGTGACGGGAATCTCGCTGAAATCGGCAAAATCGCCCAAAGCGCGCTGACAATACGTCCCGTCCGCGAGCAGATCCCGGTAGCCCTCCCAGCTTTCAACCGGATCGAGGTTCAGGCTCCCCGGGTTGTCGTGGGTCGATCCGTTTTCCCACGCGCCCTGAAAACCACCGGCATAGCTCCCGGCGTGAAGCGCGGTCTCCAATTCTTCGCCGTTGAGGGTGAGAGTCGGACGGTTTATGGCCAGATTGTTCAGGTTGGACACAAAAGGGTAGAGGACGCGGAGGGTCTGATCCTGTGTGTCCTCGTTCGTCAGCGTATAGGAATCCGTCACCAGAATATGGTCGGAGGACTCATACCGCCCGCCCTCGGGAAACCACTCATTGTAGGAATTCAAAACATCCTGCCGTTCTTCTTCCGTCAGATCCGTGCGGGAGGCCGCTTCCTCTTCGTTCGGGATCCAGACCGGGACCCACGGAGCAAAGTCCATCGTAATCGTTCTGTCGGCGGATATCGTGGAATTCTCTTCCCGCAGCGTCAGCGGAAATACCGGCCCGGCATAGGACATGAACACGCTGCCTTCGTTGTGACCGCTGCCGCCCGCGCCGCTTCTTCCGCCCGTTCCGCCGCCGGGAGCGGAATGCCCGCCCGTTCGGACGAAGAACAAAACGCCTCCGATCACCACGCACAGACACGCGGCGGCCGCAGCCCATCGGGTCAATTTCGATATTGCAAGTCTTTTCTTTTTCTCAGCTTCCTCAATGATGCCGTCGTCCACATTGCCGATCATGTCGAGCAGATCGTTCGCCTTCATCTCAATACCCCTCCTTTTCGTGCATCGCGCGGAGCCTGTTTCTTGTCCGGTACAGCATGGATTTGACCTTGCTTTCGGAACAGGCAAACCGCCCGGCAATATCGGAAACAGAATCCATATACCAGTACCGGCGCATGAACACCACCCGCTCCGTCTGAGGAAGCGCCAAAAGGAAATCGTTCAGCATTTTCTGCAGCTCAAGCCTTTCGACCTCGCCTTCGACGTCTCCCGTCCCCGACACACACTCTTCCAGTTCGTCGAGAGCAAGGGGAATGACGCCGCCTCCGCGTTTTTCCGCGCTGTGTTTCCGCCACAGATCGATGGAGATCCGGCGCGTGATCTTTCCCAAAAAGGTCGAAAGGATGGAAGGGCGGTGGGGCGGCATGGACTGCCAGGCATCGTTGTAGGTATCGTTTACGCACTCCTCCGCGTCTTCGGCGTTTTGGAGAATGTGATTTGAGATACCGTACAGATAATTACCGTACTTGGCCGCGGTTTCGGCGATCGCGTTTTCATTCCGCTGCCAGTACAGGTCCACGATTTGATGATCCTCCATTCGGCAACCTCCTTGACAAGGTGAATTGAAGGCCCTTTGTCTGTCTACTCGCAGAAAATCGGAATCGGTTGCATGACAGAGAGAGTTTTTTTCACGGCAGGCCGACAATTTCTTTTCCACCGAGTGAGCGGGCAGGCGGGAAACGAAAAACGGCCCCGGAACCCGGTCCCTGTCCGATGCAGGGCCGGATCGTCGGGGCGGCGTTTGTGAGAAGGCGCGCGATTTGGTTGTCGAGATACGGTTTGTCCATAATGAACCTGCTTGCTTCATCCTCAAAAGGCATCCTGCGTGATGGTCTCCCGCAGCAGCGCGGCGATTTCCTCCGGCGTTTTCGGCAGTTCCTGACTGATCCAGATCAGAATCAGTCCGAAGGTGGCGGAGGAGATGATAATCATTCTGAGAAAGTCGTCGCCGGCAAAGCGTTGAACCTCCGCCGCGTCCGGCTTCGTGGAATTCTGCCTGCGCAGAAGATCGTGCACGATTTCAAGGCCGCAGCCGGCAAGGAAGTTTTCCGCGTTTTCCGAAAATAGGATCTTGAGCTCGTCCCTCTGTCCGGCGATCATGGTGAGACAGGCCACGAGTGCCCGCTCGCCGCCCAAGGAGCGGTTTTCCCGGTAGATCGCCTGAAGATTTGAAGCGTACTCCCACGCGATATCCCGTACTATATCCTCGGGGGTCGCATAGTGGTTGTAAAATGTGCCCCGATTGACGCCGGACTCCCGGCACAGATCGGCGACCGTGATCTTCGAAAGCGGTTTGTCCCGCAGACAGCGGAGCAGACCCTCCTTCAAAAGACGCCGGGTGAGCGTAACGCGCAGATCGCTTTTCATGCGGACCTCCAAAATCGACACATCGGACGAATCTGTTGAAGTTCGCACATTTCCGAAAAACCTGCTCATTGACAGAGAATTCCAATCAAATTATAATGGGAAACGACGGAACAGTCAAGAAAAAACCGCGAAAAAGGAGAAAAAACATGGACGGGAACAAGACTCCCTCAACCGAAGAAGAAGTGAAGAGCAAAGCAGACGAGATCGTTGAAAAGATCAAGGCTCTCGTCAAGGAAGGCAACGTCACGCGTATCCGCATCCGCCGCGGGGACACGATCATTCTGAATCTGCCCATGACAGCGGGCGTTGTCGGCACGGTTTTCGGACTCGTCGCCGCGCCGTGGGCCGTAATCATCGCCGCGATCACCACCATCGGTCTCGCCTGCACGGTGGAAGTCGAGAAGAAGGACGGCGCCATTATTGCTGCGGCAGCTCCCCCGTGATCTCACGGAAAACGCGGGCAAAGTGACTCGGCGCGCAGAAACGGAGATGCTCCGCGATCTCTCTGATGCTGAGGTATGAGGAGGAGAGCAGAAGCTTGGCGCGCTCCACACGCGCGAACCGGATATAGTCCCGGATGTTTTCGCCGGTTTCTTCCTAGAATTTGCGGGAGAGATGGTATTCCGAATACCCGACCTGCTGTGCCAGTTCTTTCAGGGACAATTCTTCATCGAGATGCGCTTCGATATAGGCCGCGCAGTTCCGGATCTGGCGGGAATACTGCGGATTGGTGCGCTGCCGGTGGACGCGCCGGATGAAATCTTCATACATGGCGTGATTGACCGTGCGCACGTCGGCAATGGTCTTGCACTCGGTCAGACTTTGAATGTAGCTGTCACCCACGGTATAGGCGGTGTCCGGCGTGAGGCCCCCTTCGATAGCGGCCCGGGTGCAGAGCGCGGTAAAATTGCTGGAGCTCAGGATGGCGCGCTTCACCGGATCGTTCGTCGAGATCCCGACGCCGCTGGAGAGCTGGCCGGCTTTTTCCATAGCGCTGCGGTAGTTCATGTCGCCGTCGCGGATCAGCTGGAGCAGCGTCTGCTCCGCCTGATACGTGCGATAGCGATTCTTCCGCGGCGCCTGTTTTTTTCCCTGGGCAGGCTCCTCGCCGTGCTGAAAGCGCAGATCGCTGCGGCTGAGCTTTTCTCCCGTGACAACGCAGTGCAGCATCACGGCATATTGAAAAAAAAGAATGGAAGAGACTGCCGGGATCCCCTTCATGGCGCGGAAAAAGCTGTCTTTCCATGCCGGGTCGATATGGTATTTGCGGAGCGCTCCCGAGAGCAGCTCGTTGTTCACCTCATTGTGAAATACCGGACCGATCACATAGCACCGGCGCAGCTCGTCCCCGCTCCAGTCATACACAACCGCCCAGAGGATGCCGAGCTCCGCGCCGAGGATCAGGGGCGTCCGCTCCGCCGTACCGTCCTGTATCATGTAGGCAAGGCAGCCCGTGTGCTCGAAAATGCGGTGAAACATGTGTTCCTCACAGTTGGTCGCCGTCAGCGCACCGTCGGGCGCGTATTGCCAGAGATAAACGCTCGGGGTGCAGAGCAGCGCTTCCGCGAAGGAATCGAGTTTTCCAAATGCCTGATTTTGTTCCTCCATGCTTGTCATCCCCCCTTTCATAACGGCATTATAACACAAAATTTTTGTTTTTCAAACAACAAAATTGCCCTGTTTTGAAACACAGCAACGATATGACGCAATACGCAAGAATATCGCTTTACACGACGGCGCAGCGCAGGGTATAATACCGTTGCCGGACAAGAAAAAATGTCAAAGCAGGAGGCAACGATATGAACGCGGAAGCAAAGACAAGGCGCGGCCTGCTGGCGAATGCGCTCGGGAGTGACCGATGGAACTCCCGCATTACTACGGCCAACGTCGGCGCGAAAGAAATGTGGCTGGGCTATGTCATCGGCCCCTACGGAATGCTGATCGTCCAGTCCATCGTCAACAGTTATTACAACCAGTACATGACGGACGTCCTCGGCTTTACGGCGGAGCGGGCTGTGTGGATGGCGAGCTTCATGGTGCTCTTCCCGCTGCTTTCGAAGATCTTCGACGCCGTGACGAACATCGTCATGTCCAAGATCATCGACTCTACCGTGTGCCGTCAGGGCAAGGTCCGCCCCTGGCTGATCCTCTCGATCCCGCTCGTGGTGCTCAGCGTGATTCTGCTTTTCTGGATGCCCTTCTCGGGTCCCAGAACGCAGGCCGCATGGGTATGCTTCTCCTATGTCCTGTACTACTGCGTGTCCTTCACCATGTGGAACATGTCCAAGGAGCTGACGCCGGCCCTCTCCACCCGCAATGTCGCCCAGCGCAAGAACCTTGCGACTGCCGCCGAGATCACGCGCAACGTGGGCACCGGACTTGTCTCCATTCTTTTCCCGATGATCCTTTCCGCTGTCTGCGCCGCCATGAACGGAAACGACGCCCAGGGCTATCTGCTCACCATGAGCTTGATGTCCTGCGTTGCGATCCCGCTGACCTTCGTTCAGTACTTCTTCACCCGCGAACGCGTCACCGAGGAGCGCCGGGGCGGCGCCGGTCTGACGGACGAGGCGGCCCGCATTGAGAAGATGCACACCCTCGTAAAGCCGGAAGCCCCGCTCCGCGAGCAGCTCGGGATCTGCCTGAAGGACAAATACTGGCTCCTCTTCGTGCTGATCGTGTTCACCTTCAACGTGCTCGGCAATATGCGCAATATATCGCTGATCTATTACTGCGGCTGGGTCGTCCGCGGCAACCAGTACGGAGCCCGCGCCGCCATTCAGGCCACCTTCCAGATGATTGCCTTCTCTCCCATGGGCCCCGGCATTGCGCTGGTGCTCCCTCTGGTCAAGAAGCTCGGCCGCACCAAGACCATCTGGATGGGCTCCGTTCTGACCATCGTCGGATCCCTGTTCGCTTACATGATGGCAGGAAACCGGATGTTTGTCCTGATCGGCACCGCCCTGGCCGCCATCGGCAACATTGCCTTTTCCTACCTCATCATGTCCTACATGGGCGACGTGATCGACCATGTGGAGTGGAAGAGCGGGACCCGCTGCGACGGTCTCACCGGGGGCTTCGTATCCGCCGCGATGATGTTTGCCGTGGGCATCGCGCAGGGGCTGTTCAACCTCGGTCTGATGCTCACAAAGTATGCCCAGCCCGCTGAAATCGGCCTCTCCGCCGACGGGATCAAGCTCTATGCCGATCAGCCCGCGGCGGCGACCGGCTGGATCAACTTCTCCTATCAGGGTACCTATATCGTGATGGGCGTCATGATCTTCATCATCTTCAAGTTCTTCTTCGATCTGGAGAAGAAGATGCCGCAGGTCTCCGGGGAACTGCAGGATCGCAGCAAAGCCGAATATGCCGCGCAGGGGCTGGAATATCTCCCGCCCGCCGAGCTGGAACGCCGTGAGATCGAGGCGCAGAAGGCCGAGGTCGAAGCCAACCGCGTTGCCGACCTGAAGGCGCGGTGCGCAAAACGCGGCTTGGATTTTGAGACAGAAAACCGGAAATATCTGAATAAACTGGCCGCAAAACAAGCAAAGGCCGAAGCAAAAGCCGCAAAAGCCGGAAAATAAATCCCGCGCTGTCAAAGGGGCGGCGGCATGCTTCCGCTGTCCCTCTGCGGCTTTCAAAGGAGTACCGCGATGAGAACCATCATCCATTTCAACGACAACTGGCTGTTCCGCAAGCCGGGCGAAGACGCTGTCCCCGTCACGCTGCCCCACACCTGGAACGCGGACGACGGGCAGGACGGAGGCAACGACTACTGGCGCGGGACCGCTTCCTATTCCAAACGGTTTGCAAAGCCCGGACTGAAAGACGGCGAACGCTGCTTCATCGAATTCCTCGGCGCGGCTATGACAGCGGACGTGATTCTCAACGGTAAGCCGCTTGCTCACCACGAGGGCGGCTACTCCGCCTTCCGCGCCGATCTCACCGACGCGCTGGAGGATGAAAACCTGCTGGTCGCAAACGCGGACAACAGTCCGAACGATCGGGTCTATCCCCAGATGGCGGACTTCACCTTTTACGGCGGCCTGTATCGGGACGTGAACCTCATCGTCGTTCCGGCAGAGCATTTTGAACTCACGAAGGACGGCACGCCCGGCATCAGGGTCACGCCCGAGGTGCGTCTTTCCGCGCGGGAAGCGGTTGTCACGGTGGAGACCTGGCAGAATCACGGCAGCGAGGTCCGGATCGAGATCCCGACGGAGAAGCACACGGAGTTCCGCCGCGCGGAGATCCGGGACGGGCATACCGTCGCCAGGTTCATCCTGAAAAACGTCCGCCTCTGGGACGGCGTGGACGATCCGTATCTCTACACCGTCACGGCAAAGCTGGTAAAAAACGGCGAAGTGATGGATGAGATCAGCGCCCGCTTCGGCTGCCGGGAATTCCGTGTCGATCCGGAGCGGGGCTTCTTTCTCAATGGCCGCAGCTACCCGCTGAGAGGCGTTTCCCGCCATCAGGACCGGATCGGTCTCGGAAACGCCCTGACCGTAAAAGAGCATGAAGAGGATATGGCCGCGGTACGCGAGCTCGGCGCAAACACGCTGCGTCTGGCCCATTATCAGCACGCGCAGGCGTTTTACGATCTCTGCGACGAAAACGGCATCGTCGTCTGGGCGGAGATCCCCTATATCTCAAAGCACATGACAAACGGAAAGGCAAACGCCGTCCGTCAGATGCGCGAGCTGATTACCCAGTGCTTTAACCATCCTTCCATCGTCTGCTGGGGCTTGTCCAACGAAATAACCGCCGGAGGGGCTGTGACGGAAGAGGTGCTGGACGACCACCGGGAACTGAACGAACTCTGCCATGAGATGGACCCCACGCGCCTCACGGTCATGGCCCACGCTTTCATGCTGGAAAAGGAATCCCCGCTGATCCCCATCACGGATTTGGCCGGCTACAATCTCTACTTCGGATGGTATCTGGGAGAGCTCGAGCAGAACGACCGCTTCTTCGACGAGTACCATGCCATGTATCCCGACCGGGTCATCGGCTTTTCCGAGTACGGCGCGGACGCCAACTGCGCCTTCCATTCCTCCCGTCCCGAGAAGGGCGACTACACCGAGGAATATCAGTGCGCCTACCACGAGCATATCCTGAAGCTCATAGAGGAACGCCCGTATCTCTGGGCCGCCTATGTCTGGAATCTCTTCGACTTTGCAGCCGACGGCCGCGACGAGGGCGGGAAAAAAGGCGTCAATCAAAAGGGCCTCGTGGAATTCGACCATAAGACGAAAAAAGACGCGTTCTACCTCTACAAGGCCGCCTGGAGCAGGGAGCGCTTTGTCCATCTCTGCGGAAAACGCTATGCGGACCGCGCGGAGGAGATAACAGAGATCAAAGTCTATTCCAACTGCGGGACCGTGACTCTCCGAGTGGACGGCAAAGAGCTGGAAACGAAAACAGGAAACCGCGTATTTGTGTTTGAAGTGCCGCTCGTCGGGGAGCACAAGATCGAAGCCGTCAGCGGGGGGTGCCGCGACACCATGACAATCCGCCGCACGGCAGAGCCCAATCCGGCTTATCTGTTCGTCAGACAGGCGGTGATCAACTGGTTCGATACCGCCGACTATAATCCGTCCTGCTATTCCATCAAGGACACCATGGGCGAGTTGTCAAAAAATCCGCAGACAGCGGCGATCCTCGGCCGGATGATGGAGAAGCTGGCGGCAAGGCGTGGAGATGTGGCGAAGGAAGCCAACAACAACGCAAATCTCCGGCAAATGATGGCGGGGCTGAGTCTGGAAAGCCTCATCCGGCAGGCGGGGGACGGTGTGCCGCCCGAAATGATCCGCAGCCTCAACGCCGCGCTGCAGAAGATCAGAAAGGAGAACTGAACCATGATCTACAATGTGAGCATGAAGATCGCCCACCTGCTCGAAAACGAACAGGCTGCGACCGTTTTCGACCTTTATCTGCCGGGGATGCGGAAAATGGCGGAATCAAACCCGCAGGCCGCGTCGCTCTCCGTAGAACAATTGGTGCGCTATACCCGCAATCCCAAAGCGGAGGAGGTCATCGCCGCGCTGGATGATGCGCTGAATGCCCTCAACACCCCGGAAAACGCCGTCACCCCCGGCGAGAGAATCCTCATGGAACGCTTCAAGGCCATCGAGGCCGACGACCGGGCGAAAGCGGAAAAGCCCGCCGTTCACCGGCAGGATGCGATCCGGCCCGGGCAGCCGTGGCTCGACACAAAAGGCGAGCGCATTCAGGCCCACGGCGGCGCGGTGTATAATGAAGACGGCGTCTATTACTGGTACGGCGAGAACAAGGAGCACACCGACGGGAAAAACGGCGTCTGGACCTGGGGGATCAAGGTTTACGCGTCCCGGGATCTGATGAACTGGGAGGACAGGGGCTTTCTCATTCCGCCGGAACTGGACGATCCGAACGCGGCGCTCTTTCCCTCCAAGCGCATAGACCGGCCGCACATCCTCAGATGTGAAAAGACCGGCAAATACGTCTGCTGGATCAAGCTCTCCGGTCCGGAGGCTGCCTTCACGATCTGGAGGGCGGACAAACTGCTCGGGCCTTACGAGCAGGTGGAGAACCTCTACAATCCGGGCGGTCACAAAGCCGGGGATTTCGACCTGATCAGAGACCCGGAAAGCGGGAAAGCCTATCTCTACTTCGACGCCGATCATACCTCCATGCTCTGCATGGAACTGACGGAGGACTATCTCCACGCGGCAGGGGAGGCGGCAAGGAGCTACGCGAACCTGACTCCGCCCTTTACCCGGGAAGCGCCGGCGCTGTTTGAAAAGGACGGGAAGAAGTATATGCTCACAAGCGGGATGACCGGCTATGTGCCGAACCGAAGCGACAGCGCGTGCTGCGATACCTGGGACGGCGTGTTCGAAAGCCTCGGCGACCCGCATATCGAAGACGCCTCCCATGCCTCCTTCAACAGCCAGATCTCCAAGATCTTTCCGGTGGAAGGAAGCGGCCGCTTCATCGCCATGGCCGACCGCTGGCTGCCGGGCACTCCGGTGGACGCGCGCCTGGCCGACGTCTTCACCCGCGTGATCGCCGGGACCTATGATCCCGAGCGGTATCGGGCGACGGACGAGGAGCGCAGGGAAATGCTTGCGGCCAACCGGCTTGAGACAGCGGATACCAGGATCGCCGATTACGTCTGGCTGCCCGTTGAATGGAAAGACGAAAGACCCATCCTGCGGTGGCAGGATCAGTGGAGACCCTGATAGGAGCGGAATATGAAAATACTGAAAGCGCCTGTGACGAAGGAAGCCTCGGCTCTCGAACTGAAAAACCGGGAGCTTGCCCGCAAAGCGGCCGGGGAGGGCTTTGTCCTTCTGGAAAACGACGGCACCCTGCCGCTGAAAGAGAAACGGATCGCACTCTACGGCGCGGGTGCCCGCATGACCGTCAAGGGCGGCACGGGTTCCGGCGCGGTTCGGGAGCGGTACAGCGTGACCATCGAACAGGGACTCATAAACGCGGGCTACGAGATCGCGTCTACCTCCTGGCTCGACCGTTTTGACCGCTTTTACGCCGACATGTATGAGGCGTACCGGCAGGAGCAGGAGGAGCGCGTCCGGGGAATGCAGAATTTCTATCAGATCCTCGGTACGGTGCTGCCCTTCCGGCATCCCACCGGAATCGCCGTCACGGAAGAAGACGTATCCCTTTCGGACTGCGGCACGGCGCTGTATGTGCTTGCCCGTCAGGCCGGTGAGGGCACCGACCGCGAGGATGTACAGGGCGACTACCGCCTGGACGACGTGGAACGGGAGAATCTGGAGTTCCTTTCGGAGCACTACGGAAATCTGGTCGTCATCGTCAACTGCGGCGGGGTGATCGACCTCTCCTTTACGGACACACTGCATGTCTCGGCTCTGGTCTATTTCGTGCAGGGCGGAGAGGAGGGAGGCAACGCGCTGGCAGACGTTCTATCCGGAAAGAGGAACTTCTCCGGCAGGCTTGCCACAAGCTGGGCCCGCCGTTTTGAAGATCTGCCCTCAAATTCCACCTATTCCTATCTGGGCGGGGACAAGTACAATCAGGAGTACAACGAGGGCATCTACGTCGGCTACCGCTTCTTCGACACCTTCGGCGTCAGGCCCCGTTACCGGTTCGGCTACGGCCTGAGTTATACCGTCTTTGAGACGAGCTTCAAGGAAATCGTACCGGGGAAGGGGCAGGTGTCCGTCACGGCGACGGTCAAAAACGTCGGCGCGTCGGCCGGACGGGAAACGGTCCTTGTCTATGCCTCGGTGCCGTTCGGCGATACCGGAGCAGAGGCACGCCGTCTCGCCGCCTTCTCCAAGACAGCCGAGCTGCAGCCCGGGCAGGAGGAAACGCTGACGCTCCCGATCCGGCTCCGCGAGCTGAGCTGTTACGACGAGCGGCAGGCCGCATGGGTGCTGCGGGCCGGAGAAACCGTTCTTTTCCTCGGGGAAGAACCCTGCGGCGTGCTGACGCTCGAGCGTGAAAGGCTTCTCGAACAGTGCGTGAACGTCTGCCCACCGCAGCATGAGATCGCCCAAATCCTGCCGCCGGCCCGGGCTGAAATCGTGACGGTGGGACTGCCGCGTCTTTTGCTGGACGGTGTTGTGACGGAGGTCGTAATCCACCGGTATGAGGAACCGGAGTGCTCCGACGCGCTGACCGACGGCATGAGCACTGAACAGCTGATTCTTCTCACCGTGGGCGGCGGGACCTCCAACAAGGACCTGCAGGTGGAGGCCATGGGCGCCTCCGGTACAACGACGCCGAATCTGTACGACTCCCTGGGCATTCCCAATGTGATCCTCTCCGACGGTCCGGCCGGGCTGAACCTGACAAGCCAGGTGGTCGAACTGCCCGACGGCAGCACGAAGGCCGCCCGGGTGCCGGAGAATCTGGAGGCATACAAGCGCTATTTCTTCGGCTTCGCGGGCATGGCGCTGAAAAGTCATATGGCCGATCCGAACGACGGGACCGTTCATTACCAGTACGCGACCGCGTGGCCGTGCAGTCAGCTTCTGGCGCAGAGCTTCGACCCTCTTCTGCTGGAAGAGGTGGGAGACGCGGTCGGCGCGGAAATGGAGGCATTCGGCGTGACGGTCTGGCTCGCGCCCGGCATGAACATCCACCGCAATCCGCTCTGCGGGCGTACTTTTGAGTATTATTCCGAGGATCCCCTGGTATCCGGCAGGCTGGCGGCCGCCATTGTGCGCGGCGTGCAGAAGCATCCCGGCAAGGGCATGAGCGTCAAGCACTTTGCGGCCAACAACTGTGAGCTGGAACGCAATATGTCCTCCTCCAATCTGACGGAGCGGACGCTGCGGGAGCTGTACCTGCGGGGCTTTGAGATCGCGGTCAGGGAGTCGAGTCCCATGACGGTCATGGCCGCGTACAACAAAATCAACGGCGTCTACTGCACCAACAACCGCGATCTGCTGGTCAAGGTGCTTCGCTGCGAGTGGGGCTTTGAGGGACTCGTCATGTCCGACTGGGATTCCATGAAAGCGAAGCGCGAAGACTGCACCGTACCGCTCAGCGGCGACGTACAGCAGGCCGCCGCCGCGCAGTGCGATCTGGTGATGCCCGGCCGTCCCGATCAGTGCGAAGCCCTGAAAAAGGGACTGGAAAGCGGCGCCGTGAAGGTGGAGGATCTGCGCCGAAGCGCCGCGCGCGTGCTGAGGATGGTGCGGCAGAATACGGTTTTGGAAAGCAGGTAACGGCATCGAAAAGGATATTGTCGATCCATATCATAAGCGTACTTCGGACGGAATCCGTGAGCGAAATCCGCAGAATGAAACATCAGACAAGGTTCACAAAGGGCCTTGTCTTTTTTTGAAACCTCCACCCCCATTTCCGGAGACGTTCACAAACTGACCCTTTGCCCGTCAGATTGACCCGGTATAATACAGCCATCAACCGAAAACAACACCGGACACAGATCCGGACAGTGCAAAAGCACCGCGCAGACTGCGCAGAAAGGAACGGGCCATGAAGAACAACAATAAGATGATTCTCGTCAGCATTCTCACCGGAGCGATGCTCCTCACCTCCGCCACCGCGGTGTCTGCCGCCTCGGTCTGGGGCAGCCGTTCCTCTTCCATGATGGGGACCGGCATGACTGAAACCTA
>SVQK01000036.1 GCA_015065385.1 Oscillospiraceae bacterium | reverse complement strand
TTCGGATACAGGAGCGAGCTGTTGCCTTATGCCATATGGCCAAGGGGGACCCGCACAGGGGGCACCTGCGGCCAGAGCTGGTGTCCCCCGTGCCGCCCGTCCCGCGCAGGGACATAAAATCCAGAAACCCGTAGGGTTTCTTTCCTCCTCCCTCGAAGAGGGTTAGACAAATCCGCAAATGCGAAGCATTTGCGACTCCTCCGCCGAAGGGTCAGGAGTGACCCTTCGGGCTGATGGAGAAAGGCTGTCCCAATACAGTCGGGATTCAAAATCCGCAAATGCGGAGCATTTGCGGCTCCTCCGCCGAAGGGTCAGGAATGACCCTTCGGGCTGGTGGAGAAAGGCTGTCCCGATACAGTCGGGATCCATTCTCCGAAGGGGCGGGAGGGACCCTCCGGGCTTTCGGTCTGTTCAGTCCCGATAGTCTCTGACCCACCGCATGACGGCGTCGGAGTCGGCTCCGTAGGACTGGAGGGCGACGGCGCGGTTCTGTTCGGGGGCGATCAGGAGCTTCTGGCCGTACATGCCGCCCTTGAAGCAGACGCGGTGCTCGTCGTCCCAGTCGAGGGCGAACTCCCGCTCCATGGCGAGCTTCACCCAGTCGGGGGAGAGGATCCGCCGGCCGCGGTAGCATCCGCCCGAGAGGTAGACCATGCCGAGCTTGACCATGTCCTCCGATCCGATGTAGAGGCCCGTGCCGCCGACCGGATGCCCGTGCGGACAGGTGGACCACGCCATTTCGCGGAATCCGAGGGGGGAGAAGAGCTCGGGCCAGAGGAAGCGGTCGAGGGTCGTCCCGGCCTTTTTCGCGGCGACGCGGGACAGCAGGTAAAACGCCCCGTCGGAATATTTCGCGTCCGTGCCGGGGGTATAGGCGAGGGGATAGGTCAGGGTATAGGCGAGAAAATCGTCCCCGAACTCCGAGGGCGCGTCGTACACGTCGATATCGAGGAATCCGCCGGGGAGGCCGGGGCGGTGCGTGAGGGCCATTTCCACGGTGACGAGGTTCCAGCGGGGATCCATCCTCGCCCTCGTTTCGGGGGAGATCTCGTCGGCGAGGATGTCGATGATCTTCTCGTCAAGCGAAATCTGCCCGCGGTCCCACAGCAGCCCGATCGCGGTCATGGTGAAGGTCTTCGAGACGGAGTATGTATCCTGGCAGGGGTTGGCCTCGGTCATGTTCCACGTCTCGATCGGCCCGTCCCCCCGAACCGCGGAGAGGCGGATGATTTTGAACGGCTGGGTTTGGATGAAGTCGGAAAAATCGGTGAGAAAACGGGTCATGAGGGTCCTCCGGGTTGGGTGGGATGGGGAATAAGTGTTGACGGTTCCTTAGGGGGATCGCTGCGGGCACAACCTTTTGAAAGGGAGGGTGGAGGGAGGGGAAACTTTCCGCAGAAAGTGTCCCCTCTTCCTCTTAATCACTTGCTGTATCGTTTATTTGCGGCGTTCTGTTCTGTCGATCGCCGATTTACTTCTTCCTTTGAAGTCCGTTCAGCCCTTCTTCAAGGCCGGAGAGGAAGGCGGCGATATCGGCTTCGGTGTTCGTGTGGTCCATGCTGACGCGGATGACGGAGTCGGCTTCGTCGTCGCGCAGTCCGAAGGCGAGAAGGGCGGCGCTCTTTTTCTTCGAGGCGGCGGAACAGGCAGAGCCGGCGGAGACGTAGATCCCTTTGCCGGAGAGGAAATTGAGCATGGTCTCGCTCCGGATCCCGGGCAGGCGGACGCTGGCGATATTCGGGAGGCTCTCTCCGGCGGGCGTATTCAGGCCGAGTCCGGGGTAAGTCTCCGAAAGGCGGGCGATCCCCCGGTCGAGGACGGCGCGCAGGGAGGCGGTTTTTTCGCAGCGGCTGTCCAGATCGGAAAATCCCTCTTCCGCCGCCGCCGCGAAGGACGCGATGGCCGGGAGGTTCTCCGTTCCGCTCCGGAATCCGCCCTCCTGTCCGCCGCCGGGCATGACGGGGACGATGTTCTTCCGCCGAATCACGTTCTCGGAGAGGTACAGGGCTCCCGCTCCCCGGACCGCGTGGATCTTATGCGCGCTGAGGGTCATGGTGTCCACGCCGAGGGCGAGGGGGGAGAAGCGGTTCTTTTTCAGTTTCAGATAGCCCTGCACGGCGTCGCAGTGGATCACGGCGTCGGGGAAGGCCCTTCGGACGAGGGAGGCCGTCGATCTGACGTCGTAGACCGCGCCGGTCTCGTTGTTGACGAGCATGAATCCGGCGAAGATCACGGGGAAGCCGTCCTCCTTCGCGCGCCCGAGGGCCTCTTTCAGGGCGTCGAGATCCGGCACGCCCCGGGGAGTGGGAACGCGGAAGACGCGGTATCCCTGCCGCTCTTCGAGCTGACGCGCGGGATTTTCGAGCGAGGGGTGCTCGCCGTCCGAGAGGATCACGGTTCCGGGCCGCTCCGGGTCGCGCTTCTTCGCCGCCGCCGCGCCGAGGAGGGCGATGTTGTTCGACTCCGTGCCGCAGGAGGTGAAGATCAGGCGGTCCCTTGTGATCCTTGGCATGCCGAGGGTCGCGCCGACCGCCGCCCGGGCCGCTTTGAGCTGTGCCGCCGCCTCCGCTCCGATCCGGTGGACCGAGGAGGGGTTGCCCCACGCCGCCGCGTTCATGGCCCGGAGCGCGGATTCGGAGGGCTTTGTGGTGGCGGACTGGTCGAGGTAGTGTTCGTTTTCTGCCATCGTTCCGCGCCTTACTTGATGATGAAGAAGCCGAGCATGTCTTCGACGGCCTCGAGGTGGCTTTCGTAATTCTCCTCGACGGAGCAGTAGGTGAAGAGGTAGACGGCGGTTCCTTTGAGCGCGGCGGCCTGCATGTAGCGGTAGGAATACCCGCCGAGCTCCGCGGTGTAGACGTACCGCTTGGCGTAGAGGTTATCGGGGGTGAGGGTGAAGTTTTCCTCGGATTCGAGATTGAAGTTCGTGAAGACCTTTTCGAGCTCCTCCCGGTTCATCTCCCACCAGTCGTCGAGGGAAGTGTCGGTGTTGGGCAGCTCCCACGCCATGACGGAGACGGAGGAGGGGTCGGAGGCGGAATAGTACGCGCCCGCCGCGGCAGTGGAATAGTCCACGGTCCAGTTGTCGGGGACGTAGAAATAGAAATCCGCGGCTTCGTCCGAGGCGAGCTGCCAACCGGTCGGCGGGTCGTATTCGCCCTTCTTCGAGCAGGAGGCGAAGGAAAGGGAAAGAACGCTCATCGCCAGCGCAAGGATCAGCGCGGAAAGGCGTTTTGCGGTGCATGCGTGCGTTGCGGTCATCGGTGGAGAACCTTTCGTGGTGTGGATCGTTTTTGTCCAGTATAGCCCCCGGTCCCCCGATTTTCAAGGGATAAAATGTTAAATTGCGGCGTCCTCTCCACGACCGCCCCCGCGGTCATTTCACGGCGCAAGCCATTTCACGTCCGCCCCGCGGTCATTTCACGGGCGAAGCCCATTTCACTCTTTTTCACTCCGCCCTCGTCCCTCCCAGGCCGAGGCTGACGGAGATGGCGTTGTCCACGGCGGTCATGGTCTCGTCGTCGAGGTGGCCCATTTTCTCGCCGAGCCTCCGCTTGTCGAGGGTGCGCATCTGTTCGAGCAGGATCACGGAGTCCTTCGTGAGTCCCACGCGGTCGGCTCTCTCGGCGAGGACGTCGATATGGGTGGGGAGGCGGTTCTTTCCGAGGCGGCTGGTGATGGCGGCGGCGATGACCGTCGGGCTGTACCGGTTCCCCACGTCGTTCTGTACGATGAGCACGGGCCGCAGTCCCCCCTGCTCGCTGCCCACGACGGGGCTGAGATCGGCATAATAGATATCGCCGCGTTTGACTGTCACTTTCCTCATTCCTTTCTGGATCCGGCTTTTCTCCGTGGGATCAGTATGCGCACCCCGGACGGGGTTTATTCGCGTCCCGGAAGGGGTACCGCTTTCATTCTATGCGGGCCTGTGCGGGTTTGTACTATTTCGACAAAACGCGCCCGGTAGCAAAAGAGGGAATTTATCGCAAAGACGGGTTGCATTTTGCCGCCCGATCATGTATAATGAAGGCAGTCTTTTCTATAATCGGCGCAATAGTCCGATCGCGCTTCGGCGCGGCGTACTTTTTTCCTCACGGGGGCTGACGATGAAACTGCTTGAAGACAGAATCCTGAAAGACGGCAAGGTCGGCGCGGGCAACGTGCTCAAGGTGGACAGCTTTCTGAATCACCAGATCGACGTGCCCTTCATTTCGGAGCTCGGGCGCGAGTTTTACCGCCTCTACAAAGACGAGGGGATCACGAAGGTCCTGACGATCGAAGCGTCGGGCATCGGGATCGCCTGCCTCACCGCCGCGTATTTCGGAGTTCCCGTCGTGTTTGCGAAAAAGACGCCGACCAACAACATCTCCGGCGACGTCTACACCGCCGAGGTTTACAGCTATACGCACGAGAGGACCTATGCCATCCGTCTGGCGCGGGATTTCCTGACGTCCGAAGACCGGGTGCTGATCATCGACGATTTCCTCGCCAAAGGGAGCGCGCTGCTGGCTCTGTTGAAGCTGGTCCACGACGCGGGCGCGTCCGTGGCCGGAGCCGGGATCGTGATCGAAAAGGCGTACCAGCCCGGCGGAGACATCGTCCGCGCGCAGGGAGTCCGCGTCGAATCCCTCGCCCGCGTCGCATCCATGGACGAAACCGACGGAATCCGATTCGTGGAGGAGTAAGGGAGCGGACAGGCACAGCAGGACGATCATAATTTAGTCAATAAACCGCGACGCCGAACGCTTTTTTCCATCTTCTCTTCATCGCGCCCGTGTAATGCGCGACTGAAGCTCTCCGACCTCCGGCTGCACTGACAAAGACCGCTGAAAGTTCGCCAAAGGCGAATTTCTGAAGTTCGCCAAAGGCGAAACTTCGCGCGAGGACAGTGGGTTGTGCAATCAGGCTTGTTTACAGGGACGAGCTGTTGCCTTATGCCATATGGCCAAGGGGGACCCCCGGGAGGGGTACACAAGTTCGCGGAGCGAATCTTGAGCGGCCATGAGCTGGTATCCGCGATCGAAGATCGCAGCCCGGCTGCCCGGCAGCGCGACTGCGTCGGCGCGGCGCAAGGCCATAAAATCAGAAACCCGTAGGGTTTCTTTCCTCCTCCGCCGACAGGTCAGGAATGACCTGCGGCTGTTTAAGAACGCCGTTTCCGACGCAGTCGGATGCAAACGAAATCCGGAAACCCGAAGGGTTTCCTTCCTTACGTTCTCCAGCCTTCGGGCGAGAGATATACCGTCTCCATCATTTTATCCAATTTCAGGAGGAACAGACAAATGTTCAAGAAAATTGCGTCGCTGGCGATCGCAGTTCTGATGCTGCTCACCGCTCTGACGGTGTTCGCGTCCTGCTCCGGCGACGGCGCGGCCGGCATCAAGATCGGCTGCATCATGGTCGGCGACGAGACCGAAGGCTACACCCTCGCGCACATGAACGGCATCAAGGAAGCCGCCAAGGCCCTGGGCATTTCCGAAAGCCAGATCATCTGGAAGTACAAGATCGAAGAGAACTCCGACTGCTACGACGCCGCCACCGAGCTTGTGGGCCGCGGCTGCCAGCTGATCATCTCCAACTCCTACGGCCATCAGGACTTCATGGTTCAGGCCGCGAAGGAAAATCCGAACGTGACGTTCGTTTCGATGACGGGCGACTTCGCCTCCATCTCCGGCGTCTCCAACCTCAAGAACGGCTTCACCAAGGTCTTTGAGTCCCGCTATGTCTCCGGCGTGGTCGGCGGCCTGAAGCTCAAGGAACTGATCGAAAACGGCACCGTTTCTCCCTCCGCCACCCCGAACGCCTACGACGCGGACGGCAACGTGAAGATCGGCTACGTCGGCGCGTTCAACTACGCGGAAGTCGTTTCCGGCTACACCGCCTTCTTCCTCGGCCTGCGCTCCATCGTTCCGAACGTGACCATGGAAGTCAACTACACCAGCTCCTGGTTCGATATCGCCAAGGAAGCCGCCGCCGCCGAAGCGCTCGTTGCCAACGGCTGCGTGATCATCGGCCAGCACGCGGACTCCACCGGCGCGCCCTCCGCCTGCGAGAGAATGCTCGGCGAAGGCAAGGTCTGCTACTCCGTCGGCTACAACGTCGATATGCTCGAGGCCGCCCCGACCGCCGCGCTGACCTCCCCGACCAACACCTGGTCCGAGTTCTACAAGGAGCTCTTCCAGAACGTGATGGACGGCAAGGATCAGCCTTATGACGTGGCGAAGGGCTACAACGAGAACGGCGTCGCCATCACGAAGCTCGGCCCGTCCTGCGCCGCCGGCACCGCCGAGAAGGTCGCCGAAGTGGAAGCCGCTCTCAAGGCCGGCACCCTCCACGTCTTCGACACCTCCACCTTCACCGTCACCCAGCCGCAGAACACCTGCGAGGTGACCACCGACGCCGCAGGCCATCTGACCTCCTGCAAGGTGAACATGTCCTACATGGACTGGAGCACCATGACGCCCATCTACGAGGGTGAGACCGTCGAGTGCATCAAGGACGGCTACTTCGACGAATCCACCGTCCGCAGCGCGCCGTACTTCTCCGTGCGCATTGACGGCATTATCGAAAAATAAGTCTATCTGAACCGGAAGGGGAGGGAGTATGAAACAGTTACTTCCTCCCCGTTTCGATTTTGAGAAGGGCTGTAAAAAGCCGCCTTTGCAGAAGGAGCCTGTCGGAGTGTGTGTCGGCCCTCTCCGTCACAGTCTTCGACTGCGCCGCCTCTCCCAGGAGGGTTCCTCCCTACGGGAGGGGGCAAGGGGTTAGGCTTTACACTTTTTCCCTTTCCAATGCGCGTTTCGATCGCTGTTTGCGGCGCGTCAGCATAGCAAACCGATGAATTTCGGCGCAGACGGAATTCATCGCATGGTGTCGGCTGACGCAACATAGTCCGCGCGAGGACAGTGGGATACACGGTCGATTTTCGATTCAGATGTGAGCTGTCAGGTTATGCTCCTCGGCCAAGGGGGACCCTCGGGAGGGGCACCTTCGGCCTGAGATGGTGTCCCTCCCGACGCCCGGCCTGCGCAAGGCCATTAAATCCAGAAACCCGTAGGGTTTCTTTCCTCCTCCCTCGAAGAGGGTTAATCCAATCCGCAAATGCGAAGCGTTTGCACATCCTCCGCCGAAGGGTCAGGAATGACCCTTCGAGCTGATATGGAAAGCCGGTCCCGATGCAATCGGGATTCAAAATCTGCAAATGCGGAGCATTTGCAACTCCTCCGCCGAAGGGTCAGGAATGACCCTTCGAGCTGATAAAGTGTTTCCGATGCAATCGGGAATCAACCGGATCCGGCGGAAGTCGGATTCTGAATTTTCACCTTTCCGAAAGGTTGTACTATGGCAGAAAAGGCTAAAACGGATACCGGCCGGAAACCGGACGCGATCCGGCTCGAGGGGATCTCCAAATCCTTCGGGACGATCCAGGCGAACCGGAATGTGTCCATGTCCATCCGGCGGGGAGAGATCCTCTCGGTTCTGGGCGAAAACGGCAGCGGAAAAACGACGCTGATGAACATCATGTCCGGCATTTACTTCCCGGACGAGGGGCGGATCTTCGTGGACGGGGAGGAAGTGACCATCGCCTCGCCGAAGGACGCGTTCTCCCTCGGGATCGGGATGATCCATCAGCACTTCAAGCTGGTGGACGTGTTCACGGCGGCGGAGAACATCGTGCTCGGGCTCCCTCCCGAGGAATCCGGCGAGGGAAAGCGGCTCGACATGAAGGCGGTCTCGAAGCGGATCCGCCAGATCTGCGACCGGTACGGGTTCGATATCGAGCCGGATCAGAAGGTCTACGAAATGACGGTCTCCCAGAAGCAGACGCTCGAGATCGTGAAGGTGCTCTACCGGGGCGCGGACATTCTGATCCTCGACGAGCCGACCGCGGTGCTGACGCCCCAGGAGACCGAAAAGCTCTTCGGCGTGATGCGGGAGATGAAGAAGGACGGCTGCGCGGTCGTGATCATCACGCACAAGCTGCACGAAGTCCTCGAAATCTCCGACCGGGTCGTGATCCTGCGCAAGGGCGAATACATCGGCGACATCGCCACATCGGACGCGGACGAGCTGACGCTGACCGAAATGATGGTCGGAAAGAAGGTCGCCCTCGACATCGAGCGTCCGGAGCCGGTCGGGAGAAAGCTGCGGCTGGCGGTGAAGCATCTGACGGTCATCGGTCCCGAGGGGCTTCCCACCCTGAAGGACGCGACGTTCGACGTGTACGGCGGGGAGATCCTCGGCGTGGCGGGCATTTCCGGATGCGGGCAGAAGGAGCTTCTCGAGGCGATCGCGGGGCTTCAGATTCCCGCCGAGGGCTCGTCCGTGACGTTCTATCCCTCGAGCGGCGGCGCGGACTCCGAGCTGGTCGGGCTGACGCCGCGGCAGATCAAGGAGCTCGGCATCCACCTGTCGTTCGTGCCGGAGGACCGCCTCGGGATGGGGCTGGTCGGTTCGATGGGCATGACGGAAAACATGATGCTCAAGTCCTACGAAAAGGGCAAGTCCTTCTTCACCGACACGCAGGCCCCAAAGAAACTGGCGGAGGACGTGAAGGAGGATCTCGCGGTGGTGACGCCCTCCGTCTCCACGCCGGTGCGCCGACTGTCGGGCGGAAACGTGCAGAAGGTGCTCGTCGGGCGTGAGATCGCGGCGGCTCCCGAGGTGCTCATGACGGCCTACGCGGTGCGCGGACTGGATATCGGGACGTCGTACCAGATCTACCGCCTTCTGAACGAGCAGAAGAAAAAGGGCGTGGCCGTCCTGTATGTGGGCGAGGATCTCGACGTGCTGATCGACCTGTGCGACCGGATCCTGGTCCTGTGCGCCGGGCAGATCACGGGCCTTGTGAACGGGCGGGAGGCCACGAAGGAAGGGATTGGCCTGCTCATGACGAAGCTGAACAGCCATGACGACAACAGCCGCGGCGACGGCGGAAAGGAGGGCTGACCATGACCGCACCCGAAGTCCGTAAAACCCACGCGGAGCCTCTCTTCCGCATCGCGCGCCGGAACGCGGTCTCCGTGAAGACGAAGATCGTGACCCGGGCCGCCGCCATTCTTCTCGCGCTTGTGATCGACGCCTTCTTCATCGTCCTTGTGACGAAGCTCAATCCGTTCGCGGTCTACGCGCGGATCTTCGCGGCCTCCTTCTCGGCTCCGATGCTGTTCATGCAGCTCTTGCGCGATCTGACGTCCCTGCTCTGCATCGGCGTCGCGCTGGCCCCGGCCTTCCGGATGCGCTTCTGGAACATCGGCGCGGAGGGTCAGGTGCTGATGGGCGGATTCGCCACGGCGATGTGCATGATCTTCCTCGGCGACCGGATCCCGACCTCCGCGCTCTTCCTCGTGATGATCGTGACGAGCATTCTGGCGGGCGCGGTCTGGGGCTTCATCCCGGCGTTCTTCAAGGCGAACTGGAACACGAACGAGACGCTCTTCACGCTGA
Organism: Oscillospiraceae bacterium; assembly: GCA_015065385.1. GTDB lineage: Bacteria > Bacillota > Clostridia > Oscillospirales > CAG-272 > UMGS1696. The sequence goes on along the minus strand of SVQK01000036.1, from coordinate 2,453 downwards.
TGATGAACTACGTCGCCATTCAGATCGTGGCTTACGCGGTCAACATCATGCGCGGCGAGCGGGCGTCCGTCGGCTCGATCAACAAGGCGGGCTGGTTCCCGAACATCTTCGGCTACAACTTCACCCTGAACATCTTCATCGTGGCGGCGCTGACCGTTGCGATGTACATTTACCTCAAATACACGAAGCACGGCTACGAGATCGCGGTCGTCGGCGAGAGCGAGCGCACGGCGAAATACGCGGGCATCAACGTGAAGAAGGTCACGATCCGCACGATGCTGATCTCCGGCGCGTTATGCGGCCTCTGCGGGCTGATCCTCGTTGCGGGGGACAAGCACACGATCGCGACGAACACGGCGGGCGGCAACGGCTTCACGGCGATCATCGTCGCGTGGCTGGCGAAGTTCAACACGATCTACATGACCCTGATCTCCTTCCTTTTAGTCTTCCTCGAGAAGGGCGCGCGGGAGATCGCCTCGACCTACGGGCTGAACGAATACATTGCCGGGATCATCTCCGGCATCATCCTGTTCTTTATTCTGGGGAGCGAGTTCTTCCTCCAGTACAGGCTGATCTTCCGCCATCGCGCGGAGCACGCTGAGAAAGGGGGCGCGGACAAATGATTCAGGAAAACCTTCTGGCGTGGCTGACGCGCTCGATCCAGTTCGGCACGGTCATCATGTACGGCTCCCTCGGAGAGATCCTGACGGAGAAGTCCGGCAACCTGAACCTCGGCGTTCCGGGCATCATGTACCTCGGCGCGTTCGCGGGGTTCGCCTCCGTCTTCACCTACGAAAAGAACCATCCGAACCCGTCCGCGGTGGTCTGCGTGCTGCTCGGGATGGTGTTCGCGTTTCTGGCGGCGGCGCTCGGCGGGCTGATCTACAGCTTCCTGACGATCACGCTCCGGGCGAACCAGAACGTGACGGGCCTCGCGCTGACGACCTTCGGGACGGGCGTGGCGAACTTCATGTGCACGTTCATGTTCCCGGGCGTGTACGCGAAGGCGGGCTTTGCGAACGCGGCGTTCAAGACGAAGATCCCCTTCCTTTCGGACCGGCTCGGGATCGTCGGGCAGATCTTCTTCTCGTACGACCTGCTGGTCTATCTGGCCATCGTGACCGCGATCCTCATGCACCTCTACATTTCGAAGACGCGCTCGGGCCTGAATCTGCGCGCGGTCGGGGAGAATCCGGCGACGGCGGACGCGGCGGGCGTGAACGTGACGCGGCACAAGTATCTCGCCACGGTCATCGGCGCGGGTGTCTCCGGCATGGGCGGCCTCTACTATGTGGTCACCTACAACGACGGCATCTGGGCGACGACGGACGAAATCGCGGCGCTCGGCTGGCTGGCGGTCGCGCTGGTCATCTTCACGACGTGGAGGCCGCTGAACGCGATCTGGGGCGCGTATCTCTTCGGCACGCTGTACTGGCTGTACAACTTCCTCCCGAAGCTCCTCGGCGCGACGAACACCGAGCGGACGGCGAGCCTCTATCAGATGCTGCCGTACCTCGTGACAATCGTGGTGCTGGTGGCAGTCAGCCTCCGCCGCAGGCGCGAATCCCAGCCCCCGGCCAGTCTCGGGCTCCCGTACTTCCGGGAAGACCGGTAACCCCGCGGGTTCCCGATCCCACCGGATCTCCGACTGCGTCGGAACCGTCTATTCTAAATCAGCCCGACAGGTCATTCCTGACCTGTCGGCGGAGGAGTCGCAAATGCTCCGCATTTGCGGATTTTGGATCCCGACTGCGTCAGAACCGGCTATTCTATATCAGCCCGACAGGTCACTCCTGACCTGTCGGCGGAGGAGTTGCAAATGCTCCGCATTTGCGGATTGGATTAACCCTCTTCGAGGGGAGAGGAAAGAAACCCTACGGGTTTCAGATTATATCCCGCTACGCGCGGGAGGCGTCGGGAGGGACACCATCTCATGGCCGATCAAGCTTCGCTCCGCGAACTTGGGTGCCCCTCCCGAGGGTCCCCCTTGGCCATATGGCATAAGGCAACAGCTCGCTCCTGTATCCGAATCTGATCGGATATCCCACTGTCCTCGCGCGAACTATGTTTGTGAAGCTGAAACATGCAAAAAACTCCGTCAAAAACGGAGTTTTTTGGTTTGCTATGCTGACGCGCCGCAAACAGCGATCGAAACGCGCATAAAAAGGATGCTGAACTTGAAAGATGGGTTTACCCATTTCTGCACAAATTGAATTCGCGCAGCTGTCTTTATGTTTCACTGTCCAAAGCCCCCCTGTGTCATGCGCGACTGAAGCTCTTTGACCTCCGACTGTACAGTCAAAGACCGCGCGAGGACAGTGGGATGCGAAATCGAATTCGGATACAAAGACGAGCTGTCGCCTTATGCCATATAGCCAAGGGACCCGCACAGGGGGCCCAAGTTCGCGGAGCGAAGCTTGATCGGCCATGAGATGGTCCCCCGTGCCGCCCGG
>SVQK01000035.1 GCA_015065385.1 Oscillospiraceae bacterium | reverse complement strand
CCCAGAGGTTCTCGTGACCCTTGGTCACTTCGTAGCGGGTCGCGGTGTAGATGTAGTTCTCGTCCCAGGACATGTAGAGTTCCGGGTGAGTCGCTTTCGCGTACTCGAGACCTGCATCCGTGTCGGTATCGTTGATGGCGTAGGAAATCCAGGTGGGATCGATGTCCACCTTGTAATACTCGCCATCGGAGATCTGACCGTCGGGATTCCAGGCGGTCGTCTGCTTGCCAATCGTGAACTTGACTTCAAGGAACGCCTCTTCCGGCTCCCAGTATGCCGAAACGGCAACCGCGAGGGTGACGATCATGAAGCAGGCCACAAGCAAAGCCGTGATCTTTTTCATAGCCTTTCTCCTTTTGGAAAAAAATGATTTGAGTATGTGCAGCCGATTTTCTCAAATCTGCCGCGGTTGCACACCACACGGGTATTATACCACCAAATCACGCGGTTGTCAACGAAATCTCGCAAAAATGTGAATAATCATTTAATAGAAAATCTATGGAAATCCGCGTCCGCTTCGCTTAATCTCGTACAGCAGACAATTGAGGCCAACCGAGAAGATTTTTTCGCGGGAACGATCCATTTTTTACTCTATCCGACAGGCCGGGGAGTGTCCACGGCTTCCGCCTTCCGATTCCCGGATCCGGGGGAAAAAGAAAAAGCAGGCGTTTTGCCTGCCCTTTCCGGGGGTGCGGGATCATTCCTTGGCCTTTTTCTCGAAGTACGCGTTCAGCTTGCCGACCAGCTCTTCGGCATCGACGCCGTGAACCATGGCCGCCTCTTCCACGGTCTCCATGCGGGACACGGGGCAGGTGATGCAGTGCATGCCGGATTCGAGGAAAATGTCCGCGGTGTTCTCGTCGCAGTCCACGATATCTCCGATCACGGTCTCAAGGGTAACTTTCATGATAGGTTCCTTTCCGCGGAGGAGGGTTCGGCTCTTCCGCCTGTAAATTTGCATGATTATTCGTTCGGCGCCGGATCCGCTTCCTCTCCCTTCGCCCAGCGCGCGAGGCTGTGCAGGATGGGCCAGAGGGCGCGTCCGTGGTCGGTCAGGGCGTATTCGACCCGGGGCGGGATCTCTTCGTACTGTTTCCGGGTGACGATGCCGTCCGCCTCGAGATCCTTGAGGGAGCAGGAGAGCATGGCCCCGGTGATGCCGCCCGTCTTTTTGAGGAGGTCGTTATACCGCTGCGTGCCGTCCACATAGAGCGCGCAGATGATCCGGAGCTTCCACCGTCCGCCGATGACGCCGAGGGCTTCGCCGACCGGGCAGTCCGGGCCGCAGGGGCAGACAGCCTCGCATTTTTCTCCGTTTCCCGCAGGATTCACGGTCCGCGCCCCCTTTCTTTCGTTCAGCATCGGGATTATAGCACATTCCGGATTCATAGTCAATATGATTTTCATACCAAGTATGGAATTTACACTTCATTCACATCTTCCCGGAAAACCGGACAGCCGGACAAAGGAAAAAGGCCGCGCCCCGTCGGAATGCGGTCGGCGACAGCCTTTTGTCCGTGATTCGGTTCATCCGTTTATCCGTTCACCCGCGCGGGCCCCGTTCAGCCCTTCCCGGCGACGATCCTTCCGAGGATCCGGCGGTCGGCGGCGGTGATGCCGGGCTTGCCGTCAAGCTCGGCCAAGGACATGTCGGTGATCTTCGACGCGTACCCGGGCCATCCGGCGAGATAGCGGGAGAGGATGACGTAATCGAGGCGGTTCACCTTGGCGTCGTTGTTCACGTCGCCCGGAGCCGGGAAGGAGAAACTGATCAGCAGTCCATGGGGAGTGTCGAATCGGAAGGATCCGGTATCCTCGCCGTTGAGAGACACCTTGACGCCGTTGTTCCACGGCGACGCTCCCTCAGCGAACATATACCCCTCGTCCGGCACAAGCCAGATAGTGAGCAGATAAGAATGTCCCGCTATGAAGGTGTCCTTTTGAGGATCCATTTCTTTGCTGCCGTCTGATCTGTCACTCCAAATAACGGCAGGGTCGGAAGCATCGAAGGGATTTTCCAGCTCATACTTCGCGCCGGAGGGCAGCTTCGGGTTCATGTCCGGCTTCGCCCCGGTCTTCGGCGGGGTGATCGTCAGGGAAACGGCGGTGATTAGCTCCGGCGCGGCCGGGAAGGTGTACTTGACCCGGAGCTTTCCGTCGACGATCTTGCACTCCGACGCCGCCTTGCCGTTGACCGTGGCGGAGACGGTTTCGCTGAATACATACCCGTCCTTTGCCGTCAGGAAAACGATCACCCGATAAACCTTGCCCGCGGCGAACTTGTCGGAACCGGGCGTGAGAAAGGCATATTTCGCCGTGTCATACCAGGAAACGTCGTTGTAAGTATCACTGTCGGATACGTTCGCGGAATAGTACTTCGCACCGTTCGGCAGTACGGGATTATAGTCCGGCTTCGCCCCGGCCTTCGGCGGGGTGATCGTCGCGGAGACGGAATTGATCTCCTTCATCGTCCCGTAATAGCTGACGCAGTACAGGATCTCCCCTTTCGGATAACCCGAGTAGCCTGAATGAGCCGCTTCGATCCCGTTGATCGTGCCGGGGCCGTCGATCGCGTAGCCGTCCTTCGGCCTGATCCAGACCGCGATCCGGTATTCATGGTCCGGGTCGTCAAACGTATCCGAGGCGGACAGGACCTTCTTCGTCTGCATGTCGTACCACCAGACGCCGTGGGTGTACTCCGAGGTGTTGTAATCGCATATTTCGTAATTGGCGTCCGCGGGCAGCCTGGGATTGTAGTCCGGGTGCGCTCCGAGCATCGGAGGGGCGCAGGTGAGCGAGACCGCGGGGATCGGCTTCGGGGTCTCCGGGAAGGTGTAGCTGATGCGCAGCTGGTCCAGGTACATCCCGGTTTTCGCCTCAAAAGAATTTGAGAAATAGCGGCCGCCGCTCGGGGAGATGCGTCCGGTCGTCTCCTCGGTGAACGCATATCCTTTCTTCGCCGTGTAATAGACCGTGATCTCATACTGATGGCCCGCGATGAACGTATCCGTCACGGCGATATTTTTGTTCGTCGTAGCATCCCGCCATACGATATCGTTCTTAAAGGTGTTTCCGGAGCTGTAATCCGCCAGATAATACCGCTCGCCGCCGGTCACCGTAGGCTCGTAATCCGGCGTATTGCCCGCGATGGGCGGCTTGATCCAGAGGATCGTCGCTTCGGGGATGATGCCCGCCGGCGGGAAGGTGTAGCGGACTTTCAGCTGGTCGCCGTAAAGCGTGCACTCGACCTTGGCCCCGTTGACGTATGCGTAGGTTGCGTCGACGTACTCGTACCCCTTTTTCGCCGTGACGTAGATGATGACCGTGTATTCGTGCCATTGGATAAAGGTGTCCTTGTCCGGTTCCAGGGATCTCCCGTCCGTCTCGTCATACCAGCTGACGTCGTTTTTGTAATAGAGGCTGGAATAGGAATCGGAATAGGAATGGACTTTTGAGGATGCGCCGTACTCGGGCGTATAGTCCGGCTCCCCGCCGATGGTGGGCTCCGAAATATTGATCCAGACATATTCGACCGACGCGGCGTTGATCCCGTCAGCCCTCGGCGGGAGCGCCATAGGCTTTTCCCCGGCTTCCGGAACGGCTTCCGGCAGAACGGCCGCCTCCGGGGAGGGGGCCTCCGGGGCCGCGAAATCAATTTCGGCGGCGACCTCCGCTGCGAAGCTCTGCGCCGGGCACAGGATGAAGACCGTACACAGCAGCAGGACGATGAAAAGGATTTTCTTCATGACAGTACCTCCTTTATGAGATCCCCCGGACGGGGTGCCGGGGAATGCGGAACGGACGGGTGAATTTTTATCCAATTTGATTATACCGCGGCCGGAGGGCTTTGTCAAGCCCGCTTTGTCAACAGATCCGCGCGCATCCGAAAAAGGCCGCGCCCCGTCTCCCTCCGGGTCTTGCATGCGGCGCGGTTCCATGGTATAATAGAGTGAAAAAGCGGATGCGGAACGAAAAGAGGTGAACGGAGTTGATCGATCCGGAGATCAGAAAAGCGGAGCCCGCGGATCTGGACGGGATCCTTGCGATTTACAACGAAGAGGTAAAAAACGGGATCGCCACCCTCGCCCTCGAGCCGATGAGCAGGGAGGAGGGCCTCTCGTGGCTCGCGGAACACGGGGAGGGAAACCGGTGCGTTTACGTCGGCGTATCGGACGGAACGGTAGTCGGATACGTTTCGCTCTCCCGGTTTTCGTGGCGGGGCGGGTACGACAGGTGCGCCGAGCTGTCCGTCTACGTCGCAAAACCGTATCGGGGGCAGGGCGCGGCAAGCCGGCTCATGGCGTTTATCCTGCGCCGGGCGAGGGAGGATCCCACCCTCCGCGCAGTCGTCTCGATCATCACGTCGAGCAACACCGCCAGCCGGAATCTGCATGAGAAATTCGGATTCCGCCACGTCGGGACGCTGAAGGAGGCCGGGTGGAAGTTCGGCATCGTCCTCGACGTGGACTATTATGAGATTTTGGTGTGAACTCCCGCCCGAAAGAAAAAAAGACTGCGCACATCGGCGTGAAAACCGGGAGCGCAGTCCTTTTCCATGCTCAGCCGCTCATCCTCTCCGCATCCATCCGGCGGGAAGCTCGTCGATGGGCGCGGGGAGGACGAGCTTTTTTCCTACCTCGGCGAAGGCGGCGCGGAGATTGCCGTCCACCGATCCGTCCGCCCGGGGGCTGATGTTGTTCATGAAGTTCACGTTCTTCGAGAAGCAGTCCTCCGCCAGCCCCACGATCCAGTCCGCGGACCGGGGAGGCGTTTCGGGATCCGTCGCCCGCCAGAACCACGTTCCGGTCATCTTCTGGCAGAGGATCCCGGGGCCGGAGAATTCCCCTTCCAGCTTCTGCCCCGCGCCGCCCTCGTAGAAGCAGATATCCGAGTGCTCGATGTCCTTCGTCCACCCGATGCAGAGGGAGAGGCAGTCCGGCTGCAGGGACTTCACGAGCCCGTCGATCTCCTCGAACGGCAGGGCTTCGTAGGACGGCCCGCCCCACGGGGATCCCCACCCGTCGAACATGATGAAGGGGATCTCGCCGTAGTTCGTGAGAAGCTCCGTGATCTGCCCCTTCACCGCGGCGACCTGCTCCGGCGTGCAGCTGCGCCGCCCGAAGCCCGCCGTCAGATCGAGGATCGAGAAATACAGCCCCGCGACAATCCCCGCCTCCCGGAACGCCGTCAGGTATTCCTTCACCACGTCCGTTTTGTTCGCGGCGTTGCGGACACAGTGCTCGGAGTACTCCGTCGGCCATGTGCAGAAGCCCTCGTGGTGCTTCGCGGTGTAGGCGGCGAACCGGCATCCCCCGGCCTTTGCGGTCTCGGCCCACTGCTTACAGTCGAGCTTCGCCGGATTCCAGTCCTTTTCGTCAAAGGGGTATCTCCGCGGCTCGTTCCCGTTTTCGCGCATGAACTCCCAGTCCTCCACGTCCCCGGTGTTGAACTGAACCGCCGCGCTGTTCCAGTGGATGAACGTCCCCATGCGGAGGTTGATGAAGTTTTTCTGCAATTCTTCAAGATGCGTCATGACAAGCGTCCTTTCGCCTTCGCGTTTTCTCCATTATACAGGATCCCCGCCCGCATTTCCAGTCCTTTTCGGAAAAATGCCCGCCCCGGAAGACAGAAAAAAGCGGACAGCCCCCGAAAAGAGCCGCCCGCGATGATGAAGTTGTGATGATGAAGGATCCTTCCGGGTTCACCCCTGTCTTCGCGCGAGCCGTTCCGCTCCGATCTCCCGCGTCGGCCAGAAGGCGCAGAGGTGTAACCGCTCGATGGTCCCGACAAAGGGCGAGAACGTCCGGAGCAGATGCGGAACCGCGGCGCATACGGCCTCCGGCTCGTCGATCAGAAGGGTGACGTGGGGCGTCCACGGGCGGTCCGGGCTCGGATGCGGCTCGCAGAAGCCGTGCAGCGCGAGGAGCTCCGCGGTCTTCTCCGGCGCGCCGAACAGAACCTTCCCCGGGGAGAAGATCCCGATATGGCTGATGTGAACCGGGATCGGATCGAATTCCCGCGCGGCTTTCTCCATGAGCTGCGCGGCGGAATCCTCTTCGTTCAGCGGAAACGACGCGAGGCTGATGTGGTACGGCAGGCCCGGCGTCTGCGTCCCCGTGAATCCGGCCCGGTTCAGCGCTTCGTACCACGAGGCCATGCGCTCCTGCGATCCGCCGTCCAGATCCGCCATGAGCGTGAGAAACTGTTCCGCCATATCGATCCCTCCGATCTTGAGCGTATTACAGCGAAAACCGCGCCTGATAGTCCTCAAACACGCGCTCGAAGTCCGCGGAGCGTTTTTCCTTGACCTGATTCAGGTATTCGTGGGTGTCGAACACGTCCTCCTCCAGCTCGATCATGGCGACCGCGATGTTGGAGCAGTGGTCGGAGATCCGCTCGAAGTCGGTCAGAAGATCGTTGAACACGAATCCCTGATGGATCGTGCAGAGTCCCTTCTGCAGCCGTTCCACATGGTGCGTCTTCAATTCGTCGCACAGGTTGTCGATCCACTCCTCGAGCGGCTCCACCCGCGCGGCGGCGACCGTATTGTCCTCGGTGAACGCCGAGAACGCCAGCCGGACGATTTCCGCGACCGCCCGCCGGATCACGTCCAGCTCATGCCGGGCTTCCTCGGAGAAGACGATTTTCTTCTCGTGAAGCTCCTGCGCGCTTTGCGCGATGTTCAGGGCGTGGTCGGAGATCCGTTCGAAATCCGAGAGCGTGTGAAGAATGGACGAGACGTCCTGATTCTGCCGTTTCGTCAGATCGTGGCCGGTCAGCTTGACGAGGTACGATCCGAGCGCGTCTTCGTACCGGTCCACCTTGCCCTCCCGTTCCTCGACTTTCCGGAATCCGTCGTCGCTGAACGTCGTCAGAAGATTCATCGCCTCCGCGAGCGCGTTTTCCGCCTCGTCCGCCATCGCGTTGACCGTCAGGCGGCTCTGCTCTATGGCGATGGACGGGTGGCCGATGAAGCGGTCCTCGAGGCGCACGCCGGGATCCTCCTCCGTCTTTTTGCCGGGGACGAGCAGGTTCACGAGGGATTCCAGAACGTCCGAGAACGGGAAGAGCAGGGCGACCATGGCGAACCGGAGGATGCTGTTCACCGCCGCGATCCGGACGGGATCCATGACCGCGCCGAGGAACGGGAAGCGGAAGATCGCGTGGGCGATATAGAAGACCGCCGCAGCCGCCAGAGCGCTGACGCATCCCGCCACGGGATAGACGAGCGCGGCCCGTTTTCCTTCGGTGTTCGCGCCGATGGCAGAGAGCAGGACGGGAGCGGACGCGCCGATCGCAATGCCCATGAGCAGGGGAAGCGCGGTTTCAAAGGTCATGGCTCCCGTCGCGGACAGGGCCTGCACGATACCGACCGCCGCGGACGCCGACTGAAGCACCGCCGTGAAGACCGTGCCGACGAGGATGCCCGTGACCGGATGGGACAGGGAGACCAGAAATCCGCGGAACCACTCCGCTTTTCCGAGCGAGCTCACCGAGCCGCTCATGGTGCTCATGCCGAACATCAACACGGCAAATCCCATCATGATCCCGCCCACCTGGGACAGGACCGGCTTCTTCGAGAACATCCGGAGCAGGATCCCGACCACCGCCGTCACCGCGGTCAGGGTCGCCGTGGAAAAGATCGCGCCGATCCCCTCCCCGCCGATATAGCTCAGACAGATGACCCAGCCCGTGACCGACGTGCCGAGGATCGCGCCGAGGATGACGCTCACCGCCTGCTTCACCTTCATCATGCCGGAGTTGACGAATCCGACCGTCATGACCGAGGTCGCGCAGGAGGACTGGATCACGGCCGTCACGCCGCATCCGAGCAGGACCCCCTTGAGCGGCGTTCCCGAAAGGCGGTACAGGATCAGTTCCAGACGGCTGCCCGCCACTTTTTTCAGGCCGTCCCCCATGACGCTCATTCCGAAGAGGAAGAGCGCGATCCCGCTGAATAAACTCATGATCTGCGATGCCGACAAAGCCTTCTCACTCCTTTAGGCTCTTTGATAATTGAATTCGTTGTCATTTTACCCCTTCCGCGTTAAATCAGCCGCACGGGCTGTGTAAAAAATACGTTAAATCTCCGCGTCTCTGTTTACAGAGGGGATTTTTTTGTGCTATGATAGGGACAAGATCCGACAGAAGGGCGGCGAACCCATGATTTTTCTTCTCGAAGACGACGAAAGCATCCGCAAGCTGGTGATCTACGCGCTCGGCTCGCAGGGGATGGAGGCGGAGGGCTTCGGCACTCCGGAGGCCTTCCGGGAGGCGATGAAGCGGCGGACGCCCGAGCTGCTTCTGCTCGACATCATGCTCCCCGGCGAGGACGGGATCTCCATTCTGAAAAGCCTCCGCGCCGACCCGAGGACCGCCCGCCTGCCCGTGATCATGCTGACGGCGAAGAACTCGGAGTTCGACCGCGTGGAGGGATTGGATTCCGGGGCGGACGATTACGTCACCAAGCCCTTCGGCATGATGGAGCTGGCGGCGAGAGTGCGCGCGCTTCTCCGCAGGACCGATCCCGGGGACGCGTCGAAGGAATACCGGCTCGGCCCGCTGTTCCTCTGTCCCGCGCGGCACGAGATCCGGGTGGGCGGGGCGGACGTGTCCCTGACGTATAAAGAATTCGCCCTGCTCTGCCTGCTCGCGGAGAACAGGGGCAGGGTGCTGACCCGTTCCGTTCTGATGGACCGGGTGTGGGGACTGGAATCCGAGCCGGAAAACCGGACGCTCGACGTCCATATCCGCACGCTCCGCGCGAAGCTGGGCGAGGCGGGGGGACTGATCGAAACGGTCCGCGGCGTCGGATACCGGATGCGGGGAGGAGAACTATGACACGGAAGATCTTTTTTCACACGCTGCTTGTCGGCCTGTCCGTGCTTCTGCTCTGCGCGGTGGTCTTCTTCGGCCTGCAGTACACGCAGACGAAGGACGAGACCCGCGCCGCGCTCAGGCAGGAGGCCGTCTGCGCCGCGAACGGAATCGCCCACGCGGGCCGGGAGTATCTCGAAACGCTGGAGAGCGACTGCCGGATCACATGGATCGGCGCGGACGGAGAGGTGCTCTACGACTCCGGGCCCGGGGACGAGAGCGGAAATCAGAGCGGGCTTCCCGAGGTCCGGGACGCGCTGGCGGAGGGAGAGGGCTGGGTGATCCGGCGGTCTGAATCCACGGGGGCATCCACCATGTACTGCGCCGTCCGCTGCGAAGACGGAACGGTGGTGCGGCTGTCCCGTGCCCTCGGAGCGGTGCGGTACGCGCTTGTGACGGTCTCTCCGGTCCTCTGGATGGCGGTGCTCGTGCTGTTCGTGTCCGCGGCGCTGGCGTTCCGGACGGCAAAGCAGATCCTCGCCCCGGTGAACGCCATCGACCTCGATGCCCCGGAGGCGGAGAAAACCTACCCGGAGCTCGCGCCGCTTGTGAGCCGGATCGAGGAGCAGAATCTGACCATCCGGGAGCGGGAGGAGGAACTGGGACGCCGTCAGAAGGAGTTCTCCGCGCTCACGGACTCCATGAAAGAGGGCTTTCTCCTGCTGGACCGGAACGGCACGGTGCTGAGCGCGAATCAGGCGGCGGCCTCCCTCATGCCCGGATGTACGGCGGGGGAGAGCTTTGACGATCACGCTCCCTCCCCGGCGAAGGCGGCGGCCTTTGACGCGCTGGAGGGGAAGCGGTCGGAGATCCTGCTCTCAGACGACGACGCCCTGCGCGCGGTTCAGCTGATCGCAAATCCGGTTTCCTCCGGCGGGCGGCTGTCCGGGGCGGTGATCCTCACCCTCGACGTGACGGAGCGGGAACAGCGGGAGCGGCTGAGACGGGAATTCTCGGCGAACGTGTCCCACGAGCTGAAAACCCCGCTGACGTCGATTTCCGGCTTCGCGGAGCTTCTCATGCGCGGGATGGTCCCGGAGGAAAAGACGGCGGAGTTCGCCGGGGATATCTACCGCGAGTCCCGCCGGATGATCGCCCTGATCGAGGACATCATCAAGCTCTCGAAGCTCGACGAGCAGGGGAGCGGGGATGAGTCGGAGTGGGAGACGGTCGATCTATGCGAGGCCGCCCGGGACGCGCTGGATTCCGTCCGTCCCGCCGCGGAAAAGGAGAACATCGTCCTGACCTTCGCCGGAAACGGAGAGCGGGTCGAGATCCGGGGCGTGCGGCGGGTGCTCTCGGAGATGATCTTCAATCTCTGCGACAACGCGGTCAAGTACAACAAGCCGGGGGGCGAGGTCACGGTGAGCGTGGAAGACCGCCCGGAAGGCGTGGTCCTGACGGTCCGCGACACGGGGATCGGCATTCCCTACGCCCACCGGAACCGGGTCTTCGAGCGGTTCTATCGGGTGGACAAGAGCCATTCCCGGGAGATCGGCGGGACGGGTCTCGGCCTGTCCATCGTCAAGCACGGCGCGATGCTCCACGGGGCGACGATCGCTCTGGACAGCGAGGTCGGCGTCGGAACCACGATTTCGGTGACCTTCGGAAAGCCCGGGCAGCAGCCAAAGGAGCTGAAGGAGCCGAAGGAGCCCGTGCCTGAGCCTGAGCCTGAGTATGAGCGGAGCGCGGAGAGCGAATGACGGGAGGACGGAGGCCGTTGTGATCCCCCTGATTTACGGAAACACGAACACCTTCCTGCTGGGAGAGCGGCCCTGCGGCAAGACGGGAGGCGGATTCCTCCTCATCGACACCGACTGGGCCGGAACGCTGCTCGCGTTTTACAGATCGCTTGGGAAAGCGGGCGCGGAGGTTCGGGATATCCGCTTCGTTCTCGCCACCCACTTTCATCCCGACCACATCGGCCTGATCCCCGATCTGATGAAGCAGGGCGTCCGGCTTGTGCTGACCGAGACGCAGAAGGACGCGGTACACGCCTCTGACGGCATTTTTGCGAAGGATCCGCGATCCCGCCGCGTGTGGGAGCCGATCCGGGAGAGCGAAGCCCTGATCCTGCCCTTCGGAGAGAGCAGGGCATTTCTCGGGGAGCTGGGCCTGCGCGGGGAGATCGTTCCCACGCCGAGCCACAGTCCGGACAGCGTTTCGATCCTCATGGACGACGGGGACTGCTTCGCGGGGGATCTGGAGCGGAGGACATACCTTTCGGCTTACGGGGAGGACGCGCCTGTCCGCCGGGATTGGGAGACGATCCTCTCCCACCGTCCGAAGCCCCGCCGGATCCACTACGCCCACGGACCGGCCGAGACGCTCCCGTGATGTGAGACTTCCGCGTGACGGAAAGAACAGAAGACAACGCAGAATGAAGAAAGGAGCAGCCCATGAACCTCTTCCGCTTTACGATCCCCGTGAACGCGTCGGTATCCGCGCCCGGGGGAGAATGTGCCCTGACTCTGGAAGCGCGGCGGTATGAGGACGGATTTTCGGAGCGCATCCGCGTCTGGTCCGCGTCGGGGGCGCATGAAGAGCCGCTGACCCTGTGCGCCCACGGCGTTCGTCCGGGAGCTGCCGCCGCTCTGCTGATCCATCCGTGGCGGATCGAGCTCTGGGCGGACGGGAGGCTGTGCGACGAGGAATGGCCGGACGGACCGCTCGCCCTCGACGACGTCCCCGCTCCCCGCCTGATTGCCGCCGGACTTGTCCCGACTTGCGATCCCGCGGCGGACGACCGGGCGAATCTTCCCCTCCGCGCGCCGGACTTTCATACCGACTGCGGCATCTCGGCGAACGACGCCCCGGAGCGGATCATCGGACAACTCCTCTCGAAGAACGGCGAAAACCCCGCCGAGGGATGGAAGCCCTCCGATCCCGGCGTTTTCGCGGGGGACTGCATGCCCTACACGGACACGGATCCCGACGGCGTCGAGCGGTATCACGTTCTCTACCTCAAAGACCGCCGCCATCACCGGAGCAAGTGGCACAAGGGCGCGCATCAGTGGGCCCACATGTCCACCCGGGATTTCAAAAACTGGGATCTGCATCCGCTCGCCGTGTCCATCGACGACCCGTCGGAGGGCTCGATCTGCACGGGCTCGTGGCTCAAAACGGCGGACGGGACGCACTACCTCTATTACACCGTTCGGCAGATCGACAACGCTCCCGCGCCGATCCTGCGCTCCGTGTCGGAGGACGGGTACCGATTCCGCCGCGATCCCCAGTTCCGCATCGAACTTTCCGACCGCTATCACGGCCCGAGCGCGAGGGACCCGAAGATCGTTCGGTCTAAAGACCGGGCGGAGGACGGATGTTTCCACATGTTCGTCACGACCTCCCTCATGACCGGGGAGCTCGCGGGCCGCGGATGCCTCGCGCATTTGATCTCACGGGACGGGAAGACGTGGGAAGAGACGGAGCCGATCTATATCTCGCCGGACGGGGATCAGCCGGAGTGCTCGGACTATTTCGCGCTGAACGGCTGGTATTACCTGATTTTCAGCCACCGCGGGCGCGGACAGTACCGGATCTCAGAAAAGCCCTTCTCGGAATGGCGGACCCCGGCGGACCCGGACATCCCCTGCGAAAGCGTGCCGAAAATGGCCCTCTGGAACGGCCGGATCCTCTTTACGGGCTTCCACAGGATCGAAGGCTACGCCGGAACGCTGACCTTCACCGAAGCGCGGCAGGATCCGGACGGGTCGCTCAAGTTCTGAGCCGCCCGGCGGTCCGGGGAAGAATACGGCATCATGAAATAACGATCCGGAAGGGGGACGACGATGACCATGACCAGACGTGAGGCGGTGATCCGCGCCCTGCGGCACGAGGAGTGCGGGATCCTGCCGTATCACATGGAGTTCACCTCGCAGGAATACGAAAAGATCGTCCGCGCGACGGGGGATCCGGATTTTGCCGATAAAACCGGGGGATTCCTCTGCTATACGCAGTACTGGGGGTATCCGACCGAGCGGATCCCGGGATCCGAGCGGTTCACGGACGACTTCGGCGTGACATGGAACCGGAGCGGCGCGGACAAGGACATCGGCGTGATCGACTCCCCGTTGATCGGCGACGCGGATATCTCGCTCTACCCCGAGCCGTTTCTGAACGAAGCCCGGATCCGGGAAGAATGCGAGGCCCTTCTCGCCTCGCGCGGGGACCGGTTCTGCTTCGCCGGGATCGGATTCTCGATGTTCGAGCGGATGTGGAGCTACACCGGGATGGAGGACGCGCTCGTCTATATGGCGTCGGAGCCGGCGTTCACCCATGCCCTTCTCGACCGGATCCTCGCCTTCAATCTCCGGGTGGTCGATATTTTGAACGACTATCCCTTCGACGCGGTCTATTTCGGCGACGACTGGGGCCAGCAGCGCGGCATGATCATGGGGCCGAAGCTGTGGAGGGAATATCTGAAGCCCCGTCTGGCGGTTTTGTACGCCCGGGCGAAGAAAAACGGGAAGTTCGTGATCCAGCACTCCTGCGGCGACATTCACGAGGTCTTCCCGGATCTCGTCGAAATCGGGCTCGACTGCTACCAGACCGTCCAGCCGGAGATCTACGACCTCGCCTCCCTCAAGCGGGACTGGGGCGGAAAGCTGGCGTTCTGGGGCGCTGTGTCCACGCAGAAGGATCTTCCGGTCCGCACGCCCGAAGAGCTGCGCCGGATCATCCGTGAGACCGCCCGGATCATGCGTCCCGGCGGGGGCTTTATCCTTGCGCCGACCCACGCCGTTCCTCAGGACGTGCCCCCGGAAAACGTTCTCGCCGCCCTGGACGCCTTCCGCGAAGAGGCGTACCGGGATCACTGACCCTCCGAACAGCCGAACCGCCAGAATCCGAAAACCCCCGGACAGAGCTCTCTGAACGAATCAGAGACGCCTCCGTCCGGGGGATTTTATGGTTTGGTTTTCTGTGAATCAACCGTTTACTTCGTTTATGATCGGAACCGCGCCCTCCAGCGGGTCGGTTTCGGTCACGACGCTGTCAGCGAGCCGGAACGTGCGGAGTTCAAAAGGCCGGAACGCCGCGTCGAAGGAAATCCCGGCGGCGGGGAGGTCGATTCTCGCCGTCGTTCCGATTCCCTGCGCCTCGTACAGCCGGAGGATCCATGCGCCCGCCTCCCGTTCGCTCCGCTTGAAGCAGGACAGCGCGACGTTTTCCGCGTCTATCGCACAGAGCGGCGCGGGCTTTTCTCCCGTACCCGGAGGACAGTGGGCGAAGCCGTAGGGGATCCGGTTCCACATCGCCGCCTCGCGGTCAACCTTTGAGAAGCGTTCGGCCCGCTCCCCGCCCGTCAGACGGAACCGGTACCGCCGCTCGCCCTGATCCATCCGCTGCTGGTACATCGGCTCGTGGAAGGGCTCTCCCCACGCGGACCGGCCCGATCCGTAGCCCGCCGAGCGGAGCAGGGTCACCCGGAGGACGCCGTCCCGCCAGTCCGAGCCGTAGACGCCGTCGTCCAGCACGGTCAGGGCGTGTTCCTTGTCCGCGGCGGCCTGCCAGTACTGGGAGAAGGTATCCTCGCCGCGGCTGCCGGGCCTCAGTTTTTCCCGCCCGAACATCGTCATGCCCCAGTGCTCCCCGTCTTCGAAGACCGTTGGGATCCGCAGCTTGAGCCGCTTTTCGTTCTCCGCCCAGAAAACGCGGATCTCCGCGTCGAGGGAGCCGGAGCGCTTGCCGATGAGATAGCGGACGAGCGCGCGGGAATGGCCGTACTTCATGTCCGCCTCGATGATCGTTTCGACCTCGCCCTCTTCGACCGCGCGGACGGGAGAGACGATCTGCCCCTTGACGCCGGAGAAATCGGTCGCCTCGCCGGGGGTCATGAGCGTGAAGCGGCCCTCCGGATAGCGCAGATCCAGATTCGGATGCCCGTCCCAGCAGGAGATCGCGTCCTGGAAGACCTCGAGGGAGAGGGCTCCCGGCTGAAGGTATTCGAAGCCGTCCCTGACGTAGGAATCGACAAGCCCCGTGCGGGTGTTGACCGTCACCTGTCCGCGGTCGGTCTGTACGACGAGCAGATTGCGCTTCTCCCATCGCTCCCATCTGTCACGGCCTTCCAGCCGCTCTCTGTTTTCCTGCCCCACGGTCGGCGCGGGACGGGTCGGAAGGGTCTCGAATTTCACGTCGAACCGCGTGACGGAGAAGGGCGCGAGGGGGTGCTCGATGATGATCCGCTTGCACCAGTCCATGTAGAAGTTGCCGGATTCCTTCGCCTGCTGGCAGGGGACTCTGACGCCGTCCGCGTACGCGATGGGATTGGAAAACTCCTTGT
This sequence comes from Oscillospiraceae bacterium, assembly GCA_015065385.1. Classification (GTDB taxonomy): domain Bacteria; phylum Bacillota; class Clostridia; order Oscillospirales; family CAG-272; genus UMGS1696. The sequence goes on along the minus strand of SVQK01000035.1, from coordinate 13,405 downwards.
GCCACAGCTGCCTCGGCAGGAGGAATTCCACGTCCACGGGCTGGGTAAACGGGAACGGATGCGGGTTGTAGAGCAGGATCGGCACGGTGTCCCCGTCGGCGACCGGCTCCTGTCCCGCGCAGAGGGCGAGGAAGTACTTCGATTTCAGCTTGTTCGTGATTTCGAGCCCGTGATGGAGCATCCGGATCACGTCGTCCTCCACCGGCTGAATGCAGGATCCGGGCAGGGAATCGTGGAACTCGGAGAAGAGCAGATCCCGCCATGCGTCGTCGAGCTTTTCCCTGTCGTAGCCGGCCAGTCCGCAGAGCGCGGCGTGGGAGGCCATCGCCTCGGTCATCACAAGATCGTTTTCGAGCCGCCGGTGGAGCTGCTTGATCCGGATGATCGAGGTGTAGCAGCCCTCCATCAGGTGGTTCAGCCCGCGGTTCACGACGGGAAGGGACTCCTTCTCCACCGTCTTGAAGTATTCGTCCGGGGTGGAGTGGACGAGATCGACCCCCGAGGCTTTCAGCGCGGCGATGTCGTCGAGGTCCTTCCGGGACGGTCCGCCGCCGTGATTGCCCACGCCCCATAGATAGAGCGCGTTTGCCTCGTCCTCGTGCCGTTTCAGCCAGCCGGGGCGTTCCTCGTTCCCGACAAGCTCCTCCGCCGCCTGACCGAGCACGGAGTTGTACCCCTTGTCGGAGCGGTGGACGAGGATCTCGGATCCGTCGTACCCGATCCAGCGGAAGTCCTCGTTCGGAAAGTCGTAGTTCCCGCGGCCCGGGCGGATGTTGACGTAGTGCTTATAGCCGCATTTTGTCAGAATCTGCACAAGCCCCTGCGCGTGACCGAAGGAGTCGAAGTTCACCGCCGTCACGGGGACCTCGCCGAATTTGTCGTAGAAATAGATCCGCCCTCTGAGGATCTGCCGGAGGATGGATTCGCCCGCCGGGATGTTGCAGTCGGGCTGGAGGAACCATCCGCCGACGATCTTCCAGCGGCCCGCCTTCACCTGCTCCCGGATCCTTTCGAACAGGGTCGGTTCGTGCTCCTCCACCCACTCGTAGAGAAGCGATTCGTTGTGGTTGAAGATGAAATCCGGGTATTCGTCGATGAGGCGGGAGGCCGAGCGGAAGGTGGAGATCGCCTCGCTCATGCCGCTCTCCCACTGCCACAGCCAGACAGGATCGAGGTGCGCGTTGCAGAACATGTAGGTTTTCATATGGATCCTCCGGTTTCAGAAAACAGTCAGTCTTTCAGCAGCTCGCAGACCATCTCGAGGTTCTTGATGATCTCGAGGTGCTGGGGGCATCTGTCCTCGCACGCGCCGCAGCCGATGCAGTCGTCGAAGGTCTTGCCGCCGTGCTCTACATAGTCCCGCCACATGGCCTTCGCGTGATCCTTGAGGCCGTAGACGTTGCAGTAGGTGTACATCTCGAAGATCCGCGGGATGTCGATGTCCATCGTGCAGGGCTGGCAGTAGCGGCATCCGGTGCAGTAGAGCTCGGAGAATTTTTTGATTTCCTCCATCGCGCGGCCCAGCTGTTCCCACTCCTCGGCGGAGAAGGCCGTGTCGTCGGAGGCGACCTTCACGTTTTTCTTCACCATGTCGAGGGTCTGCATCCCGGAGAGGGCGCAGCAGAGATCCGGATTGCCGAGGCAGAACTTAAAGGCCAGCTCGTAGGTGGCGATCGAGGGCTTGCCGGTCAGCTTCGCGTAGAGATCCGTGGGAGCCGCCAGCCGTCCCCCGCCGACCGGGCCCATGGCGACCGTCCCGAGTCCCTTTTCGTGGACGTATTTCATCATTTCCTCGTTGGAGCGGTCGAGCAGATTGTACTGGCAGAGCATGGACTCCATCGGGATCCCGCGCGCCTCGGCCGTGTCCGCGATGTGTTTGATCGCCGAGGGATGGTCGTGGAAGGAGAAGGAGATGTGCCGGATCAGTCCTTCCTCCTTCGCCTTCGCCGCCTCCTCGAGCAGCCCTTCGCCGAGGATCAGGTCGTCGAAGTCGGCGCGGTTGATGCCCCAGAAGTGGTAGAAGTCGATGCGGTCGGTGCCGAGCTGCGTAAGGCTGGATTCGAGAAGTCTCCGGTAGCCCTCCCGCCCCATGCCCTTATCGAGCGGACATTTCGTCGAAATGAGGATCTTGTCCCGGAATCCCTTCACGGCCTTGCCCAGGGCGGCTTCGCTGTGTCCGCTGCAGTAGCCGGGAGCCGTGTCGAAGTAGTTGACGCCGTTTTCGTAGGCGCAGGAGATCATTTCATCGACCTTGTCCTGATCGACGGCTGACCCGTCCGAGGTTTCGACTTCGGGGAAGCGCATGCAGCCGAAGCCGAGGGCGGAGATTTTCTCTCCGGTTTTGCCGAATTCGCGGTAGTTCATGGAAAATCCTTTCGTTGCTTTCGTTGTCGGAAGTCGGAAGCGTTTGCCGCTGCGCGCGGAATCATAATACACTATTTTTCACAAAAAGTCAATATTTTTGAAAAAAACAGATCCGCCTCATTCCCACGCGCCGCTGTAACCGATCGTCACCGCCGCGTTTTCCGCCCCCGCTCTCATGCAGCCGGGCAGAGGACGCCCGCCGAGCCATGCCACGAGAAAGCCCGCGATGTAGCTGTCCCCCGCGCCCATGGTGTCCACGACCTCGCACGGGACGATGCCCTCGGTATAAAATTCACGGCCGTCGAACGAGATGCTTCCCCTGCCTCCCCGGGTCGCTGTGACCACGTCCGGGCCGAGCGCGCGGAGCCTTGCCAGCTTGTCCCGGATCTCGTCCTCATCGCTCTCCGCGTCCGAGAAGAAGAAGAGCGTCGAGTGGGGAAGGGCGGATGCCGCGATGCGCCCGAACGGGTCGTCCGAGGCGTCGTAGGCCGTCGGGACGCCGCGCCGCCGGATCGCTTCGAGGGCGGACTCCGAGCGGCCCCAGAGCCCCGTGACGGCGAGATCGTGGCGGCAGATAAAGCCGATATCCTCCTCCCCGGGCCGGTAGTCCGCCATGACGCCCTCGTCGAATCCGGTGAAGGTGCGCTCCCCGCCCACGACGGAGACATAGCTCACGGCGGTGCTGCCCGGGACGACGCGGACATGGCTCACGTCCACGCCTTTTCTCCGGAGCGCGGACAGAAGGATCTCTCCGTTCGGATCGTCTCCCACCGCGCCGAGATAGGACGCGCTCTCCCCGAGCCGCCGGACGTAGGCCGCCACGTTGACGGGATTTCCGCCCGGGAAGGCCTGACCGGTCTCGCGGTAGGAATCGATGCAGTTGTCGCCGAAACACGCAATATTCATGGGATCCTCCGATGATTGGCTTTCGCTTTTTCCTCCATTATACCCGGATCCGTCCGCCTTGTCAACCGGATCCAACCGGACGGGGCGCGGCTTTTCGGGACCGGGCGGCAGGAAAAAAACCGTCCTGCGCCGGCGGGTGACCGGGAGGACGGCAGTTTTGGATTCGGGGGATCGTGCGGGGATTCACTCCCCGTCCGCTTCGGCGAAGGCTTTGAGGGATTTCTCCATATTCTTGTTGAAGATCTTTTCGATCTTCTGGACGGTGGAGGCCATGGTCGAGGCTCCTTCATCGACGGCTTTCTGGAACGCGGAGGTAACGCCGCCCCATTCGAAGATATCGCCGAGGTCGTAAACCCGGTATTCGAAGATCAGCTCGAGCATGTCCCGGCTGTCCTCGTCGCGGATGGACTTGCCCATGATGGTGGTATCGAGGTATGCGTTCATGAAGTCGCCGTGGCTGTCGATAGCGAGCGCCTCCGAAATGGTGCAGACCCGGCTCTTGTCCGAAACGGAGCGGGGGATAGTGTAGGCGAGCGCGGTGTCCAACACCTCACAGGTGTAATACTCCTGCGAACTTTCAAATTTCGGGAACGGGATCAGACCGAAGTCGCCCTCCATTTCCCGCAGATGAGCGAAGGTTCCGATCACCTCTCCGAAGAACAGGCAGTGCCCGGTAAAAAACGCGTCCCCGGGAGATACGCTGAAGCGGTACGGCATCACGGTCGCGGTCATGTCATTCAGGATGGATCCGATTTTCTCCGCGATACGGAGCACGCGATCGGAGGTGAGGTTCATTTGAAAATCTCCCTCGTCGGTCATGGACACAAGCGATTCGCCCGCGCCGGACAGCATCCCGACATAGGAACCTCCGTGCGTGGCGAAGCCGAAATAGTCCTGCGCACTCACCAGTCCGTCACCGTCCGCGTCTCGGGCGACAACTGTCATCATGCCGCGCATTTTGTCCATCGTCCATTCGTTCTCACGGATCAGCTCGTAGGGATTTTCCATGGAATAGAGGCCCACGAGATCCTTGTTGAAGTACAGCGCCCATGTGGCCTCGTCGTACTGGATATTGATCTCGTTTTCAGCGAAGAACAAGCGTCCCGCGACGGTCAGGTAGTCTCGGGCGGCGGAGTCCCACCACGGCATATCGAAATGAAACTCATCCCGCTTCAAAAGATCTACCAAAAGGTTCTGAGCGGCGAGGTTTGAGGCGGAGGCGAGAGACGGATAGGCGATGGCATAGACGTCGTCCCCGGCGGATACCGCGGATTTGATCGCCGCGTCCACCGAGCCGTCGAACTGGGTGACGGAGATGTTGAACGCCTCCTCGATCCGGGAATTGCGGTTGTAGATCGCGTCGTTGTAGGCTTCTCCCGTGACCTCCTCGGCGCAGACCTCGTCGAGAGCCCAGCCGATGTCGGGCGATTTGAGGATGCAGAATTCAAACCCGTCGTAGTCCCCGGTCGGCATGTAGGCGGAGAAATCGTCCGCGTCGTCCACCGGCTCGGTTTCGGGCGCGGGGGCGTCGGATGATCCGGCGTCCGCTGTCACGGCGTTTGCGGAGTCGGGTTCGTCCGCCGTCTGTTCCGGGGTCTGGGAACAGGAGGGGAGGAGCATCAGCGCGGCAAGAAAAAGGGAAAGCACGGAAATCGGTTGTTTCTTCATGGGGCGGACTCCTTTTGACTGCATTTGAGAACCTCTTGACAACCATTTTATCACTTCGGAGGAGTTTTGTCACGGAAACCAGCCCCGGCCCGCGTATGCCTCCAAGCGTTCTTCCTTTCGCAAAACCACTTGCAATCCGCCCCCCGGCGATGTACAATACAGTCAGATCAAATGACCGGAGGACAGCTTTATGACATGCGCCGAAATCAATATCCGCGATCCGTTCGTTCTGGCAAAGGACGGCACCTTTTACATGTACGGCACGCGGGCGGCGGGATTCGGAGTCAGAACGGGCGGCTTCGACGTCTACACCTCGGCCGACCTTGTGACGTGGAGCGATCCGATCCCCGTCTTCGATTCCGAACAGTTCGGCATGAACCGGGGCGTGAACTGGGCTCCCGAGGTCCACGTCTATCGCGGACGGACCTATATGTTCGCCACCTTCACAAAGGAGGACGGCCTGATCGCCACCCATGTCCTCTCCGCCGACAGTCCGCTCGGGCCGTTCGAGCCGCACGGGGACGGTCCGCTGACGCCCGACGGATGGGGCTGCCTCGACGGGACGCTCTATGTCAGCCCGGAGGGGACGCCCTCGCTCGTCTTCTGCCACGAGCACACCCAGATCTCGGACGGCACGATCTGCGCGGTCGAGCTGAGCGGGGATCTGAAACGCCCCGTGAGCGAACCCCTTGAGTTGTTTGCCGCCTCCGAATCCGGCACGGCCGAGGCGATCCCCTTCGGCGGCGGGATGAACTATGTCACGGACGGTCCGTTCATGTACCGCTCCGTGTCGGGCGAACTCTTCATGATCTGGTCGTCGTTCATCGGCGGGCGGTATGCGGAGCTGGCCGTGAAGTTCGCCGACGGAACGCTCGGAATGAACTTCGAGCATCTCCCCCCGCTCTATACCGAAGGCGGCGGACACGGCATGATCTTCCGGGACGGGGAGCGCGTCCTGCTCACGTTCCACTCCCCGAACGCATCCGGCAGCGAGCACCCGCGCTTTATCGAGCTCGAGGACCTCGGCGACCGGCTGACGGTGAAATAAACCGGGCCCGTTCGGCGCGCTTTTCCGAACAAACTTGATCATACTAATCTCAAGCTAAAAGGGAAACGCGGCTTTCTTTCGGATGAAAGCTCGCTCAACAAGTTGAGCAGCAAAGAACTTTGACAGGGTAATAGGGCGGACGGCGCCAATACAGTAAAGCATAACCTTTGGCACACCAACGAAGCTTCGCGCTGAGCGCGAACTTCTGAAGCCATCCAACCTTATCAGAGTTATCGCACGCGATGCTCACCCGCTCAACGAGTTGAGCAAGGAGGCCGTTCGCCTCCTACATGATGCGATCAAAACCCATGAAGTTTTGCTTTTTAGGCTGAGAATAGTATGACACGGAAAGCGTACGCGGAACCAAAACAGAAAGCGGCTCAGGAGGGCGATTCCTTCCCGGGCCGCTTTTCGGCGTCATATTGTTTCACTCCGTCACATCAGCCAGACCGCGTTGATCCCCGGGCCGCCGAGACAGCCGCAGGCGTCCGCGGCACAGAGGACCATGAGGACGGACGGGTAGCCGGGGCCGCGCCGGTATCCCCGTTTCCCCGCCGGATCGCTTCCGAATTCCAAAACGCTCATCTCAACAAGGTCAAGCAGGACGGTTTTCAATTCGTCCTTCGGAATGCCCGTCCGCTGTTCCAGCTCCCCGGAGGTGACCGCCTCCGTCAGTCCGGTCTCCCGCAGAACGGCAAACGTGCGCTCGTCCCGGAACAGATCGAGAAACGGGGCGAGCGTATCGGGCGGGACGGAGAGAAGCTCCCTCTGATAGTCCGCTCCGCCGAGCAGGAACGAACACTCTCCGGCGTCGGGGCCGGAAAAGGATTTCTGAACACGGAGCCGGACGAAGTCGTCCCACATCCGGAGACAGTTTCCGGCGGTTTTCGACCCGTTTGAATCAAACGTCCGTCCGATCAGGTCGAGCAGCAGAGAGGTGATATCGACGCCTTCCGCCTCCCGCTGAGTCCGGGATACTCCCGCTTTCAGAAACCGGACGCGCGTATCGTCGGGAAATTCGAGCAGTTCATCCGGCGGAACGTCCAGCGCTTCGCAGAGCCGCGGCAGAAGCGAGACGTCGGGCAGGGCGGATGCGGACTCCCATTTGCTGACGGCCTGTCCCGTAACGCCGAGCGCGTCTCCGAGCGATTCCTGCGTCAGCCCGCGCAGCTTGCGGTACTGCGTGATTTTTTCCGAAATACTCATGGTCGTCGCCTCCTTGTGATCTGTCCGTATTCTATCACGGTTCCCGCGGGGAGTCAACGGAGGAGGAGTTGAGCGGATAGAGTGTTGTTTGGAACGGTATGCGGAGAAGCTGACGGGACATCCCCCTCACGCGAGCGCGATATCCCGGATCCTCCAGTCCTCCGCTCCCTCGGTCACGCGGAAGGAAACGGTTTTATACGCGTTCTCCCCGAGCGGGACGATTCTCTTGTGGCCGACGCACCGGCTTGCATAGATCTTTTCCCCGTCGGCGAAGACCTCGAATCCCCGGATCCGCTGTCCCTCCCGGATGTCCTCACGGATCACCAGATACCGGGCGGTTTTTCCCTCCGGCACGGTCAGCGTGAAGAAACCGGCTTCATCCGGCACGGGCGCGTCGAGCACGGTCAGCGGAGTCCCGAAGGTGTCGCGGATCAGTTTTCCGAAGGCGCGGAACTGCTCCTCGTCCTGAAAATCGCCGTCCGTGGTGATCGCCATGCCGACGAGCAGATTGGAGTTCCGCCCCACGGAGCGCACATAGCAGTCGAGCAGATAGTCGGGGGAGTAAGCGTGATCCGCTTCGTTCGGCTGCCAGCCCCAGCCTCCTCCGAACGCGGCGTGATCCCGGTTCGGCATGTCCGTCTCCGCGGGCCAGTAGTATTTCCCGTCCGGATCGCCCACGCCGGCCTCCTCGTGCGGAACCGTGCCGTCGTAGCGGGCCTCCCCGGCGTTGGTCGTCGCCCAGCAGTTTTCGGGAGCCAGACCGTCCTCGTTGCCTACCCAGCGGAGGTTGTGCGGATGCTCCTTCGGCCCCTGAAACGTCACGGCGTCCGGCTGGTATTTTCGGAGGATCGAATACAGATCCGGCCCTCCGTCCTCCACGGGCAGACAACCGCCGTCGAACCAGATTTCAAACAGATCGCCGTACCGGGACCAGAGCTCCTCGACCTGCCTCTCCACGCAGCGGACGTAGTTCTGATACATTTCGCCCTTGTAGTCGTAGGTCAGTTCGTTGTTGATGCCGTAATAGCCGTTGCAGGTGGGGTGATAGTACAGGCCGGGTTTCAGCCCGTACTTCCGGCAGGCGGCGACGAATTCCCCGACGATATCGCCCTGCCCGTCCTTCCACTTCATGTATTTGCAGGAATAGTCGTTCACGTCCGTCGGCCAGAGGGCGAATCCGGTCCCGTGCTTGGCGACGAGGACGGCGTATTTCGCCCCCATCTCACAGGCGGATCTGACCCATTGCTCGGGATCGAGCTTCGACGGGTTGAGGGAGGACGGCGGAATCTCCTCGGCGATGATCTTTTCCTTCATGTGGCAGTCCGGCTTATAGTTGTCGAGAAGGTAGTGGATCAGCACGCCCAGCTCGAGATCCTGCCAGACAAGCTGTTTGTCGGTCGGTTTTGCGATGTGCATGGTGTTCTCCTTTCCGCGTGACGCGCGGGGGTGATACCGGTATTATAATCCATATCCCCGCGTTTGTAAATGGAAATCGGGAAAAGCCCCGGAGCCGGAGGCTGACGGAAGAAGGGGGGAGGGAGGAAAAGCGCGGATTTCCCCGTTGACTTCCCCCGGGGCTCATGATACAATACAGCAAAGGGACGGATCGCGGGACCGGACGGATTCCGCCGCCGGGAGAAAACAGAAATCGGGAGGGTTTCGGATGGAACCGATCTTTGCGCAAATCAGGCCGGAGGAGAGCGGGGAGCTGACCGCTTTTTTGAACGAGGTTTTTTCCGGAGCGCCGGACTCCGGGCATTTTGAGGAGAATCTTCCGCGGATGTGCCGCTCGGAGCGCCGGATCTGCGGGCACTATGTCCTGCGGGACGGGGAAGGCGGGCGGATCCTCGCGGCGGTCGCCGTTTTTCCCTTCGGTGTGACGATCGGCGAAAGAACGCTCCGGTTCGCCACCGTGGGCAACGTCGCCGTGGCGGAGGACTGCCGCGGGAAGGGGTATATGCGCCGTCTCATGGCGGAGGCGATGCGGATGCTCCGGGAGACCGATACCGACGCGTCCCGGCTCGGCGGGCTGAGATCCCGGTACGAACGGTACGGCTACGAGCCCTGCGGCGTTCTGCACCGGTTCACCGTCACCCCGCGCAACCTCGCCGATCTGCGGCACGGGCTTGATGGAGCGGATCCCGGGGCGTTTTCGTTCGAGCCGATGCGACGGGACGACGGGGAGGCGATCGCGCTGGCCGACGCCCTGTACCGGAAAAACGGGATCTGGCTTCACCGCGCGGAATCGGGATCGCTTTACGATTCGCTCCGGATGTGGAAGTCGGTTCCCCGGACGGTCCGGGACGGCGCGGGGAGGATCCGGGGCTATCTCTCGACGGACGCGGGAGGCGGATCGGTGCACGAATACGGCTGGGACGGCCCGGACAACGAGCGGTTCGCCATGCTCTGCGCGTACGCGGCCATGCGGGGGAGTGACACCGTGTTCTCCGTCTATCCGTGGGACGCGGGCCTCGGCGCGGCGTTCTCCCGGATCAGCGAGGGGTATCAGATCGGGATCCCCTCGAATTTCAAGATCCTGCGCTGGGACAGAGTGCTCCCCGCCCTGATGGAGCTGAAAATCAGAACGGAGGCGCGCGCCCTGCCCGAGGGAGAGCTGTGCTTCGGGATCCCGGACTTCGGCGTCCTGCGGCTGCGCATGAACGAGCTGGGCTGCTCAGCCGTCCGGGAAGCTGAGGGATCCGCGGCGGACTGCGTACGGATCGATCCTCTCGCGCTGTCCCGCCTGTGCTTCGGCCCGTACCCGTCGGCGTTCACGGAGCTGTCGGAGTCGATTCCGGACGGCCGCGCGCGGGATCTGATCCGCGCATGGTTTCCGCTCCCGCTGTCGTGGAATAAGTGCGATAATCTGTGAAAAGGCGTACGGACGTCGGAAGGGATGACGAAAACAGTATTATAAGGGTTTACAAATCGGATATTCTGTGATAGAATATAGACCAACAGAACCAAACAAATTCAGTCAAAATGCGGAGGTTTCTATGAGCAGAAGAAGCAAGTCCATTTTCGTTTTGTTCGCGGTGTTCGCGCTTGTGCTGGCTCTGGCGGTGTGTGTCGGGGCGGAGGACCACGGAGGGATCAAAGACTCCGGGAAATGCGGGGAGAATCTGACGTGGGTTCTGTATGACGACGGACTCTTGGAGATCAGCGGGACGGGGGCGATGGAGGACTACACTCGGGGAGGAGCTCCATGGGATCAATATAAATGGAGGATTAACGATCTGAGGCTGAATGAAGGCCTGACAAAAATAGGTGATTATTCATTCGAGAATTGTTACCTCCCGACCGATCTAATTATTCCGGACAGCGTTGTCAATATCGGGGAATGGTCTTTTAACTTTGTTAGCTCCGGCGGCAGTTTGATCCTCGGAAGCGGCGTAACATCGGTTGGAAATAGTGCGTTTCGCTATGCTGGTTTTTCAGGCACACTTGACATCCCGAAAAACTTGACTTCAATCGGGTCGGGCGCATTTGCCGGAATGGCAGAAATCAACGAAATAGCTGTCGCGGAAGGAAATCCCGCGTACTGTTCCGCGGACGGCATTCTCTATTCCGCCGATCAAAAAAAAACTGATACAGTGTCCGGCCGGGAAATCCGGCGAGGTTACGATCCTCCGGACGACAGAAATCATTTCGGATGATGCTTTTGAACACTGCAGTGGTGTTAACGGCAAGCTGATTATCCCTGCCGGAGTGAAATCGATCGGCACGAGGTCATTTAATGGTATGGATCAGCTGGAAGAAATCATCGTAGAAGAGGGAAATACGTCCTACTGTTCTTTTGACGGTATTCTATACTATAGCAGCAAGAAGACTAACGAGAAGACGTTGATAGAGTGTCCGGAAGGAAAGCAGGGAGAAATAAAAATCGCTCCCACGACAACAAGAATTGAAGCCAATGCTTTTTCTTACTGCGACGGTCTGACAGGCAGCCTGACCATCCCGGACAGTGTGACGACTATCGGGTTTAGAGCTTTTTCTGGGTGTACAGGACTTACAGGCGATGTGATATTCGGAAACGGAGTAACCAAAATAGAGTCGTCTGCTTTCTCAAACTGCACGGGAATTGAAAAAGCCTATTTCAAAGGAGACGCCCCGTCTGTTTTCGGGGATGACTGGAGTAAGCCGTTTGAGGGTTGTGCCGAGGGCTTTACCATCTACTACCTCAACGGCAAATCCGGCTGGGATACGTCGGAGGGGAACGAGTGGAACGGGTATCCGTGCTACCCGGTGGACAAGATTCCGGGGGCGGAGGCGGTCGTTCCCGTCGCCGGTGTGACACTGGACAAGACGGCTGCCACCCTCAACATCACGGTCAATGCCGACGGATCGGAAACGGCGGAAGAACTCACTCTGAAAGCGACAATAACGCCTGAAAACGCGACCGACATGATCCTTACATGGGAAACAAGCGATCGCTCCGTGCTTTCTATAAAAGGGGTCGGGGGATCCTTTGACAAGGCACACTTTATTGCAAAAGCGCCGGGAACTGCGACTGTTACGGTCAAGACAAACGATGGCGGGCATGCGGCGACGTGTCGGGTGACGGTGGTGAGAAACGAAGTAAAACCGCCTAAGAGCGTAGAAGCCGATTTTACAATTGCAATATATAACTTCGATATATCAACAGTTCATATCTACGTTGAAATTCCCGGAAAAGCAAAAGCAGGAGACGGTAAACTTGTCATCCGAGGAGCAAGTGACGATAGCAATATTGCGGAATATACTATTTCAAAACTACAATGCAGAGAGGATTATCTTGAAGATACTGACTCGACTACGTTTGAATTTGAAATCGATAATATCAAAGAATACATTGAATGGTACTTTGCAGTCGAAGGGAACTTGTTTGTGTCGCTTGAGGAAAACACAACTATTGTATATCCATCCCTTACAAAAGATAGTAAGTATATGGGTATGTTTGATGTATTGGGATTTAAGAATTCCAGTAGTTTTTTCAACAACGAGTATTATCTTGACGACGCAGATAAATTATTCTTAAAGAACAGTGTATCGGAAAAAGAATGGAATAGTATTAAAAAGACTATCGATAATGGTTGGGGCGGCTCGTGTCAGGGATTTGCGGCAATTGCTTATCTAAACGCCAAAGGGGTGTTATTGCCTGAATATATTAAAGAGAACGAGAAATCTCTGTGGAACATTTCGGACACGACAAAAAGAATACAGTCGATCGTTAATACCTATTTCATGCAGCAAAAGAAGACGTCCTTTGAAGCCGCAAAAGCCGGATGGTTAATGCACAATGTTACTGACATTGTTGAGCAGTTAGAAAAAGCTTGTTCCGGCATCTCTGCAAGTAATCCTTTGCTGATATGCCTTGGGTCTTCGCAGCACGCACTTTTGGGATATGGTCTTGAAACGGGAGTGTACAATGATATAGGTGCAGAGAAGAATACATACCACAATCGAATTCTGATATATGATTGCAATTATCCGGCGGTGATGAAATATCTATATTTTGACAAAAAGACAGACAAATGGTACTATAGTGATACGCAAAAGCAGATCCTTATGCTCACAAACAAGAAGGACATGATTGATCCCATTGATTTTTCCGGGCATTTAAGCAATCCCGCACAGGAAGTAAAGGCGCCGAATTCACCCGATGTCGGTATTAATTATATTACAAACGCGCCAAGTACCGGCAACATATTCAACTATAATATATCAGTCAACGGAGAATTGATTAGCGTAAAACCGGGGATGATCCTTCCCGATAAGGGAATGGCTACTTCATTCCTTATGCAAAGCGCATATGATGAGGATGGAAACGAATTGCCTCCCACGGAGATGACCCTTTATTTGCCCGAAGACACCCACGACTACACAATCTACCCCACCGCCGACCAGTCCTGTGACTTCTCCCTCATGTCCAACGACGCGTTCACCTATATCGAGGCAGATGCCGCAAAGGAAATCCGGATCGAAGATGACGGTTTCATCGAGGCGAGCGGAGTAGAGGGCGCGTACAAGCTCTCCGTGACGGTGGACGATATCACCGACTCCTACCCGTGGCATACCACGCAGGCTTGCGGGACGGCAGACGGAACTGTGAGCATGGAACTTACCGAGGAGGGTGTAGTGATTGCCGGAACAGACCTTTCCGGTGTCACGGTCACTGTCGAACGAGACGACGTTACAGACGAAATTCGTTTCACCGCTTCGGAAGACTCGGTT
>SVQK01000005.1 GCA_015065385.1 Oscillospiraceae bacterium | reverse complement strand
GCCTCCTGTTTTGCTATGGACCTGATGGGATTCGAACCCTCGGGATGCGGGGCATCCCATGGAGTTTTCGGGGAAGTGTGGCTTTAGAATAAACCGATTCCCCGGAGATACTCTTTTTGCTGAAGTCGAATGCGACTGTGGAAAACTCCGCGTGGGTTTTCAAAGCATCAAAATCCATAGCAAAACAGGAGGCTCGAAGCCTCCTGTTTTGCTATGGACCTGATGGGATTCGAACCCACGACCTCTGCGTTGCGAACGCAGCGCTCTCCCAACTGAGCTACAAGCCCGGAACGGTATGTATTATAACACGCATGCCGGGCTTTGTCAATGGGTTCGGGAAAAATATTCGGGCAAAATCGGGGAAAATCAGCGTCCCACCCTCGTCGCGGTCCTTCTTATCCTTCCGTGACAAACGCGGACGAATAGGGCGGGAGGATGACGGTGCGGTCGCGGGAGACTCTTCCCGTGAAGGTTTCCCAGATCTCGCAGGGGAAGTCCGATCCGATTGTGATCCGGTTCTCCTCGGGGGAGGAGTTGACGAGATACCACATTCTCTTCCCTTCTTTCTCATAAGGGCTGACGAAGAGGACCTCCGGATGCTCCGGTTCCAGCGGCAGGTCGTACCGGATCCGCTCGGAGAGGAGCTTCACGGCCTCTTCCGGGGAGAGAACGGTCTGGTCATCCTCCGGCGCGCCGTTGACCCAGAGAACGGTTCCGCCTTTCTCCGCGAACCGGTTCAGCTTTGCTCGGACGGCGGGATCCATCCAGCGGACCGCCGGAAGAAGCACCGCGCCGATTTCAAGCCCGTTCGCCGTGAGGACGCCGTTTTCGCAGTCCGCCTGCGCGATCCAGTCCCCGTCGATCACGGTGTGGTCGAGCCCCGCCGCCGCGACGGACTGATTCAGGGTCCGCATGGTCTCCTCGATCCGGAGAATCGCCAAAGACACCGACGCGCCGCTGTTCATGCCCCTGTAATCCGGATAATAGAACCCCTGCGCCGTCTCGACCGGAACGTACAGTCCGATCCGGCCCGTCCATCGAGCGCCGCGGAGCATATAGGCGGAACGTCCGAAAATGGCGGCATACTGCGGATAATCCCCGTTCAGCCGCTCGGGCGTCAGATAGGAATTGATATGGTTGATCCCCGCGCGGAAGATGAGATCCATCGTCCCGCGCTCCTCGGCGAAGGTGAACTCCTTCATGTTGTTGGTCTGCGGGAGGGGACAGATCTCCACCATCACCCGCTCTGTCTTCCCGCTCATCCGCGCCGCCCCTCCGACGTACCGGCAGGCCATGGCGTAATCCCCCGGGGAGTTCTTGTATGCCTCCGGATTCCCGGTGAGCATATCCACGCCTGGCCAGCGGAAGGTTTTGAGCTGTTTCAGGAGATTCCCGTAGAGAGGCACATGCATGGAGAGGCTTTCCTCGAGGAGGCAGTGGCCGGAGAACGCGATCCCGTGGGCGTCGCACCAATCGTTGATCTGCGCGAAAAAGGCCTCGTTCATCATCTCCGCGACGGTCTGCCAGAACCGAAGTTTTCCCTCCTCAAACCGCTCTTCCCGCGAAAACAGGACGGGCAGATCCTCGGTCAGCTCCCGGCCGTGCATCCGGCGGAAGGTCTCGGGCAGTCCCTCCGCCCATGGCAGGAAGACGAACGGCATCGGTTCGCCGCAGTTGACGTATCCGGACATAAGGCTCGGCTCGTCGGTGAATACGGCGTCAAAACGGTCGAAGCGCCCCGTCTTCTCATAATACCGATCGTAGGTACAGCGGAGAAAAGAAGCGACTGCCTTCCGATCCAGAAGATTCGGATACCGGCGCGGGCCCCATCCGCATTTCTGGGCATGCGATCCCTCGAACACGGGACGGACGGCATAGATCCGGTCCGCTCCCTCCGCGTGTGCGGCGTCGAAGGGCACGGGCGCGCCGTCGTCCCGGCAGGCGAAAATGATTTTTTCAAAGAGATCCGGTTTCCGCCAGACCGTCCCTTCCCCGCCGCCGCGGATCTCCGTGAAGCCTCTCGCCTCGTATTCCGGATGGCCGAGCATGGTGATCCCGTCGGCGGACGCGCTGGGGTATCCCTTTTCATCGTAGAGCCAGACGCCCATGCCCCGCTCGCTGCACGCTTCGATCACCTCGTCCAGACGGCGGAAATCGGCCTCTTCCCCGAGATACCAGCCCGGGTCGTCAGCCGCCGTGTGCCAAGCAGCGTTCGTGACGATCCCGCCGAATCCGTCCGCCGTCATGCGGTCCAGGATCTCCGGAACGCCTTCCGTGTCGTGCTGCAGCCGATAGGGCCGGTCGCTGAGCAGCGGATGTTCAAACCGTTTCTGATCCATTTTTCCCTCCTGTGCCGAATCATTCCGATCCTTTTTCCCCGAACCGTGCGCCGGGATGATTCTCCGGCCGCTCAAAAAAACCGGCTGTGAAAGCCGGTTTGGTTGCCTGTGAACTTATTTGTTGACCTTGTCCTTGAATTCCTTGCCGGCCTTGAAAGCGGGGGCGGTGGAGGCGGGAACGGCTACGGCTTCGCCGGTGCGGGGATTGCGGCTGGTTCTGGCCTTGCGCTCTTTGGCTTCGAAGGTGCCGAATCCGATGAGGGAGATCTTACCGCCGTCCGCAACGGTGTCTTCGATGGCGTTCACGGTAGCTTCGAGAGCGGCGGCTGCCTGCTTCTGGGTGAGACCTGCGTCCGCGGCGATCTTACGGATGAGTTCCTGCTTGTTCATGATAAATCCTCTTTCTTTATGTTTAATTGTGGTTTCACGGATCGAGCCGATCCTTGCTTTCGTATTATAGCATATCTTCTCCCTAAAATCCATACCCCAGACAAACTTTTCCTCAAAAAACCTTGAAAAATCCCTGTTTTTTCGGGAATCCAGCGGGCTCTGCCTCAGGACCAGACCAGATTTGCGTAAATCCTCTGCATCCGGGCATCCGGGAAGCGCAGATCGACGAGACGCCAGAACGCGTTAGAAGCAGCGTCGCCCATCATCCGTCCGTGCCAACGCATAACCGCGACAAGGGAAACCGCAGCGTTGAAGACGAAAAACGCAAGGAGCGCCCATGTCAGAATCCGGCCCCACTTGTCGGGGATCCGGATGATCAGGGCTGCCATCCGGGGATAGAGATTCTTCATCCAGAGAATTCCGAGAAGGCCCCAGAACACGGAATAGAGCAGGCAGATCCGGCCGTTGAGGTTGAAGGGCATATCGGAATAGTCCCACGAGCGGGAGCCGAGGAAGGTCTCCTGCGCCCACGAACAGGCGTATTCGACCGCGCTGCCCACCGCCATGCCCATGAGGAACGACAGCCAGCGTCCCCGGTTGCGGAAGCGGTAGAGGAACACGGTGAGCGCCACGGCTCCGACCCCGTAGAGCAGGTTGAACGGCCCGTACACCAGCCCCGACCGGCTCTCCAGATACCCGTGCTTGAGGAAGCACCAGAACAGCTCCACCACGACCCCGGCAAAGGATCCGATATAGAGGATCATGAGCAACTTGTAGAGGTTCATCCCCCTTGCGAAGTGCTCCCCCTGTTCCTCCTCGAGGTCGATGGCCGCGTTGGCGGGAGCGCGTCCCACGACGGGAAGGCGGGATTTTTTCCGTGCCTTGGTCAGATCGTTAAAGCGCGCGCTGACCTCGTCCGCCGCCTCGTAGGAGCGCAGGGACGCCGCCGCCAGCCGGTCGCCGGATCGTCTCCATGAGAGCGCGCGGCCCAGAACCTCGTCCCGCATCTCCTCGGGCGCGTCGGATTGGGCGAGCCTGACGTAAAACGCCCGCATCTCTTCCCCGCCCTCGTTCAGCGCGTTCTCGAGATGCTCCGTCTCCTTCTCGAACGGAAGGACGGTCTTTTCCTCCTCCGGATCGCGGAACATGGGAACCGCGTTTTTCAGCACCGGGATCACCAGTTCCCTCGCCCGGATCGCGCGGGATTTTTCCTTTTTCCGTTTCTCCGCCGCCCGTTTTTCCTGCCGGAGCCGCCGCTTTTCCGCCTTTTCTTCCGCTGTCCTCATAAAAGAATCCACCCGTGCTGTCTGTTTTTCACAGTATAGCACGGACGGAGAAAAATGTCAAGAAAAGCCGATACGCGGCGCGTCCGGATCGTTCAATCGGACAGGCAGACGCGGTATTTCGCGTACCCCAGCGGCAAAACGTCCCCGTGGTCGTAGAAATCCTCCGGCGTCCGGATCTCCTCCCGGCTGTCCGCGGCCTTGAAGTCGAGATACGGCCCGGTGATCCGCTCCGCCGGAACGGTCACGGTCACGCGGTTTTCCCCTTCCTCGCGGATCAGAGTGGATGCAGGAATCTCCTCCCCTTCCGCGTTCCAGACCCAAAGACGCATGAAGCAGCCTCCCCGGTCGTCGGGATCGAAGGGGCGGTCGGATTCGAGCGTGAAACGCACCCCGTCCTTTTCCCGGCTGACAAGGATCTTTCGGATGCAATACCGGCCCGTTCGGTTGACGTACCTCGTTCCGTAGCCCTCCGCGTCCCGATTGAAGGAGCCGTCGGGATATCCCCGGAAGTCGGCGGATTCCCCGGGCTTCAGGACGACTTCAGCGGGCTCGCCCTTGAGCTTGGCCGTATAGGAGCAGAGCAGCTTATAGTAGTTGTCGAAGTACCCGCCCCGCATCATTTCGATATCGCGGCTGTATTCCTGATTACAGCAGTCCACGAACATGATCGGGCGGTCTTCCGTTCCCTGCCACCTGCCCGCGATCCACTCGTTCCAGCCGGTAACGAGGGTCACGGGAGCTCTGACTTCCAGCGCGCGCTCGAACTGCTCGGAGAAGTTGTACCCCTTGGTCCACGCGTCCGGCGCGGGATCGTTCCGGCCGTCGTGGAAGGCGCGTCCCCGGTTGGCCGTCTCGCCGTACAGTACGGAATCGCCGAACTTGATCTGCGGATGCTGGGCCACGGAGACGTTGATGCACTCCGGGACGCCGTCCAGATTCGGGAAGACCCGCTGCGGACGGACGAAATCCATCCACGGCCATCCCCCGGCCTTGTCCGGTTCGTTGGGCCACTGGGACAGCTTGATGGTGAAGAACGCCCTGCACTCCTCGGAGCAGTCCTCCGGGACGGCAATGATGACCGGCTTCCCGTCCCACAAAAACCATGCGTCGCGGCAGTACCCGGGCTTGTAGATCGCCTCGTAGATCCGCTGCACCGTATCCCCGGACCGGGTGTTGGTGTAGAACATGACCTTCGGGATGTCCCAGCCGTCTTCATAGTACTCCTCGAGAACCCGGAGCACGAGCTTCGCGTTCTTTTCGTAAATCACGGCGTTGGTGGTGTCGAAGAAGAGAAAGTCGATCCCGGCCTGCAGAATCAGCTTCATATGGCGGCGGACCACCCATTCGTCGTCGGAATAATAATAGCCGTAAAAGGGCTCGCCCCAGTGGTGCATGAACCCGATGCCGCCCCAGTAATCGGCCTCCGGGTGCTGCCCCGCATCCGGATGCTCCGCCGTGATTTTCGAAATGTCACGCGGATCGCCCCGGCCGTGTTCCCCCAGCCACAAAAAGTAGAAAAGTCCCACGCGCTCCTCTCCTCCGGGGGGAACGGGAGAGAAGGCATGGGTAAACGCGCGGTTCCCCATCAGTCCTGACGGAGCTCGTCGTCCGTGAGAAGAGCGAATCCGTTCTCGGAAAGAACCCCCTCGGTCTTCGCGTTGTCCTCCACGCGGATCACGGCGTACGCGCTGCCGCCCCGGGATGCAACGAAGGCATAGAGGTATTCCACGGAGATATCGGCCTCGGAGAGCACGCGGAGGAGCTCGTTCAGGCCGCCCTTTTCATCGGGGATCTTCACGCTGACCACATCGGTGACGCTGACGATCTTCCCCTCCTTCGAGAGAGCCATGGCGGCGGTGCGGGGATCGGAGACGATGAGACGGAGGATGCCGTAATTCTGTGTATCCGCGATGGAGAACGCGCGCAGATTGATTTCCGCGGCGCTCAGGATATTCGTGATTTCATAGATCGAGCCTTTTCTGTTTTCGGCAAAGACGGAAAGCTGTTTGACGGACATGGTTATACCCTCCGTATGGATGTTTATTCATCTATATTAAACCACGAAACCCGCGGGTTGTCAAGATACTTTTCCAAATCCCGGCCCTGTTTTTTCGGTTTCGTTCTGAACGGGCGGAGCCGCGCATAAACTGATTCAGCTTTTTATGTGAGGAGGGGTTGCCATGGATGCGGTGCTGTACGAAAAGAGACTGGACACAGGGACGGCGGCGGAGGTTTCGGAGGACTTTACCCTGCCCGACTACCGGCCCGAAATCCGCAGGATCGCGGGGATCAGGGCTCAGGCTTCGGTGGACGGTAAATATCTTGCCGGAAACGAACTGGAAGCGGACGGGAGCGTCACCTATACCGTCGTGTATCAGGATGCGGACGGGCGGTTGTACGAGCTGTCGGAAACGTCTTCCTTCACCTCGAAGCTGCCGGCCGGAGCGGAAGAGGGAGAAGACCACCCCGGCGCGGCGGATCTGATCCTCTCGGCGGAGGCGGAGAACGCGGTCTGCCGGGTGACGGGACCGAGAAAGGTCACGCTGTCGTCCCGGGTCCGGCTGTCCCTCGTCTCCCAGAAGCCGTCGGACTTCGCCCTCGCCGTTCCGGAGGAGGCCGTGCGGGTGCGGCGGAAGACCGGGACGGTGAAAACGGGGGTGATGTGCGAGGCGCGGGGGAGCTTCGAAGTCTCCGGGGAGATTGCGGACAGATCCGGACGGATCGCCGGCGCGCAGGGTTCGGTCTGCGTATCGGACGTGCGGTTCGAAGGGGACCGGCTGATCTTCCGCGGAGAGGCTTCGGTGACCGCGCTGCTGGCCCGGGATTCGTCGGAGGAGAAACCGAACGGCGCGCCTTGCGAGGGCTATCTCATCACGCGGGGAACGGCGCAGGTGGAGGAATCCGTCGTCCTGCCGGAACGGGTCCGGGGCGCCGTGAACGGTGCGGACCGCGCGGTCCGGGGCGCCGTTTTCCCGAAGGTGATTCTGACGGAGCTTGAAACGGAGGACGGCTCGATCCGCTGGAGGATGGAATACGACGCGGACGTCGTGATCATGCTCTGCGGCGAGGGGGAAATCACCGAGGATGCCTACTCCCCGGACACGGAAACCGAAACAGAGGAGAAATCCTGTTTTTCACTCTCCCCCGCGGCAGTGCGCAACGGAAGGGTCACGCTGACCGGTCGGATCCGGACGGATCGTGACGCGGAGTTTGTCACGGCATGGGGCACGGCCGATCCGGGGAAATGCGCCGTCCGGGGAGGCGTCGCGCAGCTGAACGGCACGGCGAAGGTCACGGTGCTCACGAGGACCGGGGATGAGTTCTCCGCCTCCGAGGCAACCCTTCCCCTCCGGTACGAATGGGAGGCTTTGCCGGGCGCGCAGGACGCGGACGAAGGGGCGGTCACCGGGCGCATGGAAGCCGGGATCGCGTCGATCACCGCCACTCCTTCCGGCAGCGACGGAGGCACGGAATGGTCGGTGACGGCGGAGGTCTGGATCGCGGCTGCCCTGCTCTCCTCCACTCCGGTTCATGGCGCGGTCCGCCTGATTCCCGTCCGGACCGACAATCCCGCGCCAAAAAAGAACGTGATCCGCGTCTACATCCCCGAGCCGGGTGAGACGCCGTGGGACGTCGGCAAACGATTCCGGCTCCCCGCCGAAGCCGCTCCCGTGGACGGGGTATATGTGATCTGACAAAAACACCCCCTCAGCCCGACTGAACCGGGACGCGAGGGGGAACATTTTTCGTTTTGGGATCCGCTTTGCCGTTTACGGCAGGGTCTTACCGGAGGCGCGGTACAGCTCGTACCATTCGTCGTGGGTGATCGTGACGTCGGCGGCCTTGGCGATCTGGGCAAGGCGGTCAAGGTTGGTGGTCCCGACGATGGGCTGCATCTTCGCCGGATGGCGCAGAATCCACGCGATGGCCATTCCGGTGGGCGTGACGTCGTAGCGGGCGGAGATTTCCTCGAGCTTCTCGTTCAGCTTCGCGTAGTCCGGATTGCCGATGAAGGGGCCGGCGAAGAACCCGTGCTGGAAGGGGCTCCACGGCTGAATGGTCACCCCGTTCAGGCGGCACCAGTCGAGGACGGAATCGTCCCGGTTGACGGCGGCTCCGTTCTCCATGTTCACGTTGATCCCGGCGTCGATCATGGTGGTGTTGGTCATGCTGAACTGGAGCTGGTTCGCCGTGATCCGGTTTCTGCCGAGGGAGCGGTTCAAAAGCTCCATCTGCATGGGGTTGTGATTCGAAACGCCGAAATGCAGGACCTTGCCCGCCGCGTGAAGCTGCTCGAACGCCTCCGCCACCTCATCGGGCTCGACGAGCGTGTCCGGACGGTGGAGCAGGAGAAAGTCGAGGTGATCCGTTCCGAGGCGGGTCAGGCTCTGTTCCGCCTGATGCAGGATGTGCGCCTTCGAGAAGTCGTAGGAGCCGGGCTTGATGCCGCACTTCGACTGGACGATCATCTTGTCCCGCATGGAAGGATTGGCGCGGAGAAAGTCGCCGAACTTCGTCTCGCAGGATCCGCCGCCGTAGATATCGGCGTGATCGAAGAAGTTGATCCCCAGTTCGAGATCGCTCCGGATCAGCCGGTCGATCTCCTCCGCGGACATGCCGCCGATCCGCATGCAGCCCTGAGCCACACGAGACGCGCTGACGCCGGCAAAATCAAAGAATTTCATGTGGATTGTCCTCCGTTCATTTCATATGGATGCCGCGTTCCGGGA
Organism: Oscillospiraceae bacterium; assembly: GCA_015065385.1. GTDB lineage: Bacteria > Bacillota > Clostridia > Oscillospirales > CAG-272 > UMGS1696. The sequence continues at coordinate 9,306 of SVQK01000005.1, read as the reverse complement.
CGGTCCGTCCGATCCCGAGCCGCGGCCCGTTCTTGCGTTTTACGGGCGGAAATTCTCCACGCCGCAGGGGAGAACCCAGTCGTAGCGGACGGTTTCGCCGTCGATCTCCCAGAGGGCGGGCGTCTGATTTTCCATCCAGTCCAGCGGACGCGCGCTATTCTTCTGCACCGAATTCACCGCCCACGCGGCCTTGAGCTCCGCCATCTGCTCCGCGTTCAGGATACCGGGCTTGCAGGAGACGAAGAGAGGAGATCCGGTCCGGGCCAGCACGTCGAGCCACTGGCGGTTTTTCTCCCACGGCACGGGGCCGAGGATCCCCACGCAGTCCGCGTCGCCCATGAAGAACGCGCCGTTCTGGATCAGGCGGTGGGACAGGGTGTTGACGCCCATCTTCCGGGTCCGCTCCCATTCCCGGCCCGACGTGTCGTCGCCGGTCCGGTTGAGCTCGTACAGACCCGCGCAGAGGTGTCCGATGACGTTGCAGCCGATAATCACGCAGTCGTCTCCCGCGGCCTCCCGCACGGCGGAATAGAAGTCCAGCACCACCTCGGCGGAGGTCTTGGAGCGGTCGTAGAAATGCCAGCCGTCCTTGGTCACCCGGCCCCGGCGGAGCATTTGAAGGCCCCAGTCTCCGAAGAGGTCGAAGGTCGAATAGTCGTGCTTGATCAGCTCGTAGCCCCAGTCATGCACCAGCATCCGGGTGATCCGCTTCACATAGTCCAGCACCGCGGGATGGGAGGGATCGAGGAAGGAGGGATCCCGCGCCAGTCTCCAGTCGTCCCCGGCCTCGGGGATCTCGCGGTGTCCGTCCACCAGATACCGCACCCAGATGCCCGGCCGGACGCCCATCTTCCGCATCTCGTCCGCCAGTACCTTCATGTCGGGGAAGTTTGGCTTGGTCTCAGTCCACGGCGCGTCGGTGTTGTGCTTCTGCCAGCCGTCGTCGATCACCATGTAGGGGATGTTTTCGAGTCCCGCGCACTGCTCCGCCACGATCTTCGTGTCGCTGACGATATCGTCGTGGGAGCTGTTCCCGTAGGCGTAATACCAGTTGTTGGAGCCGTAGACGGGATGCTTCGGCAGGCGCGGATCGGGACACATGTCCCGGCAGAAGAGACGCCCGGCCTCAAACGCGGTCATGCCTTCGTAATCCCGGAACAGCACCTCGCACACGCAGAGCGTCCGCCCCCCGAGGATCACGCCGTCGCCTCCGGATCGGACGTCCGCCCAGAGCGTCGCGCCCTCCCCGTCGTACTGCCAAGAGACCATGGCACGGGGACGGACCCGCACGCCGAAGCCCTCGGTATGACGGCCCGAAACGTCCGGATCGCGGTCGGAGCCGTTCGAAACCAGCATATACCACGGCATGACGCGTTCGGGTTCGATGCCGCGCCAGGCAAGATCGCCGTAACCGCGTTCCCAGTGGTCGCCGAGGATCCGGACGGGCTCTTCCCTTCTCTCCTCCGCGGTGAAATTCCAGCGCAGGGCGATATATCTGACCGGCGTTCTGTCCGCGCGGAGGGAGACGGACAGGGACTCCCCATCCCCGCGGCTCAGGAAGCAGAAAACGTCGTTCCGCTCCCCGGATGCTCCGGAAAAGGCAAAGGAGACTTCTTCGCAGGTTACGGTGACAAGATCGGGAAATCTCAGCTTCATAAGCGTTCCTTTCATGGGCGGATCTGACACCCGTCCGGTGGATTTGCGCGGAGTCCTAATACTAATCTCAAGCTAAAAGGGAAACGCGGCTTTCTTTCGGAGAAAGCCTGGCAAAGAACTTCATGGGGAGGAGGTAATGGATAGGCTATACCAATCAAGTGAAGCTGAGGCTTCGACACACCAATATAGCTATCCAACCTTATCAGAGTTATCGCACGCGAGCTCATCGCACGGCGATTCGCACCCTACATGGAGCGATCAAAACCCATATAGTTTTGCTTTTTTGGCTGAGAATAGTATAAATCATAGAAGTCGATTTTTTCACGGTCTCCGCACCGATGAAATTATACACGATCCGGAGCGCTTTGTCAACGGCAAAACCAAAAAGGACGGCCGCGTCCTTTCCGCATGGAAACGGGAGAACGCAGCCGCCGGGTTTGCCTGAGTTTTTATTGCTGAGACAGCAAACTATACGTTGGTTTTCAGACATGCAGCTGCCGGAACCATCGATCGGCTTTGCTTTCAGATACAGGATACCAATTCCGACAGCATTCTGTTTGTCAGCTGAGCAATAATCAGTTCACGGTGAAGAGCTTGTAAGCCTGATAGACCTCGCCGCCGGAGGTGAGCTGGAGATAGTAGGTGCCGCCGGACAGCAGGAAGGCCAGGAAGTCGAGATTCGGGATCTTGATCGTCGCGGGTTCGCCGGTCTTCACGGTAACGGTGTTGTAGGTGTTGCTGATGAAGCCGTCCTGAACGATCAGAAGAGCGACCGAGCCGGAGACCTCCGGAATGAAGGTCACTTCGGTCATGTTGGAGTTGACCTGAACGGAGAGCAGACCGGTTCTGTTCATCGTGGAGCCGTCGTTGATGCCGTTCGAATACTCCCTGCCCGTGCCGGTATCGATGATGCAGGGCAGATAGTACTTGTTCTCGTACCGCAGGCAGAAGACCGCGTACCGGTATTCGCCGGGTTCGAAGGCCTTCGGCGTACCGGCTCTGACTGAGACGTTGGTGGCTCCCGAAGCGCTCCGGTAATTGGAGTCGAAGGAGGAGTTCTCAAGCGGCAGGTCGGACTCGTAGTTGGTGTAGTAGTAGTACACCGTGCCCGTGTACTGGGAGGTCAGAAGGATCACTTTGGCGTCCTTGTCGTAGGCGGCATTCAGACCGGTCTCCCGGATTTCCTCCTGCGCGGCCTTGACGTCCAGAATGTAGGGATAGGAGTAGTCGCGGCTGTTGGCCTGAGATCCCTCGGGCAGGAAGGCGAGGACGGCGTAGCGGTTGAGTCTCAGGGCCGCGGCGTCGATGGTGATGCTCGCGGAGACGTTTGCGCGGACCGTCACGGAATCGCGGTAGGTGTAGCTGCTGCTGTATTCCGCGTAGAAGTCGTCCGCCGCCATGGGAGAGGAACTTGTGGTGTAGAACAGCAGGACCTGTCCGTCCTTCTTCGTGGTGAACCGGATCTCGTTTCCGTCCACATAGGGATTGATGAGGAATCCGGTTCCGGTGGTGTTCTGCAGTTCCACGAGCACCGGGCTGTAGTCCTTGTTGTCGCCGTCCGTGTACATGATCGCCATATAGGGACGGGTTGACGCGTACTGGACGTAGTAGTTGATGACATACGCCGTGCTCCGGGAGACGCGCATGCTGTCGCGGTACTGGGACGGGGAGGAGGTGTAGTTCTTGTTGAACTCTTCCACGGTGGGAGCGGAAGCGGAGCTGGTGTAGTAGTACTTCACCGTGCCGCCCTCTCTCGTGTAGAAGCGGATCTCGCCCTCGCTGCGGATCGCGGGATCGGTGTCAAAACCAGTGTCCACGCTGACCTCGAGCACCACGGGCTGGAGCCATGTTCCGGAGGAATTCTTGAGCGCGAGAACCATGTAGGGATAGCGGGAGGCGGTCGCCGTGTCGAACTTGAATTCGCTTTCGATGTTGGCGCGCACGTCCGTCGTGCCCTGATTTCTGGCCGCGTTGTACTCGGACTGGAACTTCTCGGTGGCCGGGGAATTGCCGGTGTCGGTGAAATAGTAGTACAGCGTTCCGGATTCGCGGGCCGTGTAGCGGATCGTTCCGGCGGTCTTGACCTCGGGTCCGGAGGTGAAACCGTTATAGCCGACGCTGACGGTCACGGGAGCATAGTAGCCGTTCTCCGAATTCCGGATCATCAGCGCGACGTAGCCGTAGCTGGTCATGCGGGCGTTGTCAAGGGCAATTGTAAAGGCGAAGGTGCCGTTGACGCTGCCCGTGCCTCTCAGGTTCGCGCCGGCTTTCAGATAGCCGTTCATGAATTCGCCCGCCGTCAGCTTGGAACCGTTGTCGGTATAGTACCACAGAAGGGTTCCGGTCTGCGCGGCTTTCACCGACATGCTGGTCCCCGTGAGGGTGGGGATGGAGGACATGCCGTTTCCGTCGGGATAGGAGCAGCGCACGAGAACGGGCCTGTAGCGGCGGCTCTCCTGTTGGAGCTGGAGAACCATATAGCGGTAACCGCCGACCGTCGCCATGGTCTGGGTGGAAGCATAGTTCCACGCGCCGCTGTCCGCGTTGAGACGCACGGTGTAGGTCGCCATTTCGTATTCCGCGTCGAAATCGGAGACGGAGGGGAGAACTTCGCTGTTGGTGTAGTAGGCGTACACCGTGCCGGACACCGACGGATTGACCGCGAGATAGCTGTTCAGGCCGTCGGAGAAGACGAAGGGCTCGGTCTCAAAGGAAATCAGATCGCTGCTGCTGCCGGTGACGGCGTTCCCCGCGAACACGGCGGAGAGACCGGGCGCCACGGTAAAGGTCGCGGGCGTGATGGAGGAGACGACGCCGCCCGCAAGGATCGACGCATCCCCGATGGCACCGTCGCCGCGGATGGTCAGGCCGGTGGAGGAAACCGTGAGGTTCGCCACGGACGTATTGGAGTTGACGCCCAGCTCGGCGGCCTTTTCCACGGTGAGGTTGGAAACGGAGGACCGGTCGAGGAGGGAGAAGTTTCCGCCGCCCTTCACGGTGACATCCGTCGCGGTGCAGTTGTAGAAGATCACGTCGCCGCCGCCGCGGATGGTCAGAGGGCCGATGAACTTGCAGTTCATGAAGGTCAGAGCGCCCGCGTCCGCGCCTTCGCTGACGATATTGCGGCCATAGAAGTTCAGGTCGGAAATGACGGTGGATCCGGCGGTCACGAAGGTGTTGTTCTCACCTGCCGCGCCGGTGTCCCGCTTCGAGGTCGTGCCGGTAAAGATCGCGCCGGCCGCCCGGTAGAGGATGGTCAGAGCTTCGGCGCGGGTCAGGACCCGTTTGGGCTGGAAGGTACGGGCGCCGGAGTCGGTATAGCCGTCCGTCAGACCAGCGTAAACCGCCTCCATGATGTAATTCCGGTAATTCTCGGAGATGGACGCGTAGTCGGAGAAGTAGGAGGGGGATTCCTGCTTGTCCGCGGACAGGCCGATATAGCGCACGAGCAGGGAGATGGCCTCCTCGCGGGTGAGCTTGCCGTTGGGGCTGACCGTTTTGCCGTAGTTCAGAAGATAGCCCTGAGCCGCGGCCTTGCCGAAATAGGGGGCAAACCAGTCGGTGGATGCGACGTCGGTAAAGGGAACCGCCGCCGTGGCTTTCAGGCCGAAGGTTTCGTCGAGCATTTTGACGAACTCGGCGCGGGTGACCTGCCCGTCCGGCTGGAAGGTATAGGTGCCGTCGGACTGCTTGTAGCCGTTCAGCACGTTCTTGGACACCAGATAGGGAATCTGGCCGCCCGTCCATGCCCAGTGGCCGGAGACGTCGGTAAAGGATACGTTGGCTGCTCCGACGACCGCCGCCATGCTCAGGGTCATCATGACCGCGAGCAGCAGGGACAGGATGCGTTTGAAGTGTTTCATATGGACCTCCGTTGAGTTGATGCGTATCAGACAGGGACAATACGGCATGATACTGCTATTATACCACAGTCCACGCCGGTTCGCAAGAGGGAAACCGTTCCAATTTCTCCGGACCGCTCCCCTTTCTTTTAGACGGCGAAAGAGGAAAAAAGTTCCGGCAGAACGAAAAAAAGATGAGAAAATCCGTTTTTTCGGGTTCATCCGGTCGAAACCGGCCTGTGCCTCATCCGCTCTTTTCCCCGGATCCGTCCGTTTTCTCCTTCATCACAGCCGCTTTTCGTGGCGGAAGGAGGCCCGCCGTGTGACGGAACGCGGATCGCTGAGAATGATGAAAAAATTCACAATTAGTCCTTCTCACTGTGCTTGACTATGAATTGTAAATATGATATGATACTTGCAACATAAAACCATTTCGAGGATTCCGCCATGAACAAGAAGCAGATCGACATACTCAACGATTATTTCCTCCATTCCGCCCTTCATCTGCTGACCATGGAGGAACAGTGTCTCCGCCGCGCCTGCGCGAAGGATCTCTCCATCCGGGAGCTCCATGTGCTGGAGGCCGTGTCCAGTCTGCGCGGCGGCGGAAAAAACACCATGGCCGAAATCGCCCGGTATCTGCATCTCTCCCCCGCGTCCCTCACGACGGCGGTGAACGTGCTCGTGAAGAAGGGATACGTCTCCCGGAACTACTCCCCCACGGACCGCAGGGTCATATTCGTGGATCTGACCGAGACCGGAGAAGAAGCCAACCGGAAGTATCTCGACTTTGTCCGCGAGATGATCCTCGAGGTCGGACGGGATCTGGACGAAGAGAGCGCGGACAGCATGATCTCCTCGATCCTCAACCTGAGCGACTATCTGGAGGCCAACGCGGAACCGGTTTAATGCCCCCGCCCTTCCCCTTCGTGATCGGATCCCGGATTCGATCGTTTTCCGAACGGAACAGTTCAGCGCCCCGAACCGCAGGAAGACTGCAGGGCCGGGACGCTGTTTTTTTCGGAAGAGAGGATTTACGCCGTCACGATCCCCGCGGCCTCGCGGAATTCGGGCAGCTTCGCGGCCTCCTCGCGCATCTTGTATTTCAGGATCTTGCCCGCCGCGTTCATGGGGAAGGAATCGACGAACACGACGTAGCGCGGGACCTTGTGCTTGGCCATATGCTCGCGGACATAGGTCTTGATCTCGTCCTCGGTGCAGGTTTCGCCGGGCTTCACGATGACGCAGGCCATGATCTCCTCGCCGTAGGCCTTGTCGGGGACGCCGATGACCTGAACATCCTCTACCTTCGGATGGGTGTAGATGAAGTCCTCGATCTCCTTCGGGTAGATGTTCTCGCCGCCGCGGATGATCATATCCTTGATGCGGCCCGTGACCTTGTAGTTCCCGTCGGGCAGGCGGCGCAGCAGGTCTCCGGAGTGGAGCCAGCCGTCCTTGTCGATCACCGCCGCCGTGGCCTCGGGCATCTTGTAGTAGCCCTTCATGATGTTGTAGCCGCGGGCGCAGAATTCGCCGTCCACGTTGTCCGGGCAGTCCTCGCCGGTCTCGGGATCCACGATCTTGCACTCCACGCCGAAGATCGGGCCTCCGACGGTGTTGACGCGGGTCTCGATGGAGTCCGTCGTCTTGGACATGGTGGTGGCGGGACTGGCCTCGGTCTGGCCGTAGGTGATGCAGATCTCGGGCATGTGCATCTTCTCCACGACCTCCTCCATGACCTTGATCGGACAGGGGGAACCGGCCATGATCCCGGTGCGCATGTGGGAGAAATCGGTCTTCGGGAAGTCCTCGTGGCCGAGCATGGCGATAAACATGGTGGGAACGCCGTGGAACGCGGTGATTTTCTCGCGGTTGATGCAGTCCAGCCCCTTCTTCGGGGAGAACGCGGGAATGGGGGACATCGTCACGCCGTGGGTCATGGACGCGGTCATCGCCAGTACCATGCCGAAGCAGTGGAACATGGGGACCTGAATCATCATGCGGTCCGCGGTGGAGAGATCCATGCAGTCGCCGATGGCCTTGCCGTTGTTCACCACGTTGTAGTGGGTCAGCATGACGCCCTTCGGGAACCCGGTCGTGCCGGAGGTGTACTGCATGTTGCAGACGTCGTCCTTGTTGATCATCGCGGCGCGGCGGTACACGGCGTCCACGGGCGTTCTTTCCGACAGAGCGAGCGCGCCCTCCCAGGTCAGGCAGCCCTTCTGCTCCGATTCGCAGGTGATGATGTTGCGCAGAAACGGCAGGCGGCGGGCGTGGATGGGTTTCCCGGGCTCCGAGATCTCAAGCTCGGGAACCAGCTCCTTCATGATGGCGACGTAGTCCGAATCCTTGTAGCCGTCGGTCATGACGAGGGTGTGGGTGTCGGACTGGCGGAGCAGGTATTCGACCTCGTGGATCTTATAGGCGGTGTTCACGGTCACGAGCACCGCGCCGATCTTGACGGTCGCCCAGAAGGTGATGTACCACTGGGGAACGTTCGTCGCCCAGATCGCCACATGGTCACCCTGCTTGACGCCGAGGGAGATGAGGGAGCGGGCGAAGGTGTCCACGTCGTCCCGGAATTCCGGATAGGTGCGGCTGTAATCGCAGGTGGTATAGCGGAACGCCCACTGATCCGGGAATTCCTCGCACATGCGGTCCAGCACCTGCGGGAAGGTGTAGTCGATGAGGTGATTCTTCTCCCAGACGTACCAGCCGTCGCCCCGGTTATTCTGCTGGAGCCTTCCGGAGTGGGCCTCGGTCCCCAGATACTGCTGCATGAAGTGGGCGTAGTGGGGGAAGACGATTCCGGCGTCGGAGAGCTCGGGAGAATACTGCTTCAGCCATTCGAGGGAGATATACCCCTCGTAGTTGACGGAGCGGAGGGCGCGCATGAAGTCGTCCACGGGGAGGTCGCCCTCGCCCATGATCTTGTAGGTGACGGTTCCGTCCGGATTCATGACGGAGTCCTTGATATGGGTGTGCTTCACATACGCGCCGAGGTTCTTGACGGTGGTTTCGGGATCCTCACCGCCGAAGCGGTACGGGTGGTTCAGATCCCAGAGGGCCGCGACGCTGTCCGATCCGATCCGGGCAAGTACGTCCGCCAGGCGGTCGGTGTGGGAATAGACGCCGTTGGTCTCGATGAGCAGGGTGACGCCCGCCTGTTCCGCGATGGGAGCCAGTTCCTTCATGGGTTCTATCACCAGCTCGTCGTCAAAGTCCGTGGTCGGCTCGGCGGTCAGGTCTCCGAGGACACGGATGTACGGCGTTCCGAGCGCGGAGGCCAGAGCGATGTACTCCTTCAGCTCGGCGACGGTCTCTTCCCGCTTCTCCCCGAACCGGAGGGCGGACCCGGAGGACAGGCAGCAGATCTCCAGCTTGAGACGCTTCAGAGTGGCGATGGTGGAATCAAGGTTCTCCGGCTTGAAGGGCGCCGCGTGGACGGAGAAAATGTTTCCGCCCAGTCCGCGCATTTCGATGCCGGAAAAGCCGAAGTCCTTCGCCATGGAATAAATATCCGACCATGCGAAATCGGGACATCCGAGAGTTGAGAACGAGAGTTTCATGGATTACCTCCGAGAAAAATCAGAAAAACGAACGGAAGAGACCGAACAGCGCATCGGACGAGCGGGAAGGAAGGTTCCGCGGACAATCCTTCTCCCGGGAAATAGGGTAGAGAGGGGAGAAATCCCCTCCCTCCCGTTGCACCGTACGTACCGGTCAGGTATACGGCGCTACATCAAAACAGAAATTCAAGTACATCTTGCGAGATAGTACGCCAAAGGATCGACCAAACCCGGTCGGT
>SVQK01000034.1 GCA_015065385.1 Oscillospiraceae bacterium | reverse complement strand
CGGAATCTAAAATCCGCAAATGCGAAGCATTTGCGACTTCCTCCGCCGACAGGTCAGGTGTGACCTGTCGAGCTGATTGAGATTGCTGTCCCGATGCAGTCGGGATCCAAAATCCGCAAATGCGAAGCATTTGCGACTTCCTCCGCCGACAGGTCAGGTGTGACCTGTCGAGCTGATTGAGATTGCTGTCCCGACGAAGTCGGGATCAAAAATCCGCAAATGCGGAGCATTTGTGACCGGCGAAACCCGCAGGGTTTCCTCCCTTTTAGGCACGCAGAAGCCGAAAATAATGCTCCGACCGTCTGCCTGCCAGATGGTCCGGTACGTCAGATGACGTTCGGATTGTTATTTTCAGCTTTTGCTTTATTCTCCCCATCCATTCCCACAGGAGACAGAACGATGAAAAAGTATCTGTTGAAGCGGCTCTTTTACATCGTGGTCGTGTTCCTCGTCGTGACGTTCATCATGTATATGGTGTACAACCTCGTCCCGAACGATCCCGCGAGAACACAGCTCGAACCGCAGAGAAAAGAGCTCGGTAGAAACTATCAGACGGTGTACCTCAAACTCCGCGCCGAAATGGGTCTGGACGATCCGCTGATCGTCCGATACTGTCGATGGTTCGGCATACTGCCCGAGAAGAGCGGCGAGTTCAACGGCATCCTCCAGGGCAACTTCGGCGACTCCACCCAGTTCAAGCGGCCCGTCATCGATCTCGTCGGAACGCCGATGCTGAACTCCATCCAGCTCAACCTCTTCTCGACGATCATCACCCTGCTCATTACCATCCCGCTCGGCATCTACTGCGCCGTCCACGCGAAAAGTACCGCCGACAACGCGATCCAGGTCGGGACCGTCATAGGCTATTCGCTCCCGTCCTTCCTCGTCGCAATCCTGTTCATCTTCCTCTTCGCCGTCCTCATTCCGATCTTCCCGACCGGAGGCGCAAGGACGCCGGGATCCACCCTCACCGGACTCCCGGACTACTTCGACCGGCTCTACTATATGTGCCTGCCCATCATCACCATGGTGTTCACCGGACTCGCGGGCATGACCCGTACCGTCCGCGCCGCCATGATGGATACCCTCTCGCAGGACTATATCCGGACCGCCAGAGCGAAAGGCTTAAAGGAAAAGGTCGTCATTTACTCCCACGCGTGGCGCAACGCCCTCTTGCCCGTCTCCACCTCCATCATGGGCTGGATGATCGGCGTCTTCACCGGCGGCTCCCTCGTGATCGAGAATACCTTCGGCCTCCAGGGCACCGGCAAGCTCTATATGCAGGCCCTGACCAACAAGGACTTCGAGCTCGCCCTCGCGCTCCAGCTGTTCTACACCCTGATCGGCCTCTTCGGCGTGTTGCTGACCGACCTGAGCTACACCCTCGTCGATCCGCGCGTCCGCATCGATAAGTGAGAAAGGAGACGGACATGAAAGAAAACAACACCGGCTCCAAAACTCCCGAGGCGAAGAAGGAGTTCTTCCTCTTCCGCTGGTTCCGCCGCCTCTTCTTCCCCCAGAAGGAGCTCGATATTTACGCGGAAGAGCAGGTCCAGAGCCCTCTGCGCGTCGTCGTCCGCAATTTCTTCTCCAAGAAAACGGGCCTCTTCGCCGTCATCGTCTTCGCCGTCATCGCGCTCTTCGTCCTGATCACCCCGATCTTCGTCGTCTTCAACCCCGCCGAGCAGGACTCTACCGCGATTTACGTCGCTCCGGGCCTGAACATGCTCAGCGCGCCCTCCGAGCTGTCCCGGGTCGGCGCCGCGGATATCTCCGTCGGCTCGAACTACTCCGTGGCGTGCGATAAGAACGGCAAGGTCTATGTCTGGGGCCAGACGAAGGTCACCCGCTCCGTCAACCTCAAATATATCCCCGACGAAGTCAGAGACGCCAAGATCGTTCAGGTCGCCGCCGGCTATGACCACTGCTACGCGCTGGACGATCAGGGCACGCTCTACGGCTGGGGCAACGGATTCCTCGACCAGCTCGAGCTCCCCGGCGCGCTTGACTCCAACAACCGCCTCCACAACAAAAAGATCGTGAAGATCGACGCCTCGTATCAGTTCACCGCGGCCCTCACCGAGGAAGGCGAGTTCTATATCTGGGGCAACAAGAACAACGCCGACCTGACCTACCGCAAGTCCGAGCTGGACGGGCACGTCAAAGACTTCGCCCTCTCGATCGACAGCTATATCCTCCTGCTCGACAGCGGCGAGGTCACCTACGGCAACTTCAACCCGCAGATGGCGATCACCAAGATCCCCGAAACCGTCTCGAGCGGCGTCGTTCGGATCGCGGCGACTGCCCAGACCGCCGCGGCTGTCAAGGAAGACGGCTCCGTCGTCGTGTGGGGCTCCGCCGTCATGGGCGAGAAGAACGTCCCCGCGCTCTCCTCGAAGATCGTCTCCATCGCGGGCGGACGCTATCACTACGTCGCGGCCCTCGAGGACGGCTCCGTCGTGACCTGGGGCGACAGCCACAAGAAGCAGACCGTCCTGCCGAAATCGATCTCGAAGCTCAAGGCGGCCGAGGTCTATGCCGGCGCGAACCAGTCCTACGCCATCGACGGAAACGGCAAGGTCGAGAAGTGGGGCTTCAAGGGCTACCTGCTCGGCACCGACGCCCTCGGACGCGACGTCTTCACCAGACTCGTCAACGGCGGCAAGATGACCATGACCATCGGGGCCGTGGCCGTCATCATCGAAATGATCATCGGCATCATCCTCGGCGGCCTTGCCGGATACTTCGGCGGCGTCGTGGATATGGCCATCATGCGGATCGCGGAGATCGTCTCCTCCATCCCGTTCCTGCCCCTTGCCATGATCCTGTCCTCCATCCTGAACGCCCGCATGTCGCCCGATATCTCCCAGACTCAGGCGACCAACCAGAGAATGTACCTCATTATGATCATCCTCGGCGTCCTGTCGTGGCCCGGCCTCTGCCGCCTGATCCGCGCGCAGATCTTCGCCCAGCGCGAAATGGAGTACGTCACGGCGGCGAAAGCCCTCGGCGTCAAGGAGTCCAAGATCATTTTCAGCCATATCATCCCCAACGTCATGTCCGTCTGCCTCGTGTCCATCACGCTGGCCTTCGGCACGTCCATGCTGACGGAATCGTCCCTGTCCTATCTGGGCTTCGGCGTGCCGTCGTGGATCCCGACGTGGGGCAACATGCTCAATGGCGCGAACAATTCCACGGTCATTCAGAACTACTGGTGGAACTGGGTCTTCGTCGGCGCGATCTTCGGCGTCACCTGTATCTGCATCAACCTGATCGGCGACGCCCTCCGCGACGCGCTTGACCCGAAGGCCAACAGCAGATAAGGAGGTCAATATGGCAGAAAACACAGCTGAAAGAAAAAAACTTCTGGAAGTCATCGACCTCCACACCTTCTTCACCACCCGCCGCGGCATCGTCAAGGCCGTGAACAACACCTCCTACAGCGTCAGGGAGGGCGAGACCCTCGGCATCGTCGGCGAGTCCGGCTCCGGCAAGAGCGTCTCCGCCATGTCGATTCTGCGCCTGCTGGACGGCAACGGCTATATCGACAGCGGCAAGATCCTGTTCAACGGGCGCGACCTCACCCAGATCTCCATGGAGGAGATGTACGAGGTCCGCGGCAACGAGATCTCCGTCATTTTCCAGGAGCCCATGACCTCCCTGAACCCGGTCTTCACCATCGAGAAGCAGATCTCCGAGGTGTTCATGATCCACCAGAACATGGACAAGAAGCAGGCCGCCGAGAAGTCCGTGGAGATTCTCCGCGACGTCAAGATCCCGAATCCCGAGATCGTCGCAAAGCAGTACCCGCACCAGCTCTCCGGCGGCATGCGGCAGAGAGTCATGATCGCCATGGCCCTCGCCTGCCGCCCGAAGCTCCTGATCGCCGACGAGCCGACCACCGCGCTGGACGTCACGATTCAGGCGCAGGTGCTCCGCCTGATGAACGACCTCAAAAAGGAGTTCGGCACCTCGATCCTCTTCATCACCCACGACCTCGGCGTCATCAACCAGATGGCCGATTACGTCGCCGTCATGTACTGCGGTCAGGTCGTGGAGCGCGTCCCGGCAAAGACCCTGTTCGATCCGAAGACCGAATACTCCCACCCCTATACCGAGGGCCTGTTGGTCTCCATCCCGAGACTGGACACCCCCGCCAACCAGAGACTGGAAGCGATCCCCGGCGCGGTTCCCCACCCGCTGGATCTTCCGAAGGGCTGCAAGTTCTCGCCCCGCTGCAAGTACTGCACGAAGAAGTGCGAGGAAGCGGAGCCGCCCATGACCCGGATCTCCGATACGCAGGAAATCCGCTGCTTCTACCCCAACAAGGAGGTGCGGAAGAATGGCGTCAAATGAGAAAAAGATCCTTCTGAAAATCACGAACCTGAAGCAGTACTTCCCCCTGAAGCAGAAGGGAATGTACGTCAAGGCCAACGACGGCATCGACGTCAACATCTACGAAGGCGAGACCCTCGGCCTCGTGGGCGAATCCGGATGCGGCAAGTCCACCTTCGGGCGCACCGTCCTCGAGCTGTACAAGCAGACCGACGGCGTGACGATGTACTACGGGCGCACGCTCGACGAAATCGCCCCGAAGTACGTCCGCGACACCATCAAGAACCTGCCCAAGCTGAAAGCGAAGCTGAAAACGCTTCAGGCAAAGCTCGCGGACGCCGAAGCCGCGTTCGGCAGCGCGAAGGGCGACGAGCTCCACGAAAAGAACGAGGCGCTCCGTCAGGCCAGACACAACGCCGACGCCGCCTTCTCGAACATCGCCAGCATCTTCGGCGGCTTCATGACGGTCGAGGATCCCGCCGAGATCGCCAAGATCCAGGAAGCGTTCATGAGCGTCGAGAAGCTCGCGGCTCAGAGAGTCAAGATCGACAAGACGCGGAACGCCGCCGAAAGCCTGCTCGCCGACGCGGAATACGCCCTCGAAAACGGCAAGGGCAATCCGGATAAGATCGCGGCCGCCAAGCAGAAGGTCGAAGCGGCCAAGGCTGCCGTCGAGGCGAACAAGAAGCAGCTCGCCGAAGCGCATGCCGCCATCGAAAAGCTGCGCGCGCCCTATCAGAACAACGAGGAATTCCAGAAATACGAGCAGTACCGGGACGCCGGAATCGACCTCGCGCGCCTCACCACCGAGGAAATGCGCAGCCTCCGCTCCGACTTGCAGCTGATCTTCCAGGACCCCTATTCCTCCCTCAATCCGCGCATGACGGTCGGCCAGATCATCGGCGAGGGCATGACGGCGCACGGGCTCTTCCGCGCGAACAGCCCCCGGATGAAGGATCGCGTTCAGAAGGTCATGGAGATGTGCGGTCTCGCGCCGTACTTCATCCACCGGTATCCGCACCAGTTCTCCGGCGGCCAGCGGCAGAGGATCGGCATCGCCCGCGCCCTGTCCACCGATCCGAAGTTCGTCATCTGCGACGAGGCGGTCTCCGCGCTTGACGTGTCGATCCAGTCCCAGATCATCAACCTGCTTCAGGATCTGAAGGAGAAGAACAACCTCACCTACCTGTTCATCACGCACGATTTGTCCGTCGTGAAGTATATCTCCGACCGCATCGGCGTCATGTACCTCGGCAACATGGTGGAGCTTTCCGATTCTCAGGAGCTGTTCGACCATCCGCTGCACCCGTACACCGAGGCCCTTCTCTCGGCGATCCCCACGACCAACGTGGACGACAACCGCGAGCTGGTCATTCTGGAAGGCGACATCCCCTCCCCGGTCAACCCGCCGAAGGGATGCAAATTCCACACCCGCTGCAAGTACTGCACGGAGATCTGCACGCAGATCACGCCGGAAATGAAGGAAGTCCGCCCGAATCACTTCGTGGCCTGCCATCACATGCTGGAGCCCGCGGAAATTTACGAAGACAAGACCGTAGCCGCGCCCGCCGCAAGTCGGAAGACCGGCAAAAACTGAACACCGCACCGCGGGGGAGGGCCTGAAAACGACTCTCCCCTGTTCTCTTCGCTGTAAGAAAGGGTACAGAAATCATATGGGCAAAAAACTGGATCGGGCGTTCGATGTGATGCGGGAGAGAAACCGCAGGGACATCGAGAAGCTCAATCAACAGAAACAACAGGAACAGCAGGAAAAAGAAAAAAACGAGAGCCGGGACCCGTCGGATCGTGCGGACTCTGCGGACAGCCGCGACGGCCGCAAATGGGACGAGCTGACGCCGGAGGAAAAGGCGAAGGCCTTCCACGCGGGGGAGGAACCGGGGAGCGAACCCGGAAAGGTCGAGCTGGAAAAGGGCGATCTCCCCGCCATGATCATTTCGGCTCTGCTGGTGTTCGGGCCGGTGTTTCTGGTTCTGTTCGGGATCCTCGCGCTGGCGTGGGTGTTCCTGCACTGAGCGGGGGAAGAGAATTCAGAATTCAGAATGAAGAATGAAGAATTCGGGGGAGAACGGTGAAGGAGAAGGAGGGAGACATGGGACGGGAGACTTTCCGGAAGAGGATGCGGGGCGGGATCGCGCTGGTTTCGGCGCTGCTTTTGTGTCTGAATCTTTCGGCGGCGGGGTGCTCCTTTGGGGGGATCCGGATCGAATCGATCCGGGACGGATCAATCCAGACGCCGACGGAGCCCGGGAATTCGATTGATCCGGTAAATCCCGGGAATCCGGCGGAGCATTCCGAGCCTGAACCCGAGCCGGAGCCGGAGATTGGCGTTTCCTACGCGGAATCGGACTTCCGGGAGACGCGGGGGGACGGATGGGTGGTGAAGCCGCTGTCCTTTGCGCCGTCGTCCGTTCGCTGCCTCGGCGGGAGTCGGGTCTTCGCGCTCGGCTTTCCGCGGGATCCGGACGGGAATCCGCGTCAGGACGTGTTCGCCGCGGCGGTGGATCTCGAGGCCATGACCGTGCTCGAGCGGGAGATCCCCCTCGGGCCGCTCGGCGAGGACGAATACCGCATCGCGGAGGCGTTCGCCGTGGACGGGATCCCCTGCGTGATCGACATCGAGAAGGGCCTCTTCGTCCGGCTGGATCCCGAAACGCTGGAGGAGACGGCGCGGGTCAGCCTCGAGCCGGAGTTCCGCTCGACCGCCATCGCCCTTCCGAACGGGGACAAGCGGGCCGTCTTCGCCTCGGGCAGCGGCGGGAAACTGCTGATGCTCGATCTCTCGGAGGCGGATTCGATCCGGACGAGCGAGATCCGCTATACAGTGCCGGAGGGATTTGAAACCTGCTATCTTGTCGGAGCGGCATCGAACGGCGCACTGATCGCCTCCTTCACCGCCCAGTGGGACGCGGTGGAATGGCGGCAGTCCTTCGGCATGATCGATCCGGAGAGCGGGGAGACCTCCCTCTTCGTGACCTCGGACACCGTCAGCCTGCTCGCTGTCGGGGACTGCGTGCTCGAGGACGACTACAGGACCGGCGTCATGACCCTGCACAGGCCGGGCGCCGAAATCGGGGAGATCCGGCTGACGCCGCCCGAGGACAGCTATCTCGTCTGGCCCGAATGGAACGGCGGGGGGAACAGCCTCTTCTTCATGAGGACCGGGGACGGATCGGCGACGCTGACGGAGGTGGATCTCACCTCGCTCCGGACGTCGGCGGCGTATCGGGCCGAGCTCGAAACGGAGTGGGATTTCGTCGGGTCGGTCGGCGAGACGGAGCGGCAGGTCGTCGCTTTGCTCTACGAGGGCGAGAACTACGACGGACGCCTCATCTACTGGGAGAAATCCGGAGGCGCGGCATCCACTCTCGATTCCGGCGGACCGGACGCGCTCTATCCCACCCTCACCCGCTCGGAACAGGCAGAGATCCGCCGGGAGATCGATCGGATCTACGAAGAGACCGGCGTTTCGGTCTACGTCGGGAACGACGCCGTGCGGTATCTGAGCGGATACGCCGTGCAGCCCGTGACCGATCCGGCGAAGCAGCTGCAGGGGATCCGGAGTCTGGCGGAGTTCTTCGATCACTGCCCGCCCGGGTTCATCCGGGAGCTGACGGAGTGGAATTCCTCCATCGACATCTGCCTGACGGGGAAGATCATTCCGGAGCCGGGCAACCGGGACTCGATCAGCGACGCCTCGGCCTTCGTCAACCAGACGGGCGGGCTGCAGGTGATGGTGGTCGATGTGACGCAGGGCGGGCTGACCCAGACCGTCGCCCACGAATTCCTCCACATCGCGGAGAACTCCATGGCGAACATGCACGAGGCGTGGTGGAACGGCGAGCGCGAGGATCCCACGGACGTCTTCATCCTATGGACCGCTCTCAACCCCGAGGATTTCTCCTATTCCTACGTCTACACCAACGAGGACGGGACGACGGTCGGGAGCGACGATCCGCGCGTCTGGTCGGTGATCGAGTGGGAGGAGGAGCGCGACGTGAACAGCGTCTGGTTCATGGACGGCTATTCCACGACCTACCCCACGGAGGACCGCGCGCGGATCTTCGAGAACCTCGCCGCGTTCCGGACGGAGGAGCTGCCCGGGGCGTTCGCGTCCGACCACATCCGGCAAAAGGCCGCGTATCTCTGCGCGTGCCTGCGGAGGGCGTTCGCATCCGTGGCCGCCGCGGACGAGGTTTTCTGGGAACAGAGCCTCGACCCCGCGTACACCTACGAATTCTTCGAGCAGAATTACATCGTCAGAGCGGAAGGGTGAAAACCGGAGGGAGACATGAGCGGGAGGGGCAGAAAGGGACTTTTGACGCCGCCGACGGATCGGGAGCTGTTCCGGATCCCGGGTTTTTTACAGGACGAATCGGGGACGGGAGCGTTTGCCATAGCGGCCCGGAAGACGCTTCACGAATGGCCCCTGTCCCGCGTGGAGCTGGTGGAGCTTGCTTTTCCGGATTCGGACGCGGATCCCGGCATTCCGGCGCGGCGCGTGGTCAAAAGCCAGCTCTGCGCGGCGTCGGTTGAGACGGCGTTTTACCGCTTCATCGGCGCGCGGACGGCTGACGGCGGCATTCTTCCCGGCGCGGTCCGGCTTCCCCGGTTCCTCGGCGCGTCGTATGCGGCGGATCTTGAAACCGACTGGCTGATTCTTTCTTACGAGGAAGGGGAACCCGAGTCATGGGACGGCCTGAGCCGCGGGCAGATCCGGAGCCGTGCGCGGGAACTGAGCCGGGCGTTTCAGTCCTTCGCCCTCGAAGGCGTCCCGGTTTTCACCGACTGGAGCCGGCACGAGCGGTTCGCCGCCGACATGGACCGGATTTTCCCCGCGCTCACGGAGGAAAGGGAAGGGGAAGGGGGACTTGACGAAGAGGCGGCAGCCGAATTGCGCAGGTGGATCGATGGCCCGGCGAAGGACTGCTGGGATTCTCCCGTCGGACTGCTCCACGGCGATCTGAAAGCCGACAACCTCATCCGGATCCCCGGCGGGACCGTCGTCCTCGACTGGCAGAGACCGATGAAAGCGCCCCTGCCCCTCGAAGAAGAGCTCTCCCTCCTCCTCGAAAACCGCGCTCCCGATCCCGCCGAAGAAAACCCCTTCCGCCGCCTCGCCTGCCTCGCCCTGTCCCACTGGTACGCATGGGCCTACCTCACCTGCCTCCCCTATCCCTTCGTCCGCAGCATGGCGGTCCGGTATGCCGGAATGGGAATAGGATCACCGGACGGCGAAGGGGAGAGAAGGACGAACCCATAGAAAAATCCCGCGTGTCCTTGCGAAGATACGCGGGTGTTGTTTTGCTTCAATTGGCGGCTGTGGGAAATTTCTCTCACCACTTTCTCTCCGCGTTGTGCCACGGGGTGCCGATGAATCCGACCTGGGCGAAGTCCTCGGGGTTGTTCCGGATGATCCAGTCGATGTAGCTCATCGTCATCTGCGCCGTCAGAAGATAGCCCGCCGCGTTCATGTGGCCCCCGAGGAAGAAGTTGTACTTGAACTCCGCGTCATACACCGGGCCGTACTTCCACAGGTCGATGACGTAGGTGAAATCGAACAGCGCGGCCAGATCGTAAAGGAGCTTCGCGTGCTCCAGCTTGAGCATGTCCCCCGGATTGTCGCGGTATTTCAGCGATTCCCGCGGCATCGTCATGAGGAAGAACCGCGCCTTCGGCTGGATCTCCTTGTACTTCTGAATGATCTTCGCGTACATCCCGGCAAAGGTCGGCGCGTTGTTGTCCGGGTTCTCCGGATCCACGTCGGAAACGCTCCCCAGCTCCTGCCTCAGCCCGAAGAGGTCGTTCACGCCCAGCGCGAGCACATACGCCTGCGCCGCCTTGTCTTCGTCCCAGACGCCGTTCGCCGCGCCCCAGGATTCGAGGTACTCCTTCGCCGTCATGCCGCCGCGGGAGAAGTTGTACGCCTTGAGCCCCGCCGCCCGCGCGATGTACTGGCCCCACGAGTATTCAAAGAGGTCGTGGTACCCCTTGCCGCCCTCCGCGTTCGTGGATTCGAACTCGCCCGACGACAGGCTGTCCCCCACGAAGGCCATCGTCCGGAAGATCCCCGTGAATCCCCCGTCCGCCTTGATCACATCCAGCGGCTTCTCGTCCCGCGACGCGTAAAATTTCGTGATGTCCATGATGAAATCAATCCTTTCTGAATGGGAATCGTGTGTTCACGCCAAGAGAAAACAATCGCCGCGCGCCTCGGACAGAAAACTGTAAAGGCTTCCGATCGTAAGAAGAGTGAACTTGAAATTTCGTTTGACAGCGGTTTGGAAAAACAAAATCCGCGCGAATGTCTCAATGTTTCGCTGTCCGAAATCCCCTTGTGTCATGCGCGACTGAAGCTCTTCGACCTCCGGCCGCATGAACAAAGACCGCGCGAGGACAGTGGGATTTACAATCGGATTTCGATTCATGGGCGAGCGGTCAGGTTATGCCATATGGCCAAGGAAACCCCCGCACGGGGGGAAACCTTCGGCCTGAGATGGTGTCCCCCCGTGCCGCCTGTCCCGCGCAGGGACATATAATCCGGAAACCCGTAGGGTTTCCTACCAAAAAAGGGGAGGGCCGAAAAGACCGCTCCCCTTTCGCGGGATGTCAGTGAATGATCGTCGGGTCGCCGTGGTACGCGGGCAGGGCGTGCGGACGGACGATCTGGCCGCCGGACTCGTAGGAGTCGATCGCGGCGAAGATGTATTCCATCGTGGCGAGCGCGTCGCGTCCGGATGCGCGGAGGTGCTCCAGCGGGACGTTGTTCGACAGATCCTCGTAGAACGCGTGAATGCGGATCGGGAAGGTCGCGCCGAAGTCGGTCACGCCGGTGTTCGTCACGACGGGTTCCTTGCCCGCCTGCCAGTAGGTCAGCTTTTCCACGCAGTTCTCGATGCAGAACGTGCCCTTCGTTCCGGCCAGCTCGAAGGACCACCAGCCGCCGAGCCCGAAGCACGCGTCGCCGCGCTGGGACAGCAGATAGCCGACCGCGCCGTTCTGGAACTTCACATGGACGGACTGGATGGAGAGCATCAGATCCTCGCTCTGGCGTCTCGCGCCGGGCTTTTCCATGAACGCCTGAACGTGGGTGATGTCGCCGGAGAAGTGGCGCATGACGGAGAAGGGATGCGTCAGGAAGGCCTTCGCGTGGGAGTAGGGCATCTGCCAGCGGGAGTTGCGGTCCACGGGATTGACGTTCACCGCGCTGCCGTTGAAGCCGACCTTCGTCAGGGAGTAGACCTGCTCGCCGACGCCGTTCTCCGCGATGAGCTTGTCCGCCTGGAACGCGGGCTCGGAGAAGTAGTGGTTCAGGTCGCAGCCGAGGTACAGGCCCTTCTTCGCCGCGTAAGCCACCATTTCGCGGGCCTCGTCGATGCGGTTGGAGATGGGCTTTTCGACCAGCACATGGCGTCCCGCGTCGAGGGCTTCCATCGTGGGGACGTAGTGCCACGAACCGTTTTCAAAACCGGAGGTCGTGACGTGGACGACTTCGATTTCCGGATGCGCCGCCAGCATGTCCTTGAGGGAGTAGTACGCCGGAACGCCGAATTCCTCGCCCGCCTTGTCCGCCTTTGCCTTGATGACGTCGCAGACCGCCACGAGCTCAGCGAGAGGATCGTTCTTGATGCAGTTTGCGTGCGTGTGCCCGATGCCGCCCATACCGACGACGCCGGCCTTGAAGATTTTTGCCATTTTTTCAGTTCCTTTCGTATGTTGAATTTCATGGAATCCGACTTCGTAGGGGAAAGAAACGCTGCGCGTTTCTGGATTTTATGGCCTTGCGCAGGCCGGGCGGCACGGGGGACCATCTCATGGCCAATCAAGCTTCGCTCCGCGAACTTGGGCCCCCCGTGCGGGGTCCCTTGGCTATATGGCATAAGACGACAGCTCGTGCTTGTATCCGGATTTGATTGTACATCCCACTATCCTCGCGCCACTATCCTCGCGCGGTCTATGTCTGTGCAGTCGGAGGTCAAAGAGCTTCAGTCTCGCATGACACAGAGGGGCTTTAGAAAGCGAAACAGGAAGACAGCTGTGCGAATACAACTTGACCAAATCCGGGAAACCGATCTTTCAGGTTCAGATTTCCATTCCAATGCGCGTTTCGATCGCTGTTTGCGTCGCCCCTTTGGGCAGAGCAAACCGATGAATTTCGGTGAAGCCGGAATTCATCGCATGTTTCGGCTGACGCAACGAAGTCCGCGCGAGGATGTGGGGTGAACAATCGAGTTTGGTTGAAGGCGCGAGCGGTTAGGTTATGCCATATGGCCAAGGAAACCCCCGCACGGGGGGAAAACTGCGG
>SVQK01000033.1 GCA_015065385.1 Oscillospiraceae bacterium | reverse complement strand
GGAGGAAAGAAACGCTACGCGTTTCTGGATTTTATGTCCCTACGCGGGACAGGCGGCACGGGGGACACCAGCTCTGGCCGCAGGTGCCCCCTGTGCGGGTCCCCCTTGGCCATATGGCATAACCTGACCGCTTGCCTCTAAATTCAAGCCTGATTGTTCAACCCACTGTCCTCGCGCGAACTTTGTTGCGTCAGCTGAAACATGCGATGAATTCCGTCGGGGACGAAATTCATCGGTTTGCTCTGCCGAGACGGCGACGCAAACAGCGATCGAAACGCGCATGAAACAGGAGGCTGCATGATGAAGTTCAGCTTAACCTCCTTGCCCCCTCCCGTAGGGAGGAACCCTTCTGGGAGAGGTGGCGCGGCCTGAAAGGACGTGACGGAGAGGGCCTGCTCACTCTTCACTCTTCACTCTTTTCACCCTTCCCACCACCGCAGCCGTGGAGATGTGCGTGAACACCACCCCGCGGTCGGTGAGGATGAAGGTCCGGGGGAGATCGTCTCCCGCGCTGGACGTCGCGCCTTTCTTTTCGGCCTCTTTCAGGAAGGCCCGGTTGACCGGCGAGTCCGCCCGCCCGTCCATGTCGAAGCACCCGAGGATCTCCCGATCCCTCAGCAGCCTCCCCGCTCCGATGTGCAGATACATGTAATGGGACCTCCTGTTGATCATACTGCTGGTTCATCATCTGCCATTCTCAAACCATAGCGGAATGCTGAATGTTCATCGCCCTCATTTTCATGCGCGTTTCGATCGCTGTTTGCGTCTGCCCCACCACTCAAATGAAATTTGAGTGAGCAGAGCAAACCGATGAATTTCGGTGCAGCCGGAATTCATCGCATGTTTCGGCTAAACAAACATAGTCCGCGCGAGGACGTGGGATCCACTGTCGAACTTTCGATTCCGAGGTGAGCGGTCAGGTTATGCTCTCCGGCCAAGGGACCCTCCGGGGAGGGGCCAAGTTCGCGGAGCGAAGCTTGATCGGCCATGAGATGTTCCCTCCCCGGCGCCTGTCAGCGCGACTGCGTCGGCGCGGCGCAAGGCCATAAAATCCAGAAACCCGTAGGGTTTCTTTCCTCCCCCTCGAAGAGGGTTCAACCAAACCTGCAAATGCGGAGCATTTGCACCTCCTCCGCCGAAGGGTCAGGAATGACCCTTCGAGCTGATGGAGTCAGCAGACTTCGCCGCTTACCCGTTCATCCGGATCGGCATGACGAAGTACATGAACATGTCGCCGTCGGTTTCCTTGTCCGCAGCGGCAGCGGCAGCTACCGGGGGACGGCCGCCGTAGGATTCGGGGTCGGGCTCGGCGGAGAGGAACGTGGTCCCGCCCGCGGGCTCGATCACAACGCCCATGAGCGGGGTCTGGAGACGGATCCGCAGCCGGTCGCATTCGGTGGGGCAGGCTTTCAGCGCTTCGAGCAGGTACCGGCAGTTGAAGCCGATGGACAGAGGGGAGCCGTCGATCGCCGCGGGGATCTTCTCGTAAACCGATCCGCCGGCGGACACCGAGGACATCGTGATCTCCCCGCCGTCAAAGTCGAGCTTGACGTGGCTCCGCCCGCTTCCGCCGAGCTTGTCCTCCGTGACGATGGACGCGCGCTCCACCGCGGAGAGGAATTCCGCGCGGGAAACGTACGCCTGCGTCCTGTAGGTCTTCGGGAGCAGCCGCTCGTACGCCATGTACTCCGTGTCGAGCATCCGGGTGAAGAAATACGTCCCGCCCACGCGGAAAATGATGTTCTTCCGCCCGATGATCATTTCCGTGTCCTCGTCGGAATCCGCCAGCATCTTCGACAGCTCGGAGAGGAATTTCCCCGGGATGATCATTTCGCTTTTCTCGCCCATCTCCGCGCGCGTCACCTCGCAGCGGGCCGCGGACAGCCGGTTGCCGTCGCATCCCACCACCGTCAGCCAGTCGCCCTCCACGCGGAACAGCGCGCCGTTGAAGGCCGCCCGCTGGTCGTTCTGCGCCACCGAGAAAACCGTCTCCTGAATCAGGGATCTCAGCTTCCGCTGGGGAAGGAAACACCGGCTGTCGCCCACGAATTTCGGCATCGACGGGAATTCTTCCCCCGGCGTCGCCGTGATCTCGAATTTCGAAAACCCGCCGGAAATCGTCACCCGCCCGCGGTCGCTGATATCGAGTGTGATCTCCCCGTCCGGAAGCGCGCGCACGATCTGGAGCATCTTCACCGTGTTGATGACGTACATGCCCTCTTCTTCGATCCGGCAGTCCACCGCCGTGCGCAGGCCCTTTTCGAGGTCGAAGGCGGAGATCCGGCAGACGTTCGAGGAGTCGCCCTCGAATTCGCCGAACTTCGGGGAGGGCGGGCATTCGAAGAGGATCCCGTCCACGGCGGCCATGGTGTTCCTCGTCTGCGCCACGGAGACCGCAGGCGTGATCGCCGCAAGCAGCGATGATTTGTCGAAAACTGCTTTCATGTTTTTTCTTTATACTCCTGTATTGATTTCATGCTGAATCCCTTAGCTCGAAGGGGCACTCCTGCCCCTTCGGCGAAGGAGGTGCAAATGCTTCGCATTTGCGGATTTTAGATCCCGACTGCACCGGAACCGGCTTTCTTCATCAGCTCGAAGGGGCACTCCTGACCCTTCGGCGAAGGAGGTGCAAATGCTTCGCATTTGCGGATTTTAGATCCCGACTGTACCGGAACCGGCTTTCTTCATCAGCTCGAAGGAGCACTCCTGCCCCTTCGGCGAAGGAAGTGCAAATGCTTCGCATTTGCGGATTTTAGATCCCGACTGCACCGGAACCGGCTTTCTTCATCAGCTCGAAGGGTCACTCCTGACCCTTCGGCGAAGGAGGTGCAAATGCTTCGCATTTGCGGATTGGATTAACCCTCTTCGAGGGAGTAGGTAAGAAACCCTACGGGTTTCAGGATTTGGATGCCCTGCTCAGGGCGGGAGGCACGGGGGGACACCAGCTCAGGCCGCAGTTTTCCCCCCGTGCGGGGGGTTCCTTGGCCGAGGAGCATAATCCTGACCGCCCACCTCGAAATTCAAACCTGATTGGTCAACCCACTGTCCTCGCGCGGTCTTTGTTTGTGCAGTCGGAGGTCGAAGAGCTTCAGTCGCGCATTGGGCAGGGGGGATATAGCGGGTTTGTATAGATAAAACTTGTTAGAGCTGTCCTGTGCTCGATTTCCGGCAGAGGGTTCCTCTTTCAAATCCGCCTCTCTATAGAGAATAGATAAGATAAATAAGATCAGTTAAGAATAGCAGCAGTCGCAGTAGGGGTTTCGGGTTCTTCGGAAAACTCTTCCTTTCTCCCGCGCCGCCGATCGACGGATCGGTCCGGGCGAAGCAGGTCAAGGGATTTTCGGCTCTCCGGACCGCCGGGGGCTGGCATTCTTTTCCATTTCTTCCAGAGAAAACCTTTCGGATACGCCCGGGAAAACGGAGCGGTTCCGTCTGGAAAGAGCCGGGAAGAGCGGCCGTTTTTTTCCTCGTCGGCGCGAAAATCCGCGGCTCGGAACCGGTTTTTCATCTTTCCGCCCGGCGGTCGCCCGGCGGTCGCCCGGCTGCGGAAACCGCGGCTTTCGGAAAACTCCGCGTCCTCCCGTCTCCCCGGTGCCTCCCGGACCCCGCCGCCCGGATCCGGCCTTTCGGAAATCCCGCGGAGCCGGACCGGATTTTTCCGCGCCCACGGCGGTTTGCCCGGAGTTTTCCACAGCGGATCGGAGCGGAAAACGTCGTTTCCAGTCGCCCGGCGAGCGCTCCGGAAGGGGTTTTTTCCGGGGATTTGCCGTCCGGAGGCTGTCCGACCCGTACTTTTCCCCCGAAGTTTTCCCCACCCTGTGGAAAACTGCTTTCCAAAAGGGAACTTTTTCCACAGCCTGTGGAAACTGCTGTTGATAAACGTAAAAAACAGATCTGTGGAAAGTCTGGGGAAAAGTGGGGGGAGAAGGTGGGGTTCCGAATTTGTCCTTGTTTGGTGCGCGGAAATTCAGAGACTGCGTATCCTTCTCTATACTTTTCTCCTTTATCGAGGAGAAAAGTATCAAAAGAGGAACTCCTTGGAAGTCCTGGGTGTTCCGGACTCTGCGGAGTCCGGGTCAGGGCTCTGCCCCGACACCCTGCGACCTTTTTGGAAAAAAGGTCGATCAAAAACTTACTGTATGGGTTTTGTTCGCTCCATGTAGGGTGCGAGCGGCCTTGCCGGGAGCTCGCGTGCAATAACTCTGATAAGGTTGGATACCTATATTGGTGTGTCAAGGCTTAAGCATCACTTCATTGGTGCAGCCTATCCCTATCCCTCCCCATGAAGTTCTTTGCCAGGCTTTCTTCCAAGAAAGCCGCGTCTCCCCTTTCCTCTCTATCGCCGGATTTCCTTTAGTATCGCGTCTACGTTTGCTTCGAAGACGGCGTCGTCGGCGATTTCGGCTTCGACTTTGGCGATGTTGGAATGGACGGTGGAGTGGTCGCGGTAGAAGAAGACGCCGATCTGGGGGTAGGACGCGCCGGTGACGGTCCGCACGAGGTACATCGAGACGTTGCGCGCGGTCTGGATGTTCTTCTTCCGGTCCTTGCCCAGGATGTCGTCGGGCTTGACGTTGTAGTACGCGCCGGTCGTTCCGATGATCCTTGCCACCGTGTCGGCGAGCGGCTCGCTGCTGCGCAGGTATTCCGGCACCGTCTTGAGAACGAGCTCCATCGTGATCGGGTTCCCCGAAACCATGTGGGCCATCGAGAGCTTTTTGACCACGCCCTCGAGCTGGCGGATGTTCTCCTGCAGGTTCTTTGCGAGAAAGTCGATGACCTCCGTCGGGATCTCCATGCCGCTCTGGTGGATCTTGTCGCGCAGGATCGCCATTCTGAGCTCGTAGTCCGGCGGCTGGATATCGACGAGCAGGCCGGCCTCGAAGCGGCTCCGGATGCGGTTCTCGAGGGACGTGAGATCCTTCGGGGGCCTGTCGGACGTGATGATGATCTGCTTCCTGTCCTCGTAGAGGGCGTCGAAGGTGTGGAAGAACTCCGTCTGGGTGCTCTCCTTGCCCGCGATGAACTGAATGTCGTCGATTAAGAGCATGTCGGTCTTGCGGTACTTGTCCCGGAAGGCCTGATTCTTCTGCCGCTGGATCGCCTCGATCAGCTCGTTCATGAACTCCTCGCCCTTCACGCAGATCACGCGGAGGGTGGGATCCCGCTCGACCGCGCGGTTGGCGATCGCGTACATCAGGTGCGTCTTGCCGAGTCCAGCGGGGCCCCAGATAAAGAGGGGATTGATCGAAAGCCCGACGTTGTCCGCAACGCTGAGCGCCGCCGCGTGGGCCATCTGGTTCGAGCTGCCGACGATGAAGTTGTCGAAGGTGTAGCCGTCGTGGAAGACGGGCCGCTTTGTCTGGGGGGAGAAATTCCGTTCTTTCTCCGGCTCCTGCTCCGGCTCGGGATCGTCCGAGAAGCGGAGGGGCGGCGCGGGCCTTGACGGCGAGGACGGCGAGACGGGATCCGCGTCGGGCATGAATCCGGGCCTGTCCCCGGGGAGGTAGGAGCCTGCGCCGTTCCCGGCGGCGTCCGCCTGCTTCGTCTGCACCGACTGTACCGCCTGTGAAGGCGCATCCGTGTCCGGATCCTCCCACGAGAGGCGTCCGGCGGCGTCGATGCGTCCCTCCCTGCCGTTGCGCCCGCGGATGAAGGAGAATCCGACGTCTCCGTCCGGGCCGGGATCGGATCTGTCCCACCCGTCCCCGCTGTCTGCGCTTTCGCCGCCTTCTTCTCCGAAGCCGTCCGCGTTTCCGTCGGAGCTGCCGCCTCCGACGCCGGTCTGCGCCTGCCGGGACGTTCCGGATTTTCCTTTTCCACTGCCGCTGCCGCCCGTCACGGGTCCGAAGCGGATGCCGCCCGCCAGATCGGGAGCGAGGGAGGGATCGACGTCCAGCTCGAGCCTCGGCCTGTATCCGAGGACTTCCTCGAGCGCGTCCGAAATCAGCTCCCGGAACCGCTCGGCGATGATTTTCAGTTTCAGATTGTTCTCGCAGACGAAAAGCGCGCGGTCGGCGGTGAGGGCTTTGAGTCTCAGCCGCTCGAACCAGAGCTGGTAGGACTGCACGGTCCCCTCGTACCGCTCCCGCATCGCCTCGTCCACCGCCTCCCTCACCTCGTCGAGCCCGTCGTTTGACGGGAGCCCGTCATTTGGAAACCCGTTGTCCGTGGGGAGAGGACTTTTTGAGGATCTTCCGTTTTCGGAAGGAATCCTGTCAAACGGAGGAATGTCGTCCGTATCGTCTGCGCTGCCGTTGTCGTTTTCGCTGTCGTTCGATTGAGCGGAAAAGCGAGGGTCCGCTTCCCGCTTTCCGGTCTCCGCGGGCTTGTCCCACGGATAGGAAAAACCGTCGTCCGGACGCGCGGGAGACCTGTTTTCCGCATCCCTGTATGCTGTCATGAACCGTTCTCCGGTGATTTATTTACATTATAATAATATACCGATCTATTATACCACAGAAAGGCTTGAATGTCAATGAGGTTGGGGAATTTATCGCATATCGGGGGGTAGACAAGCCTCCCTCTCGGAGGGAGGTGGCACGGCCTGAAAGGTCGTGACGGAGGGAGTGTCACACTACATCACTTGCAGCGCAGTTTATTTATTTCGCGCGACTCCCTCAGTCACTGCGGTGACAGCTCCCTCGGTGCACGAATCTGACGATTCGTGAGGGAGCCTTGGGGGTTGGGAATAAAGCGATCCCGCTGTCGGACGGTTCAGTGAATAGTGGAGTGAGTGTCT
>SVQK01000032.1 GCA_015065385.1 Oscillospiraceae bacterium | reverse complement strand
TTTCGTGCAGTTGGTAGCCGCACGTCTATTCTATCAAAAGGAGCTTTTTTGTTCAAGACTTATAGGCATAGCCTTCTCTGAACCCCCCGGACAATCCGGGGGTTTTCGGTAGACAAAAAACGGAGCGGAGGGATTTTCACGTCCCAACCCGCTCCGGTTTTTTATTCGGTGTCGTCTCTCATACTATTCTCAGTCTAAAAAGCAATACTTCATGGGTTTTGATCGCTCCATGTAGGGTGCAAATCGCCGTGCGGCTCAACTTGTTGAGCGGATGGGCATCGCGTGCGATAACTCTGATTAGGTTGGATGGCTTCAGAAGTTCGCGCTTTGCGCGAAGCTTCGTTGGTGTGCCGAAGCCTCAGCTTTACTTGATTGGTATAGCCTATCCTTTGTCCCCTCTCCTATGAAGTTCTTTGCCGGCTCAACTTGTTGAGCGAGCTTTCATCCGAAAGAAAGCCGCGTTTCCCTTTTTGCTTGAGATTAGTATCAGTCGTACCGCTCGTCGAACACTCTCTTGCTCTTTTTCTCGCTGCGCGGGAGGACGCCGAGTTCGACGACCTTGACCAGCGGCGTGAATCCGATGCGGGACTTGACGCGTTCCGCAACCTTGCGCGCCATGTCTGCGAAGTCCACGGTGCCGTTGGTCTCCACATAGATTCTCATGGTGTCCCGCCCGTCCAGATGGGAGATGTGGATCTGATATTCGCTCGACAGCTCCGGGAAGGAGGAGAGGACCTCTTCGATCTGCTTCGGGAAGACGTTGACGCCCTTGATCTTCATCATGTCGTCCGACCGGCCGGCGATCACGTCGATCCGCGGGTATTCGGATCCGCAGGGGCATTTTCCGGGGATGATGCGGCTGATATCGTGCGTCCGGTAGCGGATCAGCGGCGCGCCTTCCTTCACGAGGGTGGTCAGCACGATTTCGCCCCACTCGCCGTCCGGAACGTTCTTCCCTGTCTCGGGATCGATGATCTCAAGGTAAAGATAATCCGTCCAGATGTGCATGCCGGTGTCGTACTTGCAGTTGATGCCGATGCCCGGTCCGTAGATCTCGGTCAGGCCGTAGATGTCGTAGAGCTCGATGCCCAGCTCGTTCCGGATCCGGGATCTCATCTTCTCGCCCCAGCGCTCGGAGCCGATCACGCCCTTTTTCAGCTTGATCTTGTCCCGGATCCCGCGCTTGGCGATCTCTTCGGCCAGAAGCAGGGCGTAGGACGAGGTGGCGCAGAGCACGGTGGACTCCATGTCCATCATCATCTGCAGCTGCTTGTCCGTGTTGCCCGGGCCGAGCGGAAGAGCCATCGCGCCGAGCAGTTCGCATCCGGCCTGGAACCCGATCCCCGCCGTCCAGAGTCCGTAGCCGGGGGTGATGTGGATGCGGTCCATCTTCGTGATCCCGGCGAATTCGTAGCACCGGGCGAACATGATGGCCCAGTCCTCGACGTCCTTCTTCGTGTAGGGGATGATGACCGGCGTGCCCGTCGTGCCGGACGAGGAGTGGATCCGCACGATCTCCTCCTCGGGAACCGCCATGAGCCCGAGGGGATAGGCGTCTCTGAGATCCTGCTTCTGGGAGAACGGGAGCTTTTCAAAATCCTCCGCCGTCCTCACGCCGTCCACTCCGGCCTCTTTGAGCTTTTTGCCGTAAAAATTGTCCGCCGCGATGAGCCGCTTGATCTGCCGGTCCACCAGTTCCAGCTGCGCCTTTGAGATTTCCATGTTTGTTTCTCCTATCTTCCGTTTTTCGTTCAGTTCTCAAATCCCTTGTAATACAGGGCCTTTTTGTTGATTTCGAGGATCTTCGGGGGCAGCACCGTTTCGAGAGCCGGGAGCAGGTCGTCCCGCGTGAAGCCGAGCTCTCCCGTTTCCGCCGCGATCCCGAGCAGAAGCACGTTCATCACCTTGTCGTTCCCGATCTCGGACAGCGCCCGGTCTCCGTCCACCGTCACAAGCCGCCCGGCCTTCTCCGCGAGGACCCGGAGCATCTCGTCCGGATCGTACGGAGTCCCGCCGATCATCGCGCTCACGGGGACCACGGGACGGACGCCGGTCACCACCGTTCCGCCTTTTTTCAGATATGGCAGCATCCGGACGGCCTCGGCGGGCTCGAATCCGAGGATCAGATCCGCCTCTCCGGGGCCCATGAGCGGCGAGGAGATCCCCTCTCCGATCCGGAGGTGGCTGAACACCGATCCGCCCCGCTGCGCCATGCCGATGGTTTCCGCCGTCCGCACGGGCAGCCCGGAGCCCATCGCCGCCGCCGCGAGGATCCGGGAGGCAAGCACCGTACCCTGTCCTCCGACGCCGGCCAGCACGATGTTCCGCCGCCCGAATCCGGTCTTCTTCGCAAAGCAGGGAGCCGCGGCGGTCTTCGTCTCTCCGGAGGACGGGGTCTTTTCCTCTCCCCGGTACGCCGCCGCGATGGCCGCAGGATCCCGCGCCTCTCCGCCTCCGATCGCCCCGACCGGGCAGACCTGTTCGCAGAGCGTGCAGCCCGTGCAGAGCGTTTCGTCGATCTTTGCCTTTCCGTCCGCGAAGTTCAGGCCGGGACAGCCGAGCTCCGTGATGCAGCGGCGGCATCCCACGCATTTATCGCGGTCCACCTCCGCCTTTTTCCCCTTCGGTTTGAACTTCACGATGCAGGGATAGCGGAAGATGATCGCCTTGAACCCGTCCTCGTCCGCGACGCGGCGCACGGTTTCCACGGCCTTGTCCAAATCGAGCGGGTTCACGGTCTCGACGGTTTTGATCCCGATCCCGCGGAGCACCGACTCCATATCCACGGCCTCCACGGGCTGGCCCATGACGGTTCTGCCCGTGCCCGGATGGGGCTGATGGCCGGTCATCGCGGTGGTGGAGTTGTCGAGGATCACCAGCGTCATGTTTGCCTGATTGTAGAAGCCGTTCACCGCGCCCGTGATGCCGGAGGCGAAGAACGTGGAGTCCCCGACGAACGCGAAGGCCTTCGTATCCGGCTCCACATGCTCCACGCCGCCCGCGATGTTGATGCCCGCGCCCATGCAGAGGCAGGTATCGCACATATCGAGGGGCTTTGCGTTGCCGAGGGTGTAGCACCCGATATCGCCGCAGAAAATGGTCTTCTTCCCCTTCATCGCCCGCTTGACCGCGTAGAAGGAGGCCCGGTGCGGACATCCGGCGCAGAGCACGGGCGGTCTCACGGGCAGCGGCGGCAGATCGGCGGGGGAGGCGGCGGATTCCGGATTGCCCCGTCCCGCTCCCGAGAAGGCCCGGATCAGCGCGGCGCACTCCCCAACCGTGTTCTCTCCGGCGGACTTGACCGTGCCGTCCTCCTTGCCATGGATCGTGACCTTCAGGCCGCGCCGTCCGCAGAGATTCACAAGTCCGCGCTCGATCACCGGATCCAGCTCTTCGATGACCAGAACCTCGTCGAGCTCCGAGAGGAATTCCTCCGCCAGCTCGTCCGGGAAGGGGAACGGCGTCCCGACCTTCAAAAGGCGCGGATGCTCCTCCCCTTCGAGCGCATCCGAGAGATAGGCCCAGCTGATGCCCTGCGACGCGATGCCGATCTTCTTTCCTTCAAAGGCTCCCGTCTCCGGCAGGAGCAGATTCCCGCCGTACCGCGACAGCTCCGCCCTCAGAGCCCGGTTCCGCGCCTCGATCTTCGCGTGATTGGCGAGGGACAGCCGGGGGAAGATCACCCAGCGGGAGGAGTCCTTGACGAAGCCCTCGGCCCGCGGCTTCTCGTATTCCTCCGGATCCTTCACCTCCACGTCCGCGTAGCCGTGGTCGATCCGGGTGGTGGGCCGCATGAGCACCGGCGTCCCGAGTTTCTCGGACAGCGCGAACGCGTCGCCCATCATCCGGTACGCCTCCTCCACCGAGGACGGGTCGAACACCGGGAGCTTCGAATACATGGCGAAGGTCCGGGTATCCTGCTCCGTCTGGGAGGAAATGGGACCGGGATCGTCCGCGACCAGCACCACCATGCCGCCCTTCACGCCGATATACGCGAGGCTCATCAAGGGATCGGACGCCACGTTCAGACCCACCTGCTTCATGGTGACCAGCGTGCGCACGCCTGCGTAGGACGCCCCCGCCGCCGTCTCCATGGCCGCCTTTTCGTTGACCGACCACTCCACATGGACGCCGCCGGGATTCCGCTTCGCCGCGGTTTCCAGCACCTCCGTGGACGGTGTTCCGGGATAGCCCGCGCAGAGTCCGACGCCCGCCGCCAGCGCTCCGAGAGCCATCGCCTCGTTTCCCATGAGAAATTCTCTGTGCATGATCCACCTCCCGCGGCTCCGCTTATCCCGGAATGAGGGACGGGGCCGCAGTTTTTTTCGTTTTTCCGTATAAATGATATTATAGCACAAAACCGCTCGCGTTGCAACGGACCGGCGCAAAATCCGCATAAAAATACGGGAAAAACCGCGCATAAACGGAATTCCCCGTATCTTTTTCTGTTTTTGCGTTCAGCCGCCGGATCTCACAGCCGTCCGACAGACGATCAGTCCGTCAGGCAGGCGTCGAGGTGGGCTTCGATATCCGCGCGGTTCATGTTCCGGCCGATGAAGACCAGCTTGATCATCCGGTCGCCGTACTTCGGATCCCAGGTTTCCTTCGCCTCGGGATACCGCTTGAGCAGTTCCTTCTGATCCTTCTTCGGCGCGGAGGCGATGAAGAGGCCGGCTTGCTGCTCGGTGATCTGACGTCCGGACTGTTCGAGGATATAGGCCATATCCGGATCCTCGCGGTACCAGACCATGCCCTTCGCGCGGATCACGCCCGGGAACCAGTCCTCGCAGAGGGCGTTGAGCGCGGGCAGGCAGAAGGGTCTTCTCCGGTAGTACACGAAGGTTTCGATGCCGTATTCCAGCACCTCGGGGTTCTCGTGCTCCTCCGGATGCTCCAGCGCGTCCACCCAGACGGCGGAGGAAAGGGCCTTGTCCAGATCGAAGAGACCGGTGTTGAGTAGGGTGGTGATGGGCAGATCGCAGTTGTTCGCCTCGTAGATCACGGCGTCCTTCTGGAGCCCGCGGACGATGGCGCGCAGTTCCTTGAGGTTCTCCTCGGTCACAAGATCCGCCTTGTTGAGGATGACGGTGTTGCAGAATTCGAGCTGCTGGATGAGCAGGCTTTCGATATCGTCCTCGTCGATGTCCTCTTTCAGAAGCTCCTTGCCGTCGTCGAACTCGTCCCGCATCCGGGCAGCGTCCACCACGGCCACGATATTGTCCAGCACCATGGGGATCCCGCCCTCGGTGCTCTCCTCGCAGATCAGGGCGATGGTCTGGGCGATCGGCAGGGGCTCGCAGATACCGGAGGCCTCGATGATGATATAGTCGAACTTGCCGGAGGCGGCGAGCTTTCTCAGACCCTCGGCGAGGTCGTCCTTCAGAGTGCAGCAGATACAGCCGTTCATCAGGGGAACCATGTCGTTCCGCTCGACGGCGCCGCTCTTCTCGACCAGCTCCGCGTCGATGTTGACCTCGCCGATGTCATTGACGATCACGGCGGCGCGGATGCCGTCGGTGTTGGCAAGGATGTGGTTCAAGAGGGTTGTTTTGCCCGCGCCGAGATAACCGGTGATGAGCGCGATCTTCACAGTCTTTTTCATGGGTTTTTGGTTGTCCTTTCCGGTTCAAATTTCCGTATTATTGTAGCACGGGGCGTCCGGGTTGTCAAGAACGGCGGGGAAAAATTCTTCTTCTCCCTCCGTCGCCCAGAAGAGGACGGCGTATTCCCCGATCCCGAGCCTGCGAAACGCCTCGAGCCGGTGGTTTCCGTCGTTCAGCTCGAGTCCCTCGGACGTACAGTGGACGATCAGCGGGGGAAGGTCCGCTCCTTTTTCGATCTCGCGGACGAGGGACGAGACGTGCTCCTCAAACTGAACGGGATGCGTCCGCCACTTCATGTCCTCCTCCGGCCCGCAGATGCGCGTCAGCCGGGAAAGGGGGAACCGGACCGGACCGCGCCATTTCCGGGGAGCAAGCCTGAGCCCGTCGGCCATGGGCTGATTCCGCCCGTCCACGGGAAGATAGAGGTGGACCCACTCCTCGATCCGCCCCGCCCGCGCGTACTCCATGGCGCAGCTCAGGGTCTGATTGTAGGTCAGATTTTCCATGCCCGCCTCACGTTCTCGTTCCGCCGCGGAGGCACGCGTCCACCAGATCGTCGATCTTCGCCTCGGCCAGCGCGACAACCGTATCCGCCGCGCCGTAGTAGATGCGGAGCGTCCCGTCCGGCATGGGAACCGCGCCCGTTGCGAAAATGGCGTTCGTCCGGAACCCGTCCTTGATTTCGTAATCCGTTTCCGGAGCAAGAAGCGGTTCCCGGCAGACTCCGAGGACTTTTGAGGGATCCGCAAGATCGAGCAGCATCGCCCCGGCGCAGTACCGCTTCTGCCACCGGTCCTCCCAGCCGTTCTTGCCGCGGCTCCGGTCGAGATCGACGGCATGGGTGATGGTCAGCCAGCCGCGGTCGGTCTTCACGGGCGGCGCGCCGGGTCCGATCTTGTCGTTGGCATAGGGGTAGTCCTCCACGCCCGAGACCAGCTTCGAATTGCCCCAATAGATCATGTCCGGGCTTTCGCTGAGCCAGATATCGAACCGGTCCCGTCCTCTGCTGTAGACGGGCATGGGTCTCTCCAGCCGCACGAATTTTCCGCCGATCTTCTCCGGGAAGAGCACGATATTCCGGTTGTCCGGCACGGTCATGGAGAGGATCTCAAACCGATGCAGGTCTTCCGTTCTGGCGATCGCGCCCCGCAGTCCGTGCCTCGTGTCCACGGCAAAGCACATATAGACCGTGCCGTCGATCACCGTGAGCCGCGGATCGTAAGCCCGCCCGATCTCTCCGCCGTCCGCTCCCGACAGATCGAAGACCGGCTTCTCCTCGACGGTCCAGCGGATGCCGTCCGCGGAAAAGGCCAGACCGACGTTGGTTCCGTCGAACCGCTTTCCCGCCTCCCATTCCTCCTTCGTCGCGCCGTAGTCGTTGCGGAAGATCATCGCGTATCCGCCCTTCCACGGGATCACGCCCGCGTTGAACACCAGATCGGAGCGATAGGGCACGTCCGCCGCCGTCAGCACGGGATTGCCCGGATACCGCTTCACGCAGGATAGAGATTTCAGCTCGTCGCTCATAGTCCGCCTCCGGTTGGTTGAATTGAAGTCAAGTCCATTATAGCGCACAAAAGCGGCGGTGTCAACCGGAGACAAGGTTTCCCCGACCGATCCGCCGTTTTCTTTATTCCTCGGGCCCATCCGTTCCGAACCACTCGCCGAGGGGCGCGCCGGTTCTGCCGCAGAACGCGAAAATCTCCCGGATCAGGCGGTCGGCGTCGGCGGACGAGGAGGCGGGATAAAAGAGGGCGAAGTCCTTTCCCTGAAGGACAAACGAGGCCATCCCGTCCGCGCTGACCATCCGGCCCGCGTGCTTCACGTCGAGCGGATCCCGCGTATTCATGGCGCAGAGCGGAGACAGGATTCCCCCACCTTCCAGAACGGGCAGGCCGACGGGCTTTCCGAAGCCGTAGGGATCGAAGTCGAAGAGGACCTCTCCCCCCTCCCCCGTCACGACGAGTTCCGTCACAAGGATGGAATCCTCCCCCTCCCACGGCAGGCGGTAGTGGCGGCGGCACAGACGGAACCGCACGGAAACCGGCACGCGGCGCTGTTCTCCCGCGTCGTCCGGGCTCTGCCACACGGCGTTCGGCACCCCCCCGTTTCCGTCCTCGCCCGTCCAGATCTCCACGCCGCCGGAGAGCGCGGTGATCAGCGCGGCTGTTCCGACCAGCAGAAGGGCGACCGTTAAAACTGCCGCGAGCGCGAAAAGCAGGTTCCGCCTCCTGTGTTTTTTCACAAACTGCTCGATGGGCGGTTCCTCTTCCCGCTCGCGCTCCCGCCGGATGCCGTTCATGACCTCCCAGATCCGACCGCATTCCGCGCACCGGCTCAAATGATCCCGCACGGCTGCCTCCGCGTCCGCGCCGAGCGTTCCCTCCGCAAGGGACGGCAAAAGCTCCCGGATCACCGGACAAACCGACTCCCGTTTCATGATTTCTCCTCCTCCTTCCATTTTTTGAGCACCCGGTGGACACTCACCCTTGCCCAGACCTCGCTTTTCCCGAGCCTCCGCCCGATCTCCCGGTAGGAAAGTCCCTCTTCGATCCGCCACAGCACCGCCCTCCGTAAAGAAGGATCGAGCGCGTTCAGCTTTGCCTCCGCCCGCGCCGCGCTTTCCCTCCGGACGGCGATCTCCTCCGCGGACGGGGATTTCACCTCCTCTTCCGACAGCTGTGAGACCGCGATCCGTTTCGCCTCCGCCGCCCAGTGCCGGTAGAGCAGGTGCTTGGCGATCTGACAGAGCCATACCGACAGCTTGCAGGTCCCATCGTACCGATCCCTGCACCGCCACGCCTCGAGGAAGGTCTCGGACGTCAGATCCTCCGCCAGAGCGCGGTCCCGGCAGCGGGAAATGAGAAACCGCCGGACCAGCTCCGCGTTCTGCCTGTAGACCGTTTCCCAGTCGAATCCCACCGCGCCCGCCTCCCTTCATGCGTTCTTTGCCGATATATCCCGTTTTTCCCGGATTCGTTACAGCAAGCAGAAAAAAACCCGGAAAACTCCCGGGTTGTCCGTTGTTTTATTCACGGAAAATCAGTTCGATCTCTTCGGGATCGCACCCCTCGGGCAGCCTGAAATAGCCGCTGCTCTCCGCGCGGAGGGTAAATCTGTCCGACTCCGCCCCCGACCGATCAAGCAGGGAGCAAACAGCGGAGGGAAACCGGATCGTCAGGGATCCCTGCCGGACCGCCGCGACCACGACCGCCGCGCATTCGTCCCGCCACGGCTCCCGCGCGTAGACAAAAGCGTCCTCCGTCAGGGAGAGGATCCGGAACCGGCCTCCGCGGAATACGGGCTCGTCCCGCCGGAGCTGTCCCACCGCGCGGCAGAAGTCCGTCAGATCCGCGTCCGCTCCGTCCTCCGTCCGTTTCCACGGGAAGGGGCGGCGGCAGAAGGGGTCCCGATAGCCCTCGAGGCCCGCCTCGTCGCCGTAGAACACGCAGGGCACGCCGGGCAGGCCGTAGAGGATCCCCCAGGCCAGCCGCAGTCTCTCCTTCGCGCGCGCTCGCTCCCCCTCCGTCATCGAAAGGGTCGAAAGCTCCTCGTTCGTCCTGTCTCCGCAGGGCTCTCCGCCGAGGACTGTCAGAATCCGCTCCGTGTCGTGCGTGCCGAGAAAGTTCAGAAGGTTGTCCGACGCCTCCTTCGGATACCGGCGGTACAGTCCCTCCGTCGCTCTCCGAAGCGATTCCGCATTGCCGCGGAGGACATAGTCGATCACGCCGGCGCGCAGGGGATAGTTCATCACGGAGTCGAGCTGACGTCCGGTCAGATAGCGTCTGCGCTTTCCGTAGCTGATTTTGTCCGTGGCGTCCTCCCAGACCTCGCCGATCACCGCGGCGTCCGGATCGAAAGAGCGGACCGCGGACCTGAAGTCGTCGAGAAAATCCTCCGCCACCTCGTCCGCCACGTCGAGCCGCCAGCCCTTCACGCCCGCGTCCATCCACTTTTTGACGACCTTTTCGCAGATGAACCTCCTGTACCCGGGATCCGCGCTGTCCACGCGGGGCAGGGTCTTCACGCCCCACCAGCATTCGTATTTGTCCGGGAACTGCTCGAAGCGGTACCAGTGGAACCACGGGGAGTCCTCCGACTGATACGCCCCGGGATCGGGATAGCGGCCTTCTTTGTTGAAATACCGGGAATCCGAACCCGTGTGATTGAACACTCCGTCGAGCATGACGGCGATCCCGCGCTTTTCCGCCTCCCGGCAGAGCGTTTCCAGAGCCTCGTCCCCGCCGAACATTTCGTCCACCCGGAGATAGTCGCCGGTATCGTACTTGTGATTCGAATATGCCTCGAATACCGGGGACAGATAGATCGTCCTCACGCCGAGGGAGCGGATGTATCCGAGCCTTTCCGAAATCCCCCACAGATCCCCGCCGAAAAAGACGTTGTTCGCCACCTCCGCGCCGGGGTATTCGCCGAACTGCGGGATCCCGCCGTCCCAGTCCGGATCGAAGACGGCCCCCTCCTTCACGGGGGACTTCCCGCTCCGCCGGAACCGGTCCACGAAGATATGATAGACCGGCCCTTCCCGGAAGAAGGAGGACGTTTGGTAGTCCGGCCTCGTCAGAAGCAGCTGACGCTCCCCCACGAAGTTTTCGAGCCTTCCCAGCTCAACGGGCCGCTCCCCGCCGAGAATCAGCGTCACCCCGTCGTCCGTCCGCACGGCGTAGTGGTAGTAGAACAGCCCTTCCCCGTCCTCCGTCTCACGGGGCAGGAGCTTTTTGAAATCGAAGATCAGCCGCCAGAGCTCGGAGCCCGGACGCCCGAACAGAGCCGCTCCGTCCTCCGTTTCCCCGGGGACGGCCTTTTCCAAGGGGATCCGGTGAAACGAGGTGTGCCCGGTGTTCCACGCGTCCTCGTGGATCAACAGATCCGCGGACAGGATGGCGGGGATCTGCTTTTTGTCCGTCCCTTCCCCGCGGGGCGTGCGGCGGAGAACAAACTCGATGACCGCGTCAGAGGCAAAAGCCCCGAGTTCGGAAACCCGGAGCCGCGCCTTTCTGTCAAACTTGAATTCTTCAAAGAGATCCTTCATAATCCGTTCCTGACGGGCCCTGCCGTCTGCATGCCGATTGACGGACCGCCGTTCACCGTCACCGTACGGGGCTGATGTGCCAGATGTTCTCCGCGTATTCCCGGATGGACCGGTCGGAGGAGAAGAAGCCCGCCGACGCGATGTTCACGAGGGACTTACGGTTCCAGACGGGACGGTTGAGATATGTCTCGGTGACGCGCCCGTACACGTTCAGGTAAGAGTCGAAGTCCGCGAGGCACATATAGGGATCCGGAACGCCGTGGGAATACAGGAGGTAGTTCACCATGCCGGTGTAGTTCCAGCCGTTGAACGTCCCGCGGAGCCTGTCCACGGTGGTTCTCAGGCGTTCGGAGTTCATATAGAAGGACTGGGAGGAATAGCCCTGCTTCCAGAGCTCGTCCACCTCGGACGCGCTGAGGCCGAAGATATAGATGTTGTCCCCGCCCACGGCGTCCTTGATTTCCACATTCGCGCCGTCCAGCGTGCCGAGCGTCACCGCGCCGTTGACCATGAACTTCATGCAGCCGGTCCCGCTCGCCTCCTTGCCCGCCAGCGAGATCTGCTCGCTGATGTCGGAGGCCGGCATGAGCAGCTCGGCGGAGGAGACGTTGTAGTCCTCGAGGTATTCCACATGGAGGATATCCCGGGCCTTCGGGTCCTTGGCGATCTCCTGGCCGAGGTCATAGATCAGCTTGATGATATCCTTCGCCATATAATAGCCCGGCGCGGCCTTTCCGCCGAAGATGAACGTGGTGGGCGTATAGTTCCCGTTCGGATTCTCGCGGATTTCGTTGTAGAGGGAGATGATCTTGAGCACGTTCAGAAGCTGCCGCTTGTACTCGTGCATCCGCTTCACCTGCACGTCGAAGACGGACTCGGTGTCAAGGGATTTCCCGAACCGGTTGAACCAGAACTTCGAGAAGGTCTCCTTGTTGTCGCGCTTGATCTTTTCGAGCCGCCCGAGCACGGCAGCGTCGTCGGCGTACTTCAGGAAGCCGGAGAGCCGGGAGAAGTCCTTCCGGTAGTCCGGGCCGATCGTCTCGTCGAGGAGGGCGGTCAG
The DNA here is from genome assembly GCA_015065385.1 of Oscillospiraceae bacterium. Classification (GTDB taxonomy): domain Bacteria; phylum Bacillota; class Clostridia; order Oscillospirales; family CAG-272; genus UMGS1696. The sequence goes on along the minus strand of SVQK01000032.1, from coordinate 9,237 downwards.
ACCGGGGTTGGAGAAGCACAGCCAGCGTCTCATGGCAATGCCGTTGGTCACGTTGGTAAACTTATAGGGCATCGCGTTGTAGTAATCGTGGAAGATGGTCTTCTTCAGGATGCCGGAGTGGAGCGCGGAAACGCCGTTGACCGTATGGGACGCGGCCACGGACAGATTCGCCATCCGCACCTGAGAATAGCCGATCACGGCCATCCGGGAGATGCGGTCCCAGTCGCCGGGGTACATGTTCCAGAGATCGCGGCACAGGCGGCGGTTGATCTCCTCCACGATCATATAGATGCGCGGCAGGCGGATCTGGAACAGCTGCACGTTCCACTTTTCCAGCGCCTCGGGCAGAACGGTGTGGTTGGTGTAGGACACCACGCGGGTCACGACGCTCCACGCGTTCTCCCATGTGTAGGAGTACACGTCCATGAGGATGCGCATGAGCTCCGGCACAACGAGCGCGGGATGGGTGTCGTTGATGTGGATCGCAACCTTGTCGGCGAAGTTGAAGAGGGACCCGTAGGCGGCGAGGTGGTCCGCGATGATGGACTGGAGGGAGGCGGACACGAGGAAATACTGCTGGGTCAGGCGGAGCAGCTTGCCCTCGTCGTGGTCGTCGGAGGGATAGAGCACCTTCGAGATGACCTCGGCGTTTGCGGTCTGCTGCATCGCCTCGAAATACTGGCCCTGCGAGAAGAGGTTCATGTTGAAGGTCGTGGTCTCCATGGCCTTCCAGAGGCGCAGCACGTTCACGCCCTCGCAGTCGTACCCGGACACCATCATGTCGTAGGGCACGGCGCGGACCTCGCGGTAGTTGTCATAGGTGATGGAGCACTTTCCATTCTCCCAGTTCTCATGAACCTGACCGCCGAGGCGCACGTTGAAGGCCTTGTCGGTACGGGGAACCAGCCATGTGGATCCCTCGTTCATCCAGCTGTCCGGCAGCTCGACCTGATTGCCGTCGATGATGCGCTGCTTGAAGAGTCCGTATTCGTAGCAGATCGAGAAACCGGTAGCGGGATAGTCGAGCGTCGTAAGGGAGTCCATGAAGCAGGCGGCCAGACGTCCGAGACCGCCGTTGCCGAGCCCGGGATCCGGTTCGACCTCGTAGATTTTGTCCAGATCCTGTCCCATGGAGGCGAGGGCTTCCCTGTATTCCGCCTCGAGGCCGAGATTCATGAGGTTGTTCTTGAGTTGGCGGCCCATCAGAAATTCCATGCAGAGATAATACACGCGCTTCGGATGGGTCTTCTTGATCCGGTCGTGGATCACCTGCCGTTTCGCGGTGAGCATCTCCTTGACGGACAGGGCCGTGGCCTTGAAGATCTGCTCTTCGGTAGCTTCCTCGGCAGAGACACCGAAGTGGCTTGTCAGCTTGGCCTCGATGCCCGCGCGCACCGCGTCCTTGTTCAGAGTTCGATTCGTATCCATACGCTCTTCCCCGGTTCAAATAAAAATACCGGCGTCCGGGCAGAAAATCCGGACGCCGAGGAAACAATCTCTGTTTTATACCCAGTTATTATTTTACTTCAAACTGCGATAAATATCAATGTATCTTTTTGCCGAAACATTCCATGAAAAGTCGATATTCATGGCATTTTTCACTAATTTGTCCCATTTGGAATGATCCGCGTACAAACGAAGTGCATAACGGATCACGTTCATCATATCGTGGGCGTTGTAGTTGGTGAAGGTGAAGCCGTTGCCCGTCTCCTCGTACTCGTTGTACGGCTTGATGGTGTCCGCCAGCCCTCCGCATTCCCGGACCAGAGGAACCGTCCCATAGCGGGAGGCAATCATCTGGGACAGGCCGCAGGGCTCGGATTTGGACGGCATGAGGAACAGGTCCGCGCCGGCGTAGAACTTCTTCGAAAGGGCCTTGTTGTATTCCAGCCGGATGGCGACCCGGTCCGGATACCGCGCGGCCAGATCCCGGAAGAACTCCTCAAGCGCGGCCTCCCCGGTGCCGAGCAGGACGAACCGGACGTTCTCCGTGGTGATGATCTCCTCGAGCACGCAGCGGACCAGATCGAATCCCTTGTGGGACGCGAGGCGGGACACCATGGAAATCACGGGCGTATCCGGGGCGTGGACGAACCCGCACACGTCCTCCAGCTCCGCCTTGTCCACAGCCTTCCCCGAGAGGTCGTCCTTCGAGAAGTGGGCGGCGATGTCGGGATCGGTTTCCGGGTTGTAGTAATCGACGTCGATGCCGTTGACGATGCCGGTCAGCCTTCCCTGCGCGTCCGCCTCGCGGAGAATGTGGTGCAGGCCGCTGGAATAGTAGTCCGTCAGGATCTCGCGGGCGTAGGTGCGGCTGACGGTGTTCACCATGTCGGCGCAGACCACGGCTCCCTTCAGGAGGTTGATCACCCCGTTGTACTCCACGACGGAGCGGTCCCATTCCGGCAGTTCGAACACGTCGGAGAGGATCGAGAAGTCGAACTGGCCCTGATAGTCGATGTTGTGGATGGTGAAGACCGCGCGGATGCTCCGGTACTCGTCGAGATGCGCGTATTTCCGCTTGAGGTAGATCACGGTCAGCGCGGTCTGCCAGTCGTTCGCGTGGAGCACGTCCGGATAGAACCGCACCGCGCTCATCAGCTCGAGCACGCATTTGGAGAAGAAGGCGAACCGCTCCCCGTCGTCGTAGCAGCCGTACAGCGTGCCGCGGTCAAAATAGTAGAGGTTGTCGATGAAATAGAAGGTCACCCCGTCCCGCACGGTCCGCCAGATCCCGCAGTACTGATTCCGCCAGGACAGCCGGACGTTCATTTCGCACACGAGCTCCAGCTCGGAGGCGAACTTGTCCCGGATCGGCGCGTAGAGCGGAATCACCACGCGGACGTCGGAGTCTTTCCCCAGCTCGGCCTTCAGCGCTTTCGGCAGGGATCCCGCGACGTCGGCCAGACCGCCCGTCGAGGCGAAGGGAAGGGCTTCGGATGCCGCAATGAGTATTTTCATAGGTCAATCTCCCGTCGGTCAGATCATTTTGCCCTTGGAAACGTAGAAGGGCTGGGTTTCCGCGCCGCAGAGCATTCTCTGGTCCCGGATGACGGCGTTTTTGTCGGTGATGACGCAGTTGAGGAAGGCTCCGTCGCCCACGATGGTATCCTGCATGATGATGGAATTCTTCACCGTCGCGTTGCGTCCGATCTTGGCTCCGCGGAAGATGATGGAATTCTCCACCGTCCCCTCGATGAAGCAGCCGTCCGCCACCATGGAATTCTTCACGGAGGATCCCACGGCGTAGTACGTCGGCGCGGAGTTGCGGACCTTGGTGTACACCGGGCGGTTCTTCACCCCGAAGAGGGAGTCGCGCACGGTGGGATCGGAAATCAGCTCCATGGAATGCTGGTAGTAGTCCGCAAAGGAGGTGACGGCGGCGAAATATCCGTCATACCGGTAGACGCGGAAGTCCTTGTAGCCGCAGCAGCGGGCGATCACGTCTCGGGTCAGGCTGGAATAGCCGCGGGTCTGGGCTTCGACGACCATCTGCTGAAGGTCGGAAGTCTTCATGACGATGATGTTCAGGGAAATATCGGCCTGTCCGTCATATTCGGTCGGATAGGGGATGACCTCGTTGATGCGGCCGTTCTCGTCGGAGTTGAAGACTACGCTGGTCTTGCTGTTCTCGGGCGTCAGCGTCACCCGCTTGACCGCGACGGTCATGTTCGCGCCCGTCTCCTGATGGTAGCGGATGAGATCGTTGAAGTCCACGTTGCAGATCACGTCGCAGTCGGAGAGCACCACATAGTCGTCCTTGATGCGGGAAATGGACGCGATCACGCTTTTCAGGGAGTCCAGACGGGTGTTCCGCTTGTTCTCGTAGGGGTTGGCGTAGGCGGCGATGTTGGGAGGCAGGATCTTGATGCCTCCGGACCGGCGCGCCAGATCCCAGTCCTTGCCGGAGCCGATGTGATCCATCAGGGACTGATAGTTGTAGCTCGTGATGACGCTGATGTTGTAGATGTTCGAGTTCACCATGTTGGACAGGGTGAAGTCGATGAAGCGGTACCGGCAGGCGAAGGGGACCGACGCGATGGTGCGGAGCCGGGTCAGCTCGGGGATATTATTGTCGTGAATATTCGAAAAAATGATGCCGTATGCAGACATTGATGCGCTCCCGTCCTTTCTCTCAGTCCTTGTGATTGGTTCTCAGCCATTCGGCGTCCACCATCTCCCCGGCGGGAATATCCGTTCCGGGCTTGACGGCCAGATCGGACCCGATGACGGTGATGCCCGAGCCGTTCGATCTGGTGCGTCCCACCACGGATCCCGCGCCGACGGTCGTGTTTTCGTCGATCATGGAGTAGTTCACCGTCGCGCCCTCGCCGATCGTGACATTCGACATGATCACGGAATCCTTGACATACGCGCCCCGGCAGACCTTGACGCCGCTCGCCAGCACGGAGTTCTCGACGATCCCCTCGACGGCGCAGCCTTCGGTGATGAGGGAATTCGAGATCTTCGCGTACTCGCCGACGAAATGGGGCGCCTCGGAGGTGTTGCGGGAGTAAATGCGCCAGTCGCGGTCTCTGAGGTCGAACACAGGCTGCTCTCCCACGAGATCCATGTTGGCCTCCCACAGGGACTGGATGGTCCCGACGTCCTTCCAGTAGCCGCGGAAGGGATAGGCGTACATGAGCCGGCCGTCCGCGAGCATCTTCGGAATGATGTTCTTGCCGAAGTCCTTCGAGGAGTCCGGATCCGCCTCGTCCGCCTCCAGATAGTCCCGGAGCACGGAGGTGTTGAAGATATAAATGCCCATGGAGGCCTTGGTGCTCTTCGGATGCTTCGGCTTTTCCTCGAACTCGGTGATGCGGAGGTTTTCGTCCGTATTCATGATGCCGAAGCGGCTCGCCTCTTCCAGCGGGACCTCGAGGACGGCGATGGTGCAGTCCGCGCCCGTCTCCTTGTGTGCCCGGAGCATCTTCTCGTAGTCCATTTTGTAGATATGGTCGCCGGAGAGGATCAGCACATAGTCCGGGTCGTAGCGGTCAATGAAGTTGAAGTTCTGATAGATCGCGTTCGCCGTGCCCTTGTACCAGTCCGCGCCGGACTTCGCCTGATAGGGAGGGAGCACCATGACGCCGCTCTGTCCGCGGTCGAGATCCCAAGGCTGGCCGTTCCCGATATACTCGTTCAGCTGCAGAGGCTGATACTGGGTCAGAACTCCCACGGTGTAGATCCCGGAATTGACGCAGTTGGACAGCGGAAAGTCGATGATTCGGTACTTTCCGCCGAAACGGACAGCGGGCTTCGCGGTCTTCTCGGTCAGCGTGTAAAGCCGGCTCCCCTGACCGCCCGCCAGAAGCATGGCGACGCATTCCTGTTTTTTATACATATTGACCTCCGTCAGTTGAATTATTCTGCTGCTTGCGGAAAATCACGCCTCCGAGCGGGGGCAGGGTGACGTCGAGAACGGACCGCTTCACGCCGTCGTCCCCGACCTCGGTTCTTGCGCGGACCGGAGCCTCGTTCAGCACGTTCCGTCCGCCGAATTCGTACCGGTCGGTGGAGAAGACCTCCTCGTACCGGCCCATCTTCGGCACCGCCAGCGCGTACCCGTCCCGCCGGACCGGAGCGAAGTTCAAAGCCGCGATGATCTCCCGCCCCTTCTTGTCCCGGCGGCGGAAGGAGAGAATGTTCAGATCCCGCTCGTCCGCCCGGATCCATTCGAAGCCGTCCCAGCCGTCGTCGATCTCCCAGAGGGCCGGGCAGCTCAGATAAAAGCCGTTGACCGCCTTCACGAACCGCTGCATTTCCACATGGCGGGGATAGTCCGTCATGAACCACTCGAGCTGGCTCTTATAGTCCCACTCCCGGAACTGGGCGAACTCGCAGCCCATGAAGAGGAGCTTCTTTCCGGGCAGGGTCATCATGCAGAGGAGCATGGTCCGCATATTGGCGAATTTATCGTCGTACTCCCCGAAGCACTTGTCCACGAGGGATTTCCTGCCTCCGGTCACCGCGTCGTGCGAAACGGGCAGAATGGAATTATCCCCGAAGGAGGCGAGCACCGGGTCGGTCAGCTTTCCGTGGACGTACTTCCGCGCCACGGGATCCGTCGAGACGTAGGAATACATCTCGGACGCCCAGCCGGTGTTCCATTTGAAGCTGAATCCCAGTCCTCCGTCCGCGGCGGGCACGGTCACCATCGAGCGCGGGGAGGCTTCTCCGGCGATCATGAGCGCGTCCGGGATCTCCTCCGCCACCGCGGCGTTCAGCTCTCTGAGGAAGGACACCGCTTCGGGCGAGCAGTCTTCCGCGTCGGCCCCGCTCCGGTCCCCGAACGCGGGATCCCGGTCCGGGTAGAGCATGGACGCGACGGAATCGATCCGCAGGCCGTCCGCGTGATACTCCTTCAGCCAGAACAGCGCGCAGGAGATGAGGAACGAGCGCACCTCCGGCTTTCCGAGATCGAAGCGGCAGTCGTCCCGCCCCGTCCCGCCGGTTTCCGGAACCTCGTACAGCGGTCCCCCGTCAAAGGCGCAGAGTCCGTGCTCGTCCTTCGGGAACCGGGAAGGCACCCAGTCGAGGATCACGCCGATCCCGTGCTCGTGGAGCGTTTCGATCAGATACCGGAAGTCCTCCGGATCGCCGAAGCGGGAGGTGGGGGCAAAGTAGCCGCAGACCTGATAGCCGAGGGAGCCGTCGTAGGGATGCTCCATCACGGGAAGCAGCTCCACATGGGTGAATCCCATCTCGCTGACATAGGGCGCCAGCCGGTCGGCGATCTCGCGGTAGTTCAGGTAGTGATCCCCGTTCTCCGTCGTGAGGCCGTCCTCCGTGCGCCACGAGCCGAGGTGGACTTCGTAGATATTGAGCGGGGCGGAATAAAAGTGCGTGACCTTCGGCTTGAAGCCGCGCTGCTTGGGGCATACCGTCGCGGACCGTTTCGCAAGCCACCGCGCGTCCTTCCAGACGTGGCCGGAGATATCCCGGACGACCGACGCGGTCTTGCCGAGGGTCTCGGACTGGAAGGCGTAGGGATCGGCCTTGAGCCGCGTGATCCCGTCCGCCCCCGTCACGGCGTACTTATAGTACCGGCCGTCCAAAGGCGCTCCGCTCTCGACCGCGATCTCCCAGACGCCTTCGTCTCCGGTCTTTGAAAGAGGCTCTCCCGTTTCCCAGTCCGTGAAGTCGGACACGAGGGACACAGCCTTCGCGTTCGGCGCCCACACGCGGAATACGGTTCGTACGGCGTCCTCGCACGGAATGCGGTGACAGCCGAGGGTTTCGTAAGCTCTATGATGGATTCCCGCATGGAACAGGCCGGAGGGAAGCGCTTCTTTCCCGGCCTGTTCCGGGACATTGATTTCTGCCATAGTCATACCATCCTTTCCCACTTTTCATTATACAATATCAATTTCTGTTTTGCAAGTACATTTTGCCGGATTTGTGAAATTTATTTTTGGAGAATAGGATGCTTTTGGGAAAAAACACAAGAAATATGTCCGATTCAAGCACGGGCACGCCGGTCGATCAGATCCCGTCCTCCCGCAGCTGCCAGACGAAGCGCCACAGACGGTCCCGGTCCTCTCCCGCGTAGTCGATGCCGATGCGCGGGGTGACGGCGACCGCTCCGGGGACAAATCCGTCGTCCCGAAGGAAAAAGTCCGGATCGGAGCAGAGATCGCGCCCGTTGTCCTCCCGCCCGATGCCCATCGCGGAGCAGAACCGCCCGGGCCCCGTCAGCCTTCTCGCCCATTCGCCTCCGTCCCATCCGTCGGGCGAATCCGGAAACCGGGCCTTCTTCGCGCGGGAAGTTTTGCGGAGGTTTTCGAGCATGGCCGCCCGTCCTTCGAGGGGAAACCCGGCTCGAATGAGGACGGCCTCGGCGTTCCCTTCCCGGTTCGCGGTGATGTTCATGCAGGAATAGAGTCCGTAGATCAGATAAACGTAGGAAACGCCGCCCTGCCGGTACATGGTTTCGGTCCGCGCGGTCCGCCTGCCCCCGTACGCATGGGACGCCCGGTCGGTCACACCCATGTACGCCTCCGTCTCCGTGATGACCGCGGAGAGCAGGCAGCCGCTTTCCCTTCCGCGCAGAACGAGCGTCTTGCCGAGCAGCTCCCTTGCCAGTGTCAAGCCGTCCCGCGCGTAAAAATCCCGCGGAAGGGGGGAGCCTGTCCGCGGGTCGTTCGCCTCAGTCAAAACAGAGGGGCGTCGTGGGAATGGAGCGGCGGGGCGTGTTCATCATGGGGGCAACCGTCTCCTTCCACTTTTTATAATGCTCAGTTTCCTTGTGCGCCGCGGCGGCCTCCATGTCCCGGTAGACCTCGTAAAGCACGAACTGGGTGGGGTTCTTGTTGTCCCGCAGCACGTCGAAGCGGACGTTGCCGGGCTCCTTGCGGGAATTCTCGTGGTTGTAGGCGGTGATTTCGGCGAACGCGTCTTCCATCCCGGGGACAACGTCCACGAATACAAGCGTAGCGAGCATGACGTCCTCCTTTACTCCGCGGCGAGGATGCGGAAGAACTCTACTTCTTCGCCCGAGGGACCGTACACGAACGCGCAGTTGAGCGTCAGCTTCACCGGGGCCGAATCCAGCGGAACGACCTTCGGGGCGGACTTTTCCTTCGCGCCGATCGCAAGGGCTTTCGCGTAGGCGGCGTCCACGTCGTCCACCTTCAGGGCGAAATGGATGTACTTCGGATCCGCGGCCTGCGCGTTGGATCCGCCGGCGAACACCTCGAGGATCCCGCCGTCGCCGAAGTCCAGCATGGCGACCCGTCCGTCACCCTTTCCCCAGCCGGTGTAGTACTTCATGCCGAGTTTTTCGTAGAACGCGACGGTGCCTTCAAAATCGGCAGCCTTGAGGGCGACATGGTGAAAGCCCATGCCTTTGATGATTTCGTTTGCCATAGAAACCTCCGGTAAGGTGATTTTTATAGAATATACACAGCATAAGGCGGAAACGCTTCGCGTTTCCGGATTTGAATTCTCCGACTGCATCGGAAACGGCTTTCTCCATCAGCTCGAAGGGATGCAAATGCTTCGCATTTGCAAGTCTGCTTAGCCCTCTTCGAGGGAGGAGGAAAGAAACCCTACGGGTTTCTGATTTTATCCCGCTGCGCGCGGGAGGCGGCACGGGGGACCATCTCAAGCCGAAGGCCCCCCGTGCGGGTCCCTTGGCTATATGGCATAAGGCGACAGCTCGCGCCTGTAACCAGATATGACTGTTCATCCCATATCCTCGCGCGGTCTCTGTTTGTGCAGCCGAAGGTTAAAGAG
>SVQK01000031.1 GCA_015065385.1 Oscillospiraceae bacterium | reverse complement strand
GCCGTCCCAGAGGTTTTCGGGACCTTCGCCGCCGTTGCCGTTGGTGCCTTCAACGAAGGTGTAGCCGGCGATCGCGGTCTTGCCGATGGAGGCGACAGCCTCGTCAGCGGTGCCAAAGCCGGGCTCGGCGGGAGCGGGAGCTGCGCCCTCCTCCTTCATATTGATGGAGTACAGCGCGGCGATCTCCTCTCCGCTCAGCGCCTTTTTGAAGATCGCAATCTCGTCGTAAAGGTTGACGAGCGTGCAGTCGGCGCCGTTGGTCGTATAGTGTTCCGTGCCGTCTTCACCGATGACGAAAGCATACTCGGTGTCATACGACGCGTCGGTATGGTCAACGCCGAACGGGACGGGCTCGAAATACGGTCTGCCGTTGATGTAGAGGTTCAGCGTCTGCGCGGCGCGGTCTACGACGAGCGCCATGTGATACCACTGACCGCTGATGGAGAACTCGTCCTCGGGCATCAGCGCGTAGCTGAAGGTCTTGTCCACCTTATCGTAGCCGGCGGCGTTGGCCGTGTATCTCCAGTTATCCGCCTTCTGGCTGATCAGCCACCCGGGGTTGCTGCTGGAGTCCCAGTCCTTGTTGGAGAACACGCAGGGGTCGCTGCCTGCGCTTTCGCCGTAAATCCACGCCGCCACGGTAAAGGAATCCGTTCCGAACTGATAACCGTCGATGGCAAGATGCCCTGCGTCGCTGTCGATCTTGACCGCCTTGCCGGAGATGCCGTCAACGGTCTCGATCTGGCCTTCCTGACGGATGGCGTGGCCCTTGGCGTCGGTAATGCCGTCGTCGAAGGAGATATAGACGTCGGCGGAGTCGAGAACGGCGGCGGGGTCAACGCTGAACTCGGGAAGCGGGATGTGAAGATCCTTTGCCTCCGCGAGCGTGGCTCCCTCATAGCCTTCCGGCGCGTAGGTGTAAATCGCCGCGATATCTTCGGGAGTGAGCGCGCTGAAGAAGACCGCGAATTCGTCCACATCCATATTCAAGAGCTTGGACATGTTGTAGAAACCGGTTCCGTCCTCGCCGATGTAGAAGGGATATTCGTTCCATTCATCGTCGTAGTTCACGCCCTCGTGTCCCTTGTCCGCAAAGCTCGTGCCCTTGTTCAGCGGATTGCCGTTGATGTAGAGGCAGTAGGTCTGCGCGTCACGGTCGACGACCATGGCGACATGATACCACTGTTCTTCCATCGCGCCGATACCGGCAAGATCGTAGGGATATTCCGTGTCTGTACGGGTACCGCCGTCACAGTTTGCGTTGTACTTCCAGTCGCTGCCGCGGATCGAAAGCAGGAAGCCGGGATTGGCGCCGGAGTTCCAGTCCTTGTTTGCAAACAGACAGGGGTCGCTGTCATGTTCATGGACGATCACCCAGGTGGTCACGGTAAAGGAGTGCGTCTCAAACTTCAGATCCTCGGTGTACAGAGCGCCCTCGCCGCTGCGAATGCCCGCAGCTTTTCCGAAACGCCCTTCCACAAATTCCGGATCGTCTCCGTCAACCTGAACTTCAACCTTCCCGTTGACATCGGCATACGAATCCTCGAAGGTGAGGTACATTTCCGCTGATTTCAGCAGTTCTTCGCCGGTCGCCGCGTAGCATACCGCAGAAAGCATGAGTGCCAGAAGCAGCGCCAGCAGGATTCCTCCTGTTCTTTTCATAGCAAACCTCCGTTGTGATTTCTTGGGATCAACCAAAGGAAATCTTCCCTTCGTTATTATAAGCAAAAATAATGTGTTTGTCAATGGATTTTTGTGAAATCGGGCGAAAAGGATTCAATTATCTGGAGGCTCAATCTTTTCCCGTGAAAACGGATGGCTCCCTGTTTTTCCGGATCCTGTTTCCGCTCCCCGGGAATGCGGCAGTCCCGCCTCTCGGTTCCGGTTCCGTGATTTGAACCGAAGCTCTTGATCCGGAAACAAATTCATGGTACCATAAAAACAGAAAACTTTTTGTTCTCACGCAACCGACGGGTGAAAAATCCGCTGTATAGAGTGAAGGCATGACAGTACGACCGAAAGGAGAACGATCCCGATGGAGGACGCAAAAATCGTAGACCTGTATCTGTCCCGGGATGAGTCGGCGATCTCGCATACTGCTGAAAAATACGGATCGAAGCTCAGGCAGATCGCAAATCAGATTCTGAACGACACATCATCCGCCGAGGAATGCGAGAACGACACCTATTTCGAGGCGTGGAACCGGATCCCGCCGCACGAGCCGAGGACCTATCTCTTTGCGTTCCTCGGCAGGATCGCAAGGCATATCGCCATCGACGTGTGCCGCAGAAACGCCAGTCAGAAACGGCAGGCTCTGTTCTGCGAACTGACCGCCGAGATGGAAGAGTGCGTTTCGGACGGAAACAATGTGGAAAACGAAGTTGAAGCGAAAGAGCTGAGCCGGACGATCGGCGTGTTTCTGGATTCCTGTTCCGAAGAGCAGCGAAACGTCTTTGTGCGCCGGTACTGGTTTTTTGACACGATTCCCGAAATCTGCGCGCGGACCGGGTATTCGCGGAGCAAGGTGAAATCCATGCTGTTCCGCATGCGGGAAGGACTGCGCGAAGCTCTGAAGAAGGAGGGGTTTTCGCTGTGAAGAGTTACGAGCTTTTGGATGCGGTCGGCGGCATTGATGCCCGAACTATAGAGGCTGCCGAACGGGAGACAAATCGGAGGAGAGGATGGATCGGCTGGATCGCCGCGGCCTGCGTGGGACTGGCGGTCATGATCCTGATTCCGATACTCACAAAGAATAAAGCGAATCAGGTTTCCGTCGGCGGGATCATGAGAGAATACAAAAACGTCTTGGTCTCGGGCGCTGAGGCAGCCGTCGAATGGCCGTGGGAATACAAAACCCTGCCCGAGCGGTACTCCACCATTTCTTATGCGGGGCGGGAGTATGCGCTCCGGCCTGGCATGGGCGGCATCGGTGAAGATGCGGGCGTATTCAGCGAAGAGCTTGGAACCGGCGAAGGCGTCGGCTATGACGTTTACACGGACAAGGAATACCGTCGGGAGATTGCCGTCCGGAAGATCGACGGGATCTCCGCCGAGCGGATGATTGCCGTCGAAATGGACGGCCAGTTCTTCCCCGCCATGAATAACGAATATATCCCTCCGGCGACGCTCGGGGAACTGCTTGACGAATCCAGCCTGTCCCGTTTTCTCACCCTCGGAAGTTACACGGTCTATAAAAACGGGCAGAACACCGGAACTTACAGCTTGTCCGATACCGATTTCATCTGGCAGACGCTTGAAGGATGCCGGAACGCGCGGTTTGTGGAGGATGAAGGCGGCGGGCGGATCAGCCGGGACCGGATCAGCTTTTCCGTCACCTCCGAAGTTTTCGGCGTCTATAAACGGGCCTTGTATATCTCGGCGGACGGGTATATCAGCACGAACAGCTTTGACTGGGCCTACACGTTCTTCATCGGAGAAGACGCGGCATCGTCCATCCTTTCCCATGCCGAACGGAACGGCGTCAAAGCGCAGCCGGAGCCGTATGTCTATTCCCTCGCCGGAACGCTTACGGAGATCGGGGACGGCTATATCCTCGTCGATGATTCCATTCTGTGCGAAGACGAGAGCGATGGGATCGTATTCAAGGTGTCAGCGACGGATCTGCGCGTCAGACGCTGCATCGAGTTTCAGAAAATCGACGTCGGATCGGTCGTCGTCGTTTCGTTCACCGATCCGGTAATCGCAGGAGAGGACGGCTGCACGATCGACAGCGCGATCTCCGTGGCAAGAGGGTATGTCAGCGACGGAAACGTGACGGTTCCGGAATAAGCCGCGGTTGTGCGGTTGTGCGCTTGTGGGGATCGTGCGCTGAGCCGGTTTGTCCTTGCCCGCGGGGTTCATTCCTTCCCATGCCCGCGCTCTTCCCCCATCGCCGCGCGGACGAATCCGAGAAACAGCGGATGCGGGCGGTTCGGCCTTGACTTGAACTCCGGGTGGAACTGCACGCCGACGTGGAAGGCCCGGTCGGTGTATTCCGCCGTCTCGACGAGCGTGTTGTCCGGGGAGAGGCCGGAGAGCGTGAGTCCCGCGGCGGTCAGCGCGTCCCGGTAATCGTTGTTCACCTCGTAGCGGTGGCGGTGGCGTTCGGAGATGTGCCGCGTCCCGTAGCACCGCTCCATCGTTGTGCCGGGGACGATCGCGCAGGGGTAGGCCCCGAGGCGGAGCGTCCCGCCCTTTGCGATCTCGTCGCTCTGTCCGGGCATGAAGTCGATGACCCGGTAAGGCGTTTCGGGATCGAATTCCCCGGAGTGCGCGCCCGTGAGCCCGCAGAGGTTCCGCGCCGCCTCGATCACCATGATCTGCATCCCGAGGCAGATCCCGAAGTACGGCTTGCCGCTCTCCCGCGCGTATTTCGCCGCCGCGATCATGCCGTCGATCCCGCGCGCGCCGAAGCCTCCCGGCACGATGATCCCGTCCGCTGGGCCGAGGATCTCTCCCGCGTTCTCGTCCGTCAGGGTCTCCGAGTCGATCCAGTCGATCTTGACCTCCGCGCCGAGGGCGTATCCCGCGTGACGCAGGGCTTCGGCGACGGAGAGATAGGCGTCGTGCAGGGCGACGTACTTGCCGACCAGAGCGATCTTCACCGTCTCGGTGCAGGTCCTGATCCGGCGCGCCATCTCCCGCCAGTCCGAAAGATCCGGCTCCGGGGCGTCGATCCCCAGCTCCCGGCAGACCACGCCGGAGAAGTTCGATTTTTCGAGCATCAGCGGCGCTTCGTACAGGCTCTGCACGGTGAGGTTCTCGATCACGCAGTCCTCGGGCACGTTGCAGAAGAGGGAGATCTTCTTGAAAATCGACTCTTCCAGCGGCCGGTCGCAGCGGAGCACGATGACGTCCGGATGCACGCCCATGCCCTGCAATTCCTTCACGGAGTGCTGGGTGGGCTTCGATTTGTGCTCGTCGGAGCCGGAGAGGTAGGGCACGAGGGTGACGTGGATAAAGAGGCAGTTCTCCCGCCCCGCTTCCAGCGATACCTGCCGCGCCGCCTCGATGAAGGGCTGGCCCTCGATATCGCCGATGGTGCCGCCGATCTCGGTGATCACCACGTCCGCCGCCGACTGACGCCCGACACTGTAAATGAAGTCCTTGATCTCGTTCGTCACATGGGGGATGACCTGCACCGTCGAGCCGAGGTATTCCCCTCTCCGCTCCTTGTTCAGCACATTCCAGTACACCTTGCCGGCCGTCAGGTTGGAGAAGCGGTTGAGGTCCTCGTCGATGAAGCGCTCGTAGTGCCCGAGGTCGAGGTCGGTCTCCGCGCCGTCCTCCGTGACGTAGACCTCCCCGTGCTGATAGGGGCTCATGGTCCCCGGATCCACGTTGATGTACGGATCCAGTTTCTGCGCCGCGACTTTCAGCCCCCGCGCCTTGAGCAGCCGCCCGAGGGACGCCGCCGTGATCCCCTTGCCGAGTCCCGAAACGACCCCGCCGGTCACAAAAATATACTTCGTCATGCCGCCTCTCCCTTTCTTCCCCATACGCCGGCCCTTCCCGGCTCTTCATTCTTCATTCTGAATTCTGAATTCCTCTCACTCCCACTCCACCGTCGCCGGGGGCTTGGAGGTGATGTCGTACACCACGCGGCTGACGGAGCGCACTTCGTTCGTGATCCGGTTCGACGCCTTTGCGAGCACCTCGAAGGGCAGGCGGGACCAGTCGGCGGTCATGAAGTCGTCGGTGGAGACCGCGCGGAGGGCCACCGTATAGCCGTAGGTCCGGGCGTCCCCCATCACCCCGACGGTGCGGCTGTCGGTGAGGACCGCGAAATACTGATTCGTCGTCCGCTCGAGCCCCGCCGCGAGGACTTCTTCCCGGAAGATCGCGTCGCATTCCCTCAGCACGGCGAGCTTTTCCTCCGTCACCTCTCCGAGCACCCGGATCGCCAGTCCCGGGCCGGGGAAGGGCTGACGCCACACCAGCTCGTAGGGGATCCCCAATTCCAGCCCCGCCGCGCGCACCTCGTCCTTGAAGAGCGGGCGCAGCGGTTCCACGATCTCGTCGAAGTCGATCACCGAGGGCAGGCCCCCGACGTTGTGATGGCTCTTGATGGTGGCCGACTCGCCGCTGCCGCTTTCCACCACGTCCGGGTAGATCGTCCCCTGCGCGAGGACGTGGACGTGTCCGATCTTCTTCGCCTCTTCCTCGAAGACCCGGATGAACTCCTCGCCGATGATCTTCCGCTTCTTCTCCGGCTCCGTCACTCCGGCGAGCTTTGCGAGGAACCGCGCCCCGGCGTTCACCCGGACGATGTTCATGTCGAACCTCTCCCGGAACGTCCGTTCCACAAGATCGCCCTCGTCCTTCCGCAGCAGCCCGTGATCGACGAAGACGCAGGTCAGCCTGTCCCCGACCGCCCGGTGCAGAAGGACCGCCGCGACGGAGGAGTCCACCCCGCCCGACAAAGCGCAGAGGACCCGCTTCCCGGCGAGCTCTTCTTTGTACTTCTCCACGGAGGTCTTCACGAAATCCTCCATCGTCCAGTCCCCGGCGCACCCGCAGACCGCGAAGAGGAAGTTCCGGAGCATCGCCTTCCCGTACGCCGTGTGCGTCACCTCGGGGTGGAACTGCACGCCGTACAGCCGCCGTTCTTCGTCCGCAATCGCCGCCGCGGGACAGCGCTCCGTCGTGCCGATCACCGAAAATCCGTCGGGGACGCGCTTCACATAGTCCGTGTGGCTCATCCAGCAGACGCTGTTTTCCGGGATCCCGTCGAAGAGCGGGGATTTTCGGACGGTCAGCTCCACCTTGCCGTACTCCGAGATCGATCCGGCGGAGCCGACCTCGCCCCCGTCGAGCCATGCCATGAGCTGGCACCCGTAGCAGATGCCGAGCACCGGGATCCCGAGGGAGAGGATTTCCTTTTCACAGCGCGGGGAGGCGGGATCGTAAACCGAATTCGGCCCGCCCGTGAAGATGATCCCGGCGTATCCGGCCTCCCGGATTTCGGCGAGCGGCGTCTTGCAGGACCGGATTTCGGCGAAAACGCGATGCTCCCGCACGCGCCGCGCGATGAGCTGATTGTACTGCCCGCCGAAATCGAGCACGAGGATCTTGTCCATACTGAATCAAATTCTCCTTCTCAGCGGTTTTCATCTATAGTGTGTTTACACTATGAGGAACGAAACGCTGCGCGTTTCTGAATAAATGCCCTGCTCAGGGCGGGAGGCACGGGTTGCGATCTTCGATCGCGGACACCAGCTCATGGCCGCCCAAGCTTCGCTGCGCGAACTTGGTTTTCCCCCGTGCGGGGGTTTCCTTGGCCATATGGCATAAGGCAACAGCTCGTGCCTGCAAACAAGCCTGATTGCGCACCCCACTGTCCTCGCGCGGTCTGTGTTTGTGAAGCTGAAACATGCGATGAATTCCGTCTGCGCCGAAATTCATCGGTTTGCTCTGCTGACGCGACGCAAACAGCGATCGAAACGCGCATGAGAAGAATGGGTTGATAACGGTGGATATCATTCTCCTCCGCTCCGGAACGGGCCGACTCAGCCCTTGCTTCACTTGTGTTTAAGTTGGTTGTGTGAACACATCATATTGTTGAGCGAGCTTTCATCCGAAAGAAAGCCGCGTCTCTCCTTTACAACGGTTTAGAATGGGCTTATTTTAGGCCGGTTTCTTGCTGTTCCAGTCTTCCCATGATCTCACGGTAGGCCTCTTCCACCCCTCCGAGATCCCGGCGGAAACGGTCCTTATCCAGCTTTTTCCCCGTTTCGCTGTCCCACAGGCGGCAGGTGTCGGGGCTGATCTCGTCCGCCAGAACGACGGAGTTGTCCGGGAGTCTGCCGAATTCCAGCTTGAAATCCGCCAGCGTCACACCGCGCTCGCGCCAGAAGGCTTTCAAAAGGTCGTTGATCCGGAACGACAGCGCTTTGATGAGATCGATCTCTTCGCGGGAGGCAAGCCCCAGCACCAGCGCGTGATATTCGTTCAGAAGCGGATCGCCCAGCGCGTCGTTTTTGTACGAGAACTCAACGGTGGGGGATTCGAACGCGATCCCCTCCTCGACCCCGTAGCGTTTGGCAAAGGAGCCCGCCGCGACGTTGCGCACGATCACCTCGAGCGGGACGATCTGCACCTTTTTCACGAGGGTGTCCCGGTCGCCGAGCTCTTTTACGAAGTGCGTCGGGATCCCTTCCTTTTCCAGCCAGCGCATCAGGACGTTGCTCATCCGGTTGTTGATGACGCCCTTGCCCTCGATGGTCCCGCGCTTTAATCCGTTGAACGCGGTCGCGTCGTCCTTGTAGGACACGATCAGAAGCTCCGGATCGTCGGTGGCGTAGACTTTCTTGGCTTTTCCCTCATAGAGCAGAGAACCTTTTTCCATGATTTCCTCCGGTTCCTTTAACCTTCAGCGTCTTTGATGATTTCCTCGGCGATTTCCCGTTTCGTGAGACAGCGGTCCATCGCCTGCTTTTCGATCCACCGGTGCGCCGCGGCCTCGTCCATCGAGCGCGTGCGGATCAGCGTCCATTTCGCCCGGTTGACAAGGCGGATCTCCTCCATCTTTTCCTCGAGCGTGAGCGTCTTTTTCTCCGATTTCCGAAGCCGTTCCCGCGCGCTCCGCATCCACGAGAGGGCGGTCGAGACGACGCTTTTCGACGTGGGCTTCGAGAGGACGAACACCCCGTGCCCGCCGAGTTTTTCGTCCGTCTCCGCGTAAAGCTCCGTCCGGACAAGGAAGAGCACGACACATCCGCCCGACGAGGAATCGATGGCAAAGCGCGCGCCGCTGTCGTCCGGGAGAGGAGAGTTGACGAGGATCAGATCGAATTCCCGCTCCGCCGAAGCCCGTTTCGCCTCCGAGACCGACGAAACGTTCCGCGCGGGGGAATACCGCTCTTCCGTCAGCAGGGAGGCGAGGGCGTCGTTCATCTGCCCCGGGGCGGACACCAGAAGAACGCTGTATCCGCGGTCTTCTTCAAGCATCATGGATCCCTCCCTTCCGATGTGATGGCGCGTCCCTCATGTCAATCCGCGCCGTAGGCTTTCCGCACGACCGCGGGCAGGCAGTCCCGGATGAAGCCGCTGTCCCGGGCGAGGGAGCGGGCCGACAGAAGATCCGCCGGGAGACGCCTGCCGCCGGTGAGTTCTCCCTCGGGGGGCAGGGCCGCGCCGGATCCGATCCCTTCGAGCCCCGCGCGGATGAGGAGCGTCAGGGCAAGATACGGGTTCGCGCCGGGATCCGGGGAGCGCACTTCCGCCCGGTTCTGTCCCTCCGGGATCCACACGAGGCGCGAGCGGTCCTTCCCCGACCACCCGCCGCTCCGTCCCGCGAGCCGTTTGTAGGAGCCCTCCGTCGGGTTGAGAAAGGCCGTCATGGCGTCGAGCCGCGAAAGGATCCCGGACGTCACCGCGAAAAGGGCATTGTCCGGGAAAATCCCGCCCCTCCCCGCCGGCGTCACGGAGTAGTTGATATGGCATCCGTTCCCCGGCGCGTCGTCCAGCGGCTTCGGGGAGAAATCCGCGGCGAGTCCGTTGCGGTGCGCCACGGTGCGGACCACGGTCTGAAAGGTCATGGCGTTGTCCGCGGCGGAAAGGGCGTCGGAGAAATGAAAGTCGATCTTATTCTGCCCCGGCCCTTCCTCGTGGCAGGAGCTTTCGGGGCGGATCCCCATCTGCTCGAGCGTCAGGCAGACCTCCCGCCGGATGTTCTCTCCCCTGTCCTCGGGCGCGATGTCCATATAGCCTGCCCGGTCGTAGGGGATCCCCGTGGTTCTGCCGTCCTCGTCCGTGCGGAAGAGGTAAAACGTCTGCTGGAGCCCGAACAGGAAACAAACCCCGGTCTTCTCGGCGTCGGAGGCCGCTTTTTTCAGAAGGCTCCGGGTGTCCGCGGGGTGGGGCGTGCCATCCGGTGTGCCATCCGGCACAGTCACCGCCGAATACATCCGCACGACCCGCCCGTGCTCCGGACGCCACGGAAGGACCGACAGCGTCGCGGGATCGGGGCGGAGCGTCAGGCTGGATTCCCCCTCAAAACCGCAAACGGCGGAGGGATAAAAGGGAATCCCCCCGTCAAAGGCGCGCTCCAGCTCTCCGGGCATGATGGAGATATTTTTCTGCCGTCCGAACAGGTCGCAGAAGGCGAGGCGGATGAACTTCACGTCCTCCTCCCGCACATATTCCATGACTTCGTCTTTTGTATAATTCATTTCCAGCTCCTGTCAGTTCTCAACGTACATTCTCCTGTACGGGTTCGCGTTGTCGGGGGTCACGACGGTGAAGGGGGCGTCGAGGATGGCGCGGGCGTCCTTCCCGAACAGCGCGGCGTAGGTTTCGACGTACGGTCTGACCGCCTCCGTGTCCTCCCGCGACGCGGCCCTTGCCGTGACCTGCGGGGGAAAGGCGATCCCCTCGCACGTCCCGCGCAAAAACATCCGGCCGCCGTGCATCCCGGTGCAGGGGAACTCTCCCACGATCCTGCGGCTGTCTTCGTGCAGTCCGAGCACGACGATAACGCCGCCCGCCTGATATTCCCCGAGAAAGCTCCCCGCGCGTCCCCCGATCACGAGAACCGGGATTTTTTCTTTATATTCCTTCATGTGGATCCCGGCGCGGTATCCGGCGTTGTCCCGGACAAAGATCTCCCCGCCCCGCATCGCGTATCCCGCCGCGTCGCCGATGGACCCCCGCACTACGATCCGCCCGCCGTTCATGGTGTCGCCCACCGCGTCCTGCGCGTTGCCTTCCACCGTGATTTCCGCGCCGTTGAGGTAAGCGCCGAGGGCGTTCCCGGGGATCCCTCTGATCTCGATGCGCGCCCCGCTCATGCCCGCGCCGATGAACCGCTGTCCCGCGCAACCCGTGATCCGGACGGACTCCCCCGCCCCCCGGATCGCTTCGTTCAGCGCGCGGTGATCCAGTTCCCTTGCGTAAAGCGTCGTCATACCGCACCTCCGAATTTGCTCCGGCGTTCCTCGCGCGAGAAGGCCGCCGTCGTCGCCAACTGTTTCAGAAGCTCAAAATCGACTGAATCCAGAGGAATCCTCTCCCGGATGAGCGAGGTGTAGATCCCCGCCCGCTCTTCGCAGCCGATGAGGGCAAAGCCTGTGAGAAAGCCGTCCTTGACGTACAGCTTTTTGATTTTCCCCGGTCCGCGTTCTTCATAGACAGCAGAGCCTTCGGACGCCGATCCCGCCGTCAGACAGTGCAGGCCGAAGAAGCCGATCGCGTTGAGCGGGACGGCGTTGTCGAGCGTCCGATCCCCGCCCGCCATGTTGATCCCGGCGCACTCCCCCTGAAACCGGGCGTTCGGGAGAATGGCGAGCACGCGGTTTGCCCCGAGGGAACTGTCGTACCCTTCGGCGCAGTCCCCGGCGGCGTAGATATCCGGGATGCTTGTGCGCATGTGCGTGTCCGCGACGATCCCGCGGTTCACTTCTCCGCCGATCTCCCGGATGAGGGAGGTGTTCGCCCGCACGCCGACCGCGAGGACGAGGACGTCGAAATCGACCGTTTTCCCGCTTTTCATGACGGCGCGGTTTTTCTCAAACCGGTCAGCAGTGTCGCCGAGGAGGAAGGTCATCCCGTGTTCCTCTAATTTCGCCTGCATCAGGGCCGCGCCTTCTTCGTCGAGAATGCTGGACAGAACCCGCGGCGCGAGATCGCATACCGTGACGCTCCCGATCCGGTCCGCCAGACCTTCCGCGCATTTCAGACCGATCAGCCCCGCCCCGACGATCAGCACGCGGCTGTCTTCCGTGACCGCCTTGTCCAGCGCGAGCATGTCGTCCAGCGTCATGAAGGAAAACTTCTTCTCCACCGTATCCAGCCCCGTCATGGGAGGGACGAAGGGGGAGGAGCCCGCCGCGACGCAGAGCTTTGTGTACGGCAGGCGCGTTCCGTCGTCCAGCGTCACGGTCTTTTTGTCCGGATCGATCCCGACGGCCTTTTTGCCGTACAGGACTTTGCATCCGTTTTTCTCGTAAAAGTCCGCCGGACGCTGGTTCATGTTCTCCGGCTTCGCCTTTCCTTCGAGCGCGTAGGAGATGAGCGGGCGGCAGTAGGCGGGGCAGTTCTCGCCGGAGATCACGGTGATCGGCGATTCCGCGTCAACCGAGCGGATCCCTTCGACGCAGGAGACCGCCGCCGTCCCGTTGCCGATGATGACGTAGTTTTCCATATCCTCACCTCTCCTCATAGACGATCGCGCGGTTCGGACAGCCCCTGACGCACGCCGGTTCCCCGGAGGCGTTTCTCAGGCACAGCTCGCATTTCTGCATCACGCCGTCCTCCGACGGAGCGAGCGCGCCGTAGGGACAGACGAGGACGCAGGTGAAGCAGCCCACGCACCGGGTCCTGTCGATCCGGATCACGCCGTCCCCGTCATGGGAGAGCGCGCCGGCGATGCAGGACTTCACGCAGACCGGGTCGGAGCAGTGGCGGCAGGAGACGGCGTAGGTCACCCGCTCGTCCCCTTCGATATGGATGCGCGGGAAAATCGGCTTTCCTTTCAGGGCGGACGCCATGTCGGTCCCCCCGGAATTGGCGAAGGCGCAGTTGTATTCGCAGAGATGGCAGCCGAGACACCACTCTTCGTTGACGTAGATCCTTTTCATATCACTCCCCCGCGTGCGCGATCCCGAGAATTTCCAGTTCCTTTTCCGTCATTCCGACGCCGCGGAGCATGAGCCGGTTGCCGCGCAGGGCTTCGACCGAGTTGATCCCCATGCCGCCGAGGAGTTCCATGATCTCGTGCCGCCAGGCCGTCATGAGGTTGACGAGCCGCTCCGAGCCGATATCGGGATTGAGCCGCCTGACCAGCTCCGGCCTCTGGGTGGCGATGCCCCAGTTGCACCGCCCGGTCTGGCAGGTCCGGCAGAGGTGGCAGCCGAGGGCGAGCAGGGCGGCCGTGGCGATGTAACAGGCATCCGCGCCGAGAGCGACCGCTTTCACGACGTCCGCCGCCGACCGGATGCTCCCGCCGACCACAAGCGAAACGTCGCCCCGGATCCCCTCGTCCCGCAGTCTTCTGTCCACCGCGGCGAGGGCAAGCTCGATGGGAATGCCCACGTTGTCCCGGATCCTCGTGGGAGCCGCGCCCGTGCCGCCCCGGAAGCCGTCGATGGCGATGATATCCGCTCCCGACCGGGCGATCCCCGAGGCGATGGCGGCGATGTTGTGGACCGCGGCGACCTTGACGATCACCGGCTTTTTGTACTCCGTCGCCTCTTTGAGGGACAGAACAAGCTGTCTCAGATCCTCGATGGAATAAATGTCGTGATGCGGCGCGGGAGAGATGGCGTCGGACCCCGCGGGGATCATGCGGGTCTTCGAGACGTCCCCCACGATCTTCGCGCCGGGCAGGTGTCCGCCGATCCCCGGCTTCGCGCCCTGTCCCATCTTGATCTCGATGGCCGCGCCCGCTTCGAGGTAGTCTTCATGCACCCCGAACCGGCCCGAGGCGACCTGTACGACCGTATTCGCCCCGTATCTGTAAAAATCCTCGTGAAGCCCGCCCTCGCCGGTGTTGTAGAGGATCCCGAGCTCTTCCGCCGCCCGCGCGAGGGACGCGTGCGCGTTGTAGCTGATCGATCCGTAGCTCATGGCGGAGAACATCACGGGCATGCTCAGGGAAATCTGCGGCGGCAGGGTGGTGTCGAGGGAGCCGTCCGGCCCGCGCGCGATCCTGTCCGGCTTCTTTCCGAGGAAGACCCGCGTCTCCATCGGCTCCCTCAGCGGATCGATGGGGGGATTCGTCACCTGCGACGCGTTGATGAGGATCCTGTCCCAGTACACCGGGAGCGGATTCGGGTTGCCCATGGACGAGAGCAGCACGCCGCCCGAGGACGCCTGCTTGTAGATCTCCCTGATCGTCGCGCCCTGCCAGTTGGCGTTTTCCCGGAAAGTATTCGGATTCTTCACGATCTTCAGGGCTCTCGTCGGGCAGAGGGACACGCACCGCTGGCAGTCCACGCACTTCGTCTCGTCCGAGAGCATGATCCCGCGCTCGGGGTCAAACCGGTGCACCTCGTTCGCGCACTGCCTCTCGCACACCCGGCAGGCGATACAGCGGCTGTCGTTCCGCACGACTTCGAATTCCGGCTGAACGTACGCGATTGCCATCACCGATTCCCCCCTTCCGTCTTTGCCGTCACGATCACGGGTTCGCCTCCCGCGGGATAGCGGATGTTCCCGGCCTCCGGATCCATCGCGCAGATCGCGGCCTCTTCGCTGGCGATGTACACCCTCGAACCGCGCTCGCCGACCACCATCGACCGCAGTTTCAGCCGGTCGTTGAGGGCCATCAGCCCGCCGTCGAAGCCGAGGATGATGGAAAACGGCCCGGTGACGAGCAGGGAGGCGAAGACCGTGCGCAGATAGTTCAGCTTTTCCCGCTTTCCGGGATCCGCTTCCGACTCGATCGACGACCAGAACGGAGCCGCGACGACGGACGCCGCCTCCTCGAGGGTCAGTCCCTGACGCCGGAGCAGGTAGTCCATGATGTAAGTGATGACCTCCGTGTCGGTCTGGAGCGTGCATTTGTAGCCGAACATCTCGATCCAGCGGCGGTTGGCGTCGTAGGACGAGATCTCCCCATTGTGGACCACCGACCAGTCGAGCAGGGTGAAGGGATGCGCTCCTCCCCACCAGCCGGGAGTGTTCGTGGGATACCGCCCGTGCGCACACCATGCGTATCCGGCGTATTCTTCGAGGCGGTAGAACTCCGCCACGTCCTCGGGGTAGCCGACGGCCTTGAACGCGCCCATGTTCTTCCCGGAGGAGAAGACGTACCCGCCGCGCCGCTCGGTGTTGATCTTCATGACCGTGCGCACGACGAATTCCCGCTCATCGACCTGCTCCGCCGCGAGGACGGATTTCAGCGGATCGACGAAATACCGCCAGATCACCGGCTCGTCCGTCACGGTGGGGATCTTGCGCGTCGGGATGAGCTCGGATTTCACGATCTCGAACCGTTCTTTCAGAAACGCCTCGCAGTCCTTCCTTGCCGTCCGGTCGTCGAAAAAGAAATGCAGGGCGTAGAAATCCCGGTATTCCGGATAGATCCCGTAGCCCGCGAACCCGCCGCCGAGCCCGTTCGACCGCTCGCGCATGGGACGCATGGCTTCGGCCGTGAGAGTCCCGGGGATCCGTCCGCCTCCCCGGTCGATGACCGCGGCGATGGCGCAGCCCGAGGGGATCCTGACCTCTCCTTCCAGTTTCATGGTCTTCCTCCGAAAAACAGAAAACGCGCCCATCCCGAAAAAAACGGAATGAACGCCTTTGCTCATTTGACCGTATTATACGGGATCCGGGCGGACTTGTCAAGGGGGAGCGCGTAAATTCGCGTGAATAAATATTCATGGATATGCGGGCTGAATTTTGTGCAACTTAACGGCGGGATCCCTCTTGACAGAGCGCGGACGGCGGAGTATAATACGGGCATGGAAGGCAACGGCGTCTTCGCGGATCTGGTTCGCGGGGGCGTTTTCCATTTTAACCACATATTTATGCAAGCAAAGGCAAAGGCGTCTTTTCCGGGGAATCTCCCCGCGGGTGTCTTTGCCTTTTTCTCATTCCGAACAATTCACAGCCCCGATGAGGCAGGAGGATTTCAAGATGGCGGCAAACGTACAGGAAACTTTCGGCAGCATGGTCTTCGACGACAGAGTCATGAAAGCGCATCTCCCGGCCAAGGTCTACGCGTCCCTCAGAAAGACCATCGACGAAGGCGCGGAGCTGGACGTCGCCGTGGCAAACGCCGTTGCGGACGCCATGAAGGACTGGGCCGTCTCAAAGGGCGCGACCCACTTCACCCACTGGTTCCAGCCGCTGACGGGCATCACGGCGGAAAAGCACGACTCCTTCATCTCGAAGGCTCCGGACGGCGGGGTCATCATGGAGTTCTCCGGCAAGGAGCTCATCAAGGGCGAGCCGGACGCGTCCTCCTTCCCCTCCGGCGGGCTGAGAGCCACGTTTGAAGCGAGAGGCTACACCGCGTGGGATCCGACGTCCTACGCCTTCATCAAGGGAAAGACCCTCTGCATCCCGACGGCGTTCTGCTCCTACGGGGGACACGCGCTCGACAAGAAGACGCCGCTGCTCCGCTCGATGGAGGCGATCAACCGGGAGGCGCTTCGGATCCTGAAGCTCTTCGGGAACACGGACGTGAAGCGCGTCACTACCTCCGTCGGGCCGGAGCAGGAGTATTTCCTCATCGACCGGAAGCTGTACGAACAGCGGCCCGATCTGCGGTTCACCGGGCGGACCCTCTTCGGAGCGAGACCGCCGAAGGGACAGGAGATGAACGACCACTATTTCGGCGCGATCAAACCGAGAGTCGCCGCCTATATGGAGGAGCTGAACGAGGAGCTCTGGAAACTCGGGATCCTCGCCAAGACGGAGCACAACGAGGTCGCCCCCGCCCAGCACGAACTCGCGCCGATCTACACGACCACCAACGTCGCAACGGATCACAACCAGCTCACGATGGAGATCATGCAGAAGGTGGCGGCGAAGCACGGGCTCGTCTGCCTGCTCCACGAAAAGCCCTTCGCGGGGGTGAACGGCTCCGGCAAGCACAACAACTGGTCGATCGCCACGGACACGGGCGTCAACCTGCTCTCCCCGGGCGAGACGCCGTACGAGAACGCGCAGTTTTTGACCTTCCTCTGCGCCGTGATTCAGGCCGTGGACGACTACGCCGACCTGCTCCGGATCTCCGTGGCGACGGCGGGGAACGACCACAGACTGGGAGCGAACGAGGCCCCGCCCGCCGTGGTGTCGATGTTTCTGGGCGACGAGCTGACCGCGATTCTGGACGCGATCGAGGCGGACAAGCCGTACAGCGCGGCGGAGAAGACCGTCATGAAGCTCGGCGTGGACGTACTCCCGAAGTTCAACCGGGACGCCACGGACCGCAACCGGACCTCGCCCTTCGCCTTTACCGGCAACAAGTTCGAATTCCGGATGCTCGGCTCGTCCAACTCCATCGCCTGCGCGAACATCATGCTCAACGCGGCGGTGGCCGAGAGCCTGAGGCAGTACGCCGACCGGCTGGAAGGGGCGGAGGATTTCAGCGCGGCCCTGCACGATCTGATCCGGGGCGTGGTGTCCGCGCACAAGAGGATCCTCTTCAACGGCAACGGGTACGACGACGCGTGGATCAAGGAAGCGACCGAGGTCCGGGGCCTCCCGAACTACCGCACGACGCCCGACTGTTTCCCGGAGCTTCTCTCCGAGAAGAACGTGAATATGCTCACCTCACACGGCGTTTTCACCCCGGCGGAACTGCGCTCCCGGTACGAGATCATGCTCGAGAACTACTGCAAGGCCGTGCTGATCGAGGCGAACACGATGATCGACATGACAAGAAGACAAATCCTTCCGGCCGTTGAGAAGTATTCCGCAACCCTTGCGGCGGAAGCGGCAGCGAAGAAAGCGGTATCCGCCGGGATCGCCTGCCGGTACGAAATCAAGACCGCGGAGAAGCTCTCCGCTCTGGCTGACGGGATCGAAGACCGGGTGGACGAGCTGGAGGAGGCTGCCGCAGCTGCCCGCGAAATCGGGGAGATCGGCCCGCAGTCCTTCGCCATCCGGGACACGGTGCTCCCGGTCATGGCTGCCCTGCGTTCTCTCTGCGACGAGGCGGAGACCGTCACCTCATCGGAATACTGGCCCTTCCCGACCTACGGCGAGCTGCTTTTCAGCGTGAACTGATACTAATCTCAAGCTAAAAGGGAAACGCGGCTTTCTTTCGGATGAAAGCTCGCTCAACAAGTTGAGCTGGCAAAGAACTTCATTGGGAAGGGGACAAAGGATAGGCTATAGCAATCATGTGAAGCTGAAGCTTTGGT
>SVQK01000030.1 GCA_015065385.1 Oscillospiraceae bacterium | reverse complement strand
TTTCGCGCGACTCCCTCAGTCACTGCGGTGACAGCTCCCTCGGTGCACGAATCTGGTGATTCGTGAGGGAGCCTTGGGGGTTAAGAATAAGGCGATCCCGCTGTCGGACGGTTCAGTAAAAGTGAAGTGAGCGTCGGCCCTCTCCGTCACCAGTCTTTGACTGCGGTCTTCGACTGCGCCGCCTCTCCCGGGAGGGTTCCTCCCTACGGGAGGGGGCAAGGAGATAGCTGAACTTCATCATGCAGTCTCCTTTTCCATGCGCGTTTTGATCGCTGTTTGCGGAGTGTTTGCGATTTGCTGAGGCGGCTGTCAATTGCGTGTTTGATGTGTGAGAAAGGATGTTGTCTGAGATTGTGAACGATAAGCGCAAGTCAAAAGGGGCGGCTGTCCGGCTGTCCGACCTCCGCTCGCCCGCCGATCTGCGGAGCCTGCCCGAGGGCGTTCTCCCCGCGCTGGCGGAAGAGATCCGGGAGACCATTCTTTCGACCGTCGCGGCAAACGGCGGTCATTTTGCGTCCAATATGGGGGCGGTGGAGCTGACGGTCGCGCTGCACCGCTGTTTCGACACGCCGGACGAAAAGATCGTCTTCGACGTCGGACACCAGAGCTACGCGCACAAGCTCCTCACCGGGCGGGCCGGGCTGTTTTACACCCTGCGCCGGTACGGAGGGCTCTCCGGCTTCACCAACCGGGAGGAATCCCCCTTCGACGCGGCGACGGCGGGCCACAGCGGTTCGTCCCTGTCCGCGGCGGTGGGTATGGCGGCGGCGGAGCGGCTCTCGGGCAGCGGGCGGTGGACCGTGGCGGTCGTGGGGGACGGATCCTTCACGAACGGCATGATCTACGAGGCCCTGAATACCCTCGAGGGATCAGGGCTGAAGGTCTGCGTCGTGCTGAACGACAACGAAATGTCGATCTCGAAGAACGTCGGGGGACTCTCCCGCCACCTCTCCGCGATCCGGACGAGCGGAAAGTATTTCGCCTTCAAGCTGCGGGCGAAGCGGTTCTTCTCGAAAGTCCCGCTCGTCGGAGGGGGACTCGTCCGGGCGGCGCGGAGCCTGCGCGATTTCGTGAAGCGGTCCACCGGATCCGAGACCTTCTTCGAAAAGCTGGGGCTGGAATACATCGGCCCCGTGGACGGAAACGACGTCGTCCGCCTCATCCGCGTCCTCGAGGAGGCGAAGACCAAGGACGGCCCCGTGGTGGTCCACGTCGTGACGAAAAAGGGGAAGGGCTATCCCGAGGCCGAGGCCCATCCCGACCGGTATCACAGCGTCGGCCCGTTCGATCCCGCGGTCGGCGTCGCAGAGGGAACCCCCTCCGGATTCACCGCCGCGGTGTCGGATTTCCTCTGTAAGAGAGCCGAAGAAGACTCCGCCCTGACCGCCGTGACCGCCGCGATGACGGACGGATGCGGACTCGCGGAATTCGCCCGCCGGTTCCCGGAGCGGTTCTTCGACGTCGGGATCGCGGAGGAGCACGCGGCTGCGACGGCGGGGGGCATGGCGCTCTCCGGGCTGAATCCGGTGCTGGTGCTCTACGCGACCTTCGCCCAGCGGATATTCGACCAGCTCTGGCACGACGTGGCCCTGCAAAAGGCGCATATCACCCTCTGCCTCAGCCACGCGGGGATCGTCCCCGGAGACGGCGTGACGCATCAGGGCCTGTACGACGTCGCGCTGCTCAGCCGGATCCCGGGCGTCACGATCCGCTCCCCGGCTTCCCCGGAGGAGATCCCGGAGGCGTTGGATGCCGCGCTCGGCGAGGGGCGTGAAAAGCCGCGCGAGGACGGGGCGTTCCCAGCGTCCGTGTCGGTGATCCGCTATCCGAAGGGCTCGGGCGCGGCGATCGATCTTCACGGCGGCTGGATTCGCTGCGGCGTCGGAGACACGGACGGCGATTCCCCACCGACGTGGCGCAGGCGGGACTTCGGCCCCGATCCCGAGTCATCCGGCGCGCCGCTCACCGTGATCGTGACCTACGGGCGGATCGTCGAGAACGTCGTCCCGGCGGCGGAAGCGGTCTTCGGATCGGGGGAGAACGCGGATATGGGACGCGCCGCCGTCGTGCTGCTCTCTCAGATCGTGCCCCTGCCGGAGGACGAGGCGTTCCGGGATCTCGTGAGATCGGCGGACCGCCTGCTGTTCGTCGAGGAGGGGATCCGGTCGGGCGGCGTCGGCGAATCGCTGGCGTCGGCTCCGTGGCTCGGCGGAAAGTGGGTGCGGATCCGCGCGGTGGAGATCCCCTTCCTGCCCCACGGCTCCCACTCCGCGCTCACCCGTCTCGCCGGACTGGACGCGGAATCCCTCGCGGAGTGGATGAAAGACGGGGAAAACGCGGAAAATGAACAATGAAACACATCATTCGGAGGTGGAACCATGAGCGACTGGAAACGGATCCCGGAGGAATTTCTTGTCCCGGTTGAGCCGGGGAAGGGCGGAACGATCCGCGCGTTTGCGTATCGGGACCGTGGTGCGGACCGCCGCGCGCTGGTCTATCTGCCCCGGGCGTACGAGGAGGATCCCGGGCTTCGCTGTCCGACGGTCTATCTGATGCACGGCGGCGGCGGGGATGAGGAGGAATTCTTCGGCGGGATCGAGGGGAAAACGCCCCTCAAAACGCTCCTCGACCGGATGATCGACGGCGGGCGGATCCGTCCCCTGATCGTCGTGACGCCGACCTTCTGCCGCCCCGCGGACGAGGCGAACGGAACCGATCCGGAGCGGGTGCGGGTCCACGCGGGCGACGCGGCGGCTCTGACGGCTGTGTTCTGGCGGGAACTCGGCGAATCCCTGATCCCTGCGGTGGACGGGGCGTTCCGGACCGTGGCCGACCGGTCTGCCCGGGCGTTCGGCGGGTTTTCGATGGGGGCCGAGGCGACGTGGAGCGTGCTCTGCCGGGGCGGGCGGTTCGTGAAATACTATCTCCCCATGAGCGGGGATTTCTGGGCTGTGAGCGTCAAGGGCGGCAAGGATCACACCGCCGAAACCTGCGACGCCCTGATCGACGGGATCCGGGAAAACGGCCTCTCGCCCGACGACTACCGGGTCTATGCCGCCACGGGAACGGAGGACATCGCCTACGAGGCCATGCGCCCGATGGTCGAAGAGCTGCTCCGGCGGGCTCCGTGGTTCCGGGACGCGGAAGGCGGCGGCAACCTGACCTGGCGCGTCTCCCCCGGCTGGCACGCCTACGACTGGTGCTGGGATTACATCTTTTGGGGCCTTCCGGAGTTTTTCCCGGGGGAGTGAACGTAAATCCTGTCATAAAGCCTCCCTCTCGGAGGGAGTAAAAATCATCAAAAAGAACCCCGTCTGTGAAACGAGGTTCTTTTTCCGTTCGTCCGGATTTGCGGCGGAGGACTGTTACCCCTTCTCCGCCAGCAGGATGCTCACCCGGGACTGGATCTTCTTCGCGCAGTCTTCTGCCGTGCCGAGGCCGGAGAGGAATGCGGAGATCTCCTCCTCCACGATGGCGGTGACGTCCTCGTCGGGGGTGAGCGCGTAGGGGACGCCGCAGTGGTTGTCGAGAAGATCCCGGGCGCGCCGCTCGTCCTCTTCGGTGAACTCGGTGCGGATACCGGGCTCGTCGAGGGGGCGTTCGTGTTCCGGATCCTTCGTGCCCCACGAGCTGCGTCCGGAGTAGGTGAAGGTGAAATCGCAGGTGTAGTATTCCTCCACCTGCTTCTCGAATTCCGACACCAGCGCGGGGAAGCCGTTCCACCCTCCGTAGAATTCCGGCGGTTCGAGCAGGGTTTCGAGGGCCTCCCACGCCAGATCCGCGCGCTCTCCCTCCGGGGCTGTGACGGCATAGACCGCCTCCGTCCGGATGGGCGTTCCGCAGTCCCCGTTCGTCGGCTGTCCGATGATCCGCCAGTCCTTCGTGCCGAACTCCAGCTGGAGCCGGAGAATGCTGACCAGCTCGCGCAGAGGGACCTGCTTCAGGGCGAACTTTCCCTCGTGGTACAGGTGATACCGTTCCTCCCGGGCCACGGAGGCGAACGGATCCTTCGCGCCGTATTCCTCGCTCGTGGGCAGGGACGCCGCGTAATTCAGGAACCGGACGAAGAGCGGCGAATCGAAGGAACAGCTCTTCCCGTCCGCCGCGATGAAGGAGCCGTATCCGCCCGACCCGAGCACTTGCAGCGGCGCGGTTTCCCGGGTCAGATTCTCGAACAGCAGGCGGCCTTCGGGCAGGCTTTCGGCAAAGTCGAGCATCTCCTCCGCCGTCCAGCTGTCACGGCCCGCGTACTTTCCGAGCAGCTCGTCCGTCGAGACGATCGCCAAAATCGAGAAGGCGTTCGTGAGGCCGAAGAGGCGTCCCTCCCCGTCGGTGAACGTGCGCAGGACGCATCCCATGATGTTGTCCCGATTGAGGAGCCCGGGCCGCTCCGTGTAGGGATTCAGGTCGGCGAAGAGCCCGTGCTTCACGATCGTTTTCAGCGCGGGGCCGCTTCCGGATACCACGACCAGATCGGGACGCCCGCCGCCCGCGCCCGTGAGCATTTCTTCTGCAAGCCGCTGCTCCCCGGCGTAGTAGTCCTCGCTCGATTCGTAGTTCTCGGCGACGATCCGGGCGTCCCGGTGCGCCTTGTTGAACGCGACAATGCTCGCGCCGATGCTGTATTCCAGCCGATGCGTGTAAACGAGGCGCAGGACCGTGACGGCGGAGAGGTCGATGTCGTCCGTTTTGCGGTAGAGGGAAGGGACCGCCCCGCCTTCCCCGCGCTCCGCCACAAGGACCGTCTCCGGGCCGTAGACCGCCAGCACCGACGCGGACTCCCGGGAGATGTCCGAGTTGAGAAAATCGAAGATCAGCTCGGTTTGGCAGACGCCGCTTTCGTCAAAGTCCGCCGCGAAGACGCCCTCGTCCGCCCGGAAGTAGAAGGCGTGCCCCGGGCCGAAGAGGATTTCGTTCGCGCCGTTCGGCAGGGAGAGGGAGATCGGGTCCCCGAAGGCCCGCTTGTCCTTCTCGATCGGGCAGAGGGACAGCCTGCCGTCGTTTCCGAAGTAGCCCGCCGCATAGACCGTGCCGTTCCCGTCCGCCGCCATCGTGTTGATGTGGCCCGGAACGTTGAAGGTGAAGAACGGCTCGAGCTCCGGCGTCAGCGCGGCGATCTGCTGATCCGACGAGAGGTAGACGTTCCCGTCCCCGTCCGCCGCGAGAAAGTCCACCATGAACCAAGGCCGGAACCCGGATGCCGCGCTGTCGAACAGCGTCTGAACGTCGGGCCATTCGCGCTCCCCGTCCCCGTTTTTCACATGGAGGGCGTACCGCTCCGTTTCCGTCTTTTCGTCGAAGGCGGTGGTCAGCCAGATCATCCCGTCCTTTGTAAAGAGTCCCCGATAGAGGTTCTCGCCCTCCCCGATAACGAATTCCTCCCGGGAGAGCACCTCGTCCTCGGTCGCCGTAATGAGCTCGGTTTGCCGCTCGACCTGCCAGACGCCGTTTTCGTCCTCACGGCTGTCCGTTTTGGTCGCAAGGCAGGTCAGCGCGCCCGTCTCCGGATCGTACCGCGGCGTGAAGTCGGCGCGGATCGAAAACCCATCGGGAAGGGGGAAAGCGGTCGGGGCGAAGACATGGGTCAAGATCTCCCCCTCCCCGGCCTCGTCTGCGGCTTTGGCGGGATCTCCCCCGGCCTTCCGGCATCCGGCGGACAGAGCGGAGAGAAAGAGCGTGCTCAGGCACAGCGTCAGGCTGAACAGCGCGCAGAACAGCCTTTTTACGCCGTTCGTTCCCTGTTTCATGGCGGATCCTCCTCTTGTTCTTCAATTGATTATCGCACGATCATTGTAGCACATAAATGCTCTTTTGTCAAGAATAGATTCGGCTTCCGGTTATTTTCGTCGCTTTGCACGGAAAAACAAAAGTACATTTGTACAGAATAGCCTTCCGGTTCCCTGTCGATCTGTTCGTGTACCGCGCAAAAAAAGAAGAACCCCCAAGGAACAGGAGTTCTTCTGATTTCAGCCTCGGTTTTTCATCTATGGACTTAACAGTTCAGATGCTGTCCCCGACACATCCATTTATTTCAATGCTTTGGGCAGATCTTTTGCCCTCCCTCTTTACTTCGAAATTCATTTAATACTAATCTCAAGCTAAAAGGGAAACGCGGCTTTCTTTCGGAGAAAGCCTGGCAAAGAACTTTGAAAGGGGAAAAGGATAGGCTGTACCCATACAGTATTGCTTACCTTCAGCACACCAATTTAGCTATCCAACCTTATCAGAGTTATTGTACGCGAGCTCA
>SVQK01000029.1 GCA_015065385.1 Oscillospiraceae bacterium | reverse complement strand
AGTACGCTGCCGCTGTACTACATTTGAGCCGCCGCGAGTGATAAGCTTTTGACGGCATATAGCCGGACGCGCTCGATACTCACGCCCGGCTTTTACATAGGAGAATAATGTTATCAGCCTCAATGTTGCCTGACATTGATAAGGCTAATAGATTCCACCGTCGAGGAATCACACCCCGATCCAAGGTCTACCCGGTAGATGTCCCCCGTAATGGGGGATGGTGGCAATGTCATACCCGCAAAAACCTTTAGCAAGTTCAAGTTTTTACGAATTATCTTATGATCCCGCTTCCCCGGAATTGCACCGGGTAAAACTCGAAAGCGGATAAAGAGGGCATCCCTTGTATCGGTGGAGGAATGCCCCATGAACGAGACTGAATGCTGTTGCCCTTAAAAACATATCGCGTATAGCGATTTCATCTCCGGACATATTTAACGTCTTTCCAGCCGGAACGACAACGAGGGACAACCAATACATTCATTATAAGAACCTTGTCTCACCTCTCAAACCCCTATATTTTAGCCATTTGTAAAACCGCGGTTATATGGATTTTTTTCGATTTCTTTTCATCCGTGCGCGGTCTCTGTAGTATTCCTTCAAGTGTGCGTCTCCGCATTTCGGGCATCTTTTCTGATTGAATGCAAGGGGATTGGCGACAAATATCTTTCCGCAATCCATGCACACCTTTTTGATACCACCTTTACCTTCATTTCCGCTCCATCGCCTGTTATAGCAATCCCGGCATATGCCGGACTGGATACGAGCAATCCCGCAATCGGGGCAATGATATACTTTCTTCGTTCCGACGATTTCCGCGTATTGGTATCCGAGATTACGCATATCCGTAATTGTGGCTACAGGTTCATTCTCTTCGTCGATGAAATTCACGAATACATTCAGATTGTCGATTCTCTTAGCGGGAGAGGTCAAACCCATCCGCGCAAACTTCCCATAAAGCATATTACGCTCTACATTGTTATATCTTCCCGCGTTCGCTTGCTTAAATATCTCTGAGGCATAATCGTTCACCCATCCTCCGCTGCTGCGCCGTGCAATTCCGTATTTCGCAAAAATCAAGAGCGAGAAAAGCACTTGTCTTTCCGATTCATCGTCGAGTTGCGCAATGGTGTCAAGCTCTTTCTGCGTGACGGGAATCCCCTCACAGAGAAATGGGGAATGGTCTTTCTGTTCCTTCAGAATGCCCCGGATTTTATTTTCCCATCCGGGGATGTCCTTGTGGCAAGGCGGGAAATGAGCGATTAAATAGTCCGTCATAGCTTCTTCCTTGCTCTTTTGGTCTTTTTCATGCGTATTGAGATACCGCGCATAGATGGATAACTCAAATTTAACTTGCTTTCCCGTGAATATTGTGTTTCCGTCAAGTACATCCTCAACGTGCTTTACTTCGTCAAAATAATAATTCATATGTTTCCTCCTTGAATCTCTTTCCTTTGAATAATATATCTCCATCCTCCGACTGTACCGGAATTGTGATTCTGTTGTCGTTTTTCCTCAATAATGCTAATATCATTGTCCGTCCGGCGATTTTCCACGCAAAATATTTTTGTTTCGGTGTGGTATAGCAAATATCCACGATAATATCATTTAGCTTTTCTTCGTCGCCATTGACAATATCAAGGCAATCATTCAACAACAGATTGAAATAAGCGTCTAATTGTTGTTTTTCGGTTTCTTCGTCGAATGTTTCACCGTCCGCGTCTTCTATGTCGCCGTATTTCCGCTTTTTGAATGCGGCAACGTCATCCATATATTCATTAAACTTTGCCGCAATCTTTTTATATTCCGAATTCGTATATGTAACGCCAAATTTATAAGCGGAATAGTCGAAGTTATAATCAACATATTTCACGGTTTTATTTATAAGTTGATTTTCGATGTGGCGTGAAATCCTGTTTATTGTGCATTCTCCAAGCGTGACAGGACAAAACCTTCTATATCTATCAATGAAATCTGCTACAGATTCCGATTTGTTTTCCAGCCTCATAAGCTGCTTTAGGTCTTTTCCGAATTGACGGATTGAATTGTTGTCAACGTCTCTACAATAGCTTTTATATTCGCTATTTGTTTTCTCATATCGATACCGCATGAAATATGGCTTTCTTGACGCGCAGATTGCCCGGTCTGCGTCGCTCATGTTCTTGTTGAACCGATTAAACCAGCAATCAGGCATGACGGACGGAGTGATACCCTTAACGCTGTCAATCGAATCCTGAATGAAGAGCTGCCCGGTCGTGATTCGGTCATTCAGCGTTTCCCATTCCCATGTGCCTTTAGGGAATCCCGCTTGCACATCGAACATGGAAGTGATTTTATTGCAAATTGCGCCGACATTCGCGCGGAATCCGATCTTTGTTGATTCGATTATTTCATTCTCCGTGACGATCTTCTTTTCCGCCGTCTTCTGCACGGGACAAAGCCGGGGGAGGTCTATCACGTTGTCGAGGATGGTTTCATCATTGGTCGTGTAGCAAATATCCCCGTCAGCGTCCGCCCCGCTCAACCGCTCAAATGTCGAATCAAAGGCATTAAAGATGACAATAGTACGGCAATGCCTGAACCAGTACACCGCATCATCGTCATTGCACACGTCCCGGATGCAGACTTGCGGCATCCCGGTCATCGGCGCACGGAAACAAGCGACTTTTGCCGCGTCCCGTAAACGCCAATGCTCATGGTAGACTTCACCAGCTTTAAGCAGTCCGGTCACGTCCAGCCCGAACATGGATTGACAGAGGGCATAGGGATCCCCGATTATGATAGCGTAATTCGCGCGGAGGTACAGTTTCCCTAAAGCTGCATCGTCAATGGTCTTTGCGATTCCGCGCTTGATGGAATAGCTTATTTGAGGGTCGGTCACTGTCCGGGGATCAACCATCATTGCGATTGCCTCGAAGAAATCCGACTTGTCCGATGTCGCTGTGTCGTCGGTCTTTTCCTCTTTTCTGAGGGCTTTACCGACGGATTCAACGGTTAGATTCACGCCGCCCTTGAATAAGATGGATTTCGTCACGTCCCCGCCCTTTACGTCGTTCACGAGGTCAACAGTCGGTTTGCAAAGGGCATCAATGTCCCTGTCAGAAAAATCAAAGGACTGTACAAATTGGTAGTTCAGCGTCCGTTCTTCTTCCAGTTGTAAAGGCGCGGTCTTTGTGATAGAGAACTGGAATCCGCTCTTGTCCGCCTCTTCCCGCCAATGCTCCATGTTCCGGTAACATTTCCAGAGCTTTAACATGGATTCAGTCAGAATCACATCGGCATCCCTCACGTCTCTATCATCGCCCCATACGTCTTTGACGATGTATCTCCCGGCGATCCGTTCCGCAAACTCTACAAAATCAAAGGCTGCAAGCGTTCCCTTCGTCCACGCATAGCGGACAACAACCGCGCTTATCGGTTCGTCTGCGCCGTGAATCGTCCGGTTAATCTCCGCCGCAAAAGCCGGGGACATTAGCCCGAAGCCGTCCGAATTGTCATGATGGTTCTGAAACGCTGGATTGTCCTTTATCACGGGATCCCCGCCGTCATCGCCGGGATATATCTCTGTTACTTGTTCGGTAAAATCGGTGAAGCAATCGGAAACAACGATCATCCGGGGAACGCGGTCAAGCGGGACGGAACCGGAACAGGTCAAGGCTTGATATGCTTCAAGTTTGGCCGGGACAAGCGGGATTGTGGTATCTCTCCCGCAACTGACACGCCGCATGATTTCCTCATGGTATTTTTCGTTGACGTAGAGGATGGAGCCTGTCTTGATCCCGCCCGGAGTCCCCATCAACCGCTTATAGTTTACGCTGCCGATTGTAAATCCCTCGTTCGCGCGGTCGTAATCGTCATCGCTGTCCATAACGACGGAGCATAGGTCTTTCAGCCGGATTTTCTTCCCGCGTTTCTTGACCGGATGGAACCCCTTTAGTTCGTCGATCCAGCGCGTTATTTGACTTTCAGAAATCGCAACATACCAATTATCATTGATTTCGGATTTGTCGATGTTCCAATTATGCTTTTTTAATGTTGTAGTATTGATTTTAACAATGTATCGAGAAAAGTTTTTCATATTATCCTCCTGCTTATATATTATTTTATTAGACCTTTTTCCCTTTTTGATTCAAGTATCCTTTGCACCCTTGTCCCATATGTGCGATTTGAAGCCGTATTTATCCATTCAAGGTTTGATACCCTGTTATCCTGTTTGTTTTCTGATTTATGATTGATTTCGTCTAATAAATCAGGATTTGCCAAAAATGCCGCTGCGACAAGTCTATGTACATATTCTGTCGTAAAGTGTTGTCTATCAGGGTACAAGATACTTACCCGTAAATAGGAATCATCCCCGTATTCATGGTTGGGATAACCATATGTATATCCATGTGTATAAGAGTTATATATTTGCCCTTCATCGCTGACGAATAACCCGTTACAACAGGGGATAGCCCTCCAGAAATGCCCGTTGTGCTCAATGGCTCCATCGGTCACAAATTCATTTTGCTCTTTGCCGTCGAATACATCATCAAAGATCATTTCATTTACTGCATTGTACACATAGTTTTCATTCTTCTTATTCATTTTATTACCTCCTTATAGCAACTGCGTCTTGATATTGTTGATTACTTCTTGCATTTTCCTGATATGCGCGTCAGATAGATTGATTTCATCTTTCAGCCATCTATTTAACGCGGTGATTGATATACCGATTTTCGAGCAAAACTTAGATTTCGGTTGTTCCGTTATTCTGAGAAATTGCGCAACTTCATTTTTTATATTCATTATATCGCCTCCTTTACCGTGTTGAACATTAAACGAAAAAATATTTATATATCCCTCCAAATATCCTTCGGAGAGAGCATCATCATAACTGTTGATATTATAGGGTTTCCGCAGAGGTCGAGACTACCAGAACATTGCGTTACATTACCCATCAAATAACCGCGCAGAGCGGAGAGCCGGAACCGCTTAATATATAGGCTTTCCGCAATCCCATAGCCTCAAATATAAAATATCACACGATTTAATTGCACTGTTAGTTAGACGTTTGAAGAATCTGAAAAGTTCCATCGTGTTTTTTTGCTTTTCCCTCCATAAAACACGGAGATAGCACCCATCGAAAACCCTTGTCTTTATTGGGCTTTCGGTATGCGGAGACTTTCGGATGCTGTGCTAAACGCGGAAAAAGCCATGCCGCCGCATAGCTCTTTCGCGCTCATATGCTCTTTACTTCTCCTCCGCCCATCTAATAACGTCTTCCAGCGTCAGCGGGGCATGGTCGCCGCTCACGATGATGTTGTTGCCGTCCACGATCATCCAGCCGTCATAGCCTTTGCGGAACCGTCTGACATACAACCCGCTCTTTCTGAGTTCCCGCTTTGCGCGGTCAAGCCGCGCCTTCATGTTTTCCATAATCATTCCTCCAGCTTAATTCACAAATGTGCAAAACTCATGGTCTTCATCGTCCGTATCTTCATCGTCCGTATCTTCATCGTCCGTGCCTTCATCGTGAAAATGCCCGGACATCTCATTCAGGACGGTTACAGCGTTATCGGACTGTAACTCCTCCCATTCAGGATGTAATTCGTAGTCATAGACCGCCAAAAGCACAGTCTCCCCATCCTTGCCTGTCGCCGTCTTTTCATCAAATTCAACCCTTGACACCGTAAAGGTTGCGTTATACGATCCCTGTACCTTGATAAATTCCAGTTCGTCAGTGATGGATTCAGCTTCGGCTATGATCTGTTCGTTGTATCCCGGAAGAAGAACAGCGAAATGCTTATGGATGTATCTGTCGGTACGGTCTTCGTTCTCGTAAATGGTTTGCAATGTGTAGAGTCCGGTCATCGCCGCAATCTTCGCCGCGATTTCGTTGTTTACGGCTTCTCCGCCGCGAGCGTTCAGGTGGTTCAGGATTTCAGTCTTCGTCATTTCTTTGTCTCCATTTCTCCCGCGTTATCGTGCGCGGGTCACGAATTATTTTATAGTTATTTTGTAATGGGTCTCCGTGGTCGTTCCTGTTGGCTGCGCTATGTCCGTTGTATCAGCGATTCCATCGCCTGTTATCACCTCCCCCGTATTTGCGCCTCATGCTCAAATCGTCCTTCTGTGTCCGCCGCCGTCGATGTAGACGATTTCCGACTTCGCGCCGGGATCAACCTCACGGATTGCCCGGTCATAGTCGCTGCCGGAGCCGTGATAGTCAACGCCGGAGAGAAGTTCAAAGATAATTTCCTCTTCGTCCGCCATTGTATGTACGCCGTAGGTATCAACCAGCTTGCGGCGGATGGGGAGCGTGTGCGCCGGGTCTGACGGGTGAATCGTTACAAACTGCCGCCCTTCGTCCTGCTTGTGAAAATGGAACATGATAGAGCCTCCTTCATACTCTGACTGTTTCGGGTTCAACAAACTTTGATTTGAGATACCGGGGATCGTTGCTGACGTGGTTCATAAGCAATTCAGCCGGGACGGAATACCACTTGCCATTGTCCCACGCGATCATCGTGAACGTGTCGCCCTCTCCGTCGTCGTCCATGACACGGAACACGACAGAGGACGCGGGATAGATCGTCAGGCGGTCAATAGCTGCGGTCAGTCTGAGATAGTCGTCAATCGTAACGTCTGAGGGGTTAAGAGCGATGGTCTCAATGCCGCCATCGTCGGGGTCGTTGCTGCCTAAGTAGATGAAACGCTGCGCGGGGATTCGGGCGAAGGCAAGGGTCAGTTCATGCGGGGCCATTGTGTATTTCCTCCTTGTGTTTTTGTGTATCCTTCCGAGGTTGTACACAGTATATCACAAACATTCTGTTTTGTCAACCCCCTAAACTGCGATTTTGTGTATCTTCACGGTATTCATCGTGTTTATTTAGTTTTCATTCATAATTAAATCAAATTATACATATTAAACATAATTAGAATATACTTTTATGGTGCAATATAACGATTATCCTGAAAGAACTTGACAATCAATCTTCGATGCTGTATAATTAGCGTAGAAAATAATCAACAATTCGGAGGAAAACGATGATTACAGTCAACAACAAAACCATCGCGCCGGAAACAATTTCAGAAGTCGGATTGATTCGCGCCGTTCTTCAAAATCTTTCGGAAGAAACAAATTTGACGATGAAGGCAATTTCCGAGAAGAATAACGAAATGTTCCCGGACGATAAAATCACGCCGCAGAACCTAAACAACAAACTTGCGCGGAATCGGATGTACTTTGAAGAAATCGCGCACATCGCCGAATCGTTAGGTTTTGACATTATTTTTTCGCAGAGGGAAAAACCGAAGGAAGAACCAAAAGGAATCCCCGAGCCGATTAAAAAGACCGCCCGACAGGTCGAAAGAAATACTAATGCTGAAAGATGGAAGAAATGGAAGGAAGACATTGAAATCACCGTCCCCGTTGAGATCGAGGGGATGACTTTCCTGATTAAAGGGAAGAGCGCAAGAGCCGCCGCAAGATTCATAGAAATCAATGCAGAAAACAACTCACACGGGATTTTCTTTGACGAAAAAGGGCAAGAGTTGATGATCGATGGATTCCCGGAATATCTTGATTACATCTGTCGAACATTTAAGGTTACGATTCAGCCGCCGGATGAAATATAATCCCATCGAAAAATAAACAAAACGTGTATTTTTCTCTTGACTTTCCCGGCGATTTGTGGTAAAATATGTGTATCAGATAAATCCCCCGGAGGTACACCATGATTCTCACATCTTCCGCTGTCCGTGCTGAGTTTCCCGTTTGCGCTGAAATCTCTACCAATAATTATATACGCCCGTCCAACAAGAAGCGCGGGGAATCGTCGGAGGTCTTCGCGTTCAAGCCGGACGACTTGCACAAAATGATTTCCGCCCTGAAGGATAGCGAAAGCTGGACGGTCTATCTGCTTTTCGTGCTCCAAAACAACCTTGCCCGTCGGGTCGGCGATATGCTCACCCTCAAATGGTCGGACTTCTTCACGCCGTCCGGTAAGCACCGTGAGAGCGTCAAGGCATTCGCGGAGCAAAAGACCGATAAGATGTCCAGCCCGAGGATAAATCAAGCCGCATGGGACGCTATCGCCCTCTACTGCGCCGAGACTGGATGCAAGCCGGAAGAAAATGAATACCTAAATCCCGTGTTCCTCCAGCTTTCGGGAACGCACAAGGGCAACACCATCACGGCGGACGGATACCGGAAGGCAATCAAAAGAACCGCCGCATCCGTAGGGATCGAATACAATGTTGGAACCCATTCGGCCCGGAAGACGTTCGGAGCGGTCAGCAGAGAATTACACCCGAACGATGCAAACACGATGACGCTAATCTCTGAGCACCTCCACCATTCGAGCGAGGCTGTCACCCGTCGTTATATCGGGCTGACGAAAAAAGAGGTTGATGGGCTTGTGGACGATTTCGGCGAGTTCTTCACGAGGTATGCCGAAGGGGACGAAACTTTTACAGAAGTCGCAGAAAAGCCGGTTATTGCGCTGGAATGCGCCGATCTCCGTGATTTACTCCGCATCGCATTTCAGGCCGGGAGAGACGGAGCGGATGAGGCTGATGCAATGAGCGAGTTGTTAAACCTCGTCGATGGTCTCAAAAAATAAAAATGGGGACGCGCTGAGCGTCCCTTGATTGTGCAATAATCACAAAACAATATAAATATTGCCCTCTGATTAGTGCATAATGTATATTAAAGTGTCGTCGATGGTTCTTCCCTTTTTTGCTTCATGTTGTATGTTTCGGTTCCGCGAACCGCTGGTAGTGGACCACTTCCCTCTCCCTGAGGTAGCGGATGGGATCGCACACGTCCGGATCGTCGATGAGGCGGATGAGGTTGTCGTAGGTCACGCGGGCTTTCTGCTCCGCTGCCAGATCCTCGTTGAGATCCGCGATGGCGTCGCCCTTCACGCCGATATATTTCATATCGAACGGAACGCCGGACGCCGCGACGGGATAGACGCCCGTTGTGTGATCGGCGAAATACGCGTCAAACCCGGATTTTTTGATTTCCTCGATCGACAGATTCCGGGTGAGCTGCGCCACGATCGCCCCGATCATTTCGAGGTGGGCGAGTTCTTCCGTCCCGATGTCCGTCAGCATCCCCGTCACTTCCCGGTACGGCATGGAATACCGCTGATTCAGATACCGCATGGACGCGCCGAGCTCTCCGTCCGGGCCTCCCAGCTGGGTGACGATGAGCTTTGCCGTCGCCGGATCGGGTTTCCGGATCTTCACCGGATATTGAAGGGTCTTCTCATAGATCCACATAGCCGCGCCTCACACTTCCCACGGAAACGGTTCCGTGACCCAGTGCCAGCTGCCCGACGCTCCCCCGCCGTAGATCGTGAGCTGGCCGTATCTCGATTCGTACTGCTCGATCAGCTCCTCTCTGAGCCGGCGGTGCTTCTGATAGTACCTGAGCGCCTGACGGCAGAAGGGATGGCTGTCAAGATAGAGCGCGGTTTCCTGCAGGACAAAGCTGCAGACCTGAATCCTTCTGTACAGCTTCTGCTGTTCGTTCACGTCCTCACCTCCCCGACCTGCGGCATCCCGGACAGAAGGGGAAGTTCAGCTCCCGGAACAGCGTCCCCTCCGAAAGTGCCTCCTCGTCCTCGTAAAGCTCCCGCCATGCCTGATCCGGCGCGTACACCATGGCCAGAGGATACGCCGCGAGAACGCCGTCCCCGCCGCAGGTCCCGGCCGTGTTCTCTCCGTCCGGATCCGTTCCAGCCGCAGGGGGATCCGCGATCGGCACCGCCTGATCCCGCACTTCATCCTCCCCGAGCGGCGCGTCAAAGAGGGGATCCTCCGGCTCGTACTGCAACGCTCCGAACCCGTTCTCCCCCGCGCGCGGACCGTATGTCTGCCCGTACAGGGAAAACCGTCCGGTCGGCATGGACGGGCGGGAGGCGGGACCTCTCCGGACTCTTCCGGAATCGGAACCGATCGGTCCGCGCGGTCCCTGACCGTTGTTTCTCATGTCCATCATCTTCCGATGTCCTCCGTTTTCATTCGAGGGGACTTCGTCACCCTCACGCTCAGGATATGCCCCGGATCCCCCGAATGTGCGGGACTTGCAAACCGGGCGTTTTTGTGCTATACTGGAGGAACTACGGACAGGAGAGGATTATGCAGAAGGTTGAGATTTACACGGACGGATCGTGCCTGAGAAATCCCGGCCCCGGCGGATGGGGCGCGGTTCTCGTCTACAAGGGACTCGAGAAGGAAATGTCCGGCGGAGAGGCCGCCACGACAAACAACAGAATGGAGCTGACCGCGGCCATCGAAGCCCTCAAAGCCCTGAAAGCGCCGTGCGAGGTGGAGATGACCACGGATTCCCGCTATCTCTGCGACGGCATG
This sequence comes from Oscillospiraceae bacterium, assembly GCA_015065385.1. Classification (GTDB taxonomy): domain Bacteria; phylum Bacillota; class Clostridia; order Oscillospirales; family CAG-272; genus UMGS1696. The sequence goes on along the minus strand of SVQK01000029.1, from coordinate 47,643 downwards.
GGCAAGGGATGGGCGAAATCGTGGCGCGCGCGGGGGTGGAAAAAGGCGGACAATTCGCCCGCCCTGAATCCCGATCTGTGGGAAGAGCTGCTCGAACTCTGCGCCGTTCACAGGGTGACCTTCGTATGGGTGAAGGGACACGCCGGGCATCCCTACAACGAACGCTGCGACGCAATGGCGCAGGCCAGGGCAAGGGAGCACGACCGGCCATGAGCTTTCTCCCCTTCGAATGGAGCGCGGAGACCGTCCTCTGTCTCTGGATCGGGTTCTGGTCCGCCGTCGCCGTCTTTCTGACCGTTTCGGACAAGCTCCGGGCAAAACGGAACGTCCGGCGGATCCGGGAGAGAACGCTGTTCCTTTTCTCCGCCCTCGGAGGATCGGCGGCAATGCTTCTCACCATGCTCTTCATCCGCCACAAGACCCGCCATTCCAAATTCATGCTCGGCATCCCGCTCATCATGGTTCTGCAGGCCGTCCTTATCGCATGGATCCTGCGCCGGTTCTGAGGTCAACTCCGCCTGTCGCGCAGTTCGAAAACCGGGGCCGCGTCCAGATCGACGATCCGGCATTCCGGAGCATTGACGGTCAGATCTCGGTACCAGTCCGGATCCGCATAAGCCCGCGCGTCGGCGCACAGTGCGAGGATCTTCGCCCCTCCGCGGAAGGAGAGCGCGAAGGTCTTTTTATATACCGGGCTGTGCGCGCCGAGAATGAGCACGTCCGCCTCCTCCGCCGCTCGGATCAGCTCGTCGGATTCGTTGAAGGACGAGGACGCGAAGAGCACTTCGCCAGACGGCATGTTCACCCGAGCCGCCGACACGGGATGGCTCGAGCGTCCGATCCTCGTCCTTCCGAACACCGACAGACCGATCCCGTGAAAATCCGCCTCTTCTCCGGCGGGCAGCATGGTCAGCTCCATCCCGTTCTCCGCGCAGAGGTCGGTGAGGGACCGGCAAATCGCCGCTTCGTCCTCTCCGTTCGGTTCCGGCAGCCAGAGGGAGCGCACGATCTGTCTTGTGAAGAGCTGCCCCAAAAGCCGGACGTGCTTGTTGTGGTAATGCGTCAGGAGCACCGTGTCGATCTCGCAGGCATGACAGTCGTCCATCTTCGCCGTCAGACGCCCGAACACTCCGGAGGATCCGTCGGACATATCGCAGAGCAGGATCCGGTTCTCCGCCATGAGCAGAAATCCCTCGTTCTTTTTCACGCCTGCCCGGATAAAGACCGCGTCGTCGAGCGAAACCGCGCGGAACACCGCCGTGAGAGACAGGAACAGAACCGTCAGCACAGCCGCCGAAACCGCCGCGCACCGCCTTCCCCGCTTTCCGAACAAAGGGACGCAAACCAGACACAGCGCGGCGGGGATCAGCAGAAACGGCGCGAAGGCATACCGAACCGGGATCACCGTTCCCGGAATCCGCGCAAGACGCAGCGCCGCGCCTTCGATCAGACCGTACAGGGGAATCAGAAGGCGGAAAACCGGAGCGGCGAGAAACCGGATCGGGGACAGGATCAGGCAGAGCCAGCAGATCCCGAGCGTCAGCGTCACGACGGGGACAAAGAGCAGATTGGCCGGAACCGAGAGCAGAGGCAGTTCCCCGAAATAGCTCCAGATCAGGGGAACGGTGGCGAGCGTCACCACCACCGTCAGGATCACCGTCTCGGACAGCGACCGGATGAAACGGACAAACAGCCCGCGCTTCCCCTTCCCCGCGCGCCGGACGAGCCGGGCGAACCCGCCGCGGAAGGAGAGCCAGACGATGCAGGCCCATGTTGCGGCGAAGGACAGCTGAAGCCCGCAGCTCGCCGCGGAAAAGGGGCTGAACAGCGTCATGACCGCACCGGACAGGGCGAAGGAATGGACGGTATCCGGTTTTCGCGCCGCAAGCTCCGACAGCTGGATCAGAAGGTGCATCAGTCCGGCCCGCACTACGGAAGGGGATCCGCCCGTGAGCAGCATGAAAAACAAGATCACCGCCATGGACAAAACCGCACGGGGACGCCGCGGCAGACGCAGCTTCTTCAAAAAGAAGGTCAGATAGGTGATCATCACGGAGAAATGCGTCCCGCTCACCGCGAGCAGATGGGAGAGCCCGAGCCGCCGGAAATCCCGTTTCAGCGTGTCCGGGAGGTTGTCTCTGTTCCCGAGGAGGATCGCGGAGGCAAATCCGCCCGCATCCCGTCCTGCGCCCGCGATGAACCGCGAGGTAAGATGGGACCGGAGCCGCGCGAACAAGGCGGACGGCGTCCGGGAAGGCCTGAACCCCGTGACGTCAAACGTCCCCTCCGCCCGGAGAACCACACCCTCCGAGAGATAGGTCCGCCGCGCGTTCCAGTCCTCGGTCCCGAGATCGTCGAGCGATCCGTAGAGGGCGTCTCCCTCCACGACCGTTCCCTCGGAAAGACCGGAAAGTGTCGTTTCGAGGACAATCTTCGTTCCCTTTGGAAGACAGCCGGACCGGGCGACCTCGGCCACATAGCGAGACGCGTAGACCGCCGAAAACTCGCAGTCCCGGATCCGGAATTCCGCCCGCTCCTCAACGCCGATCCGGCTTTCCAGCCATGGAAGGGCAAAATCCCACGCCGCGGCTGACACGAGTCCTGCTGCGACAATTCCCGTGGCCGCCAGAGTCAAAAGCTGCTTTGCGACGGGATCCCGAACCCCGACCGCGCCCGCCGCCGTCAGCGTGATCACGACCGCCGCCGCTGTCACCGCGACCATGCGAATCGGGAAGCTCCCGTAAGCGAGAAGACAGGACGCGACGAAAAAGCACAGAAACAACAAAGACACGGGACGCGCTCTGAACAGCTTCATGGATCGGTCCTCCCCGCCGCGGTTTTCCTTATTGTACCACAAATCAGGAAAAAAGTACAGGCAGGAATAGGCTCAATTTCAGAATCTTCGTCCGTTCAGAGGATCTCCTCCAGCACGTCGGCCAGAGCGCAGGGGGTGACGGTCTGATCCGCCAGAAGCCGGAAGATCAGCTCCGCATCCTCCCGGGAATCCGTCAGATCGGAAGCCGTCGCCGTTTCGCTGCCGTATTCCCCGGTGACGGACACCGAGACGGAATAGGCAAATCCGTCTCGCCCGCTCCGCTTTGTCCGGAACAGCGCGTAAACCAAGGACAGCCCGGGGAGATTTTCCCTCCGCACCGCCGCTATTTCTGTCCGTTCGTTCTTGTTCTTCATCCTCTCCCCGCTCCGATCCATTGATCATCAATTGATTGACTTTATCATACTCCCCCGAAAAGGGCGAAAATGAATTTTTTCGGGCAAAACAGTTCAATCATGAAACTATCCGGCTGCCTCCGCCTCCCTTGTGTCCGCTTTCGCAGCAAGTCCCCGACATCTTGTGCCGCGCGGATGGAAAATCCGATCTATTTTTCCGTTTTTTCACAGGATTTGTTTCTTCTGCCGCGATTCTTTCAAAAATCCGGATTTTTCAAAGAATGGCTCCCTCTCTCAGGCATCCGGCGCGCGGGAAAATTTGCCGAACCGCTTGTTTTCCCGGCCGGGATATGATATGATGAAGAAAAGCCGTCCGCACAGAAGCAGGACGGCGCTGAACAACCAACTCGAACCACAGGGAGGTATCCTTATGCTGCTGCAGAACGGCGACCGGATCGTATTCACCGGAGACTCCACCACGGACGCGGGACGGGCCAGACCCGTCGGAGAAGGACTTCATCAGGGCGTGGGCGACGGCTATGTGCGCCAGATCGAAAACATCCTGAACGTGCTCTATCCCGACTGGGCGCTCTGGATCTCCAACACCGGCAACAGCGGAGACACCAGCCGCGCCCTGCTCGCAAGATGGCAGAACGACGTCATGAACCTCAATCCCGACTGGGTGAGCGTCATGATCGGCATCAACGATATCTGGCGGCAGTACGACTCCCCCGGCGTGCTGAACCGGCATGTCTACGCAGACGAATACCGGGACAATCTCCAGAAGATGATGGAGCGCACGCTCCCCGCGGTCAAGGGCGTGATTCTGATGTCCCCCTTCTTCATGGAGCCCTGCCGGGAGGACTGGATGCGCCAGACGACCGATAAATACGTCAAGATCTGTGAGGAGACTGCGAAGAAGTACAACTGTCACTTCATCAATCTGCAGTCGGCCTTCGACGATTATTTGCAGTACCGCCATTCCTCCTATATCAGCTGGGACCGCGTCCATCCGGGACAGATCGGATCCCTTCTGATCGCCCGCGAGTTCATCAAGGCCATCGGCGTAGACCGCTCGTTCCTTTGATCCCGCGCGGAGTTCGCACAGAAACGGAGATTCGTGAAACATGATCAAACTGAGCTGCTGCATCCCCGGCGGATCCCTCATGCCGGAAGGGGTGGCGGGCGTACCGGAAAGCCCCGTCTCCCAGATCGTGAGTAAATGCAGATTCCTTCTTTCCGCCGGCTATGACTGTACCGAATGCGCGGGCGGAATGCTGGCCGGACTTTCCGACGACGAGATCCGGGAGCTGGCCGAAGAAAACGACCGCGATCCTCTCGGCCTCGTCGCGGTCAACAGCCTCTTTCCGGGAGACTGGAAGCTGGCGCATCCCGACGCAGACCGGACGCCGTTCTATGCCCGCGCAGACAGGATCTTCGGGATCATGGAAAAGCTCGGCGCGTCCTTTGCCGTGTTCGGCAGCGGGGGAGCCCGTTCGCTGATCCCGGAAAAGGAAAACAGCTGCACCGCGCTCTATGACTTCGTAAAAGAGCTTGGAAAGCTGGCGTCCTCCCACGGCGTGACCCTCGTGATCGAACCGCTGCGCCGCGCGGAGACCAACGTCTTCGTCACCGTTCCCGAGGCGGGCGACGCCATCCGGGAGATGAACGATCCGAACGTGCTGCTGCTGTACGACTCCTTCCACATGGCTGAGGAGGGCGTGGATCTCGGAGCGGTGCGGAACTATGCCGACCTGCTCCGCCACTGCCACATCGCCGAGGCTCCGAAACGCTCCGTTCCCGGCTCGGAGGACAGCGGCGATCTCTCCTACAACCGCCGATTCGCGCGGGAGCTGATCCGGGCGGGATACGACGGAGCGGTCAGCATCGAATGCGGATTCAAAGATTTCAAAACGGACGCAGTCCGGGGGTTAGCCTATATGAAAGAGATCTTCAAAGAAATTACAACCGTCGAAGTAACGCCTGCGCGGGACTGCCGCGAGGAACCCGTATATATTCCCGTGAAGGAAGGGGCCGTTCCGCCCATTGTGACCTCCGCGAAATGCGGCGACCGGATCTTCCCGGCCTCTGCCATGGCGGACGGTGTGCTCGTGATCCTGACCGCCAAACGTGGGGAAACGCTGACGCTGACCTTCTCCTCCGATCCGGTTCCGGGCGCGCCGAACGCGGAGCTTCTGCCGGAGGAGCACAAGGTCGAGGTCACGATCGGCGGGCATCTCTTCTCGGAGTATGTCTTTGACCCGGCGATCCCAAAGCCGTTCTTCGGACAGGTGAAGGACGACCGGGGCAATCCCTTCACACGGCTCGATCTGACCGTGAAGGAGCATCCGCACCAGCGGTCCGTGTTCATCGCGGTGGGCGACGTGAACGGTGTGGACTGCTGGAACGAGACGCCGAATCACGGATATGTACGGAACGAGGGCATCGAGTCGGTGGAAAGCGCGTCCGCCTTCGCCTCCTTCACCGCGAACAATCTCTGGACGGATCACGACGGCAAGCCTCTGCTGCGCGAATCCACCCGGTACACCGTCTACAACCAGTCCGAGGAATGCCGCGCGCTCGATCTTGCCGTGACCTTCCGCGCGGACTTCGGTACGGTGAACTTCGGACCAACGAAGGAGGCCGGTCCCCTCGGCATTCGGATGCGGGACGAGCTGAGAGAGGACATCGGCTGCGGCGTGCTGTCCAATTCCTGGGGCGGCGTCGGTGAGGGCGAGTGCTGGAGCCGGTCGGCGGAGTGGTGCGACTACGCGGGCACGGTTCCCGGCGTTGGTCCGATGGGCGTCACCGTCTTCGACAACGAGAAGAACGAGCGGTTCCCGACAGCGTGGCACATCCGCTCCTACGGCCTCTTTGCCGCGAACAACCTCTATTTCAAGGGCGGACTCACCATCCCTGCGGGAGAGAGTCTGACCTACCGCTTCCGCATCCTGTTCCGCCGCCGCGAAATGACCCGTGACGAGCTCTCCGACCGGTTCGTCCAGTACACGGTGAGCCCGCGGGCGGAGTGACGCGATGAAGAGCGGAAAGACCCGGAGCGTCGTTCTGCTGGCGGCGCTCTGGATCCTCATCGGAGGTGTGTGGTTCGCCGGATTGAACTGGCCCCGCTGGATCGCCTCCGGAAGCGCGGGGGATCCCGTCCGGACAGTGGGAGAGGAACCGGAGGCAGAGCCTGTGATTTACACGCTCACTGCCGATCCGGCCGACCGGACCCAGCCGCCCGAACTGCCTGCCTCTAAGACGGAACCGACGGAAACCGACGGGGATGCCGTTTCGGACACGCTGGTTTCCGATCCGGATCCTGCGCCCGTTCCCGAAGCGGATGACCTGCCGGGGGAGGATCCGGACACGTCGGCGGTCGTCTATGTGCTGAACACCAATACGAAAAAGATCCACCTCCCGGACTGCAAGTCGGTCACGGATATGAAGGAATCCAACAAAGCCCTGTGCGAAGATCCCGAAGAAGCCCTCGCCGAAGGATACGAATGGTGCAAACGCTGCCACGGATGACAGAAAGGAAAAAGCCCATGAAAAACGCTGTCTGCGTGATCCTCTGTCTCTCCCTGCTGCTTCTGTTCCTGCTCCCCGGATGCAAAAAAGCGGACGACTCCCCCGTCGGATTCGAGATCGTCCCCGGAACCGTCACCTCCACCGGTCTCACATACCGGATCACGCCGCATGAAGAGGGCTGGACTTTCGGAACGGATTTTTCCCTTGAACGGCTCGACAACGACGAATGGGTCTCTGTCCCCGAGATCGAGACCGACACCCCGCTCATCTTCAACGCCGTCGGAATCAGCGCCGATCCCGGGCAGACAAAGGAAATGTCCGCCGGATGGGAACTGCTCTACGGAGCGCTCGAACCGGGACACTACCGCATATGCAAGGGATTTCTTCACAAGATCAGTTCAGCGATCGAAAAAACCACGCTGTACGCCGAATTTGACATTCCGTCGCCGTAACCAACAAAAAACTCTGCGTCCGACTTCATTGTGAGGTCAGCGCAGAGTCTTTCTTTTTTATGTCAGTTTACCGGGTGTTTCCGTCCGAGCAAATCGGTCCCGTCGTGCTCGCCTCCGACCCGGTCGAGTTCCCGGACGACCTTGTACTGTCCGTCCTCGAACCGGAAGACCGTCGTTTTGTCCTCGTACCAGAGATTCGCGGGATCGGCGAGGACAGCTTCCACCTCCCGCCGCTTGGGATCGTTCTCCGGGGTGTGACCGCCGAAGACCGAATTCGGGAGCATCGCCCAGTTCGCGTCGATCATCGGGTAGAGGGTCGAGAGATAGTTGAAGCAGTGGTGCGCGATCTGAACCACGTCGGATTTCCAGAGCTCCGCCGGGACGGTTTTGGCGACCAGCGCCTCCGTCTCCACGTTGGTGTCGCCGAGCCACATCACAGAGCCGCCGCTCTTCGTCGTCATTTTCAGCACCGTGGACGTGCAGTTGAAGTCCCTGAACGGATAGACGGAGGGATTCTCCGGTTTTACGGCGTCCTCGTGGGTGTAGAGCACGTCGAATCTCGTCCCGGCGAGGGAGAAGGTCATGCCGGTGTGGAGCTTGACGACGGCGGCGTCCCGCTCTTTGAATTCCCGCAGCGTATCCATCAGAAGGATCTTTTCGGAATCCCCCCGCGCTACGGAGGATGAGGGGAAATTGAGATACACGCCGTCGAGGATAAACGCGTCGGGATAGGTTCTCAATAACCGAATGCAGGCCGCCATGTGATCCCCGTGCGCATGGGTGAAGAACCATCCGGAAATGCGGATCTTCTCCCCCTCCGCGACGCCGCTGAACTCCCGCAGAAAGGCGAGCATCCCGGCAACCGCCTCGTCGGAGCACTGCAGTTCGTCACCGCCGTCGATGAGGAAGAGGCTCGAGTCCGCGAGCTTCACCGCGTAGAACATCCCGCAGTTGGTCGTGGTCGACGAATGGCCGTTCTCCGGATCGTAGTACAGGGCGTACTGACAGATCTCCTCCGTCCCCTGCCCCACGCCTCGGCTGATCTTTGTGACAGGAGTCGAGGCTTCGGTCTCGCAGATCAGGCGCACTTCTCCCGTCGCCTTTGTCCGGTACGCGTAAACCTGCGCGCCGTCACAGTGACCGGAAACCGCCGAAAACGCCGCGTTCTCATTAATCCAGAGGTCTTCGAATCCGGCGGCCTCGAGGATCCGGACGTATCGCGCGAAATCCTCCTGCGCGGTTTGGGCGTAAATCTTCATGATCGCGTCCTCCGGCGTCGTCCAGCGGGTGTCGTCCGCCAAAACCGGGCCCGCGTTGTAGAAGCCCTCCGCAGGAACGCCTCCCTCGAAAGGGGGAATGACCGTCTTCGGATCGATCGGATTGCTCATGATCCGCTCTCCTTTTCAGAAATAGATCTCGACCGCGCGTTCCATCACGGAGAACTCGCCCTCCCGGACCGCGCCGCCGTTTTCGCCGTCCACCGTCCACGGCACGGGTTCGTCCGCTTCGAAGGACAGCTTCGTCGTATGGGCGAAGGTGATGAACTCGCTGGACGTGTCCTGCATCAGAACCGCGCCGAGCATCTTTCCGTTGTCCGAGGGATTGTCCGGCTTCCGGATCAGAATGACCTCCATGAGTCCGTCCGAGAGGCTGATGTCCTCCCGCATTTTCAGATCAAAGCCGCCCACGCGCCGGGTGTTGGAGACCATGCCGTAGAGGTAGTCGCCCTCCTCCTCTCCGCCGTCGTAGCGGATTTTCATGTGGATGGGGCGGATCGACGGCACGCTTTTCAGCCCTTCGATGATGTAGGCCGACCAGCCGAGGTTCTGCTTCATGCTCTGCGGCGTGGAATACGAGGCTTCCGTGAACGCCCCGAACGCCGCGACGTACATATAGGGCCGCCCGCAGAAGAGATTCACGTCCGTGTGGACCGGCTCCGTGTTCGTGATTTTGCGCGCGGCGTCGAGCGGCTTGCGGGGGATCCCCCAGCTGACCGCGAAATCGTTGGTGGTCCCGGTGGGCAGATAGCCGATCTTCGGCTTCCGTTCCAGAGAGATCACCGCTGACACCGTCTCGTTGAGCGTTCCGTCCCCGCCCGCGCAGACGATCACATCGTAGTCCCCGCCGAGCTTCTTCACCGTGTCGAAGGTGTCGTTCTTGTATTGCGTCACATGGACCGTCACCGCGCATCCGCCCTTTTCAAAGCAGTCGATCACGTCGATCAGAGCGGGCGTCACGGCCGAGCGTGCGGTCACGGGATTGATGATGAGAAGCAGTTTCTTCATGTCCGTCCTTTTTCAAACTGCGCCAGCGCAAACCCGGCGGATTCGCCGATCCTTGTCATGGCGCGGTTGTTGTAGTGTCCTGCGGCGTTCGGGTTGATCCACGCGGGATCGAGGGAGAGCTCCGCCGTGATGCGGGTCAGCATGAGAAAGTCGGAGTCGGTCCCGCATGCCGTCTCCTGCGCGGTCATGATCGCCTCGTCGCATTCATGGGCAGAGGTGAAATACCCCACCCGGATGATCCCGAAGGCGTCGATCCCGGCGTCTCGTTTGAGGGCGTCCTTATACCGGATCAGCCGTTCGAGGTAGGTCTTCATCGGAACCTTGGAAACGGCGTCCGATTCGCCCTGCAGCCAGACGTAATAGATCCGCCCGAGGGACTCCCCCACCGCCCTCTCCGCCGCGAGGATCTTGGAAAGAGCAACCTTGTAGCGCTCCGTCTCCGGCAGCCACTCGTCGATTCGGGTCGCTCCCTGCGCCGCGTGGACCGCCAGCACTTCATGTCCGGTCTCCCGGCGGTAGGTCTTGCAGAAGTCGGGGAGCAGGGAGCCGAAGCCGCCGTTCGCCCCTTCGATCGCGGGATTCATATTCTCCCCGACCGGGTGGACGAGCGGGATCACGCTGTCCGTGAGGAACCGGTATTCCATCACCCCGTCCATGGGATCGTTCGGGGAAGGAAGTCCCTCCGTCTGCCCCTCCATGTTGCTCTGCCCGCCGAAAATGATCACATCCATCGTAAGCCTCTCTGAAAAGAATCCCGATCCGTACCGTCTTGATTATAGCAACAGCGGGAGCCTATGTCAAGGAGACACTTGTGAACATTCGGGGAGAATGAGGATCGGCCTGTGCGGGCGGGATCTTTTTTTCAAAATTCTTTTTCTCCACCTTCACAAATCCGCGCCCTGCTCCGTTCTATAATTGAAACGTGATCACGATTCAGACGGACGAACGACGGCTGCGAAGGCCCCCGGAAAGGAGGTTTTATGGAAGAAGGATTTGATTTCGAGGCGTATCTGGAAGCGGGAGCCGGAAAGCTGACCGGATACTGCGCCGCGATCGTGGGATCCGCTGACGCAGAGGACGCCGCGCAGGAAGCCTATCTCCGGCTGTGGCGGAATCTCGACCGACTGCCGAACGAGGCCGCCGCAAATTCGTTCCTCTATAAGACCGCCTACCGGATCTGCGTGGACCTGCTCCGGAGCAGAAAATGGTTCCGGGAGCCGGACAGACCGCCCGCGCAGAGCGACGCCCTGTCAGACGGCATGACGGCGGCCTTATTGAAGCTCTCCCCCGCGGACCGAGCCGTGGTGTACAGCCGCGTCGTGGAGGAGGAGGACTACAGGGAGATCGCCGCCCGGTTCGGAAAAAGCGAGGTCTGGGCGAGAAAACGGTTTTCGCTCGCAAGAAAAAAACTCCGGCAGGAACTTGAAAAGGAGGAGAAACACAATGGCGGACTTTGATCCTCTCGACAGACGCATCAGGGAGAGCTTCTCCCGGATAACGGAGCGCGCGGATTCCGGACGGGTGACGGCGGCTGTGCGGGAAAAGCTCGCGGGAGAAAAAGAAAGGAGTACGGAAAACGGCATGAACATGAGACGATCGAAAAAGCTGACCGTCCTTTTGGCGGCGGCCTTGACGGTGATCCTTCTGACCACGGCAGCCGCTGCGGCGGTGATCGCGGTACAGGCAAGGATGAAAATCGAAATAAAACCTCCGGAGCCGGTCGAGTTCCGGGAAGGAAAAGAAGAGTATATGGTCTACCACGACGTGAAGACAGAGGAGCAAACAGGTTCACTGATCCTGTCTGATGAAGTGATGGCGACCTTTGAATCCCTAAACCCACGGGGAGAGGATTCAACGATGACCACCCAGTTGATCGATGAAGGTTCGGTCATTCCCTTCGACAACTGGCAGGAGGCAGCGGACTGGCTGAACTGTGGACTGATGGTAAATCCGGATCTAGGCACACTGCCCAACGAGAACTTCCGGCTGCACGCATACTATGTCAACGGTGAAAAATACCATAACCGCTCCATCAGCGTCATCGGCACGCATTCTTACCCGGACACGGAAGAGAGGGTATATGTCGATGCCTTTATTCCCTTGAACGATGAGGCGTGGGAAATCTACAATGGAGGCGTCGCCGTTGTACTCCGCAATGATCTGAAAGAGGCGGAAACTGTGTCAGACACGCTTCTAACCTCTTTGGGGGATGAAGCGACGCTGGTTTTCACTCCCGGGAACAATAACTTCTGGGATATCTCCGCGCACTTCATCCACGAGGGAATCATCTACCGAATCTCCGTCTGGACGAACGACCGCGCGGAAGGCGAATCCGTCGTCCGCCGGGTGGTAGAGAATATGGGATAAAGCGACAGGGCGGAGAGAGGAGAGATCCCCTCCCCGCCGTTTTATCGGAATCATGCCCTGCCCGTCGCACACAGGCAGCATCTGTCCGTATCCCGTTTTCCTGAGTCTTACTTTTTCAGAAACCGGATGGCGAGCGTGCCGTTGACGGTCGTCGAGGTTTGCAGGGAGTTGTATTTTTCCAAAACCTCGCGGATCTCGAACACTCTTTGTTTCTTGAAGAGATCCTCGGCGGCTTCGTCCAGCGCGGCCTTGTCCGGGAATTTGAGATAGACCGTGTCGCTGCCGAGCTGTGAGCGGATCACGTCGGCTGCCTTCTCGAATTCATACCAGTCGAGACACCAGCCTTTTTTGACGAAGTAATTGCTCTCCGTGGCGGTACACAGCGGCGCGTCCGAATCCCGGTCGATGCCGTGGGTTCTCAGAATTTCCTCCGTCGTGACGCAGAAGTAGTCGTAGGAGCGGAATCCCTGCACGCCTTTGGCGAACACCGGATCGTCCCATGTCACGTCGAGGTGGTACGGCTGACCGTTGACGGTCACGATGTTCCACTCGTGGGGACCGCTGCCGTCCAGCTTGATCCCGTGCACCCTTCCGGCGCGGATCCCGAGCTTGGACGCTATGACCTGAAAGGCCTTCGCGTAGCCCGAGCACACGGCGTGCCCGTCCACCAGACAGGCATAGGCGCTCATCCCGCGCACGGCGGCCTCGTCGTTCCGGACGCCCGCTGACAGCGCGTTTGCGGAGGCGAAATTGTATTCCGTTTTGTCGATGATGGCGTCGTGGATCTTCAAAACGGTCTCGAATTCCGAATCGGACCGGCACGCGGAGACGAACGCATCGACGGCCCGATCGAACGCTTTCCGCCGCCGGTTCAGTTCCTCGTCGTCGATCATGATCTCGGGAACGAGCGTCACCCGGACTTCGTTTCCGCGGACGCTTTTTCCGTATCTGCAGGATCCGGTGAGCCAGAACAGTTCGGGGTGCTCCGCCATGATCGTCTGGAAATCCTGCATGACCGTATCGGAACAGTCGTAGTCAAAGGTCACTTCCCGCGCGCCTTGCGAGAGTTTTTCAAGTAGTTCGCCGATGGTTTTGTCGTTTTTCATTTTCAGCCTCCTGAACGGGGAGATGGATTTGATGGTATTATACAGGAAAAACGAGGACGTGTCAACAGAAATTGAGGCTGCGCGGGAGATCCCCCGCAAGACCGCGGAATTCGCCTCCGTCGGCGGTCATGCTGCCAAAAATCCTTCGTTCGGCTTGATTTGCGCCCTGATTTGCTGTATAATGGCAGAAACAACACTCCCGAGGTTTGATTCATGAAACTGCTCGCAACAAAAACCTGTCACGGCACGCCGATCAGCAGAAAGCTCGCCTCGAACTTCATTGAACTCGGCTACGGGCTTCAGGTCGAAGGCATGGCGGCGGAGATGTTTTTCAACCGCAGCTTCGAGCCGTTTTACCCCTATCGGTGGATCAACAAGCTGTGGTTCGATCTGCTGGAAGACGAGAACGATCCGAACTCCCCCTATGAAACGGACTGGCGCGTCTTCGACTGGTATCACTCCTCCTATGAGCACAACGCGTGGTTCGCTTTTCCCGGGGTTGCCGGATATCAGGAGATCCGCGACGATTCCACGTTCGTGATCGGGGATTCTCCGACGGCGGACGTTCATATTTCCCTCGTCCCGGACAACCGCCACGGCACGCACGCCATGCTCGTACAAAACCGTAGCGAAGGAATGGGCGGGCTTGCGCAGGACGGCAAGTATTGTTTCCCGGATGTGAAATATCGCTTTTCAGGGCAGATAAAAACACTCTCCGGCGCCGGGGGGCTGTACGCGGCTCTGTACCGGGAGGGGACAACCGAGGATCCGGTCTGTGTCCGTCCGCTCGGCGAGGCCGGAGAGGACTACACGCGGGTGAGCGCGGAACTTGCCGTTGAGGCGGAGGGGCGGTACACCTTTGTCCTTCTGACGCCGCCGCACTCGGAGATCGTCTGCGACGACTTCTCTCTCACGCCGGACGACGCCCTGCACGGCTTCAAGAAGAGCGCGGCAGAGGTCGGGCGGTATGTTTCTCCGAAGGTGATCCGGTGGCCGGGCGGGTGCTTCGCGTCGTTCTATGACTGGAGATCGGGAGTCGGCAAAAACCGCGTCCCCTCGTATTCGTACTTCTGGGGCGGGTATCAGTATAACGACATCGGCACGGACGAGCTCGCCTCTTACGCGGAAACCGTGGGCGGCGAATCCATGATCTGCGTCAATATGCACCACCCCTTCAAGCGGTATTACGACTATGTGCCGCCGCAGTCGCTCGACGGGGATCCGAACGACAGAACGCTTGAAGCCTCGCTCCACGGACGGGATCTGATTCAGTTTTCCGATCTGAAAAAAGGCGCGGAAGAGGCCGCCGCGTGGGTCGAATACTGCAACGGCGATCTCGGGACGGAGGGCGGGAGGCAGAGAGCCGCCAACGGAAGAGAAAAGCCGTACAACGTGAAATACTGGGAGATGGATAACGAGTGTCACCGCTGGTTCCGGGCGGAGGAATACGCCGAGGCCTGCGTCCTCTATTCGGAGACGATGAAGGCCGTCGATCCCACGATCAAAATCGGCATGATCTCCTATTGCTACGGGAACGAAGCCCTGAAAAAGATGATCGAAATCGCCGGGGAGCACATCGATTTCCTCGCGGACAGAGGCTTTGACGAAAACGACCTTCGGGGAAAGCTGAGCATTCTGAACGACTTCAATCAGGCGCACGGCACGAACATCAAATACTGCAACACGGAATGGCTCCCCCTCAACGGCGCGGATAAAACCAACATGGTTCCAAGATCCGAGACGCGCGTGAGCAAGTCCTTCCTGTTCAGCAAATGGTCCTACGCGCTGGACGCCGCCACGATCCTGATGATGTGGCAGAGATACGGCGAGAGCATCGACTTTATCAATTTCAACAACCTGGCGAACACCCATTCGCAGTCCGTGATCGAGACCGCGAAGGAAGGGGCGTTCGTCACAGCCTCCGGCATGATGATGCACCGCTTTGCCGTCACGAAGGCTTACAGAACACTCGTGATCCGGGATTATCACCCGAAGAGGAACGATCCTGTTCATGTTCAGGTCTCGGAGGACGAGGGAGGACAAAACCTTGTCGTCAACATCCTCAACCGCTCGGAGGACGACGCGGAACTCGAGCTTGATCTGTCGGAATTCAGCGTAAAGGACGGAGCGTGCGGCGGGGTCATGCTGACGGGGGACAGCCTGATCGCCATGAACCGGCTGAACGACGCGCAAATCAGGGAGAGTCCCGCCTCCGCGGAGGTCCGGGACGGACGGATCCGCATGACCGTCCGGCGGTTATCCTTCGCGGAATACGTACTTCCGCTGGCATAAACAACCCTTTCTTCTGCGGCGTGCATCTTTCCAAAGCGACCGGTGATGGCTCGGAGCTGATATTCTTCAGCTGCCGGACGGCGGAGTTCCTGACGATCAAAAACCGGAGGTTTCCCCGCCTCCGGCTTTTTTCAGTATTGACACCTCGCAGCCCGGCATGGTATAATCAGTGAAAATATCCGCCTGAGGAGGACGATGGTGAAACGACCTCTCACTTTTATGTCCGGAATCAAAGACGCGCTCCCGATCTTCTTCGGCTATCTGTCCGTCAGTCTGGCTTTCGGCATGATCGCCGCGGACCGGGGGATGCCGCTCTGGACCGCCGTTCTGTTCTCGGCCACCTGCGTCTCGGGGACCGGGCAGTTTGTCGGGCTGAATCTGCTGGCCATTTCTGCCCCGTTCATCGAGCTTTTCTGCACGCTGGCCATCATCAATGCCCGCTACCTTCTGATGTCGGTCTCCCTGACCCAGAAGATGCCCGCGGGCATGCCGCTCTGGCAGCGCCTGATCGTTGCGTACGGGAATACGGACGAGATTTTTGCCCTGGCCTCCACGCAGACAGCGGACCTGACCTTTCCGTATATGGCGGGTATGATTTTCATTTCGGTTTCTGGCTGGCTGGCCGGTACGATCCTCGGGGAAATCGCCGGAGGGATCATCCCGCAATCGCTTGTCACCGCTATGAATATCGCGCTTTATGCCATGTACATCGCGCTGATCGTCCCGGACGCCGCGAAGTCAAAGCAGATCGCAGTCGTCGTCCTGACCGCCGTTACCCTGTCCTGCGTCCTCGCGCTGATCACAGCCGGCTTGGGCGACGGATGGAGAATCATTATAGCCGGAACAGCAGCGGCGGCGCTCGGAGCAGTCCTCTTTCCCAGAGACGCGGAGGAAGGTGAACGGTCATGACAAATACGGGATATGTACTTGCGGGGATCGCCGTGATGAGCGGGGTCACCTGGGCCATCCGCATGATCCCCCTCGCGTTGATCCGCCGCAGATTTACAAACCGGTTTCTCCTGTCTTTTCTGTATTATCTCCCATACGGGGTTCTGGCGGCTATGATCTTCCCCGCCGTGTTTACCGCCTGCGGAAGCGTCCCGGTTTCCGTCCTCGCCGCAGCAACCGCCGTTCTGCTGTCCTTCTTCCACGCGAAGCTCACCTTTGTCGCCGCCGTTTCCGTAGCGGTGGCATGGGCAGTGGGGCTTCTGATTTCATAGCGGCCATCTCTCCCGCTGAAAAACGGACACTGCGCCGACAAATCCGGCGGGAAACCGCTCAATCTCCCCGGATTTCGGAAAGGGCTGCGATCTGCTCCGTATCCACCGTGCCGTCCCGGAACAGGGCGCAGTCATAGGCCGCCGCTCCTCCCGCCTCGTTCACGCATGCCGTAAAGTGGCGCAGATACCGCCCGCTGTACCGGCTTCCGAGCCGCGACCATGTCTCGCCCAGGGGAGCCAGCAAAAACGCCTGCGCCCCGTCCACATACCGGCTCTTCGGAATGACGCTGAGGTCGTTGAACTCGCCGCAGACGAAATCCTCTTTCGCATAATTCTTCCGGTAATCCGGAAAAACGCCGTTGTTCATGGCGACCAGAGCGTCCGGATTGCCCTTCTTGCAGGCGGCGTAATAGGGTTCGAGCAGTTCGTCCGTATATTTGAAGAAATCCCGGTAGCAGCCGTCGATCCACCAGCCCTTCACCCGGTCCCTGTACCGGACGGCATACTCCTCCAGCACCGCCGCCCATTTTTCCACGAAATCCCGCGTGACGCCGCGGCCCCGGGGCTCCGTGAAGCCGAACCGTCTCCCGATCTCCGGATGGGCATAGGGGCCGTCTCCGGTGTAGTAGAGGTACAGATCGATTCCGAGCGGCGTCAGAGCGTCGTAAAGATCCGCCACCAGATCCCGCTCAGCGCACGCTTCCCCCGGCTTCGTCCCGGCGATTTCGTCAAAGGCACTGTTGGGAGCGATCATGGTCTCTCCGCCCTGCATGACGGTGATGAAGTAGAACCCCGCGCCGCACTGCCGTAGGGAGTCCGCCAGCTTTCCCACGTCGAAGGCATTCACGCACTCGTTCCAAGATGTGCGTCCCGCTTCCTGATTGAGAGGATTGGACGGGTTGTTCTGGATCCCGTTCAGATAGTGGGTGAAGACACCCCATTTTTTGTTGTACAATCTGTCTGCCGCGCTCATTTCGGTCTCCTTTTCCCGCTCAAAGAGTTGTAATCGTGATTCCGCCAAAAATGATGCGATTCAGCGGGACAGCAGTCTGTTCAGAATGACCGCCGTTTCCGACCGCGTGAGCATCGATTTCGGCTTGAAATACCCCTCTGTGTCCCCGATGAGTATCCCCATCGAACGGACCGCATCCACCGCTTCCCTGAACGCGGGATCGATCTCGTCCTCATCTTTGAATCTCACCGCGTCCGCCCGGTCGGGTACGGTTCCTTCCAGCACGAAGTATCGGTACAGCATCCCGGCCAGCGTCTCTCTTGTCACGGTCCCTCCCGGAATGAAACTGCCGTCCCCGCCGCATGCCGCGATTCCGTTCGAAACCGCCCATTGAGCGGCGTCCCGGAAATAGTCCATCTCGGAAACATCGGGGAAAGAAACCGTTTCCGTCAGCTCCGGTTTTCCCGCCATCCGGTAGAGGATCGTCACAAGCTGTCCGCGGAAAAGCGTCGTGGCCGGAGAAAAGCAGTCATTCCCCGTCCCCTGCAACCATCTGGCTCCGACGACGGCATCCACGGCTTCCGCAAACCAGTCTCCCGGATCGACGTCGCGGAAGAAGCGCCCTCTCCCGGAGAACCATCCGCGCGTCTCTTCGCTGTCAAGATACTGTGCTCCCGAAGCGCATGCCCGAATCACGGTGCCGGGTTCCAGATCCACGGGGCCTTCATAGCGGATTCCGTTCCGGTCAGCAGGGCTTCCGTCCGTGGTATAGTACAGCTCGGGCGCGGCGGACTCCAGAATCAGCTGTCCGTTCTTTACCGCCATGACGGGAGGCTCGGCGCGCGGATTGCTCAGGGTGACGGAGATCTCTCCGCTTTTGCTGCCATTGCGTGAAACCGCTGCTGCGGCGCGCACCGTTATCCCGGCCCATGCTTCAAAGGGAGCGGTGTACTTCCATCCGTTGAGTATCGGATCGGAGCCGTCCAGCGTACACCATATCTCCGTACCCTTTTCGGCGGACAGTGTCACCGTCAGCTTTCCGTTTACAATACTCTCCGAAAGAACCGGAGGTCCGATCGGGCCGGGATCATTTCCGTTCGGAGGAGCGCTCCGATACACCACGCCGTTCTGCAGCTCGATCCCCCTTCTTCGGAACAACTCGCGGACGGTCACGAACTCATATCCGGCAGCGGTCAGATCGTCAACAGCTCTCAGCGCGCCGTCCACGCTCGTCGGGTGGATATCGTGAACCAGAATAATGGCTCCATCGAACGCTGCCGAGACGATATTCTGTCTCACGGTCTCTGCGTTGCGGTATTTCCAGTCCAGCGGATCGATCGTCCATCCGATAATCGGCATCTCCACCGCGGACCGTACCGTATCGTTGACGTTTCCATAGGGGACCCGGGCAAAAAAGTCTCCCGCTCCTCCGGAGTTCTTCGTCAGCACCGCGTTCGTTCTCCGGAATTCTTCCGTCACTTCCCGGCCGGTCAGAGTGATGAGGTTCGCATGGCTCCAGCTGTGGTTCGCAATCTGGTGCCCCTCTCGGTAGGCGCGCGCCACCGTGTTCGGATAGCTCTCCGCGCAGTTTCCGAGCATAAAGAATGTGGCGCGGATCCCGCGTTCCCTGAGGCCGTCCAAAAGGCCTTCGGTCGGTTTTCCCGGTCCGTCGTCGAAGGTCAGGGCAATCAGCTTGCCGCCCCGGACCGCTCCGGCAGGAGAAGGAACCGTCAGGAAAGCCGCCAGAAGCACAATCAATGCCAGCATGGTTTTGACCGGAGTTTTCACCTGCCTCGATCCCCCTTTTTCACCGCAATTTCAGCATCATTATACAGGAAAAGGTCAAGTCTGTCAACCGGCACCGGGAACATGGACGGGTGACACATCGGATCCGAGACACGATTCCGGTACAAAAAAAGCCACCTTCGAGCAGGTCAGATGCCCGGAAATGGCTTCTTTTTACAGGTTCAGGATATGACGCAATCCACACCGGCACACGGCGGGCTCCGTACTGTTATGGCAGCTGTTCGAATTGTTCCAAAAACCGATCGATCGCCTTTTGGATCGTCTTCGAAAACTTTTGCGCCGTCGATGCGAGATCGAACGAGCCCTTTGCGGCATAGCTGCCCAAATAGCTCGCAATCGGGCCGTTCCATTCGTAGTACCCGTTGGCCCAGCAATACTGCTTGTTGTTGATGGAATAGTCCAGCATGACAAGCGTGTTTTCCTCCCGAATCAGCTTTACGCCGAGGATCTGGTCGTACAGCACCGTCGTAACGGTATCCTCCGACAGAGCGCTCAAAACGTTGATGATCATCCCGACGCGCCCGAGGTCTTCCCCCGTAATGGTTACGGGTACGCAGAACGCCGTACACCACACGGAATTGACGGGGTTCACATACTTCTCCTGCTGCTCGTTGAGTTTCGGCAGCGGAAGAAGGCTGAACAGGGTCTCCATATCCCGCAGGGAGTTGATGGTAGCTAAGAGCTCGTAGGCGAACAGGGCGTGGCCGTCCCGGAACAGGGTCGTTACACTGCCGGCGTAGTAGACCGTCGGATTCGTGATAAAGGTGTTGTAGACCGTCTCCGCGACCTCGATGTATTCGCCCGTGAGACAGTTCACATAGGGAACTCCCTCGCTGTCGATCTTCGTCTGTAAATTCCCGGTTGCCTCCATCAGATGGGGCAGGATATCCGCGTTGTCCAGATATCCGTAAATGTCCTCTTCCGTGATCTTCCCGTCGCCGTCGAGATCCGTGCAGGCGACCTCCATCATCGCCTTCATGGTATCGAAGGTCCACTTCCCTTCCATGACGAGCTCCGCCGGATCGTCCATCGAATTTCTCGACAGGATATCCTTGTTGTAATAGATCACGGGTACGGAATAATCGTCGTAGATCCCGTAAGCCCCGGTCAGCGCGTACAGCTTGTTTCCGTGGAGGCTGTAGTTTTTGACGATGTTCTGGTCGAACCACGGGGAACTCAGATCGATGTTGTCGATCAGGTAGAAGTTGTGCATGTTCCCTCGTCCCGCCGACGTGATATTGTAGGCGAGAGAGCCGTATCCCGCCTCCACGCTCGCGTCACCGGAGACAACACAGGCTTCGATCAGCTTGGAAACCGCGTCGTAGGATCTTCCCGCACTGGTGAATTCCGGTTCGATCCGGATGTTGAGCAGGTCTTCGGTCACGCTGTTTCTCTGGTAAACGGCGTCCGTGTACAGATCCCCCGTCATGCTTTCGTACCAGATTTCGTTCATTTCCGTTCCCACGACGAAGTAGAAGAATTCCCCGGGGCCGTACCCGGCGAGCCTGAACGACTGTCCGGCATAATCAATGTCCTTGTACTGTTCCCTGATCGTGTCCGTGATGGTTGTCTCTGCGGGCTCTTCCGCGATCTCCGGCGGGAGTTCGGCATCATCGGTCGGGGGAGCGCTCTGCGCGGGTTCGGCTTCCGGACTCACGGACGAGCAGGATACGAACAAAGGGAGCAGGAGCAGAAATGCCAGCAGAAGACCGACACCGCGCCTGACTGTTTCGTTTTTGCGAACGAGACTCATAGAGAAGATCCTCCTGTACTGAGATAAGCAGCCGACATATGCTGTCACATCGAACATCGTTACCGGAACCGCGCCTCGTATACCCGCAGTCTACGCCGGAGATCGTCCGTACCGGTCCGCCGGACGATCACGCCCGGGAACGCGCACGGAGCTGCGGCAAGAGCGGCCTGCCGTCAGAAGACTGTCAAACCCGCGCGGCACGAGGCGGCGGTCCTGTTCATTGATAATTCTCCATAATCTTGTCTATGGCTTTTTGCCATACCTTCTTCTGCGCCTTGAACGCGGAGGCGGGGGCGATGGAACGCCACGAGTAGTCGCTGACGATCTTGTTCACCCACGGATCTCCGCCGATCGAAGTGGAATAGGAGTAGTCGAAGCCGTTCACCGCGCCCTGCCGAATCAGATCGAGCATTTCGGAGGTTGCGGCGTCCCGGCTGTAGCGGGTCTGAAGCGCGTTCTGATAGTATTCGTCCACGACGTCGCGCCATGTAAAGAAGCAGAGGGTCTCGAGGACGTGGCCTGTGACGTCCGGATTTCCCGTCGTGATCGGAACCAGAATGAGCTGAGAAGCGGTAGCGATCTGCGTATAGTATGCGCTTTGCTGTTCGTCATACTTGGGCATGGGAATGATGCCGTAGTCCGATTCCATGTTCCCCATGGTTTCCATCATCATGAGCTTGCCGAGGAAGAAGATGGCCTGATCGGCAATAAAGATATCGCGGTATCCGTCCATATCCGAGCTGATGGAGACGCCGGACTGTTTCAGATAGTCCGTGAGCTTTTCGATGACGCTGATAGCCCGGTCGTCCAGATCGTCGATCACGGGAAGTCCCTCCGCGTCGATATGAACCGGATGCACATCGACCGCCGCGTTCATCGAACGGTAAACCACTTCGTTCATGACCATCCCGAAGCGGTCCGCTCCGAGCGTCATCTGTCCGTCGCCGTCAAGATCGGCTCCGTTTTCAGCGGTCAGCTCGATCATTTTGTCAACCGTCCACCGCCCTTCGCGCACGAGCGTAAAGGGTTCCTCAAGGTTATAGTCTTTGATCAGATTCTGATTGAAAAAGATGACGGAGAGACCCTTGTACAGGGAGAGCGAAACGTCTCCGATGATGGAGAGCAGTTTTCCGTTCAAGGTCAGTTCCTTCTGCATGGAAGAGACCCACCACGGGTTCGAAAGCTCCATCCCCGGAATTTCGTTCAGATTCAGGAAGGAATCGGTCGAAGCGAGGGGCTGGATGCAGGAGATCATGCCGGTCACATAGTCGAAGGCGTTGTCCCCGGCAGCGATGGAATTCCGGATAAGCGCGTTATAGCTGTCGCGGAAAGTCCAGTCCCCGCGTTCGTAGATCACATCCAGATCGATGTTCAGATAGTCCTCTGCGTTTAGGTTGCGGGCAAAAACGGCGTCGTTCACACGCTCTCCAGTCTCTTCCTCAGCCAGATACTCATAATCCGCTTCGGAGCAGGTGAGGATGTGGAACACGCTTCCGCCGTAGTCCTGCTTGTCAAAGGCAAGGCTTGGCCCCGCCGGTTCGGTTTCGGCTATCGCGGCTTCCGCCGGGGTTTCCTCGACTGCGGAAGGATTCTGCTGTGTGACCTCCTCCGGGTTTTCCGCTTTTTCGGAACATGATACGAGCGCGGTCAAAAGAAGTACGGCGGCGAGAAAAAGGGACAGGGCGCGTCGATTGAGGTGTGTCATGCTGGTTTAACCTCCTTCGTTCTGTGTTTTTTTCGTTCATCTTTCAAAAGCCCCGGCGGGAAACAGGATCGGAAACGATCGCGTCCAATGCGTCTGAGCATTTCCTCCCGGGATTCGGTTGGATAATACCATTTTAGCCAAAAAGCCGCGGTTTGTCAAGGGCATTTTTGGTAAACTCTGTTGATCTGAGCCATGTCAGAACCCTGTTGAAAAACTGTCTGCGATCCCCGCAGTCCGGCAGCTCTTGCGCGACCGTGGCTCTTGCGGAAAAAGCGGGAGCCGGGCAGCACGTTGCCATGCTTCCCGGCCCGAATTTCATATGGGATCACTTTTGCGGTGGATCCCCGTTCACAGGTACAGGATCATTCCTTTTTCCCGTCCCAGCTTCCTTCTTCCTCAACATAATTCTTCTTCGATTTTGCAATGCCTTTTACGATGAAGCCGGAGATCAGGCTCAGGCCCATGATCAGCCAGCCGAGGATGATGTTGGAAATCAGAGAGTATCCGTCCGCCGCGCCGTAAATTCCTCCGCCCATGAAAAGCGAAACGACATTCCAGACAAACAGGGCGGTGAGAATGACCGGAGCCGCATACTTAATGGAAAGGTAGAACCACCATTTCGGCATCCTGAATTTCTGCGTATTGAGGTTGACCTGATCCAGCACCTTGGAGGTCTTGAAGCACCAGCCGACGACGATGACCTCGAATATGCCGGTGAGGATGAGCGTATAGCTGTTGACGAAATTATCGACGATATCAAGGCAGGCAAGCCCCGCTCCGGTAACATAGACCAGACCGAGCACGCCTTCGATCACGCAGAGGACGGTGGTGGTTTTCTTCTTGTTCAGCCCGAACTTATCCGCAATTGCCGTGGACGTGCCTTCCACGATGGAGAACAGCGAGTCGATGGCAAGAGTCACGAGGCAGAAATAGAAGATATACGCAAAGGCCGCGTTGATCCACGGAACCTTCGTCAGGCTGACGATCGCCTGCGGATAGATGATGAACGCGGTGCTGATGCCGGACGCGCTCATGTTTTCGAGCATGCCGACGCCCGCCATCGTCGTGAACATGACGATGCCCGCCAGAAGACTGATCACGAAGTCGGACACGGCGATGATGACGCAGTCAACGGCGATATTTGCCTTTTCATCCACAAACGAGCCGTAAGCAAACATGATCGCCATAGCGACGGAGAGGGAATAGAAAACCTGTCCTATGGCGTCCACCCAAAGCGTGGAATCGCCGAGAGCGCTCCAATCCGGAACGAACAGCTTCGCAAGACCAGCCATGGCGCCCGGCATCGTGAAGCCGCGGATTGCGAGGATGAGAAGACAGATCACGGGAAGGGATACGGTGTACTTTACGACCTTGCCCACGCTTGTCGTGCCGTTGCGGATGCACAGGTAACAGGCAACCCACGCGATGAGCAGGCAGCCGAGCACGGGCCAGGAAACGGTGGTAAAGCCCGATGTGGTTCCGGTCGTGTTGATCGTAGTCAGCCACAGCTTACTCGCGGCGTCCGTGTCTCCGGTCAGGCCAGCGAACTTGAAGCTCAATAGAAACATCAGAATGACCCACGCGAAAACGACCGCGTAATAAATGGCGATCGCTATCCCGTTGGATACGGCGATCCATCCGGCGTGCTCCCCCGCCTTATTGACGGAGCGCATCGATCCCGGCGCTCCCTGACGGGAATGCCGTCCGATCGCTATCTCCATCATCAGCATGGGGATGCCGATCAGGAGCATGGCCAGGATGTAAACAAAGAGGAAAGCTCCTCCTCCGTGCTTGGCGGCAAGGCCCGGAAAACGCCACGCGTTGCCCAGGCCGACGGCGGAACCGACTGCCGCAAGAATAAAGGTGCTTCTGGATGACCATTTGTCTCGCATTGCATGAACCTCCGTAAATGAGTGTTTTGGGTCTCGTTTTCCCCCGCAGACCCAATAAAGAAACGGGAAACGGAGGAGGATAAGCAGCTGACTCTTCTCCGCTTTTTTCGTACGGCTCCTCCCCGATCCGGGATCGGCCCTCTCCATGGGAAAAGTCCGGTACGGCCTTATTATATCCCGTTTTCCCGGCTCTGTCAAGCACCCTTGCCCTGAGCGGTGAAAAAGCGGAAAAAACCGACTGCCGGAACAGTTCCGACAGCCGGTTGAAGGTTCACGGATCGGAGCGGATCAGAGGGGCTTCCCTTCCGTTGCTCTGATAGTAGAATGTTCCATGATACCGCAGGTATTTCGCAAAGAGAAGGAGGGACATCACCCGCTCTTCGGGATAGTAGTAGTAAAGCTGTCTCGTCTCGCCGTTAATCTCTACGGGAGCTGGAGAGACGAGTCCGAGCGTACTCAGTCCCCGGATCGCCTCACCGAGCTCGTCCGGCGAGATCCCCGTCTCCTTCGCCAGCCGCGCGGCTTCGAAGAGATACCCGCGGCACCGGCGCATGAGAAAGAACATGGCCTTCATCGTCGGGCGGTTTCCGAGGGCTTCAAAGACGGCGCGGATCTCTTCTCCGTCTCCGACCGCCGCTCCCCAGCCTCCCTCCGGTTCCGTAAAGACGGAGAAGAACGGGGCGTCCGGCTCGCACGAGATCTCCGTAAATCCGCCTTCGTCCGAGATGGAAGACAACCCTCCCCTCTCCGGTTCCACGGCAAGTTCACCGAACATCGCGGCCTCCATCGTCCATCCGAGCCGACGGATCGTCTCAAACGGTCTGCGCCCCGTTCGCTTCGATTCCGCCCCGATCAGACCGGCAAGCAAAATGGCAGCGTCGCGCTCCGTGACCTGCTCGTTGTGGAAGAGCACGTCGAGGGACACTTCAAGCGAGTTTGCGAGCGGCACGAGAAGCTCCGCGTCAGGATAGGATTCCATGGTCTCCCATTTGCTCACAGCCTGTGAACTCACCCCGAGCATCTCGCCCAATTTCTCCTGCGTCAGCCCCTTCTGCTGTCGGAAGAGGCGCACCGATTCGCCGAATTTCATTCTTCATCCCCTCCGATCAGTCTGCATATTCCGGTGTTCATGCCGATCCAGTGCGCGTTTTTTCCATAGCGGTGTTCGTAGGCCAGCGCAATCAGGCCGAGGATCCGCCCTTCGCCGTAGGATCGGTAGACCTCCGTGTCCCCGTCGGCGAGATGCGCCGTCTCGGAATCGCAAAGGCTGAACTCCTTCATCTTCTCGAGGATCTGAACGGCTTTATTCTCGTCCACCCCCGCCGACTCCGCGATTTTGCGGGCGGTGAAGGAGGAGGGAAAACCGTTGTCGTGCATCAAACGGCACAGGTTCAGCGCGTCCGGATCGGAGAGAAGGGCGAAGAGGGCTGCGATCCCCTTCCGCTTCTCCCCGTCCTTCAGCCATCCGAAGCCCTCCCCGCTCCGGAACAGCGCGAAGACGAAGTTCACAGCCGGAGAGTTCACGCTCAGCTGGTATGCGTTCTGATTCGAGACCACGCACCGGGGATAGCGCGTCCGCTCGTCGGGCAGATCGGGGAGCCACCTTCTGTGCTCTCCCCCGTCCTCGAGCGCTCTGTCCGAAGAACGGATCAGGGTCTCGTACATCCGGAAAGTCGCTTCGGCGGGATTGTCCGGGTTCCGCTCCGTCTCCGCGCGCACGGCGTCCTCGAAGGTGGGGGCGGAGGTCAGGGAGAGCCCGAGCAGATTGTCCGCCGTCACGCCGAAGAACCGCGCCAGCTTCACGAAGGTTTCGAGATCCGGGGAGGTCGCGCCCGTCTCCCATTTGGAATAGGTCTTGTTTGATACGCCGATCTTCTCCGCCGTCTCCTCCTGCGTGAGGTTTCGCTCCATGCGGAGGGTCAGGAGGCGTTCGGCAAGCTTTGATTCGTCCATAGTCAGTATTCCTCGCTTTTTCAGATTCAAGTCCGGCCTTGTGCGTTCATTATAGCTGAAACCAGCAGTAGAGTCAATGGAGGAAAAATGGAGCTTTTCGCCCGGTGTGAGAATCGTCGCGGGATGAATGTAAGTGCCGGTTGATGTTCGGAAGGCGCAAAAAAACCGGACGATTCCCGGGAAAAGGAGCCGTCCGGCGCGTATGCGGTTCAGTCAAGACGCCATTTCGTCCATCCGAGCGTCCTCAGTTGTTCGGATATCTCGTGATCATATAGTCGGTGGTATTCATGACGGTTTCTTTGTCGATCGTTCTTCCCCAGTGGATCGAGCTGTTGAAGTTCCCTTCGGCGATCTCGATATAGGTGGACTCTACGCGCAGGATGATCACGGAGTGAGCGTTGCCGTCCATGCGAAGGATATCACCGGGACGCAGGTCGGCATAAGTAAATCCGCCTTTGTCAATCTGCCTCGCGGGCAGTTCGCCGAAGGCAGCGTCGCTGAGAATAAAGGCAAACGCGACACATCCGTATCCTCCATAAACCGGGAATGGAGGAAAATGCTTGAACTCATAATAATCGTTGTTCGTCCACGATCTTCCCTCGTAGTATTCGCCTTTCAGAGCGACCATCTTCTGATAGACGGCTTCGGCAGAGAGGTCGATGTCCGGGAAAGTGGGATGGAAAATCTCATCATACCCTTCCCAATTCGCAAGATACCGCGCAAGGATCGCCGCGTCCTTCAAGTCGATCCGAGTATTCCTGTCGATGTCGGCGGCAGCCCAGTTGATCGTACCGTCATCCTGTTCCAAGCCCCGAAGCAATCTGTTGAGAAGCCGCCGGTCTCGGGCGTCAACCGTTTCGTTTCCGTCAACATCGCCTAAAAGAAAGCTCGTCGGTGCCGCGTTCCGTTCGGCATGTTCTCCCTTCGGAGTTGGAGCCGACTTGAAATCGCCTGCGTCCTGTATCAGAGCTTCGGACGGGCTTATGGAGAGAGGATCCCCTTTCTGCGACGGATCTTCGGATGCGGCGCTCGTCATCGGCAGACAGCTTGCCGCTATCCACATGCCAAGTAAGAAAGAGAGTAATTTCTTTTTCATTCTGAACCTCCGAATACGCAAAGCCCTCCTGTTTCTTTCCCGCTTATTCGCGGCGGTCGGGCAGGTATGGAATGTATTTGTCATTTCCGACAGTATAACATAAATGCTCTGCTATTGCAAGAGGTTCCCTGACATTTCCGCGCGCCGCGCCTCCCATGCCGCTTTGCTTATGGAAGCAACCACCTCTATGGGAATCGCGGTTCAGTCAAGACGCCACTTCGTCCATTGGAGGGAGGCAAAGGGGTCGCCCTCGGCCTGCTGGTAGTACACCGTCACAAGGGAGCCGTCGTCCAGCTCGACCGTGGCGGGATAACCGAGATCGCAGGGGGAGGTTTCGCAGAGGACATATTCCTCCGGCCAGCTTACGCCGTTGTCATAGGAGACCAGCGCGCGTTCGCCGAAGGGTTCCTCCCGCCGACCGAAGGAGCAGATCACCGCCCCAGAGGAATGGACGAGCAGGTGCGGCGGGGAACCGGACACGCCGAGGGAAACCATGGGGGACCATGTGCGCCCTCCGTCGTCCGAATGGGTCTCGTACATGGTGAAGCCGTGGGCGACTTCGGGGCCCTGCGCGCGGATCATGCCGAGCAGACGCCCGTTCGGAAGCTCGGCGACGTGCGGCTCGTGGAAATTGTCCGGCTTCGTCCCCTCCGGAAAGGCGAGGATCGAGAGCTTCTCCCACGTTTTCCCCCCATCCCGGCTTTCGTAGGCGGCCACCGCTCCGGCGGGAAGAGCGTCGGTATAGAGGGCTTTTCCGAGATAGATCAGACGTCCGTCCCACAGTCTGTTCGGCCCGTGGGGAGCGGAGACCGGGATCCGGATCGTCCCGCCCCATGTGTTCCCGCCGTCTTCGGAGATCCGGATGAAGGAACCGCCGCGCCCCTCCTCCTCGGGAATGTCGGGATACGCTTCGAGCACGCCTGCGGAACCGGGCCACACCCTGCGCAGATGCTCGCCGTACTGTTCCATATAGACCTTGGCGGGATGGGAGAACCATGTCACGAGGAGCTTCTTTCCGCCGAGCGAGAGGATCCCCGCGTCCCGGTCGTCGAGATAGGTATCGTTGATCACGGAGGGGATGCTCCATGTGCGTCCCCCGTCATAGCTCCGGTACAGGGCGGTCTTGCCGAAGGGGCAGACGTGGCTGATCCGGAACGCGGAATCCACCGCGTAGAGAACGCCGTCTTCGTCCTTCGCAACGCTGGGCCAGCCATGATACCGGAAGAAAGTGTTCGGCGTGCGGCAGACAAATCCCCGCTCCGTCTTCGGATTATGCAGCATAATTGCCTCCTGTTCTTTTGCCGTCCTTTTGTACACCTCGGTCAGCCGGGCTTCACGACGGAAAACAGCTGATTGAGCACGACCCAGAGGCCCGGGAAAAAGCGCATCAGATTCCAGACGCCGATGCCGGAGAAGCCGTATTCCGGGACAAGGCGCATCTTCGCCTCCGCGGACCGGGCGTTTTCAAACCAGACGATGTGTTCCACGGCGTCCTCAAAGGTCTCGGGCCGGTCCCAGTAGGTGAAATACGGGGAGGCAGCCTGCGGATCGAACAGAATTTCCGCGCGCTTGTTCAAGGCGAGCCGCAGAGCTTCCTCATAGCCGAGGGTGCGGGCCTTCGATTCGCCCCGGACATAGGGCAGCGCCCAGTCGTAGCCGTAATTGGGATAGCCAAGACTGTACGACGCGCCGTCCGCCTCCGTGAGCGCGTACTCCGCCACCCGCCTGACCTCGTTGATGGGAGCGACGGCCATGGGAGGCCCGTAGGTGTATCCCCACTCGTAGGTCATGAGAAAGGCGTCGTCGGATGCGTCCGCCAGAAGCCCGTAGTCGTGGCCGCGGTAGAGCAGCCCTTCCTGTCCGGCTGACGTCTTTGGCGCGAGGGATACAAAGACCGGCACGCTCCCGCCGAGCGCTTCCCGCGTATCGCGCACCAGATCGGCATAAGCCTCCGCGTACTGTGCGGGAATGTATTCAAAATCGAAGTCCACCCCGCCCCAGCCCTCGTCCCGCACCGCAGACGCGAGATTCCGCGACACCGCGGCGGAGAGAACCGGATCGCCGAGGATCCGTTCCACAAGCTCCGAGGAAAAGGTTCCCCGCTCCGTGAGGGAGGTCAGGGTCAGCACCGGAGCCGCCCCGTACTGTCTTGCCAGAAGCCGCAGATCGTCCGCGCCGTCCGGTTCGATCAGATCCCCGTTTTCCCGAAGTCCCCATGAAAACACCATGAGATAGGAGAGATACGGCAGCGTGCGGCGCAGAACGTCCCGGTCGATCCACGGGTAGGCATATCCGGAAACCTCGATCTCCCCGAACGGCGGGGGCGGAAAGGCGATGTTCAGCACTTCTCCGGGATAGATGAACGTCCCGCCGCCGAGGAATGGATTGTTCCGCCAGAGCGTTCCCGCCGTCACCCCGTACCGCGCGGCGATGGAGGAAAGGGTCTCGCCTCCCGAAACCGTGTGAAGAAGCTCCGGTTCGAGTATGACAAGATCCTGCCCCACCGCCAGCCGCTCCGGATCCGCGAGCAGATTGTCCGCGATGATCCGGGAGGGCGTGGTTCCGAACTGTCTGGCGATGGAGTAGACCGTATCTCCCCGCGCCGCCGTATAGATTTGCATAAGAACCGCCTTCAGGCGCTCCGGCCTTATTCCGGGACCGGGCCGCCATGAGATGAACGGTTCAGCTTACGCGCGGGGAGACGCCGGTATGTTTATTTCAGGAAGATTTCCAGAACCGGGATGTCGGCTCCGAGGGGCTTGTAGATCGGGAGCGGGATGTCCACGGTCTTGTTCTCGGCGTCGTAAGAAAAGCGCATTTCGGAGGCGTCGGACAGAATCTGGATGTAATCCACATGCTCCGCCACCTCGCCGGTGAGACGGATCTTTCCGAAGGGCCAGGAGTACATGTGCAGATAGAGCCGCTTGGTCTCCGGATTGTAGGTGTAGCGGCAGTCGCGCGGGCACTCGAATTCCAGCGGAGCCTGCGTGCATCCGTAGATGGACCGGGAGTGCCGCTTCATCCACTTGCCGATGCCGCGGAGCCGTTCATACGCTCTCTCGTCGAATTCGCCGCGGCCCGTGGGTCCGACGTTCAGCAGCAGGTTGCCGCCCATGGACACGCTGTCAATGAGCATTTTCAGAAGCTGATCCACGCTCTTCCAGCTCTGCTCGTCGCGGTAGTAGCCCCACGAGCCGGAGAAGGTGTGACAGCCTTCCCAGACCACGGGAACGCCGTTGACCTTGTACCAGCCGTCCGGCATATACTGCTCGGGCGTCTTCACGTCCTGATCGATCTGGAGGCGGTCGTCGATCATGATATTCGGGTTGATGGCGCGGATCTTTCCGATCAGTTCCTCGCTGCGCCAGACCTCCTTGCCCTTGCCCGGGAACCGGTCGGAAGCGCCGACGGAGAAGTCGAACCAGATGATATCGACGGGATCGTACCGGCGGAGCAGTTCTTCTGTCTGATTGTGGAGATACTCCACATAGCGGTTGAGATCCCGGTCCTTATCCTGCGCGATGTATTCGGCGTTGTCCCGCATGGGATGGCAGTTGTCCACGGTGTAGTCCGGATGGTGCCAGTCGAGGAGGGAGTGATAGAACCCGGTGCGCAGTCCGCGGGAACGGAAGGCGTCCACCATGGGCGTGAGAATATCCTTGCCGTAGGGGGTGTTGGTGGACTTGTAGTCCGTGTAGGCGGAATCCCAGAGGCAGAAGCCTTCGTGATGCTTGGTGGTGATGACGAAGTACTTCATGCCCGCGTCCTTCGCGGCTTCGGCCCACAGGTTCGGATCGTAGAGATCGGGGTCGAAGTGACGGAAATACTTGTCGTAAACCTCCGTCGGGATCCGCTCGAAGTTTTTCAGCCATTCGTGGCGCGCGCCGAGGGCGTACAGGCCCCAGTGGATGAACATGCCGAACCGGTCGTGCGTGAACCAGCTTGTGTCTCCGGGAGTCGGCGCGGGTTTGATGACGGTCAGGTCTTCCAGTCTCATAGCTACCTCCATAGCAGTTTTGCGTCTGATTTCGGATCGCGGAGCGCTCTGCCCCGGTTGCTATAAGATTACCATAAAACCGTCCGGATTGCAAGGGCTTTTTGTGGAATTTGTGAATCCGTCATTCATGCCGATCACGTTATCCTACCCTTACCGGATGCGGATCCAATCAGAGAGCGCGCAACCTGTGAAAGAGAGGAAAACAAAAACTGCCCGGCCGTTGGGGGGAACGAACCGGACAGCACGGCACCTTTCGACGCCGTTAGCTCGAGCTAACATCATTATACTCCTGTCCCTCCCGTTTGTCAACCCCTCCTGCAAAAAATCATTCCGCAATTTTGTCCGCCTGCCCCGTCGGCGCGCTGGGCGGGAGAATTATAAATAAACCGTAAATTCCTCCCCCGCGCACTTGTTTTTCGGCTCTGCGTGTGGTATAATACAGAATCGTGAAACAAAGCACAATAGCTCGTGAATCAAGGCCATACCAGCCGGGGAAGCAGCGGGTCCCTGTACTCGAAGTCCGCTACAGCGAGGGTGGATTCCCGTTCCGAGGGCGGAGCTTGTGCGGTCTGAATCACACGGAATGTGTTGACGAATGGGTCTTGCGCGATTCGCGGCTGTGAACCATGTCAGGTGGGGAACCAAGCAGCATTAAGCAGTGCAGCGGATGCGCCGCAAGGCAGCCTGTTCCGAGCAGGAACTGTGATGGCGCGTGCGATCCTTCGTTCGAAGTTCGGGTGTATGGTCTTGATTTGCGAGTTATTGTGATTCTTTGTTCTTTTTTCGGAGGAGGTCCGGTCCGATGCATCAGACGCTGTACAGAAAGTACCGCCCGCGCGCCTTTGACGGAGAGGGGGGCGTAGTAGGGCAGGAGCATGTGACATCGGTTCTCCAGTACGAAACGGCGCACGACAGGCTCTCCCACGCGTATCTGTTCTGCGGACCGCGCGGCACCGGCAAAACCTCCTGCGCCAAGATCCTCGCAAAAGCGATCAACTGCGAGCATCCCGTAAACGGCAATCCGTGCGGGACCTGTTACGCCTGCACCTCCATCGACGCGGGCGCGGCTCCGGACGTGACGGAAATGGACGCCGCCTCCAACAACGGCGTGGACACCATCCGGGATCTGCGAGAAGAGATCTCCTTTACCCCCGCCGCTTTGAAAAAGCGCGTGTACATCGTGGACGAGGTTCATATGCTCTCGACCTCCGCCTTCAACGCGCTCCTGAAAACGCTGGAGGAGCCGCCGGAGCATGTGGTCTTTATTCTGGCAACAACCGAAATGCACAAGCTCCCGGCCACGATCATTTCACGCTGTCAGCGGTTCGAGTTCCGGCGGATCCGGTTCGACGTCATCGCGGAGCGGCTTTTGTGGATCGGAGAAAAAGAAAACATCCGGATCGAAAAGGAGGCCGCGCAGACCATCGCCAAGCAGGCGCAGGGCTGTATGCGGGACGCCATTTCCCTTTTCGAGCTGACTGCGTCCGGCGGATTCGACGTCACGGTGGACCGGGTTTCGGACGTTCTGGGACTCGCCGGGATCCAGACGCAGTACAAAACCGCGGTGGCCGTCTCCAAAAACGATGCGTCCGCCCTCTTCTCCATCGTCGCTTCGGTGGATTCCTCCGCTAAGGATATCTCCGTGTACTGGACCGAGCTGCTCGGCTTCTGGCGGGATATGCTGGTGGCGAAAAACCTTCCCGAGGCGGAGCGCGTACAGTATCTGGACTATACTGAGCCGGAGATGCGTCTGCTTCTCGACGGGGCAAGGAGGTTCCGTCCGGAGGCGCTGACACGGCATTTCGCCCTCATGGACGAAGCGCTGAGGGAAATGACCCGGCTGCCCCAATCCAAGAGGCTGACGGCGGAGCTGACCCTCATCCGGATGGCGGACGCCGCGCTTGACACCTCCACAGCCGCCCTCCTCTCCCGGATCGGCGCGCTGGAGGACCGGATCGCGCTGCTCGAGTCCGGCATGACGGTGATTCCTTCCCCGCTCCCACCTGCTGCGGCCGGCGACGGATCCGAAATCTCCCGTCCCGCTCAGGCTGAGGATGCCGGAACCGCACAGACCGTCGATCCCGCTCCGCAAAAACCGGAGGACGCGGATCCGGGCAAACCCGCCGATCTCTCCGACGTGATCGAGCGGTGCCGTTCCCAGATCCCGGGTTGCGCGGGCCATCTGATGGAGTGCGACTGTTTTGTCTCCGAGGACGGAAGGCAGATCACCGTTAAAGCCGCGGGAGCCTTCGCGCGCGACATGCTCATGAAGCCGGAGAATCTGGCGGTGCTCTCCTCCGTCTTCCGCCTCTGCGGCATCGGAGCGGCGGGCGCGTCCGTAACGGTGACAACGGGAGCCAAACCGAAGGTGAAAGAAGCCCTCGACGAGCTGGCGGAATACTGAGCCGCCCCCTCGCCGGGATGACGATACGCAAAACCATTTCTATCAACCAATAAAGAGGTAAAAACATGAAAGCAAAACTCCCCAAGGGAATCGGCGGCGGTCCGCAGAATATGCAGGGCATGATCAAGCAGGCGCAGAAGATGCAGGAGGACATGGAAGCTCTTCAGGCGGATCTCGATCAGCGGGAATACGAAATCAACGCGGGCGGCGGCGTCGTGACCGTAAAGATCAACGGCAAGATGGAAATCCTCTCCATCGATCTCGCTCCCGAGGTGGTGGATCCGGACGACATCGAAACGCTGTCCGACCTTCTGGTAGCGGGCGTCAACGAGGCCATCAAGAAAGTGACCTCCATCAACAACGAGGAAATGGGCAAGGTGACCGGAGGGCTCTCGCTCCCCGGCGTGAACGGTCTGTTCTGATCCCATGGCTGACAATCTGGAACCGCTGGAAAAGCTGACGGACATGTTCCGCAAGCTGGACGGCGTCGGTAAGAAATCCGCGGCGCGCTATGCCTTCTGCGTCCTGAATTTCTCGGACGAAGAGGCGGCGGAGTTTGCCCGTGCCATTCTCGCGGCGAAGCGCGAGATCCGCCGGTGCGCGGTCTGTCAGAACATCACGACGGACGAGGTTTGCTCCGTCTGCGCGTCGGATACCCGGGATCACGGAACCGTCTGCGTCGTGGAGGATCCCCGCGCGGTGCTGGCCATCGAGCAGACGCGGCAGTACGGAGGGGTGTACCATGTGCTGCACGGGACCATTTCCCCGATGCGCGGCGTGACGCCGGACAAGCTCACGATCAAGGAGCTGCTTTCCCGCCTGAGTCCCGTGAATGCGGACGGAGACGCGGATGAAGCGGATTCTTCCTCACCCGTGAAGGAGGTCATTCTCGCCACGAACCCGACCGTGGAAGGCGAGGCCACCGCTATGTACATCGCCAAGCTCCTGACGCCTCTGGGAATCAAAATCACGCGGATCGCAAACGGCGTTCCCGTGGGCGGGGATCTGGAATACGCGGACGCCGTCACTCTGCGCCGGGCCATGGAGGGACGGTACTCGATCCTCTGAGTCAGGATACGGAGTCAGACAGAAAACGATTCGGAACGCTGTGCGCTGTCACGGCGTTCTTTTTTTGCGCGAAAAAACCGCCGTCGTCGATCCGGCAGCGGTTGGAAGAAACTGGTAAAGAAGTCACTGAGCTTTTGCGATATCGGTGACAAGCACGGTGAAGACCACATATTTGGAGTAGATTTTCAGCTCGTCGTTCAGAACGATGTACCGGCTCCCGTTCAGAAGGAACCGTCCGTCTTCGTTCATCCGGCCCGAAGCCGTCACGCTGGCCTCCACGTCCACGCGGTACTGATCCCCGGGGAGATGGGAGGACACCGACGCGACGGAGCCGTCCGGCATTTCATAGAATTTCTGCGCGTCCTGAACGGACTGGACCTGACGGAACGTCCCGAAAAACTGTTTGTTCTCCTCGAGGTAGAAGAGGTCGCCTTCGTTCAGGTAGTTCTCCGCGGACGTGTTCCGGATATTCTTCACCTGAAACGACACGACATAGTTGTCGAGCTGCGCTGTCTCGGACGTATCGGCATTCCGGCTGCGCATATACCGCAGTCCCACGCTTCCGATCACCACCAGAAGCAGAATCAGGATCAGCACGTCCAGCGCGCCGAGGCCTTTTTTATTGTTGGTGTTCCCGTTCATGTGCATCCTCCGTCGGTTCCGCGTCGTTCCCGTTCAATTCGGGATGGGCCTCGTAAAACGCCCGCGCCCGTTCCTCATATTCTTCCCGCACGGGATAGTCCTCCGAAACGGTCAGCGATTCGGTGGAAATCGTACGCACGGTTTTTGTGTCGTAGCGGCAGCTTTCCGAGAGGATCAGGCCGCTCTCCACGTCGATTTCATAGTATTCGCGCATCAGATCGGGCGTCTCCGTGCGGATCTGAACGGTCCTCTCGCCCGAGGTCACGGTCACGCCGGTATCCGGATCGCTCAGTCTGGCGCGGATCCCGTCGAGGGTCGCCGCTCCGATTTCCGGTTCCCAATCCGTTCCCTCCCCGACCGAGGCGAACCCCGCCACATAGGAATAGATCCGCTCTCCGTCGCAGAAAATCTCGTCCGGGGCATCCGAAAGACGCCAGCAGTCGCCTTCGGACACAAGGGTCCAGCTCTTTTCCGACTCGCGCCCGTCCCAGCTGTAGACGACTTTCAGCTCGCGGGTATAGAATCCGACCGGGAACAGGTTGTCGAGCGCGTTCTCGTTGTTGATTTCAAAATAGATCCACTCCGACCCGGCCGGTTCCTTCGTCATGGAAGGGATTCCGCCCTGCCCCGCCCCGTCGCTCGCTCCGTCCGCCGCATCGTCCGAAAACAGCGCGGCGATCCGCGTCCGCAGTCCGAAGCTGTCCCGGATCATGACGAGGAGGAAGAAAATCAGCGCCACCCCGAGCGACGCGGCGACGACGGTCAGGGGACTCACTGCCGGTTTGACTCCGGCGGTCTCAGCCCTTCTCTCCCCCGGGATCGGCGCTCTCATGTCCGCCCTCCGGGGACTGTTGTTCTTCTTCATGTTGTTCCTGTTCTCCCGGAAGAGCTCCCGGATCGACGTGTCCTCCGTTGTGCAGCTCGATCTTCTTCGCCTGCTCCGGGGTCAGCTCGTGCATGTAATCGGCGGTGGTCATATCGTCCTCGGTGAGGCCGGAATGGCGGCGCGTCTCCGGATTTCTCATGATCAGGA
Source organism: Oscillospiraceae bacterium (assembly GCA_015065385.1). Classification (GTDB taxonomy): domain Bacteria; phylum Bacillota; class Clostridia; order Oscillospirales; family CAG-272; genus UMGS1696. The sequence continues at coordinate 10,921 of SVQK01000029.1, read as the reverse complement.
TGTTGACGATGAAAAGCGCTACGGCGATCCCGGCGATGGCGACGGATTTGATCACGCGCTTGTCGTCGAACATGGTCTCGGTGCAGAAAACCGCCACAAGTCCCATGATGGCGCAGAGGGCGTAGAGGATCTTGACCGATTCCTTCTGCGTGAAGCCCATGTCGATCAGTCTGTGATGGATATGCCCGCGGTCGGCGGAGAAGGGACTTCTGCCCGCGCAGATCCGGCGGATGATGGCGAAGATCATATCGAACAGCGGAAGGGCGAAAATCACCAGCGGCACGAGGAAAGACAGGACCGCGTGGAGCTTGAACACGCCGTGAACCGAGAGAACCGCGAAGGAGAATCCCAAGAACAGCGCGCCGGTGTCCCCCATGAAGATGCGGGCGGGATTGGAGTTGAACGGAAGGAACCCGAGGCAGGCTCCGAGCATGATGGCGCAGAGGACAGTGCTGACCATGTCCCCGTGGAGCAAAACCACGATCAGAAGGGACAGGGAGGAAATGGCGGAAACGCCGCAGGCCAGCCCGTCCAGCCCGTCGATGAAGTTGATCGCGTTGGTCATGCCGGCGACCCACAGCACGGACAGCGGAACGGTCATGGCGCCGAGGGAGACATATCCGCCGCCGAGCGTCACATGGTCGATCAGGGTCCCGTTCCAGACGGCGAATCCGGAAACGGCCAGCTGAACGAGGAACTTGATCCATGCGTTCAGGCGGATCACATCGTCGATAATGCCCAGAATCACGAGGACGCCGCCTCCGATCCAGATGGTCAAGAGCTCGCGCGAGAAATCGCAGAAGAGCATGGAGGTGACGGTGAAGCCGAAATAAATGGCGACGCCGCCGATCCGGGGAATGGGCTTTTTATGGATGCGTCTGTTGTCTAAGGGCACGTCCACCGCGCCGATGCGGAACGCCAGAACGCGCACGGCGGGTGTTGCGACATAGGCCAAAAGAAACGCGCAGACCGTGGCAACGATCGGATAGATAAACGAAACAAGCATCATAGTGCAACTCCGATGAAAGGTACTGCTGATTTGACGGCGGAATCCGGAAACCGTTCCCATTCCGGGACAATCTCCCAGAACGGATCCCGCGGCGAAAAGGATACTTTACGCAAGCGGGCTCAGCCTGCTCCGGTCGTTTTCAGGGAGGTGCAGTATCCGACTCCGTAGAAATCCGGGAAAATCAGGCTGTACTGCTGACCGACCCGGATCTCGACCCCGTCCGCCGTGAACGCACCGTCCGTCTCGTCAACTTCCGCATCGACGGTCACATAGAGCGTGATGCGTCCCTCGGGGGAGGCCAGGACCTCTTCCCGGTTGTTATAGTCGAACGTGACCGTCTGAAAGGGCTTGGGTTCCACGCCGATTACGGTACCGACGGATTTCCGGCGGATGGCGTCTTCGACCCGCTGTCCTTTCCGGATGGTCTCGGAAAACCGTTCGTCCACGTTCAGAATCTCGATGACGTACTGAATCTTCGTTTTCGCCTGATCGTCCGCCGCCGTCGTCCTGTCGCTCAGCACGAACACATACAGAAGGACGAAAACGACCGCCGCGATGACCAGCAGGATCAGAAGGTCTATAAAATTGAATCGGATTTTTCGCTTATTCATGTTCGCTTTCCTCCGTTCTCACCGGCTCTTTCCGACAGCGGCAGAAGGCTTTCGCTGGCTGTCGGGTCGTTCTGGAACATACCGTCGTCGAACTGCTCCCTGCCGTTCCGGACATATCCCGCGGCGAGGGCGGCCATCAGCCAGAACATCAGGAACAGTCTGTAGTTATACCATGCGTAATCGGTCAACCCCTGCGCCAGCACCGCCGCGATCCCGCAGAGGGGACCTGCCGCCGAGATCCGGAGCTGGTTCCTCGCCCGCTTCACAGGATCCGCCCCGACGGTCCCGAGCCCGCTTTCTTCTTTTTGCAAGGGGGCGGGCATGATGCCCCGGTTGCGCAGGGGACGTTCGCCGGAGAGCTCGCGGAAGAGGGTGAAGGCGGCTTGAAAGAGCAGGAAGAGGAAGATCACGAACACCGCGATTCCCACAACCCCGAGTTCCAGCCAGATCTGCAAAAACAGGTTGTGAGAATGCGGCGCGACTTCCACGCCCTGATACGCGTACAGAGGATAGACGCGGAACCACGCTCCCTCTCCGATCCCGATCCCGGTGAGGAAATGATCCCGGATCATGCGGACGGAGGCGCGCCAGATATAGACGCGGTAGGAGGTGGAGGAATCCGCCATGTTGCCGATGCTCGTGATCCGATGCAGGATCGACGCGGGCAGAACGGCGGGCAGAATCGGCAGGGACGCGATCCCGGCGAGGATCAGCCAGACGGAGCGGCGGTGCCACATGAAGAGGAAGATCAGAAGAGCCGCCATCAGCCCGAGCCACGCGCCGCGGCTCCACGTCAGGATCAGGCAGACCCCCATGACGGCGGCGCATACGAAGGTCGGAAGCCTCCTGAGTCCTTCTCCGTTCCCGACAAACATCGCCGCGGCGACGGGGAAAATCAGGATCAGGTATTCCCCGAGCATATTCGGGTTTTCGAGCGTGGCGACGGCCCGGCCCCGGATGGATTCGAACATCTCGCTGTCCAGCCATGCCTTCGAGGAGTAGCCGCCGTCTGTGAAGTAGAGATAGATCCCGTACAGGGAAATCAGGGCGGCGGACACCACAACGGCCGTGGAACAGCGCACCAGCCATTCCCGGGACCGCATGAGCGTCACCGTCAGGAAATAGCCCATCATGAAGCAGACCATCAGAAGGCCCGGCTTCAGCGAAGCGGAGGACAGGGACACCGCCCCTCCGAAGAAGGTGAGCAGCGCGAAGGCCGCCGCGTAGAGATCCACCGGCTCGAGCTTCAGAATCCGCTTCCTTCGGAAGAGCTTGAGCATGAGGCAGAGCGCGGTATAGATCACGAGCGCGGCAAGGACCATGGTCGGAAGCCACGGCATGGCGAAAAACAGCGCGAGCACGCCGAGCTCGGGGCGGATCAGGATCAGGTACGCCGCCGTCAGGCCGATCAGTCCGAGGGGAAGCAGATAGGCGGGGATCCAGTATGTCAGGATCCCGAAGAAAATCCCCGAAAGGAACGCCACATTCAGATGCCCGCCGTTCCCTTCCGGCGCGAGATCTTCCTCCCGGAACGCCGTGATCCGGAGGAACAGCCTCCCGACGGCAGAATCGGCGATCCCTTCCGCGAGGGTCTTTTTCGAGAGGATCAGCGGAATGGCGGCAAGGCCGATGGCGTAAAACAGCAGATCGGAGGTGCCGAAACGGGAAACATCCAGCTTCCCCTCCAGCGCTAAGAACAGAAACTTTTGAATCGCGGAGAAAACGGTGAAGGAGAGGAGGAAGGTCCCCCAGACCTTGAGCCGGCATCCGAGGAGGAGCCTTGCAAGCCGCCGCACACCGTTCACGATCAGGCTCGATTCGATCCGGCGGCAGATCCCGAAGCGGAGCTCCCGCAGATGCGTTGCCGTCTTGGAGGCGGCGATCCGCGGAAGGACGCGGGACGAAGGCGCTTCGCGGTATCCGGAGAACATCCATCCGAACAAGCCGTTTTTCAAAAGCGCATAGACCCAGACCGTGAACCGGTCGAGCGCGCCGAGGATCCTGCTCCCGCGGAACAGTCCGACGAGCACGCTGCCCCGGTCCCGGCGTCCGTTCTGTCCGTTCATACCGCGCCTCCTTTCCCTCCGTCTTTCGATGGTGATTTATAGTATTATACGATAAACCGGACTGTTTTTCAACAGGAAAAAGGAAATATTTTCACAAAGATCGAAAATACTTCCTTCTTTATTTTCAATTAAGCGCCCCGGACGGGATCAGTTCCGCAGGATGACGGCGCAGTCCAGCTGTTCAGCGGAATCGAACGGCAGGTCCCACCGCCTTCCCTCGATGACCAGCGTCCGCAGGTCCCGGAACAGGATCAGATCGTCGAGGCGCAAAGAATCCGGATCAGCGGGGTAGGCCTTCCCTTCCCGCGAACGCTCCGGATACGACTCGTTGACGGTGCAGTACCACACGGAAGACGGCCCGTTCTCCCCCGCGGGACGGTAGATCTCCAAGCTCCACACCTCCTCGAGCCGCGCCTCGGTCAAATCCCGTGGATCGGTCAGTCCGAAATAGGTCACCAGCGCGTCCGCGAGCGAAGGGTTGACGAAATCCAGCCTCAGATTGTCCGGGTTCTCCACGGATACCAGATTGAGCAGGAGCAGATTCAGCGCGAGCGCGCAGAGAGGAGCGGCCCACGCGCTCCGGGAGGATTCCGCCTCTCCCGCTTTCATGATCCGGATCCGGCTGAGAAGCGCTTTCCCCGCCTCGGAAGCCGGAGCGAGCAATCCCCCGCCCAGCGCGCCGCCGTCCACGCTGCGGGAGGCGATCTCGTACAGAACGCGGCAGTACTCGCCCAGCCGGTCCCGCCCGACGACCCTCAGCACGTCCCGGTCGCAGAGGATCTCCGTGTCTTCACCGACAGCTTCCCGCACCCGTCCCGACACGGGGAGCAGGGCGTGAAAGGAAGTGCCGAGCAGCGTCACGAGCCTGAGCAGTCCGTCGTGATGGCGGATGTGGGTCAGCTCATGAAGAAAGACAAGCTCAAGCTGGCTGTCCGTGCAGGCGGAAAGGAGGCTTTCCCCGACAAAGACAGCGGGGGACAGCGCCCCGCACATGCAGGGGGACAGCCTCAGATCCGGGTGCATGACACGCAGGGAAACGGACCGGCGCACGCCCGCCTTTCGCCCGGCCTCTTCGAAAACGGCGAGCGCGCGTTTGTCCCGGCACTCCGTCGAATTCCGCGTGAGGAAATTGACGGTCTCCCAATACTGGCTCAACCCGAACGCAAGGGACGAGGACGCCGAAAGAAGCCAAAGCGTCAGAAAAAGCAGGGCGGCTCCCTCGGCGGTTTTCCGGCGGCCCGCGGTCAGATAAACCGAGGCGTCCGGCTCTCCCGGGTCCTCCCGTTCCGGCCCGGTCCGGACTTCCGTCCTGAGTCCTCCCGCGGCGTCGGTGAAGAGAGCGAGGCGGACCGGCGCGAAGGAGAAAAAGAGCGGCACGACGGCGAGGGGAAGCATCAGGATCCAGACCGCGGCCCTCACGCTCTTCCCCATCCGGTTCCGCACGGCGAGAAGCAGGGAGGCCGAAAACCAGAAGACAAGGGAAAGAGCCGCGATCGTAAAAAACAGAAGAAAGATCCTGTTTCCCATATCGCGGCTCCCTTCAGGCTGTCTTGCCGGTTTACCGTTCGTTTTCCGTCTTTTCGATCATGGCCTTGATCTCTTCGAGATCTTCCTTCGTCAGGGCTTCGTCGTTGACCAGCGCGGAGAACAGGTCCAGACGGTCATTCCGATAGACCTTTTCCACGAAGTCGCCGTATGCGAATTTCCGGTATTCGGCGGAGCTGATGAGGGGCGTGTAGCAGTTGGAACGGCCCAGCTTGTCCGTGCGGATGAAGCCCTTGGTCTGCAGTCTCGTGATCAGAGTCAGAACGGTGGTGAGCTTCAGGCGGTTCAGAGCGGGGAATCTCTTCATGACGAGACTGGCGGAGATGAACTTCTCGCCCTCTTCGTCAAGCGTCCAGATGGCCTGCATGATTTCAAGCTCGCTGGCGGGCAGCTTGATCATCGTGTCTTCCATAACGGTATCTCTCCTTCTGAAAGTAATGTGCGCCGCGTTCCGGGTGTGCGGTTCCCTGACCGCGGCCGGTCGGGTATTCGACACAATATATTATACCCTTATTTACTACAGCAGTCAAGAGCTTTTCGTGAAAAAGTTTCAAAATAATTGAATTTTCCTGTTTTTGACAAGCGTTTCAGACGCCGACGCCGCGGAATCGGTCATTTTCACAGCTTTCTCCCGACGAAAGACGCTTGACACCGCGGGGGAAGAATGATAAAATAAGCATTGTCAAATCCGTTTCCCACGCAAAGAAAGGAATCGTCCCATGTCCGAACCTCCCCTCAGCGTCCCCCTCGGCGGATGCGCTTTTCTCGAATCCTCCTCCGCGGGCGGTGTCGTGACGGAGCGTGGGATCGCCAACTGGCACGGAGCGGACGCCGTATTCGGCCTGTATGTCTCCTTTGTCCGGCCTGTCCGGTTCCGCGCCGCGCTGAAGCTCCGTCCGCAGTCGAAGTCCTCGCGCCTTCGTCTGGAAGCGGGCGGGATCGCGCGTGAGGCGGAGGTCGCACCGGGTACGGCGGAGGTCGTTTTCGGAGAGTACGAGGCGTCCGCGCCGGGCTATCTGCACCTCTCGCTTTCCGGAATCGAAAAGAGCGGCAACCTCTTCGCCTCCCCGTCCGAGCTGATTTTATACGGGATCGGACCGGAGGACGCGGCGGGATTCGTTCCGACGGCAGAGCACGAGAATTACTACTGGACGCGGCGCGGCGCCAGCGTTCACGCGACCTACGACACAAAGGACGCGGGCGACGTGGAGTGGTTTTATCACGAAGCGGTCGTTCCGGAGGGAAAGGACCCGGTCGGGACCTACGCGATGGCCATCGGCTTTGACGGCGGGTATTTCGGCATCCAGACCAATTCACAGACGGAGCGGAGGATCCTCTTTTCCGTATGGAGTCCCCATGTCACCGACGATCCGTCCTCCATTCCGGAAAACAGGCGGGTGGTCTGCCTCTCAAAGAACGCCCGGACCCATGTGGGAGAGTTCGGCGGAGAGGGCGCCGGCGGCCAGAGCTACGCGGTGTACGACTGGAAGAGCGGCGTCCGCCACCGGTTCCTCATGCGGGTCTCACCCGACGGAACGGGACGGTGCGTCTTCACGGCCTATTTCTTCTTCCCGGATTCCGGACGGTTCGAGGAGATCGCGTCCTTCCTGCGGCCCGAGACGGACACATGGCTCCTCTCGCCCCACTGCTTCCTCGAGAACTTCCACGACGCGAACGGGTATCTCCCCCGTCAGGCCGTCTTTTCGAATCCGTGGGCCAGAACGAAAGAGGGACGCTGGTTCACGCCGAGAAGACTCCGGTTCACCGGCGACGCCACAGCCAGACGGGGCTGGCGGCTCGATTACGGCGGAGCGTTCGACGAGGAAGGCGCGTTCGTTCTGAAAAACGGCGGATTCTTCAACGGGGATACGCCCCTCGGAACGGTGTTCGACCGGCCTCGCCTTCCCGCCCTGCCCCCGGATCTCGAACCGTTCGTTCTGTCCCGGACGCTCTGATTCGCGCCCCTCATCCCATTTCCGACCCATTATTGAAAGGATATACAGTCATGTTCCAAATGCCGAACGGCTACAAACCGAGACTTGCCGTCTACGAAACCCAGACCGCCATCGATTACATCAAGCGGACCTTCCAGATGAATCTGGCCATTGAGCTGAATCTGCGCCGTGTATCCGCGCCCCTGTTCGTAGAGGGGGATTCCGGTCTGAACGACAACCTGAACGGCGTGGAGCGTCCCGTTGAATTCGACATTCCCGCTGTGGGAAAGAGCGCGCAGGTAGTTCATTCCCTCGCCAAGTGGAAGCGGCTCGCGCTGAAACGGTACGACTTCTATGTGGGTAAGGGGCTTTACACGGACATGAACGCCATCCGCCGCGACGAAGAGCTGGACAACCTCCATTCGGTATATGTGGATCAGTGGGACTGGGAAAAGGTGATCGACCGGAGCATGCGGAACGAAGCCTATCTCCGCCAAACGGTGAACAAGATCGTCTCCGCCGTGGTCGCCACCAACAACGCCCTGCGGTATGAGTTTCCGCAGCTGGAATGCCGCATCACCCCGGAGGTCTCCTTTGTGACGGCGCAGGAGCTGGAGGACCGCTATCCCTCCCTCACGCCGAAGGAGCGGGAACACGCATGGGTGAAGGAGCATCCCACCACCTTCCTCATGGGGATCGGCGGCAAGCTGAAAAGCGGAAAGCCGCACGACGGACGCGCCCCGGACTACGACGACTGGACCCTGAACGGGGACATTCTCCTCTGGAACGACGTGCTCGGCGAATCCTTCGAAATCTCCTCGATGGGGATCCGGGTTGACGCAGACGCCCTCCGCCGCCAGCTGAAAGAGGCCGGATGCGAGGAAAGGGCGGAGCTGCCCTTCCACAAAATGCTTTTGAACGACGAGCTGCCCTTGACCATCGGCGGCGGCATTGGGCAGTCCCGGCTCTGCATGCTCATGATGCAGACGGCTCACATCGGCGAGGTCCAGGCTTCCGTCTGGGACGAGGAAACGCGCCGGATGGCAGGCGAGGCAGGGATCATGCTGCTGTAAATTCGAGAAGCACAAAGAACCCGTATGCTGTCAAAGCGGCTTGCGGGCTTTTCTCTGCTGTGCTAAGCATTTGCCGGACGGTCGTTTTGCGTTTGCCGTTTGGCTGTGCCGAAAAAAGTCTTGCCAAAAGCGGGCGGGATGGCGCAAAAAATGCGTTCGGACGGAGGATCAAGACTCCCGCTCGAACGCATTTGCTGGTTAATGAATCATTTCGCCGTCACCCGCTTCTCCCGCTCTCGATCAGGGCGGAGACGGTGACGAATTCAAATCCGCGGCGTTTCAGCTCCGGAATGAGGATCCGCAGAGCCGCGGGCGTGGGAGACCCTCCGGAGATATAGTCGTGGAACAGAAGGATATCCCCGCCGCTTACGTTGCTCAACACATTCTTCACAATGGCGTCGGACGGCGTATGCGCCCAGTCCCGCGTATCCACCGACCAGCAGACGAGGGTATAGTCCCGTTCCCTCGCCGCGCGGATCACCTCGTTGTTCAGGCATCCTCCCGGAGGGCGGAGCAGGCGGGTGCGGTACTCGAAGTTGCTCCAGACCGCGTCCTCGCCCGCGTCGATTTCCCGGCAGACCGTATCATAGTCCGATTCCCGCAGGTTGGCGTGGGACCAGGTGTGGTTGCCCAGCTCGAACCCGGCCTCCGCCTCCTCCCGCACGATCTCCGGGAACCATTCCGCGTTCTCACCGACGAGGAAAAAGGTGGCGCTCACGCCGTTCTCGCGGAGGATCTCGATGATCTCCCGGGTCAGGGTGGGATGCGGGCCGTCGTCGAAGGTCAGGGCGATCCGCTTCTCCACGGACGCGCAGGAGTAGACGATATCCTCCTCGGCCCGCGCGGAAATCGCCGGGAACGGATACGCCAGCGTCAGCGACAGAAGAACCGCGGGAAGGATGAACCGGCTTTTACGCGCCAACTCCTCCGCCTCCCGTCAGCTCGTCCAGCGTGCCGAAGCGGAATCCCCTGTCCTTCAAGCCCCGGATCAGAGCGGGCAGGATCTCCGCGTTGGTGGCGGACGTGGGATGCAGAAGGAGGACCATGCCGTTGTGCGCTCCGGCCAGCACCTTTTCAAGCGCTTTGTCGGGCGGCATCTGTTTGCCGTTGTCCCAGTCGGCGTAGGCAAAGCTCCAGAGGATCGTGGAATAGCCCAACTCCCGCGCCCAGTCGAGATTCGAGACGGTGAACCTCCCCTCCGGCGGGCGGTAGTACCGGGACAGTTCCATGCCGGTCAGATTCCGGTAGGCCTCCTCCATCCGTCCGAGTTCTTCCTTGAATTCGGTCTCCGAGAAAGCGGTCATGTCCTTGTGACGCGCGGTGTGATTGCAGACAAGATGCCCTTCGTCCACCATCCGCCTGACCAGCTCCGGATTGCGGTTCACCAGATTCTCGAGAATGAAGAACGCGCCGGGGACTCCCTCCGCTTTCAGCCCGTCGAGGATCTTCGCCACATTTCCGTTCTCGTATCCCGCGTCGAAGGTCAGATAGACGACCGGCTCGTCCGCCCCGAGGTAATATCCTCCGTGCTCCCCGACGGGCGGGATCTCAGCCGGAGCCGGGGGACGCTTTCCGTCCTTCTGGTGCGCGGCATACCAGCTGTACCCGGTTCCGGATGGAGCTGCGGCACACGGAAGGCATTCTGCGCGGCCGGAACGGGATCCCGCGGGCTTTTCACGGTGTCCGGATTTCCGCTCCGGGGCAAACCGGCCGCGCTTCGGGGTGAAATCCTCTTCCTCGGTTTCCGTCTCCGTCTCGCTCCGTCCCTGCCCGAACAGATCGAAGAATCCGATCCCCTCCGCGGCGGGTGCGGTCAAAAGCTGAACCGCCAAGAGCGCGGCGATGGTTCGTATTTTCATGTTCAAATCGTCTCCTTTCTCAGTTCTCGCCGTTTATTCTGCCCGCCGATTCCGAATCAAGCCCCGGGAATTTATGTTTTATTGACCAGAATCACGACGGATGCGCTGTCGGATTTGTATAGGATAGCCATTGCAAAGAACGGGCCGGGGGCGTATAATTATACTATCCCTTACAATAAATATTTACGGAGCGTCATCATGGCAAAAGAGATCAAAAAAATCGTGCTCGCATATTCCGGCGGACTGGACACCTCCATCATCATTCCGTGGCTGAAGGACAACTATCCGGGCTGCGAAGTCATTGCCGTTTCCGGAAACGTCGGCCAGGGCACGGAGCTCGACGGACTCGAGGAAAAGGCGCTGAAAACCGGCGCGTCCAAGCTCTACATCGAGGATCTGCGCAAGGAATTCGTCGAAGACTTCATCTGGCCGACCATGAAGGCCGGCGCCATTTACGAGGGCAAGTACCTGCTGGGCACCTCCTTCGCCCGTCCGCTGATCGGCAAGCGCCTCGTTGAGATCGCCAAGGCCGAAAACTGCGACGCCATCTGCCATGGCTGCACCGGCAAGGGCAACGACCAGGTCAGATTCGAACTTGCCATCCAGCATTTCGCTCCGGGCATGCATGTCATCGCCCCGTGGCGGGAATGGGATCTGAAATCCAGGGATGAAGAGATCGATTATGCCGAAGCCCATCATATACCGCTGAAGATCAGCCGTGAGACAAACTATTCCAAGGACAAGAATCTCTGGCATCTTTCGCACGAGGGTCTGGATCTGGAAGATCCGGGCAACGAGGCACCGATCACGAAACCCGGCTTCCT
>SVQK01000028.1 GCA_015065385.1 Oscillospiraceae bacterium | reverse complement strand
GGCGCCGGGAGGGATACCATCTCAGGCCGAAGGTACCCCTCCCGGGGGTCCCCCTTGGCCATATGGCATAACAGAACAGCTCGCCCTTGCATCGAAATCCGATTGTGTATCCCAATCCTCGCGCGGACTATGCTTGTGTAGCTGAAACATGCGATGAATTCCGTCGGGGACGAAATTCATCGGTTTGCTCTGCCCAAGGGGGCGACGCAAACAGCGATCGAAACGCGCATTGGAAACGGGAACATGATAAGTTCAGCTTAACCCTTGCCTCGCCCTCTGGGAGAGGTGGCGCCGTCGGAGACGGTGACGGAGAGGGCCGACTCACTCTCCCCTTTCCCCTCACATTCAAGAGACGGATCGCTCTCCCCCTTAACCCCTTTGAAAGGGAGGGTGGAGGGAGGGGAAACTTTCCGCAGAAAGTGTCCCCTCTTCCTTACGAACAACCATACTTTCCCCCAAAACTGTCAGCACAATCTATAAAACACAATCTGCAAAACTCAGCCTTTTGCCTTTCCTTTATTCGCACAGCAGAAAGTGTCCCCTCTTCCTTCTAAAAACCTTCGGCTTTTCTCAACAACTGTCCGCCCTGCCTTCCTCCGCCGAAGGGTCAGGGGTGACCCTTCGGGCTGATGGAGAAAGACGAACCCGAAGAAATAGTGATCAACCCTTTCCGAAAGGTGCTCTTTATGAAAGACAACCGATTCAAGCTGGTTGCGCCGTTCAAGCCGACCGGGGATCAGCCCGAGGCCATCGAGAAGCTCACCGCGGGGCTCGAGGCGGGCATGCGCTGGCAGACGCTGCTCGGCGTCACGGGCTCCGGCAAGACCTTCACCATGGCGAACGTCATCGCCAACCTCAACCGGCCGACCCTCGTCCTCTCGCACAACAAGACCCTCGCGGCGCAGCTCTGCACGGAGTTCCGGGAGTTCTTTCCGGAAAACGCGGTGGAGTATTTCGTCTCCTACTACGACTACTACCAGCCCGAGGCCTACATCCCCGGCAAGGATATGTACATCGAGAAGGACGCGCTCATCAACGACGAGATCGACAAGCTCCGCCACTCCGCCACCTCGGCCCTGTTCGAGCGGCGCGACGTCATCATCGTCTCGTCCGTCTCCTGCATCTACTCCCTCGGCCCGCCTGAGGAATACGCGGGTCATATTGTCGGCGTCCGGCCCGGGATGGAGATCTCCATGTCCGCGCTCATGGCGAAGCTCGTCTCCATCGCCTACGAGCGGAACGACGTCAACTTCGTCCGGGACAAGTTCCGGGTGCGCGGCGACACGCTCGAGATCTACCCCGCGGGCTACACCGACCGGGCGATCCGCGTGGAGTTCTTCGGGGACGAGATCGACCGGGTGTCCGAGGTCTCCCCGCTGACCGGCGAGATCTTCGAGGTGCTCAACTACGCGGCGATCTACCCGGCGACCCACTACATGGTCGATCCGGCAATGCGGGAGCGGGCCTTCCGGGAGATCGAGGAGGAGATGACCGAGCGGGCGGAGTGGTTCCGTTCGCAGGGCCGCCTGCTCGAGGCACAGCGCATCGAGGAGCGGACGCGGTACGACCTCGAAATGCTCCGGGAGGTCGGCTTCTGCTCCGGGATCGAGAACTATTCCCGCGTCTTCGCCGGACGGGAGCCGGGATCCACGCCCTACTGCCTCCTCGACTACTTCCCCGACGACTACATCATGTTCGTGGACGAGAGCCATGTGACCCTGCCCCAGGTCCGCGGGATGAGCGGCGGCGACCGGGCCAGAAAGACGAATCTGGTCGAATACGGGTTCCGCCTGCCCTCCGCGTTTGACAACCGGCCCCTGTTCTTCGACGAGTTCGAGGCCAAGCTGAATCAGGTCGTGACCGTCTCCGCGACGCCCGCCGAATTCGAGGAGGAAAAGGCGGAGCAGATCGTGGAGCAGATCATCCGCCCGACGGGGCTGGTCGATCCCGAGGTGGAGGTCCGGCCCGTGGAAACGCAGGTGGACGACCTCATCGGAGAGATCCGCGCGCGCACGTCCCGGGGAGAGCGGGTGCTTGTGACGACCCTGACGCGGAAGATGGCGGAGGACCTCGCGGAGTACCTCGACGAGCAGGGGATCCGCGTGAAGTACATCCACCATCAGATCGAGACGATGGAGCGGATGGAGCTGATCCGGGATCTGAGACTCGGGAAATACGACGTGCTGGTCGGCATCAACCTGCTCCGCGAGGGGATCGATTTGCCCGAGGTGACGCTCGTGGGGATCCTCGACGCGGACAAGGAGGGGCTGTTCCGCTCGGCGCGGTCGCTGATCCAGATGATCGGACGGGCGGCAAGAAACGCGGGCGGCAAGGTGATTCTGTACGCCGACAAGATCACGGACTCCATGCGCGAAGCCATTGACGAGACGGAACGCCGCCGCGCGATCCAGATCGCTTACAATCAGGCGCACGGCATCACGCCGAAGACGATCGAAAAGAAGGTCGCGGATCTCATTCAGATCGGCGTCTCCGACGAGAACCGGAACAAAAAGGGCCGCCGGGACAAGCAGAAGACCGGCACCCCCGGCGACTCCGCGAAGGTCTCCGCCAATCTTTCGCCCGCGCAGGAAATCGAACGGCTCAAGGCCGAAATGCTCCAGTGCGCGAAGGAGCTGCGCTTCGAAGAGGCCGCGTTCCTGCGGGACAAGATCAGGGAGATGGAGAAGAAGGGGTGAGGGGGTCTTGGGGGTTAAGCCATACGAGATTCTCCTACGCTAAAAGCCTCCCTCTCAGAGGGAGGTGGCACGGCTTGAAAAGCCGTGACGGAGGGAGTTTCCTAAAAAACTTGAAGCGGAAAATGGGTGTGAATAGAAAAGCGATCCTCCGAAACGTTCTTGTTTTCATGCTTTATTTTTTCACGCGACTCCCTCAGTCACTGCGGTGACAGCTCCCTCGGTGCACGAATCTGACGATTCGTGAGGGAGCCTTGGGGGTTAAGCTGTTCGAGATCCGTCTACGGTGAATGAGACAGGGGTGGTAAAAGCCGCCTTCGCAGAAGGAGCCTCTCGGAGGGAGGTGGCACGGACTGAAAAGCCGTGACGGAGGGAGTGTCAATCTCCATGACGAAAGGAGCGTCATATGTCTTTACCATACAAGTCCGAGCTGATCCCGCGCGCGAGAGAGCTGCGCAAGAATGCGACGCCGCAGGAGAATCATCTGTGGTATGACTTTCTGCGCACTTTTCCCGTGCGGTTTCAGCGGCAGAAAACGATTTGCGGATTCATCGCCGACTTCTACTGTCATGCCGCGAGGCTGGTGGTGGAGGTGGACGGATGCCAGCACGGGGAGCCGGACGCGGAGGCGTATGACGCGGGGCGGACGAGGATCCTTCGGAAATACGGCATCGAAGTCCTGCGTTTTCCCAACGGGACGGTGGAGCGGGATTTTCAGGGCGTTTGCGGGAGGATCCGCGGCGCGGTGCGGGAGAGGATGACGCTCCTTCCGCCGCGGGGGGAAGACGGCATCGGATCCGGGCAAATAACGGAGGAAAACCTATGAAAACGACAAAGATTCTTTTCGCGTCCCTCGCGCTTTTCCTGTTTTTCGGACACGCCGCACTTCTCGTCCCGGGGACTCTGGCGGCGGAAGGGGAGGGCACCGCTTCGACCGGCGTACGGTACGGAGACACGCTTGAAGCGCGCGCTTCCTATCTCCCCGGGGACGTCAACTCCGACGGCACGGTCAGCGCGCTCGACCTCACGATCCTCTCCCGCGCGCTCTCCGGCTGGCCGGGGTATGAGGAAAAGATCCTCGACCGGCGCGCCGCGGATCTGGATTTCAACGGATCCGTCACCCCCGCCGACCGCCTGCACCTCGCCCGCGTCCTCGCGGGGCTGGAGGGAGTCTCCATCGACAAGGCGGTCACCGTCACCGAATCCGTCCGCCGCACCGTGCCCCGCACCACCGAGAAGATCCCCGTGGACACCATCCGGCGGGGCAGCGTCCGCACGATCCAGCCGGGCGCGGACGGCGAGAGCATCTTCCACTACTCCGTCACCTATCTGAACGGCGTGGAGATCGGCCGCCGCCTCGAATGGGAGGAGGTCGTCAGCCCGATGATCCCGGCAAAGGCCGAGGTCGGCGTCGGCGGAACGGTCAAAGGCCGCGACGGAACGCTCTACCCCTATTCGTGGCGCAAAACCTGCATAGCGACCTACTACAACATTTACGGGTACACCTATTCCGGGGCCTACGTCAGCACGCACACGGCCGCCACGAACCTTGACTACATCCCCCTCGGCACCCGCATGTACATCAAGAACGACCGCTACGACTTCGGCTACCGCATCGCGGAGGACACCGGCCCGCTCGAGCCGTGGCAGGTCGATATCTGGATGCCCGACGACGACCCCAACGCCCCGCTCATGAGCATCGAAGGGCTGGTGAGGGATATGGAGGTGTATTTTTTAGAGTGAGGGGGGAGAAGGCCGTCGGGGGGGGGAATGTTCACACATCGGCAGTATTTTGTTCACGAACGCCGACGGGGAATCCCGTATAATAGAACACACAGAGAATCGCGCCCGGGCAGAGAGGGGATGAAATCTGTCCGGGCGAATTTTTAGCTTTGAGCGGAGGATGTGACATGAGACACGCGAAAGGGGTTTTGACGGCGGTTGTCCTATTTCTTCTTGCCGGACTTCTCGGGACGGGGATTCTGGCGGAGGAGAGTCACGGGGGAGTTGTGGATTCCGGCCCGTGCGGGGACAATCTGACGTGGACGCTGTATAAGGACGGACTGCTCGACATCAGCGGGACGGGGGAGATGTGGGATTATGATTTGGATAACATTCGGGAGACAACAACAGCGTCATGGGGAGCTTATTCTTCCGGGCTGAAATCCCTGCGCTTGAATATGGGCATCACGAAAATCGGGAAATATGCATTTTGGCGATGTTCCGGCTTCACGGGAAGTCTGACGATCCCGGACAGCGTGAAGTCGATCGGAAGCTCTGCATTTGAAGGCTGTTCCGGCTTCACGGGCAATCTGACAATCCCGAACAGCGTGACGTCAATCGGAAATAGTGTGTTTTTCGAGTGTACCGGCTTCACGGGAAGCCTGACGATCCCGAACAGCGTGACAACGATCGGGGACACTGCATTTTACGGCTGTTCCGGCTTCACGGGAAGTCTGACGATCCCGAACAGCGTGACGTCGATCAGGTGGTTTGCATTTTCCGGCTGTTCCGGCTTCACGGGAAGTCTGACGATCCCGGACAGCGTGACGTCGATCGAGGCCTATGCGTTTTACGGTTGTTCAGCCCTTGAGGGCGCAGCTTTCCTCGGCAACGCGCCGACGACTGTCGATAGAGATATCTTCAAGGATTGCGCGGACGGTTTCACAGTCTACTGCTACAAGAAATACGCCTCCGGCTTCATCACAGACAACGAGGGCAAGTGGTACGGCTATGCGCTTGAAATCCTCCCCGATCCTCCCGCTTTCCTCCCCGGCGACCTCAACTCCGACGGCTTTGTCAACCACCTCGACCTCACCATCCTCTCCCGCGCCCTCGCAAACTGGCCGGAGTATGAAGCAAAGATCCTCGACCGACGCGCCGCGGATCTGAATTCCGACAACTCCCTCACCGCCGCCGACCGAAGGATCCTCGCCCGCACCGTCGCCGGACAGACGACCGCCGCTCCCACCCCCTGACGTTCGACGCCCCCTCCCCCGTACCCCATCCCCTCTGACCTCCCTCACTCAAAAAGGATCCGCTCCCGGCCCCACGCAGAGGCCCCGAACGGATCCCTTTCTCTTTTCACTCTTCTCTCTTCTCTCACTTCACCCTCACCGTCTGCGCCCACGCGTACCGGCCCGCGCCGTCCACGGCTTCCACCCGGACGAACGTCTCCCGGCCCGTCAGCGCGAATGTCCCGCTCGTCAGCGATTTCCCCGGCTCCGCGGTGTCCGAGCGGTGGTTCGTCCACGCCGCGTCCGTGAAGTACACGAGTCTTTTCACCCCGTCCTCCTCCGGGCAGTCCGCCGTGACGGTCCCCGCCTCCCGGTCCCGCCGGACGGAAAGCCGCGGCCCCTGCGACGAGTAGAACGCTCCGGCCCGCATCGCCCGAAGGATCGCCTCCTCCGTGCACTCCTCCGCGCGGACGTAAATGAATGAGCGGCATTCGTCCCCGTCGTACCAGTGCGCGTCGTCCACGGCCGCCGTCTTCCAGAACACCCCGCGCGCCGCCAGAAGATCCACCGTCTCCCCCGAATACGGGCGGCAGTTGTGCGGCAAGTCGGACGTGCTGTTGAAAATCTCCGTGTAATCCACCCCGCCGAGGGGCAGGAGCTGATCGAGCGTATTCAGCGACCACGCCGGATGCGCCAGAGACGCCAGCCCGCCCGCCGCGCGGATCTTGTCGATGCAGCTCTGCGGCGTGTCCCGCCCCCGGACGATCCCCGGATCCTCCCGGTACCCGACGGCGACAATGTGAAAAATCCCCTCCGCCGCGCTCCGCCCGAAGTCGTACTCCGTCCCGGACAGGAGCAAAATCCCGCTTTCGTGCGTCCGGGTCTCTGAAATCTTCCAGTGGTCGGTCAGGCTGAGAAAATCGTACCCCCGCGCCCGGTAAAGCGCCGCGCAGTCCGACGGATCCATCCGCCCGTCCGAGTTTGTCGTGTGCGTGTGCAGGTTCCCCTTGAACCACCGCGCACCGGCAGGATCGATGTACATGATGATTGAACTCCTGAATTCTGTGATAAAATGCGAAAAGGCTTTATGAAAGGCTGAAAACCTTTACTCCGCCTCCAGCTTTTTCAGCGCTTCCACGGCTTCGTCGTCAAGCGGCAGAAACGGCTCGCGGCATTGGCCGACATCGAGGCCGCGCAGCTTCAAGAGCATCTTGCAGGACGGCAGGACGCCGAATTTCAGCACCGCGGCGATCAGCTCGTTCGCCTTTGCCTGCTGCGCGAGGGCGGTCTTCATGTCGTTCGCGCGATAGGCGTTGTACACCGCGAGGATGCGCTTCGGCTGGACGTTGTAGGTCGATCCGATCCCGCCGTCCGCGCCCGCCGCCAGTCCGGAGAGCAGCATTTCGTCCGATCCGTTGTAGAACACCTTGTCCGGGAACGCCGCGCGGATCCGCTCGAGCTGGAAGAAGTCGGACGAGGTGAACTTCATGCCGCCGACGTTCGGGATCGAGAGGATCTCGGAAAGCTGCTCCGTCGTCAGCGTCGTGCCGGTCAGCGCGGGAATATTGTAAATGATGACGGGGAGGGACGTCTCCGCCGCCAGCCGCTCGTAATAGTGCTTGACCTCGCGGAATCCGTACTTATAGTAGAGCGGCGTCACCGAGGAAACGGCGTCCGCGCCGCACTTTTCCGCGTGACGGGCCAGCGCAAGGCTCCCCGCCGTGGAGGTGGTGCCGACGTGCGCGATCACCGTGAGCCGCCCGCCGACGGACTCCATCACGCCTTCGAGCAGGTCCTTCCGCTCGTCCTCGGTCATCAGGATCATCTCGCCGCTCGATCCGCCCACATACAGGCCGTGGACGCCCGCGTCCGCCAGCCGGTTGGTCAGCGCACAGAGCGCGGCCCGGTTCACTCCGGATTCGCAGAACGGCGTCAGAAGCGCGGGCAGGATCCCGCAGAGCTTTTGATTTTTCATGGAGCACCTCGAAATATAGTTTATTCGAAATCAATGGAAAAGGGGGAGACGCGGCTTTCTTGGAAGAAAGCCTGGCAAAGAACTTTCAAAAGGGGTATGGGGGATGGCTGTACCCATAAAGCGCGGTTGAAGTCTTTCGTTCTTCCCCATTGTACCACACACCGGGGAAAATTGCAAGGGAGGAGGGAAGCCGTCGGAAAATCCCGCGCGTTTTTTCTAACCCCGGCTTCATCATCTTCTAATCCGGATTTCTTGACAAGCGCGCCGGGGAGGGGTATAATGGAGGCGTCAAGAGGGCCGGAGCAGATCCGGACGCCGAAACCGAATTCAATCAGGAAAAGGAGACCGCCATGAAACAGTTCACTCAAAGCCTTGAAGGAATGCCCCTTCTCGTGAAGCTCATTCTCGCCCTGCCCATGCTGGACATTATCTGGAGCATCTACCGCATTGTGTCCGCGCTCGACAAGAAGGACGTGGTCGCCCTGATCATCTCCATCGTCCTGCTCTTCATCCCCGTCACCTGGATCTTCGACATCGTCATGGTCCTTCTGACCGGGAACGTGTGGAAGATGGCGTAATTCCGACGCAGTTTCTTACTCCTTACAGAAAACGGGGAGCCCCGGTCAAGCGGGTGACTCCCTGTTTTTTGTTCCTCTCACCTCATACTCTCCACAATCTCCGTGACCTTCTCCTTCGCCGTATCGTACGACGGATGGACAACAATCACGCGGTAAATGATCCCCCCGTGCTCAAACTGCGCGGAGACAAACATGTCGCGCCCCACCCGGTATGACATCAGCAGCACGTCAAAGCCTTGTCCGCTGACCCATTCCCCCGGCTCCCCGGTCCGTGCGTCCGGCGCGTTGGTGCTGTGCCCGCCGCTGTACGCCTCGACCGACTCCCGGTTCAGGGGGATCACGACCGACGTCATGCACCTTGCCCCGGAGCGGATGACCGTGTTCCAAAGATGGACGCTCCGGATCCCCCGATGCGCCTCGTCCCCGTTGTTGTACCCCAGCTCGATCTTCTCGCCGTCTCCTGCCCCGGACAAAAGCGGACTGGTCAGCATCCCGCAGCCGAGAAAGTCCGCGGCGTCCTCCCAGCTGCCGAACAGCAGGCTTTCCCCGGCCTTTTCCCGTTCCTCCGGCGTTCTGCTGTCATAGACCGAGCCGTCTTCCCCGAGGTAAACCTTTTCCGACCTGTCCGGATCCGATACCGCGAGTCCCTCGAGCGTTTCGAGCACACCGTCCGGGAGCGTGACAAACGCCCCGTTCCAGCCCTCGATCCAGACGGTGAACAGCTCTCTGAGCCGTCCGATCACGCCCTCGCCTCCGTCCT
Source organism: Oscillospiraceae bacterium (assembly GCA_015065385.1). Classification (GTDB taxonomy): domain Bacteria; phylum Bacillota; class Clostridia; order Oscillospirales; family CAG-272; genus UMGS1696. Next base: position 5,478 of record SVQK01000028.1, on the reverse strand, counting down.
CTGCTTCTTCGGACACCGACGCCGGATCGGCCACGGAGACGCGGAACCGTACCGCGATCACCCCCGCCGCCGTGGACGCGAGGAAGAACACCGCGACCGCCGCCGCCGCTAAAACGACCTCCCAGCGTCTGCGCCTCAGCCCCGCCCGGGAACCCGCCGATCCGACCTCCGGCTCCGTCTCTGTCTCATCGATCGGGAGCAGGCCCGGATCGATCTCCCCGAGCGTATCAAACAAAAGCTCCGTGTTTTTCATTTCAAAAATCCCTCCTGTTCCAATTGCTTTTTCAGCCGTTTTTTCGCGCGTCCCAGAATCATCTTGACCGCCCCTTCGCTCTTTCCCGAGAGCCGCGCCACCTCCCCGATCGGATACGCGTACCAGTACCGTCTCAGAAAGATCGCGCGGACCTCCGGCTTCTCCGCGGCGAGGAACCGGTTCAAAGCGTCCCTCAGCCGTTCGCGGGCGTCCTTTTCCGCCTCCCAGCCGTCCCCGTCCCCCGCGCAGTCCGCGAGCTCATCCAGACACAGGGGGACTTCCCCGCCGCCCCGCTTCCGCGCCGTCCTTCTCCGCATCCGGTCCAGAGCGGCGTGACGCGCGAGCCGGGCGAGATACGCGCCGAAGTACGCGGGACATTCCGGCGGGATCGCGTTCCATGCCCGGAGCAGAACGTCATTCACGCATTCCTCCGCGTCCTCCTCCGAGCCGAGGATGTTCGCGGCGATCCTCTGGCACATCGCCCCGTACCTCTCCCGCGCCTCCTCGATCCCCCGCTCGTCCCGCTCAATGAACAGATCGAGCAGCCCGTCGTCCGTGATCCGCGGATCCTGTTTGGCCATGCCCCCACCTCCTTTCGTGCGATTCAGCTCACTCTTCACTCTTCACTCTTCTCTCTTCACTTCCTAAAGACGCATTTCCCCCCGCAAAAGTCACGCTCCCCCGAAAACTTTCCGGAAGTTTTTCCCCCGCTTGTATTTCTCCCCGCGCGATGGTATAATGTAGGGGAACCATCCGAAAACCTTCCGCGAGGTAAGCCATGAACTACGCCGAAAGCCATTTCAAAGGAAAACGCGTCTCCCTCCTCGGGGCGGGGGTGTCGAATATGCCCCTCGCCGCTATGGCCGCGCCGGTCGCTAAGGAGCTGACCGTCCGCGACAGAAAATCCCCCGAAGAGCTCGGGGAGAACGCCCGCCGCCTTCTCGCCATGGGCGCGCGTCTCATCACCGGGGAGGACTACCTCTGCGGGATCGACGAGGATCTCGTGTTCCGCTCCCCCGGAATCCGGCCCGATCTCGACGAGCTGAACGAAGCCCGCGCCCGCGGATCCGTCGTCACGTCCGAAATGGAGCTCTTTCTGAACGAGGAGCCCTGCCCGGTGTACGCCGTGACCGGATCGGACGGCAAGACCACCACCACCACCCTCACCTCCCTCCTGCTCGATTCTCCGAAGCTCAGGGGAAAAGTCGTCCTCGGCGGGAACATCGGGGAGCCCCTGCTCTACCGGATCGATTCGGTCACCCCCGACGACGCCTGCGCCGTGGAACTGTCCTCCTTCCAGCTCATGACGGTGGACGCCCCCGTGAAGGCCGCCGCGATCACCAACATCACCCCGAACCACCTCAACTGGCACACCGGCATGGACGAGTACACCGACGCCAAGGCCAATATCTTGAAGCGCTGCGGACGCGCCGTCCTGAACTGGGACAACGCCGTCACCCGCTCCCTCGCCGCCCGCCTTCCCGAGGGCGTTCCCGTGACGTGGTTCTCCCTCTCGCCCCTCCCGGAAAACCTGCTCCGCTCCCGGGATAGGGGCGACAGCGCGGTCTGGCTCGATCCCGACGGCACGATTTACGAATCCTTCCCCGATGAAGGGATCCGCCGCGTCATGACCCGGGCCGATATCAAGCTCCCCGGCCTGCACAACACCGCGAACTATATGACCGCGATCGCCCTCACCCACGGCGCGACCACCCCCGAGAGGATCCTCGAGACCGCGCGGACCTTCGGAGGCGTCGAGCACCGGCTCGAATTCGTGCGGGAAAAGGACGGCGTGACCTTCATCAACGGCTCCATCGACTCCTCGCCGACCCGGACCGCCGCCGCCCTCTCCGCCCTCTCCGACCGCCCCGTCGTCCTGATCGCGGGGGGCTACGACAAGCATATCCCCTACGAACCCTTGGCCGACGCCGTCCTCGCCCCGGATTCCACCGTCCGCCGCATGGTCCTGACCGGCGACACCGCCGAAAAGATCCGCGCCGCCATGGAGTCCCACCCCGCCTACCGGAAAGCCGTCGAGAACGGATTCAAGCTGACCGAGAACCCCGACTTCGACTCCGCCGTCCGCGACGCCGCCGCTTCCGCCCTCCCCGGCGACACCGTCATCCTCTCCCCCGCCTCCGCGTCGTTCGATCATTTCAAAAACTTCGAGGAGAGAGGGAGGCATTTTAAGGAGCTGGTGCGCGCGCTGTGATCTGACCGCAAAGTTCGGAAAATACCCGTCAAGTACCGCTGATCTTTACCCTTGCCCCCTCCCGTAGGGAGGAACCCTCCCGGGAGAGGTGGCGCAGTCGAAGACTGTGACGGAGAGGGCTGACGCTGTCTCTTCCGATTCAGGAACGCGCAGGTTTGGAGATAAGCCGGCTGTTGAATTTCGTGCGTGCGCTGTGATCTGACCGCAAAGTTCGGAAAATACCCGTCAAGCACCGCTGAACTTTACCCTTGCCCCCTCCCGTAGGGAGGAACCCTCCCGGGAGAGGTGGCGCAATCGAAGACTGTGACGGAGAGGGCTGACGCTGTCTCTTCCGATTCAGGAACGCGCAGGTTTGGAGATAAGCCGGCTGTTGAATTTCGTGCGTGCACAGATTTAGCGGGAAGATTTTGTTTTTAGTAAAAGAGGGGACACTTTCTGCGGAAAGTTTCCCCTCCCTCAACCCTCCCTTTCAAAAGGTTGTGACGGGAGCGATCCCCTTCCTTGAGCAGATCTTCGCGCTTCGTTCTTCGCGCTCTCCATCGCTCTTAACGCCTTGACATCCTCCCCGCGTTCCTGTATAATAAACCCGGTAAACAAAATTCATTTTCCCCCCAACGGAGGATTTTACCCTATGAAAAAAATCACCGAAACCGTGTTCTATGCCGGCGTGGACGACCGGTCCATCGACCTGTTCGAGGGGCAGTACGTCGTTCCGGAGGGCATGAGCTACAACTCCTACGTCGTCGCCGATGAAAAGATCGCCGTGTTCGACACGGTAGACGCCCGGTTCAGCCACGAATGGCTCGACAACCTCGCGGAGATCCTCGGGGACCGCAAGCCGGACTACCTCGTCGTCCAGCACATGGAGCCCGACCACTCCGCGAACATCATGCGGTTCAAGAGCGTCTATCCCGACGCCGCCGTGGTCGCCAACACCAAGACCTTCGCCATGATGAAGCAGTTTTTCGGAACCGAATTCGAGGACTGCCGCGTCGTCGTGAAGGACGGGGACACCCTCTCCCTGGGCGGGCGCGAGCTGACCTTCGTCTTCGCCCCCATGGTCCACTGGCCGGAGGTCATGGTCACCTATGATGCAAAGGACAAGCTGCTCTTCTCCGCGGACGGCTTCGGCAAGTTCGGCGCGGCGGGCGGGGAGTTCGCAAAGCCCGAGGACGACTGGGCGTGCGAGGCCAGACGGTACTACTTCGGTATCGTCGGCAAGTACGGCGCGCAGGTGCAGGCCCTGTTGAAAAAGGCCGCCGCCCTCGACATCGAAAAGATCCTCCCGCTCCACGGCCCGATCCTCGCCGAAAACCTCCCCTACTACCTGAATCTCTACAACCTCTGGTCCTCCTACACGCCCGAGACCGAAGGCATCCTCGTCGCCTACACCTCCGTCTACGGCAACACGAAGAAGGCCGCGGAGCTCGTGGCGGACAAGCTGCGCGAAAAGGGCTGCCCGAAGGTCGTGCTGACCGACCTCGCCCGCTCCGACATGGCCGAGAACGTGGAGGACGCCTTCCGCTACTCCAAGCTCGTCTTAGCGACGACCACCTACAACGCCGACATCTTCCCCTTCATGCGGGAATTCCTCGAGCACCTCACCGAGCGGAACTTCCAGAAGCGCACCGTCGCCGTCATCGAAAACGGCACATGGGCCCCGCAGGCCGCGAAGACCATCCGCGCGATCTTCGAAAAGTCGAAGGGCATCACCTTCGCCGAGCCGACCGTGACGATCAAATCCGCCCTCACCGACGAGAACAAGGCGCAGATCGAGGCCCTCACCGACGAGCTCTGCCGCGAATACGTCGCCCAGTCCTCCGACAGAGCGAACAAGAGCGACATGACCGCCCTCTTCCGCATCGGCTACGGCCTGTACGTCGTGACCACGAACGACGGCAAGCGCGACAACGGCCTCATCGTCAACACGGTCTCCCAGGTCACGAACACCCCGAACCGCGTCGCCGTCTGCATCAACAAGCAGAACTACTCCCACCACATCGTCAAGCAGACGGGCGTGATGAACGTCAACTGCCTGTCCGTGGACGCGCCGTTCTCCGTCTTCGAGCGGTTCGGCTTCCAGAGCGGGAGAAGCGTCGATAAATTCGAGGGTCAGGAGGTCCTCCGCTCCGACAACGGACTGGTGTTCCTGCCGAAGTACATCAACGCCTTCATGTCGCTCAAGGTGGAGAGCTACGTCGATCTCGACACCCACGGCATGTTCATCTGCACCGTCACCGAAGCCCGCGTCCTCTCCGACCGCGACACGATGACCTACACCTACTATCAGGACAACGTCAAGCCGAAGCCGCAGACCGAAGGCAAAAAAGGCTGGGTCTGCAAGATCTGCGGCTACGTCTACGAGGGCGAAGAGCTCCCCGAAGACTTCGTCTGCCCCCTCTGCAAGCACGGCGCGGCGGACTTCGAACCGATCTGATCACGACTGCGTCGGATCCCGCTGTCTGCATCAGCTCGAAGGGGCTGCTGACCCTTCGACGGAGGAGTCGCAAATGCTCCGCATTTGCGGATTGGATTGCCCCACTCGGGGCGGGAGGCACGGGGGGACACCAGCTCAGGCCGCAGGTTTCCCCCCGTGCGGGGGTTTCCTTGGCCATATGGCATAAGGCGACAGCTCGTCCCTGCATCCGAATCTGATCGGATATCCCAATCCTCGCGCGGACTATGATGCGTCAGCCGACACCATGCGATGAATTCCGGCTTCACCGAAATTCATCGGTTTGCTATGCTGACGCGACGCAAACAGCGATCGAAACGCGCATGAAAGGAGACTGCATGATAAAGTTCAGCTTCCTCCTTGCCTCGCCCGCCGGGAGAGGGGGCGCAGTCGAAGACTGTGACGGAAAGGGCCGACGCGCTCAACCTTTTCAGTAAACGCTCATTTAGACGGATCGCTTTATTCTTAACCCCCAAGGCTCCCTCACGAATCACCAGATGCGTGCACCGAGGGAGCTGTCACCGCAGTGACTGAGGGAGTCGCGCGAAATAAATAGGC
>SVQK01000027.1 GCA_015065385.1 Oscillospiraceae bacterium | reverse complement strand
CGGGAGCGGATGAATTCATCCGTCAGCTTGAAAAGGGATATGAAACCAACCTGAACAAGCAGTACGATCCCGAGGGAACCGATCTGTCCGAAGGACAGTGGCACAAAATCGCTCTGGCCCGCGCGCTGTATCAGGATCATGAGGTCGTGGTTTTCGACGAGCCGACGTCCTCCCTCGATCCCATCAGCGAATACGAGTTCGTTCAGGACGTCAAAACCTGTATGGCGAACAAAACAGTTCTGTTCATCACCCACCGTCTTTCCAGCGTGGTGGATTTCGACCGGATCCTGGTATTCGAGGACGGTCGGATCATCGGCGACGGGTGTCATCGGGATTTGATGGAACGCTGCGAGGTCTACCGGAACATGTTTGAAGTGCAGGCATCGCGGTACCGGGAGGGCTGACGAGGTTTGATGCGGCACGCAGTCTTCCGGTCGACTGCCGTTTTTCAAATCCGGATGGCCTGTCGTTCTACAGATTCCGGACTTTATAGCGCTCTGAACTGCCGCTTCCTCGAATAAAACTTCTCAATAAAAGTTGCGCATTCTCTTTTCGGTCCGTGTATAATAGCGGTGACGGGAGGTGAAGACATGGAACTGATTACCGAAAGACTGAACGCGGTCGTGGACGCCCTTGAACAGAGCCTGACGGACAAGCCCGACAAGGGGGAATTGAGTCGGATAGCCCGCTGTTCCTATTCCGACTTGAACAGCCTTTTCCTTCAACTTACCGGGGTGACCGTCGCGGAATATGCGCGCAAGCGGCGTCTGACTCTCGCGGGCATAGAGCTGAAATACCATGACGCAAAGGTGCTCGACACCGCGCTGAAATACGGGTACGATTCGCCCGTTTCCTTCGCGCGCGCGTTCCAGAGCTTTCACGGGTTTAACCCGAACGCCGCGCGGCGGGAAGACTGCGTTCTCCGGAATACTCCGCGTCTTCACTTCTCGATCTCAGTTAAAGGAGTGATGAATATGATCCGCACGGACAAAATCACCATCGACGGCAAGGAATACGAGGCGAGTTATTTCGGCGAAGCGGACATGTCCTCGTGGTCGGACATCTATCAAAAACGCGCCTTCTGGCGGCTTGAGGGCGCCTATGACGATTTCAAGGATCGCACGAAAACGAGAATGGTCCTGCCTTACAACAATTACCCCGCGATGGACATTCAGACCGGTCAGGTCTTTATGATCGACTACACGAAAAAAGACGGAACGGTCAAGAGGGAGTACTACATCTCCGACGGCACGGTGTGGAGGGACATGCCGTCCACCGCCGAGGTCCTGCTCCACCCCATGGAGCCTCTCCGCATCGACCGGATCACGGTGCGCGGAAAGGAGTACGACGCGGCGTACTACGGCGAACAGGACATGACCGGCTGGACAGAGAACTTTCTGAAACGCGAATTCCGCAGGCTGCTCGACACGGGCGAGGATTTCGGCAGTGTCGAGATGAAGGATGACGTCCTGCCGTATAATAACTATCCGCCCATCGGTTTCAAACTCGGCGACGTGTTTGAAATCACATATTTCAGGCTGGACGGCAAAATCGAAAAGCGCTGCTACCTCGCGGACGGTACAACATGGGAAGGCCTGCCCTGCACACGGGAATTCATAGTATAAGGATCGTCGTACAGTATTGAGGCTGACCGCCGCTTCCGGAAAAACCGATATGCTTCCAATATTAGATCCCCGTACCGCAGCATGACCGTGTGCGGCACGGGGAATCTTTTATCTGCCGATGAAGGGCATCGTTTCAGGCAAACTTGGCGGAAACAGGAAAGCGGTTTCCGTGGGTTTCCCAGCGAAGCCCTTCGATCCGCTTCATGCGTTCTCCGCCTTCATCGGCGGGTCGCACCGGTTGGTATGATACCATCGGGAGGCGCGGACGTTCGCGCAGTTCCACGCCGCCGAGAGCAGAAGGAGCATCGGCCCCTTGAAATAGAATTCGGGAGCAAGGTTGTCCGCGATCCGCCGCTCGATCCCGTTCACGGAAAAGGATTCGACGGAGACGGCTCCGACCGTTTCGAGCTTTGCGACGATCTCCCCGGTCCGGGAGACATCCGCGCCCGCCCGCTTCGGGATGAGGGAGGCTTCAATGCGCCCGCTCGGACGCCCGAGAAGCCAGAAGACGCATTTCAGCACGTCGGGATCGCCGATCGCCGCGAGAAATCCGGCAGTCTTCCCGTCCCGGCAGACGCTCTCCCAGCCGCCCTCCGGTCTCTGCGCGAGGCTGAGGAATCGGAAGGGACCCTCGGCGAGCAGCATGCCCTCCGCGTCGTTCAGATCGATCATGTACGAAAGGCGGTCGTTCCCACTCGGCGAGAAGCCGGTCAGACTCTTCCGCGAGACCCGGCTCACGAAGGCGTCTGAACAGAGTTCAAAGAGTATGCGGTCCTTTTCTTCTCGGGACTGCGCGGCGGAGAGAAGCTCCGAGGCGATTTTTGCCGCTCTCTCCCGGCTTGCGGTTTCCCGGTCATACAGCTCGTCGATGCTCACCTCCAGCGCATCCGCCAGAGCGGGCAGGAGGGATGGATCCGGAAAACCGTCCGCGACCTCCCATTTCGATACCGCCTGCCCGGACACACCCACCCGCTGTCCGAGCGTCTCCTGCGTCAGACCGAGTCCGATGCGGGCTTTTTTCACGTTGTCCGCGAAGCTCATGCGTTCTCCTCCTTTCGGGATCCTTTCAGCCAGTAATCGCCGTTGAAACAGACGGTTCCGGTTTCGGTTCTGTTGACCAGCTCCAGCCAGAGAAGGGCGAGGGCGGCGATCAACCGGGGGGTTCCGCCCGACCGACGGGCGATCCGGACGCTTCCCTCCTCCAACTCCACCACTTCCGGCTCGCATTCGAGAATCAGATTCAACACCGCCAGCGCTTCGTCCTCCGACATCCCGACGCGCTCCGCAGCCCAGCCTGCGGTAAAGTCACGCGGGCAGTCCGGCGAATTGTAAAGCAGTGCCAGCCTCAGCGCGCGCGGATCAGCGAAGCGTTTTAATACCTCGGCAATCTTCTCCGTGTCCCGCTCCAGCCAGTCGCCCCCGTTTTCGCTTTGGAAGAGGGAGACGGCGAGGTTGATATCCTTCCCCGTCGTGAAAGCCGTGTAGACGGGGGTGGTGCAGACGCGCGTGGTGACGGCTTCGGGGGAGCCGTCCCATCCCTTCCACGGGAACGCGGGGACGGGGGCGGCGAAGAGTCCTGTTTCCCCGTTTTCCTTCCCCGCGTCGGATATCCGGCAGAAGCAGTCCCGCACGCGGTTCATCCCCGCGAAGGTCTCTTCGAAGTATTTCAGTGCGGCGTCGTCATACCGGGTGATCCCCGCGTAGGGATCGGAGGTCTTTTCAGCCCGCCCGAGCAGCGCGTCCACCGTCGTGTCAAAGTGGTCGGCAAGCGCGGAGAGCATGGCGGCTTCGGGTTCGCTTTCGGCGTTCTCCCATTTGGAGACGGTCCGGTTGGATACGCCGAGCGCGTCCGCCAGGGCGGATTGGGTTTCGTTCGCTTCCCTGCGGAGGGAGGCGATGGTTTCGGATAAAACGGACATGATCATTCTCCTTTCGGTTGTGAAAATTCATGCCGCTGCGCGCCGGCGGAATGAACCGGGGTTTTTCTCCCGTTGTCCACATTGTAGCACAACCGAAGGGTGGACGCAATGGAGGCGCGGCAGAGTTATTCCACGATCCGGGGAATGCGGAAAGAGGGGCTTCGCGTTCCGGGAGAAAGACTGCGGACAGCGACTCGGAGTGTAAAGTCACCGTTAACTTTATCATCAGCGAATGAAAGCCGGATTCCTCTCTGTGTTTATGATATGGGCGCCGAAGACCTCCGGCTGGTCGGGATCACGGATGGGTTCGCGCTGTGAGCCCATCCGAGGACTTTTCCCCACATTGTGAATCAAGCCCATTTTCCTCTTGCAATCTTGTGGAACAATGGGTAAAATAATAAGGAAATGAAAAGGTTTGTGAGAGATAAAGCTATTCCCGTGGTGAGATTTCGCGTTTCCGGTCAGGAAAAGAACTCGAAAGCATGATATAATACAGTCACAGACACAGGCCGGCCGTGTTCTGAATCCATTGGGAGGATAATAGATCATGGAAAACAGCGAACTCATCACAAAAGCAGTCGGATATATCCAGAGGGATGTGTCGGACAGCGGCATGACCATTGAAGATGTAGCAGAACACGCAGGATTCTCAACGGACTATTTCAACAGGATTTTTCTCGCACACACCGGATTCAACGTCATGGAGTATATTCGCGTGACGCGGCTGAAAAAAGCAGCAAGAATGCTGTGCGGGAGCAATCAGGACGTGCTCGGAATCGCGCTCGATTGCGGATACGAATCGCCGGAGGCCTTATGCCGCGCGTTTCGGAAACAGTACGGCGTCTCGCCCACGGAATACCGGAAACAACATGAAAATACAGAACCGCTCTACGGGGAGTTTTTCAACGACACGGTTGCTGCGCGCCTGCTTCACGAATTTCCCTCGTTCCATGCCGTCGATCCGAACGAAGCGATCGACCGGATGCTGGAACTCGGCGCGATGCGGTACGGGCTGGCGGCAATCGTATGCAAAAACAACGGCGGCGCGGCGCTCACAGACGGCGATCTCCGGGACGGATTTGTCTGGTTTACGGAATGGGACGGTCGGTTTGAGGGAGAGATCATCTCCGATGACTGGGACAAAATCGCGCACTATTTCCGTATCTTCCACGGCGAACGGTTTGATATGAACATTTATACGATGGAAGACGACAAAACCATCGTTGACGCACTCTCCGGGCGGGGGATGACAGTCCGGGAGATCGACCGCGATGAAATCCGCGCCTGTACGACGATGCCAATCATCCCTGTGCCCCCGGAAGGTTTTGCCGTGCGGGAACTTCGCTACGAAGACTGGCCGCTCATCGAGGAACATTATCGTTCGCGTGAGAGCTGGAAATACCGCCTCCCTCATCTGAAACAGGAACTGTATCAGAGATATGAGCTCGGAAACGAAGAGCACAGCGTCTTCTGCTTCGGTCTCTTCTCCGATGATAGCATGGTCGGATTGGCGGAGGGAAGGTTACAGCGGGCGAACGGCTTTGTCGTGAACAACAACATTGGCATCATGCCGGACCCGGATTTCCGAACGGAGGAGGTGTACCGCTATACCTTCGCATACATTACTGCCGAAGCCTTGAACCGAGGTGCGCTTCCCATTGACGGGACTCAGACACCCGCGACAAGCCCGGAATCTCGGTGCGGCGCGTTCGATTCCTCGGAGTTCGGGTATCGTACCGTGAATTATTCGTGCAGGATCGCGTGCGGATAAGGTGGAAAAACAGCTTTTGCGTTGCTTGCAATGTCATTGATTCTTTCTGAGCAGATAGGAATACCCCCGAAACCGTCCTTGTACGATACCCGCTGTTCTGTGCGAAATGCAAGCAGGAAACTCTTGTGGGCATAGTCAAGATTAAGATGGTTCTGAGCGACGGAGAGGAATCTGTTAGGGACAAAGCGGCGCAGAAAGAATAAAATCAGCCCACGTCAGAGCTGCATGAGATCTGGCGTGGGCTTCTCATCCTGTTTTGCGTCTCCAGTTCAAAGGGCTTATGCCACATATATGAAAAGCTTGAAAAATGAGGACTTGTCAATGGTGTAACCGTCAGCCAGCATCGGAAAGCCGTTCAGCTTTTTGTGTCTGCTTCCGGGCGGAAGGTTAGCCGCTTATCAGCATTCACATTTAGCAATCCATCTTCAAGACATTTGGTTGATTATACAGAGGCCGGAGCGTGATCTTCTACTTCTACATCATCGTCATGATGATGCCGTTTCAGGTGACGCTTCTTCCGCAGTACATCGTTTCACGTCGGTTTGAACTCTACGATACCCCGTGGGCGATGATTTTGCCGGGGATCTTTGCCCCGTTCGCCGCGTTTCTCCTGACGCAGGTGATGAAGTCCGTTCCGGACGAGCTGATCGAGGCGGCGCGGCTGGACACGGGCTCGACGCTGAAAATCATCTGGCACATCATCGTTCCGACGATCCGGCCGGGAATCATCTGCGCGTGGGTGCTGAGCTTCACCGAGCAGTGGAACGCCGTCGCCGAGCCGATCATTTTGATGGAGACGCGGGAAAAGTATCCGCTGGCGATCCTGCTGAACGGAATTCAGCCGGGGGACGTGCTGGGATTTGCGGCGACGCTCATGTTCTTCTTAGCACCCCTCTTGCTGTTTTCGTTCTTTGAGGATGAAGTCATGGAAGGGCTCGGGGATTACACGCTGAAATGAAAGGAGATAGATTTCAATGTTAAAGACCAAAAAGCGCAGAACGATCCTGACAGTCTGCATCGTTCTGCTTGCGGTGTGGGCACTGCTCTTCGCCATCGACACGCTTTCGGTCGTGAACTGGAAAAAGCCGATCTTCACTGTCAGTTTCGGTAGCGCAGACGACGGCGGTTCGGGTGGATACTACGGTCTAGGATACGCGTTCCAGATCAAAGGTAATTTTCTGCCGGACAGTGCGCCGGGAACCCCCACAGGTGTGACGGAGGCGGAAGGAAAGCTTTTCGGGATCCGGTTTCTGAACCGGGAACGATAAAGTGAAGAAAGCAGTGGACAAAATGAAATGAAATGAAATGATTTCTCACTGTCACCGTTTTCATTCCCTTCCTCGCGTCCGTCGCCGTCTTCATAGCGTTCGGACCGCAGATCCGCGCCGCGCTCTCGCCGGAGATCCGGTATGAGTACCCCATCATGGCCGAAGCGGACGGACAGCTCATGAACGCGATCCCCGCGTCCACCGTCTGGACGGGCGAGGACGGGGAGAGGTACGCATGGCGCGTCAGCCGTTCGGACGAATTCCCGGAATCCACCTTCGTGGTGAACGCCGTCCCCGTCGCGGTCGAGCATGAGGCGAACGCTGTCCTGCATGAAATACCAGTACTCAGGTGAATAATAAATTACTTCCACATAGCTAATCCCCCTCACGGTTTTGAGCCATGAAGGGGATCGACTATTCTCAAAGCACGCGCCCATCCGTGATCCGGATTTTTCACGCCGACTCCCGGTACTTCTCCGCCTGGAGCCGGAACATCTCGGCGTATTTGCCACCCCGCCGCATGAGCTCGTCGTGGCTGCCCTCTTCGATGAGGCGTCCGTCCGCGAACATGAGGATGCGGTCCGCCATGCGGGTGGTGGACAGCCGGTGCGAGATGAACACGACCGTCTTGTCCTTCGCATAGGCGAGGATCGTGTGATTCAGCTCGTATTCCGCGGCGGGATCGAGGGCGGAGGACGGCTCGTCCATGACGATGAGCTCATAGGGCCGGGCGAAGATTCGCGCGATGGCGACCTTCTGGGCCTCGCCGCCCGATAGGTTCACGCCGTCCTCGCTGAATTCCTTTGTTAGCGGCGTGTCAAGCCCCTTTTCCAGCTCCGCCAGCCGGTCCGCGAAGGTCGCTTTCGTCAGCGCGTCCGTCACGGCGTCCCGGTCTTCTTCATGAACTTCCCGTCCGAGCACGTTTTCGGCGACGGTGGCGGCGAAGATCTTGTAGTCCTGGAAGACCGTCCCGATCTTCGCGCGCAGTCCGGGGATATCGTAGTCCTTCAGATTCCGTCCGTTGTAGAGGATCTCTCCCTCCGTCGGATCGTACAGCCGCATGAGCAGTTTCGTCAAGGTGGTCTTGCCCGCGCCGTTGTAGCCGACGATGGCGACTTTTTCCCCGCGCCGGATGGTCAGACTGACGTCTTCGAGGGAGTTTTTCGTCTCTTGAGGCTTTTCCCCGCACTCGTTTTCCGGTTCAGCCTTCTCTTCTTTCTCTTTCGGCTCGACCGGGCTGTAGGAGAAGGTAACGTTTTTCAGCTCGATCGTCTCAAGCGGTTCGGGTTCGATTTCCCCGCTCACGATCGTCGGTTTGTAAGACATGAATTTCAGGTACTTCTCCACATACCGGGCGTTTTCCGGCATCCGGATCAGGTTCTTCGCCAGATCGTATATGGACCAGTTGAGGTTCCAGATGATGTTGATGGAAGCGACGAACGCGCCGAGCTGCGCCGTGCCGTCGTAGAGCTTGAAGAGCAGAAGCACGACGGGCAGAAACCGCGCGGCCTCGTCGACCACCTCCGTGAGCAGGTCGAGGCCGTACCGCCGCTTTCCGTTCCACACCTCGGCCTCCACGATCCCGTCCACGCTGTCGGAGTAGATCTTTTCCAGATTCTCTCCGGCGCGGGAGACGCGGAGCTCCTTGGCGAAGTCCGCCAGATGGTAGACCCGGTTGACGTAGGAGTTTTTGCGGTGGAGTGGCTTGGTGCGTTCGTTCTTCTTGAAATTGAACCGGTTGCCCACCTCCCAGAGAACGGCGTCCGCCGCGGCTCCGACGAAGAGGATGGCCCCCACCAGCACGTCCACCCGCATCATCAGGGTGATGAGGGTCGAGATGGTGATGAGATACCGTATCATCCGCGCCGTGTCGTCCAGAACCTGCACCGCCCGGCCCTTGGACTCGTCCATGGCCCAGACGTAATCGTTGTAGAACTTCGGGTCGTCGTAGCAGGCGAGATCCATGGTCAGCGCGTGCCGGAACAGCTCCTCGTGCATCCGGTGCTGCAGCTTCTTGTCCGTCACGGTCTGGTAGTATTCGTAATACCACGCGTAGAACAACCCGATCAGGAAATTCACCCCGAGGATCACCCCGAGATACGCGGCCATCCGCCCGAAGGTCACCCCCGGTTCGTCCAGGGCGTTGAAGAGCATATAGGTGAAGATCGTCTCGAGGGAGCTCGCCGCGCCCCCGACAAGGCCCACGATCACCATGAACACGATGTACTGCGGCGTCATGTGCCAGATTTTCGAGAGCATCAGAAAATTGCAGTACAGCGTCCGCCCGAGGGGGATCTTTTTTTCCTTTTTCTCTTTCTTTTCATCCGTTTTCATCGGCTTCCTCCTTCCCGCGCCGCGCGCTCGTCCTCGGTCTCCCGGTAGTTTTCCGCCTGCATCCGGAAAAGTTTGGCATATTTGCCGTTCTTCTCCATCAGCTCCGCGTGCGTCCCTTCCTCCGTGATCGCACCGTCTTCCATGTAGAAGACTCGGTCGGCCAGCACGGCGGAGGACAGGCGGTGGGAGATGAAGATCAGCGTCCGATTCGCACAGGCGTCAAGCATATTCTTGAACATATTGTATTCGGCTATGGGATCGAGGGCGGAGGACGGCTCGTCCAGAATGACGAAGGGGGAGTCGTTGGTAAATGCCCTTGCGAGGGACACCTTCTGCGCTTCCCCGACGGAGAGGACCTCGCCCTCGTCGTCGAATTCCCTCGTCAGCGTGGTATGGATGCCGTTCTTCATCTTCTCCACGCGCTCCCACGCCCCGGACCGCTTCAGCGCTTCGGTCACAAGGCCCTCGTCCCCTTCTCTCAGCGGCCGGAGCAGGACGTTCTCCGCCACGGAGAGGGAGAACATCTTGAAATCCTGAAACACCGTCGTGAAGGCGTCGCGCCACGATGAAGAATCATATTCCCCGGCCGGGATCCCGTCCAGCGTAACGCTTCCGGAATCCGGCTCGTAGAGATGGAGCAGGAGCTTGACCAGCGTGGTCTTCCCGGAGCCGTTGTGCCCCACCAGCGCGATCTTCTCGCCGGGGCGGATCGTCAGGTTCACGTCTTCGAGCGCCGGCTTTTCCGCGCCTTCGTAGGTGAAGGTCAGGTGTTCCGCCCGGAGCTCCCCTGCCTTCGCCTCTCTTCCGCCCGGCGTCGCTGCGAGCTTCGGCTTGTATTCCAGGAAATACCGGTAGTCCTCGATGTACATGGCGTGGTCGCGGAATTCGGTGAAGACCTCCGCCATCCGCGTCAGGTTCCACGCCACCGCGTCCACGGAGTTGAACACCACCAGACAGTCCCCGATCCCCATGGACCGGCTCACCAGCGTCCGGAAGGCGGCGTACACCATGGCGGCGGCGGATGTCAGCGCGGAGGACGAATCCGAGAACAGCCGCAGGACGGTCATTTTGAATCCGTATTTCCGCCACAGGGCGATGTAGTCTGTCTGGGCTTTATCATAAATCCTCAGCATCAGGCCGGGGAAGCCGGTGAGCCGCATTTCCTTCGCGTACTCGTTCAGATAGAACGTCCGCTGCACATACCCCTCCCGGCGGTCCAGCTTCTGCCGCTCGTCGTGCCGCTTCTTCGAGACCTTGTTGCGCAGGTTCCGCACCAGCCCGATCAAGAGGGGCAGGAGGGAGAACGCGATGAGCACGGGATCGATGAAGAACAACATGGCCCCCGTCGAGACGATGGACACCGCCGCCCAGATGCACCCGTCCACCGTGTACACCACGTCCATGCACCGCCCGTAGGCGTCGTCCATGGCCTTGACGTATTTGTCGTAAAATTCCGGGTTCTCGTAGCAGGCCAGCTCCACCGCGGACGCCTTTTCAAACAGCCCCCGCTGGATGTGCTCCACGATCCTCTGCTGATAACGGGGATAGACGATGTCCGGCAGGGTCTGGATCAGGCAGTACCAGATCATCTGCCCTATAATCAGCCCGACAAGCATCCCGATCACCTCGGACGCGGGCCGCCCCTCCTCGTAGCGGTTCACGATCTCGCGGAGCAGCCAGATATTCATGAGGAAATTGATGATCGCGTTCCCCACGGACCAGAGAAAATAGGTCGGCAGATAGGACGGCGCAACCGAATGAATGAGCTTCAGGACAAACAGGTTATTCGAGATGACCCGCCGCGTGCTCAGGGCGTTCGGGTCCTTATTCTTCTTTTCTTTTTTCTTTTTGAAAGCCAATGGGATCACCTCTTTTCGTGATTTGCTTTCATGCTCTGTGCGATTTTGATCAATAGTTCGGCGTCCGCGTCCTCGTCCGGCCACGACATCACGAACGCGTACCGGTCCGCCCAGGTGAGCGTGCGTCTTCCGTCGCCATAGGAAAACAGTCTTGCTTCCGTTGTTCCGTTCAGCATAACGGTCTCAATCGTGACGTCCGTATTGTCGAACCAGTCCGCCTCTTCATCGGGATCGATCGGGTGCTGGGTGAGGTGGATCCGTTCGCCGTCCTCCCCTGCGAGGATGTGCTCGGCCATGGTAAAATTCACAAACAACTCCCGAATCGTCCACCCTTCGGGCAGCCATGCGGGGAGAATCACATCTTCCACAACGGTCGGAACGGGTTCTTCCGGTTCGTACCGCACGCCGAAATGCGTGTCGTACCAGGTGAACACCGCGCGGACGACAGCCTCCCGGACAGGCGGGATCGCCATTCCGAGCATGGCGGCGGCGCAGAGTGCGGCGAGAAATCCGAGGATGACCTTTCGGGCGACCCGGCGATTCCGTCCCGCTCCGCTCCTTCCCGCAAGGATCCCCTCGATCCTTCTGCGGAACCGGCGGCTGACCGGGGGGACTTCCGGGTCCGATACGATCTCTTCCCAGTCCTCCCGGACGATCTCATGAAGGGCTGCCCTGATCAGGGCCTCGAATCCGTCCGCGCTATCCATGCTCTTCTTCCTCCCATTTGTTTTTCAGCGCTTTTCGTGCCCGGCTGAACCGCTGGCGGACAACGGACTCCGGAATCCCGAGCTCTTCGGCGATCTCCCCGTTCGCCCGCTCCTCGATCAGCCGCATTTCCAGAACGTCGCGCAGAGCGGGCGTGAGGGAGCGGATCATCGCCTTCATCCGGCGGATGTTGTCCTCGGACACGACGATCTCCTCCGGCGTCCGGTTCTCCGGATTCCGAAGCGGCGAATCGGGGGCGTCTTCCCCGTCGGGTTCGGACACGGACAGCGGGACCGGGAGACGCTTTCTTCGCCGGTACGCGTCCACGGAAAGGTTCCGGACCGTCCGGATCAGGATGCTCTTGATCTGTTCGTCCGTCAGGTTTTCGTACCGTTCATAATGGATCATCAGCCGCTCGAAGGCCTCGCTGACGATATCCTCCGCCTCCCCGTAAGGGCCGCCGGACGGGGAGGATTGACCAAGCTCTTTTTTCGCGTACCGGAGCAGGGCGGCGCAGTACTCCTGCCAAAGAGACAGGACGCGGTTCCGTCCCTCCTCCGAAAGGGTCATATATAGAAGGTAAAACATATTCTGTAATCAAAATCAAGGTTCACCGCTTTTTCGCGGCGGGAAGGCTTTCTCTGTCTGTATAGACGTTTGAGAGAGGCGATTTGTGACATCGATCGGCGTTTTTTTGAAATCGGGTGTTCAGCGTCCGGCTTCTTTTCCGAAGGCAGACAGGTAACTGCTCGTTTTCTTTGCGGCACGTTCCAAAAACCTGCGGTTCAGGCCGTAGTAGATTTTCAGACCGGAACGGCGGGTCTCCATGATGAGCAGATCGTTTGAAAGCGTTTCCAGGTGGCGCAGCACGGTCGTCACGGGAAGTCCCGTTTCGCGTGAGAGCTCACTTGCGGTTCCGTCCCCGTTTCTGTCCAGTGATTCGAGGATCTTCCGCCTCGGTTCGCTTCCCATATCGTCGAAAAAGCGGCCGACGTCGATGTGATCCTCTTCAAACCGCTCCAGCAGAACGTCGGGATGGACCGGGCCGCAGAGCAGAACTTCCCCCGTACCGATCAGGCGGACGGACTCCGCGGCCAGCAGAGTCACGGAATACGCTCTGACATGCCCCGGTTCAAAGCCCGCCGTCTCCCGGTACAGCGCGTCGTAACGACCGGACTCCATGGCCGCGCAGAGATCGCCGATCTCCTTCCTGTACAATCCGTGCAGAGAGACGGCGAGCGGCTCGGCCCGTTCCAGTACGCGGCAGAACGCCAAAGCTGCCTCTGAAAACCGCGCCAGGCACAGAAGCGTCTGATACCGCTGTTCGGAGGAGAGGCAGGATCGGTCGATCCTCTCGGCTTCCCCGGCCGTCACTCCGTCCGGCAGACAGTTCTCTTTCTCTGCTGTCTCCGTGCCGGTGGTTCCGAACAGCGCGTCGGTCAGACAATTCCGCAGCTTGATTTGCTCGCCCGGATCCCGCAGACGGCTCGTCAGGTTCTCCGCTCCCGGGATCAGTTCGGAAAGAAAGGGACGGCTCAGCAGATAGACCTCCGCCGGGGACGGTCCCCCACCGTATTCCCGGAAAAAGGGCGCGGCTGCGGAGGGGATTTCCAGTTTCCGGAGCGCGTCAAGCAGATCCGGTATGCCTTCTTTCTCCCGAGCGTACTCCGGCAGAGGCGTTTTCTCCCAATTATCCTTTCCCGCCGCCCGGGAACATGCGAGAACGGTATCGTACAGGATACCCGGCTGACTTGAATACTTCATAACGCTCCTTTTATTATCCGTTTTTCGGTGAATATATATGCCTTTGTTTTCGTTAAAATACCACTTTTTGCACAGAACGTCAAGCCTTTCCAGAAAGATGTAACATAATTGCAACATTCGGAGACCTTGCGCAGTCGTGCGACGAGCAGTCCGCGCGTATTGAAGCAAGAGATCCTGCTGCGATCTGCGGCAGGCGAAATCTCCTGACACAAGATAAGTAACAAGAGAGAAAAAGGTACGGCATATGAGAGGTCCCCCTCGGACCAAATGCTGATCCGAGGGGAGTAACGCCAATCCATGACCTGGGAAAAGCATGCACCCTGTCTTTTATTCCGTCTGCGTCCACTTCACGCGGCGCATCCGGAATACCACCGCTTCAAGGTCGATCTTCCGGGGCAGCTCCATCGGCAGGCGCATCGTCGTGAAGAACGGGGTGTAGACCGTATGTAGGCCTTCCTGCCGGATGCGGTCGAGGACGGCTTCGAGTTCCGCGGCAAAATCGAGCGGTCCCGGCCGGTGGCTCACCATGACGGTTCGCAGAATGAACGCGGCGGCATTGCGCTGGGTATCCGTCATGAGCGAGAAGATGCCGCGCAGGTCGATCTGTTCCGAGCCGATGAGAAGAAAGCCCATGTCGTTCGCCTCGAGCCGCTCCGTAGACCCGTTTTCGGGATAAGAGGAAAATCTCTCCGCCGTGAGCGTCCGGCGCACCTCCCAGTCGCAGAGCGGCGGCGTTTCACACTCTCCGCCGGATGAACGCCAGATCTCCTTGGCGCGGGCGGTGGCGTCCGATATGCGGTATTCATCCATGAGATAGACGCGGTCCGCCGGGCCGAGGTATTCCCCGCTGCCGCCGATAACGAGGATCGTCGAGACACCGCGCTCCGCCAGCTCCCGCACCCGGTCGGTGAACGGCGTGATCGGCTCTTTTTTGATG
This sequence comes from Oscillospiraceae bacterium, assembly GCA_015065385.1. Taxonomy (GTDB): domain Bacteria; phylum Bacillota; class Clostridia; order Oscillospirales; family CAG-272; genus UMGS1696. Next base: position 5,913 of record SVQK01000027.1, on the reverse strand, counting down.
AGGGCCTTCATCTTGGAATCCCGGATCATAAAGTTCGTCGCGCTCCGGTCCTCGTCGATCAAAAGCAGCCTCGATCCCGCCGAGACCGCCTCCATGATCCCCGACGCCTGCGAGGTCGAGCCGGAGGCGTGGGCTGTCGTGAAATCCGCGGGAGAATGGCCGCCGGGCAGGGATTTCAGAAACGGACCGATGTTGAGCCGCGAAACCGCCCGTCCGTCCTCCGCCGCGATGGAGACCGCCGTCTCGTCCGTCAGAACGTATTCCCGCCCGTCTCCCGCGCGGTGATCGTAGATCCCGGCGGCAACGGCGTCGAGGAGGGTGGATTTGCCGGAATATCCGCCGCCCGTGATGACCGTCACCCCGCGCGGGATCCCCATGCCCCGGACGCCGCAGAGCTCGATCTCGTCCTCCGGCGTCGACCGGAACGGCACGGCTCCGTCGAGCGGGTTGACGCCGTCCTTTGCGCGGGGGAGAATGCTTCCGTTCGCGACGAACGCGCACCACTGCGAGGAACAGAGGGCTTGACGCATGCGGAACTGCTTCTCGGCCATGATGAGCGTCTCCCGAAGGGCCTGCCGGTCAAGCGAAACGATAAACTCATCAACCGCATCGGGCAGGTCGGAGGTCATCATGGTCATGGCCTTTTTCAGCTTGTGAAAGGGAAGCTGGACCTCGAGCCGGAAGCACAGGCAGAGCTTCGGCGGGCAGGGGTGCTCCTGTGGATCCCACAGCTGAACCATGATCCCCGTCAGATAATCGTAATCCCGCTGCGGGCAGACGGCGAAGAAGGCCGTATTCCGCCGCAGGATCTCCCCGCCGGGATGGAAGAGGTAATACTTGCCGTTTTCCCGGTCCGGGCGGCTCCGGTTGTACAGGGCTTCGTTGAGGGTGTCGATCTGCCCGGCGAACGCTCGGAGACAGAAGTCCGCCGCCGCATCGCAGAGGTGTTCGGCCAGCGCGTCCGGACCTTCCTCGTCCGCCGTTCCGCCGATCTCTGCGCCAAGCCGCGGGTCAATATTGTCCGCCGGGATTCGGATGAGGACGATGGGGCGGTCCTGCGCGTTCTTCGGCGGGGATTCGATGACGAACGCGACGTTGTCCCGGTAAAACGCCGTGTCGTTATCCCCGTATGGATCCTCTTCCGTCGGCGGTTGGATGACGATCGGCGCGTCGTACATCCTGCGATAGGTTTCGGTTTTCTCCTCCATGGAGCGAAAAAGGGTTTTGAGTCTCTTCAATGGCATTCCTTCTTTCCGAAATGAGATGGAAGAGCGCGCAAAACCCGCAAAAAAACACGCCCGCCGGAGCGGACGTGTCGGAAATGAATCAGCCGTTTTCAGCTTTCCGTGACAGGGACGCGCCGGATTTTCTTTTTCTTCATGGCAAACACCTCCCTGCGGGAAATTCGTTTTTACTTGATGATTATACCATATCCGGACCGCCTTGTCAAGGGATCCATGCGGGAGAAAACGGGTTTACGGATTCTTTCCCGTTCCGCTTCCTCTTTGATCGCTCCGCGTGTCTTGACCACCACGGTTTCTGTCAAGGGGAATTGAAAAGAAGCGTGGAAAAAACGAAATCATCAAAACAGGAATGACTATTGCTTTACAGCGCATGGATCTCAGAGCAGGATTGACAAAGAATCCTGAATATGGTACAATACGAGGACGGTCAGAGCTGAATCAAGATAAGGACGCCTGATCCGAAGAATTATGATATCGAATCGACGCTTCGCTCTCTCAATATCAAACTCTCTTCAGCAAGGAATGGACTTATGACGGACTATACCTTAACCGCTTCACCCGCCGAACAGACATGGGATAAACTGACTTATGAAGAAAAAAACCGGATGCTGTATGAGCGCCAGAAAGCACTATTGGACTTATTCCTCGAGAAAAAAGCGATCAGCCAAGCTCAGCATGACAAATCACTTCACGATCTGACAGATAAGATGAAAAATGCTCCACGCAACGACGGAAGGAGCGAAGAAGGATGAAAACGCATATAACAATATCCCGCGACGAATATGATCTGTTATCGTTGGGATTTTCAGCTACGGCAGAAATAAGTATTCTCAACGACCAGGCGCATATTGTACTGCCGGAAGCTTTCGGGGAGGTTTCCGAATCAATTATTTGCGGCTTGCTGACATGCGTTGATACCGAATCTGCATTTTCCCTTTTCAAAAAACTTCTGATAGAAAAAGCCCAAACACTTGGATGTAAAACACAACAAGAAAGCCGGAAATACCGTTTTGTCTGCACCTCGGACACTAACCTCAATGAAACTGCCATCCTACCGGAGTCAGAAAACATTTCGGACGATCTGGCAAAACTTGGTCTGAAACGAAAGATGTGGGGTGATGACGATTACCCCTATTCCGGGTTCGGAGTAAAGGAGCAAGGCGAACTTATCTCCTGGTGCGTTGAGAACAGCCATTATCTTGCGGATTCCGAAACCGAGATCGGCGTACGGACAGAAGAAGCGTATCGCAGAAAAGGGTATGCGCTTTCCAACACCGTTTTCCTCTGCCGGAAATTGCTGCGACGCGGGATGACAAAAATCTTCTATGAATGCGACATCGAAAATCATGCTTCGTTTCATCTTGCGCAAAAGGCAGGGCTTGAAAAGACGGGCGAAGTGCTGTATATGATCTTCAAACAATAGCGAGGTCAAACCATGAAAGAAGAGCTTCCCAATACCGGGAGGCTCTTTCCTTTAGGGTTCCAGATTGCCTTCATCGAACAGCGGTGAGTCGAAAAACTCCGTCAAGCTGATGCCCAGCCCCTGGCACAGTTCATGGATGACTCGGAGCACCACGGAATCATAGGTGCAGTTGACCAGATTCCCGATGGTCGATTTCGGAACGCCGCATCGCTTGAACAGCGCGTAATTCGTCATATTCTTCTCGGCGAGCAGTTCCTTCAGGCGCTCGCTGACTGCCTTATTCAATTGCATTTCATTCTCCACTCCTGAACGATCTTGAGGATATTATAGAATCCGTCTTTGAGAAAATAGTGCATTTCTCTGTACTATTCCCGGTTTTTGTGCTATAATACAGAAAAATGGACGGGCCAGGAGAATGGACTATGCTGAATCCACAGGAATTCGAGATCAAGCAATGGGAAGCAGAAGTACTGATCGCGTCTTTTCTGAAGCTGACACGAAGTGGAACCATCACCTGGGAGTGCTTGGAATACAGTCCACCGATGCTGATTGAGACAGATGATCTTTTCATCTCTCATGAGCTTGTCGCAAAGACGGAATACGAAGGAATTCCATACTTGGCGGAGGTCTCTGACACGATGGACGTGAAGACCGGAAAGGGGCATATCGATCTTTCCGTCACCATCGGGGACGAGCCGGAATCAAGAGAGGAAGCGCTGGACAGGTACATCACATTCTTCCCGGAGAAGCAGACAGTTGAATTCGTCAACCTCTTGTTTTTGATGTTGGAGGATGATATCACCAACTCCCCTGCATGGAGCGCTGCAAGGTATTCTGCACAGAGGTTCTCTCCGGGAGTTGCGACAGCACCTCTTTCCACTCTTGGCAGAAATCTGTTTGAACAAAGGCAAGCGCTTGCCTTCCATCAGATCTGTACAGATGAAGTCGTCCGCAACAGTCTGCTTGAAGAACAGGCTTCCGCTGCCTGCGGTCCGAGACCCCAATGCTGTTGCTTTTCCGGCCACCGTCCTGAGAAGCTTTCTGCGACAGAGTCGGAGGTCAGGACTTGGCTTGAAGAAAAGATCGAGAACGCAGTTCGCGATGGTTTCACAACCTTCATTTCTGGTATGTCAAGGGGCGTGGATCTCTGGGCGGGTGTAGTTGTTCTTAATCTGAAGACGGAGGGCCTGCCAATTCGCCTCGTCTGTGCGTCCCCCTTCCCCGGTTTCGAGTCCGGGTGGGCAAAAAGATGGAAGACGATGTATCATGATCTTCTTGCCACCGCCGACATCGTCGTATATATAAGCCCTTCGTACTCCCGCTCCTGTTTTCAGAAACGGAATCGCTGGATGGTGGATCGTTCCTCCCGTCTGATCGCAGTCTACAACGGCATCTCAGGAGGGACAAGGAACACGATAGACTATGCCAGGAAACAGGGCTGTGAGGTTATCCTTTAAGAATCATATTCTCTGTTGTTCTTTTCAGTCCATATCTCTTTATCCTTTCCCGTTCAAGATCGCCCACCAAGACCTATCCCCCGGTCCACCGCCAAGGCAGACTTCTCCCTTGGCGGTTTTTTCATGCTCAAATATGACCTCTGGGACATAAGAATCTATCTCCCGGGACATTGTTTTTCGCGGCAGATCGTGGGGATCACCCCGGATCCCGGCATCGGTACACGTTGCAGCACTTCGAGCCATTGGAGCGTCTGCGCTGTTCCACGCTGACATACCCTTTCCGCTGCAGTTCGTCGAGGGCGCGCTTCACCGTAGAGACGCTGATCTTGAGATCACTCGCCATCCGCCTGTGGCTGACGTAGCAGAAATCATACTTCCCCTGCCGGTCGCAGAGGTAGCGGAAGACCGCAACAGCCTTTGCCGATACCTCATCCCGGTAGATCATTTCGAATGCTCTCATCCCATCCCTCCCTTCTGGACAAGATCGTATGCCTCGGAGAACGACACCTGCTTCCGGTGGTTCTGTTTCCGCTTCCCTGCGGAGCCCGTATGCGGTTTGTTCATCATCGCGTTCGTCTTGGAAGACTTCCCGATCCGCTCCGCCCGCCGCTGTTCTTCTTCGGCTTCCCGCTGAATCTGCTCCTGAGACGGGGGATACTTCTCCATGATCGCTTTCTCAAGCTGTTTCTTATCCGCATAAGCGACCGCGCGGTTTCCCTGCTCGGGTACGACGTAGGGATCCTTGTCAAACTGGATACCCCACTCGAAGAACAGTTTCAGATGTACCTGCATCGGGAAAAAGCCGGTCTTCGTGACAATAAACGTTCCTTTGGGCAGGGATTTCAGCTCGTCCGGCGTCATGAGCGCGCGTTCCATCATCTGGAGCGACTGGCTGGGCTGGTCCTTTCCCATACTGACGGAGCCGCTTTGTACGGTTTTTGTCCCAAGGGATTTTGAGAGGATTTCTGCCGACTCGCTGTTCGGAGCGAAGCCGCCGAAGACGGTCACCTGCGTATTGTCGACGATGATTTCCCCGCCCTCCTTGCCATAGTTCTTCGTAAGCTGAGCAAACGACTGAATGATCGCCACAATGGACAGGCGGCGCGAACGGGACGCGGAGAACATCATCTCGGCGGATTCGATTTTCGGGATCGTCCCGAATTCGTCGAGGTAAAACATCACGCGGTTCTTGAGCTTGCCGCCCTGCTCGTCTGCGACCGCGAGGATCTCCCGGTACAGCTGCTGTACGATCAGGGATACCATGAAGTACTTCGTATTGTCTTCCTCCGGCATGACGAGGAACAGCGCGGATTTGTTCGCGCAGAAGGATTCCGCGTCGATGGCGGTGTCAAAGCAGAGGATCTGCTCCATCTCGGAATCGAGAAACGCGTTCAGCCGGGACAGAGCCGTGGACATGACTGACGCCATCGCCTGTTCACTCGAATTGAGCGCCGAGCCTGCGAACCACTTCGCCTTATGCTCGGCGGGCAGCTTGTCGAGCAGCACCTGAAACTGAGACCGCCCTTTGATCCTTGACGGGGCCAAAAGCTCCTGGATCACCTTGAACACCGACACGATGTGCCGCGTCTCGTGCGGACAGAACTCCGCCACCAGCAGAATCGTCGCTGTCAACAGTCCTTCCGCTGCATCGTAGAAGAAAGCGTTCTGACCGAAGTTTCCGTCCGATCCGGAGGTGATGATCGTCTTTGAGATGATCTTTGCGTACTTTTCAGCCTTCGCCTTGTACGCCAGATTGTCCGGCTCCGCGAGCCAGAGATCCATGTACTTG
>SVQK01000026.1 GCA_015065385.1 Oscillospiraceae bacterium | reverse complement strand
GGTTGTGGTAGAATACATGAGGAGTCTCTCCTTGATGAGGTCTGCTGCATCCGGCAAGATGGCGATCTCATTATCGCAGAGGCTCTTATTCTTTTCAACCCTTTAGTTATTATTCACCCACAAGAATTTTCAGTGAACCTTTTTCAATGCCAATGCAATACCCATTATATGTATTATTTTTTGCATAATACTTCCACATATTAAGGCTGTCCCGTCTCATGGATGTGGAAAACACAAAATACCGAGATAATGTTTCTGGGTAACCGTATTTTTTGTCACTTTCCGAATATGCATACTCAGCATCTTCAAATTCATTCACACGAATATCAGATAAAAGGTCACAGAATTCGGATTTATAACTATGGTGGTTATTATCCCAAAAACGACATATATCCTCGTTTATATTCACTCTTTCCTTGATGTCATTCAGATATTGACAATCCGTAAAATGGAAACTCTTTGATGTAAGGATTCCCTTCAGCCCTTCAGGGGATGTATAATGATAAATGAACTTTCGTGATGATTCTTGGTGATAACGCCCTCGTAAAATAACATCTTTGAGAGTGTATTCTCCCAAAGGTTTTTGATGCAGACTTCGATAAATCATAGTCAATAGTATCCTTTTACCTTTCACACCCTCACAATATCTCTCGGAATCTTCTTGAACACGATGTTGTATTTTTTCAACACTTCCTCCGGGATGGTGCAGACGTCGGCGTAGATGAGATACCCTTCCGCGTCCGGCGTGACGGTTTCAAGGAAATCGTAGTTCAGGGTTGTCCGCCGATCCCGTTCATAGTAGAAGTAATACGCGGTGTCCCGGCTTGTCCCGAGGTAGTAGGGGTTCTCCGTTTCCGCCTCCTGCATCGGTTCTCCGGTTTCGGTGTACCAGATATACGCGCGGATCTTGTCAGCCCCAACCTCTTCGTTCAGATTGCCGTCTGGGAGGAGGAGTGTCTCGCCCAACTCATAATACGAAAAGTCCCCGCCGGTACCTTCCACGGCGTTTTTCCCCTCGCCGTAGCCGCGGATCACCCGTCTGACCCGTTCGGCGGTGATGCTCTCGGCATAATCCATCATTTCCACAAGGATGAACCGCCGGTGTCCCCCGTCCGCCTTGTTCATATTGAGGACCGCATGGGCCGTGGTGCCGGATCCGGCGAAGGAGTCGAGGATGATGTCACCGTCCGAAGACGCAAGCCGGAGTACCCGGGAAATAAGCCGTACAGGTTTAGGATAGTCAAAAACTGCTTTCCCAAGAATTGCTGCTAATTCTTGAGTCGCAATTTGAGTATATCCTACCTCCGCATTTGTCCACCATGTCCATGTGCCACGGCCCTCACGTTCGGACAAGTATGTCTTCCGACGGGGGACACCATTTCCATCTGCGCCAAACCACATCCGCCCTTCTGCAAGTAAGCGTTTATAAACGTCTTCCACATTACACCAACACCGCCCTCGTGGAGGTGACATTGTTTTTCCCGCAGGTGTAATTATTTGATACATTTGGTTTGGACGATACCCCGGTGCGGTAAAAGGAGAGGATATCCATGGCCCTCTTGGATCGTTATCAGGATTCGTATAAGCGGCAGCATCGTCTCCTTCTAAAGGTAATAATTTCAAGCCCAAATTCGCATCCGCATTTTTCGTATATATCAAGATATACTCATGACCACTACTTAGCTTTTTTCTTGCATCAGGTGATGTACGTTTCTGCCACACAATTGCTTCAACAAAGTTTCTGAATATTTCATCACAGATAAGCCGGAGATATGGAAATTCTGTATCATCTATACTGATAAATATAACTCCATCTTCACTTAACAATTTGTGCAATAGCTTCAGCCGCGGATACATCATGCACAGCCACTTATCGTGACGGCTCAGGTCCTCGCCTTCTTTGCCGACCACTTCCCCCAGCCATTTCCGGATCTTCGGATCGTTCACGTTGTCGTTATAGACCCATCCTTCGTTGCCCGTGTTGTACGGCGGATCGATATAGATGCACTTGACGCGGCCCTCGAATTCCGGCAGCAGGGATTTGAGCGCTTCCAGATTATCCCCGTGGATAATCATGTTCCCGCTCTTCTCTGCGTTGTATGTATATTTCTCCTCCAGCACCCGGTACGGCACGTCCAGGTGGTGGTTGATGACTTTTGATTTTCCGATCCATTCAAGGGTTGGCATGAGGGGCCTCCTGGTAGTTCTGAAATAGCGGTGCTGCGGCCTTGCTGAGACATTTCATTTGAAGGTATTCTATCTGCCAGCTCAGTTCGCCGCAGATATACTGATCTGACATTACTTCCGTCGGCCATACACCGTAGGGCAGTTTTCTCACCCACGCGAAGAAGTCCAGCGGCTCCTTGCTCCGAAGGTCATAGATGATCCGTACGGCATGATCCCGGTCGAGGTGCTTTCCGTAACGGTAATCAGAAAGAATCTGCTGACGCTCCGTGATGTCACGGTAGGTTGTAATTGCTTCGTAGATTTCGTGCGTTTCTTTCAATAAGGTTCTGTACATATCGACTCCGATACTTAAACTTTTCCAAATTAGATTATAGCATAAAAAACCGGGAATGTCAAACCCTGTTAGTGAAAACGCCCGTACCGACCTCCATCGATACGGGCATCCTCATATCCCCTTGTCAGTCCAACCTCTTGTACTCCGTCACCTCCTTCAGATACTTCCTCACATCCCCCTCCATCACAAGCTCCGCATACTCCCTCGGCGAGTTGTAGATCAGCCAGTCCAGTTCCGACCGCTGGTACATATCCTCGGCATACTCGTTTTCCACAGCGTCGGTGTCGATGGCGATCACGGTGCCGTCCGTGTAGACCAGCTCCACACAGTTGGTGTCCATGTTGTACTCGCATGATATAAGCCGCTTCATTTTGTCCTCCCTTTCAGCCCGCGGGCTTTGGCGTAGTCGCTGGCGGCCTTCCGTCTCTCTTCACTGTACGGCGCGGTCAGGCGGATGCTGAGCCTGCGCTTGTCCATCTCGAAGCACAGCCCGCCCTGCTCGTCGTCGTCCGTCTGGCGGCAGAGGTCCGGGTACCGCTCCGCGTACTTTCTCAGCCGCTTCTTCAAATCCGTATTGCAGGTGAACACGAAAACCGTGTCCTCCCCTTCCGTGAAATGGATATTCGTCTCTTTCAGGTCCTTTCTCACGCTAACCCTCCTATTTTGATGATTTTTCCCCGGTTCATGATCCGGGATAAGGGCTGTATTTCCCAATGGCGGGAGCCGGACCGACCGATGATCCGATCTGCCCCGTCCCATCGGAAAAATCCCGTTTTTCTCAGCTCTTGACCTGATCGGCAGTTCTCGGTTCCCGTGGAGCTCTCCTACCGAAGAGATTCCACAATCCGTGCCGCTCGATCACCGCCTCGTCCTGCCGGAGCCGCTTCCGCAGATCCTCGTTCTCGATGGCAAGGGCGTTCTCCCGGAGCTTGGCCCGCACAGATTTCAGCTCCGCCAGCTCCTTCTTCACCCGGTCGAGCTCTTCCGTCAGTTTCCGGATCGTCTCCTGCGCCGCCTCCAGAAGTTTTTTCAACTTGCTCTCCTTCCGCTCCTGTGAGACGTACCCTTTCGCGGCGGTTTTGAGGGATTCGTAGTCCTCCCGCTCCAGAGCGACCTTGGAAGTAAGCGGGATTGGCTTTGCCTCGATTTCGTCGATCCGGTCCAGCGCATCCTGCTGGCGTTCGATTTTCTCTGCGGTTTTGCGGAGCTTGTCCTTTTCAGCATCCCGCTGCTCTTTCAGATCGGTGATTTCGGATTCGATCTCTCCCCGCTCGGCCCGGACGGTTTCCAGCCGCTCCGTCTCCATCGCCACCTTGAACTGCGTGACGGTGAGGTGCTCTTCCCCGCTGCCCCGTTCGCCGCGCTCGATGTCGGTGTACCCGGCCTTCCTCATGTGTTCGTAGAAATCGTCCTGGAGGATGCTGTAGGATTTGCGCAGGACGGGCTTGCCGTTCTTCTGCAGGAGGGGATTCCCCTGCTCGTCCAAAGCGGGCCGGGATTTCCATTTCTTGCTGCTGCTCACCTGCATGATCGTCTCCTTCAACGTGCCGACAAGGGCGGGATCCTTGCACCGTTTGGTCCAAAGCACTTTCTTCTCCACCACCGGGATGTAGACCACATGGAGGTGGTAGTGATACACGTCCTGCCCGAGAGCTTCGGACATGGCGCGGTTCCTCTCGTCCGCGTGCATCACCGCCGACAGGATGTACTGCTCCCCGCCGACGATCTCCGCCGCCGCCCGGTACGCTTCCTCATAAAACTGTCTGGCATATTCGTACCCGCCGTGGTTGTGGAAGTAGGCGGAGTTCACGTCGAAGATCAGTTCCCCGAAGAGGTTGGCGTCCTCCTTGAGTCCCCGGGTGGAGATCGTTTTCTCCGCCTCCATCCGGTCGAAGATCTCCGCGTACCCTGCGGTCGGGGATTTGAAATGGATGTTCATGGGCGTCCGCTCCGGTACAATGTCCTGGTTGACGTAGGATTCCTTCTCCCGTTCGTTGTGCCGCTGGACGTTCGTGATTTTCTCTCTGGTGAGGTTGGCGTTTCTCACTGTGGTCCGGTCTTTTCCGTCGTGTCTCAGGTAAAGTCTCCTTTCTGTTGCGGGTCCGGTAACTTCAGTGGGGATGCACTTCTGCGGAAGTGTAATAACCCACTATGACACTTTCATCCGCCTGGGCAAACTGCCCGAAGCGTCTGCAAAGTGCCGTGGGCTCTCCGAGGGGGATGCGGATTCTGCGGAATCCTCTGCCGTCTGCCCCGCGGTCCTGTGTCCCCCGGTTCATCCGTCATGCCCGTTTCCCGTCTGCGGACGTTCCCCGGGCAGGGAGCGGATCGGCACCGCAGCCCATCCGCTCTGTCCGCTCGGCGGGGTTGGGGGGTCCCCCGTGACGATCTGCCGCTGTCCCAAAAACATCGTCATCATCGTCATTCATCGTCACCGGCCCTTTCCCGATTCGTTATCTCCGTACTGCCGTAACCCTTATGCCATAACGGTTTTCGGCACATTCACCCTTTCGCATGACGATGGGTGACGATAGTGACGATGATTCAGAGAGCACCATCGTCATCGTCACCCTTAACCGTCACACCGCGCTCTGCTGCACAGTCAGCCGGATCATCCGCCGCTCCCCGGTCCGGGAGGTTTCGTAGCGGATCCCATATTCATCTTCCAGCCTGCCCGCGTTCACGTTTAGGTGGCGGGAAAGCTGGTTCGGTTTCAGATCCGTTCCGATCAATCCGGCAAGCTCCGTCGAGGTTCCCTCCCATACGGGCGAGGATTTCAGCCGTTCGGCAATGGTGCCGAGGATCGGATCGGGCGGGGCTTTCCAGATTTCTGTCTCCGCGCTTTCCAGCTCCCATGTCAGCCGCTCCGGGTCCCGTCTCAGGTGGAGCCGCTGATCAGGCTGGTCGCGGCCCGTAATATCCATGATCGCCTCGTCGTCCGTCCGCTTGTCCTTCTGAAGGAGGAATGCCCCGTCCGCCGCTCCGAGAAGGCCCGTCGTTCCGGAGATCATCTCGAACCTGTCCCCCGAGGGAGCTTTCCGCGTATGATGGACAAGCAGGATGCAGATCCCGTTGGAATCGGCAAGCTGTTTCATGGTGTTGATCACCTCATAATCGGCCGCGTAGCTGTACCCCTCGCTTCCGGACGCCCGGACCTTCTGAAGGGTATCGATGATGATGAGCCGGGTATCCGGATGGTCGTGCAGGAAGGTGCGCAGCTGTTCATCCAGTCCGTCCTTCAGGCACTTTGCCTCCACGGAGAAGAAGAGGTTTTCCGCTCCTTCCGTCCCAAACATCCGGTAAAGCCTCTCCTGCAGTCTGTGATAATCGTCCTCCAGAGCCAGATACAGGACCGTCCCCCTTCGCACGGGGTAGTCCCAGAGATCCCGCCCCTTGCTGATATGGTAGGCCAGCTGCGCCATGAAGAACGATTTCCCAACCTTCGGCGCGCCGGCAAAGATGTAGGTGCCGGAGTACAAGAGTCCGTCGATCACCGGAGGTCGGGCGGGATAGGACACGTCGAACAGGTCGTTCATCGTGACCGTCCGGATATATCCCGGCAGCATCTGGAGGCGCATTTCCCGCATATACCGTTCCAGTTCGTCAGAATTTCCGTCCGGCGGATTGACATCCGCCGGATTTTCTGTTATACTTGGATTTGCAATCATTGTGCACGGCTGTTCCGCGTCTGTTGCAGCAGACGATACCGGAACGGTCGTTTTTTCTTCGAAAATCATCCTTTGTCATCCTCCCCGCGGAGCCCGTCCATGATCCCCGCGATCATCCGGATCGTCCCGTTCAGCTCCGGCGAAACCTCCCCGCCCGCTTCGATCCTGCGCAGTTCCGCGAGAACCTCGGCCAGCGTGTCCCGGAGGGCTTTGAACACCCGGGTGTTCCCCTGAACCACCACATCCCGGTTGAGAACACGGTCCGTGATGTATTCCTGCTTGCTCTTGCCCGACAGCTTCACGTACATGGAAAGCTGCGCAAACTCCTCTTCCGACAACCGGAAGGACGTCTGACGGCTCCGCCAGCGGTTGTAGTCATCCTTGTTCTTCTTCGCTTCCGTCGCAGCCTTCTGTGCCGCCGTCCTTTTCTTGATCACTGTTTTGCCCCCTCCCCGATCTGGAACCCGAAGAACTTCTGCTTGAAGTACTGAATCGGACACTTGCCCGCCACGGTGATGTACCCCTGCTCCTTCAACTCCCGATTCAGCTGCCTGACCAGCTGATAGGCTTTGCTCCGGCTGATCCCCATGACCTCGGCGACTTCGTTTGCGGTGATGAACTGTGCTCTCATGTTTCCTCCTTAATTAAATGGTGGGATTGTGAATCGACGATACGCTTTTCTGTAGGAACGATCGGATTCCCCTCAAAAATACGCACTCTTGATTCGCCTTCATTATAGCGCGGCCTGGACTCCCTGTCAAGAGGAAAATCTAAAAATATGTACTTGAAATTCGTTTTTCTTTGTGGTATAATGTGGACGAGGTGATGAAACCATGAGCAAACTGGACTACGCTGAAATCGGTCAGCGAATCAAAGAACTCCGCAAGAAAAAGGGCTTCAGCCAGCAGGAACTGGCGGATATGCTCCGAAAATCCCTGCGGACGGTTCAAAAGTACGAAACGGGGGAAATTGAAATCCCCATCTCTGTTCTGGATGAGCTTTCTTCCTATTTGAACACGACGCCGACTTTCATTCTCGGATATCAGAAGGATACAAGTCCGCTTACGAATTTTGCCGACGTAATCCAGCTTCTGTTCAAGCTTGAAGATGTTCCCGGAATACGCTTTGACATTGAAGTCAAAAAGCCTCCGCGCAGCGATGGATGGGTATGCTCCCTTGTTTTCAATGGGAAAGAGCGGAAATCCGAGTGGAATCAGGATATGTGCCTCTTTCTTGAAGAATGGAGCGACGAACGGGATGATCTGTCCATCACATACGGCAGGCCAACCCTCCCCTCTGTGAAGGACGACTATCGAAGATGGAAGGATCGGACTCTCGCATACTATGCCGGTGTCTCACTGGAAGACGAGAGCCAGGATAACGATTAGCGCGCTCAACGATGGGAAATCGAATTCTGGAAGAAAGGAGAAATATGTCGGTCACAAAAGACAAAGCAACAGGAAAATGGATGGCGCAGATCCGCGTCACCGACTGGACGGGCAAGACCGTTCACAAGAAAAAAAGAGGCTTCAATACAAAGAAAGAAGCGCAGGAGTGGGAGAGAACATTTCTGAATCAGGCGACCTCTTCCCTCGGGATGCTGTTCCGGGACTTCATCGAGCTGTACCTCGCGGACATGGAGCACCGGCTCAAGAAATCCACGATGGAGAACAAGCGATTCCTGATCAATCTCAAGATCACGCCCTTCTTCGGAAAGATGCCGCTGAACGAAATCAGGCCGACCGATGTGAGACGCTGGCAGAACAGCCTCACCGAGTATCGGGACGAGGAAGGCAGCGGGTATTCGGAGACCTATCTGAAAACCATCAACAACCAGCTCTCAGCCATCTTCAACTATGCGGTTCAGTACTACGATCTGCGAGATAATCCCTGCCGGAAAGCCGGAAGCATAGGGAAATCCCGCGCAAGCGAAATGCTGTTCTGGACGAAGGAGGAGTTCCTTCGGTTCATCGACTGCATGATGGATCACCCTGTGTCCTACGCCATCTTCATGACCATGTACTATACCGGCATCCGGGAAGGGGAACTGCTGGCGCTGACTCCGGCGGACATCGACTTTGAAAACTCCACGCTCCGTGTCAACAAGAACTACCAGCGCATCAAGGGCGAGGACATCATCACAACACCGAAAACGCCAAAGAGCAATCGCGTGATTTCCATTCCCGAATCCCTCAAGGTCTGCCTCAGAGAGTATATCGATCAGTGCTACGGCCTTGAGCCGGACGACCGCCTCTTTCCCTATACGAAGCACTTCCTTGATTATGAGCTCAAAGCCGGATGCGACCGATCCGGTGTGAAGCGCATACGCGTGCACGACCTGCGTCACAGCCACGTAGCCGCCCTGATCGAGATGAACATCGCGCCGAAACTGCTTCAGGATCGTCTCGGTCATGAAAAAATCCAGACGACGCTGGATACCTACGGCCACCTCTACCCCGACAGGCAGGCGGAAGTAGCCAGACAGTTCGAGGCGTTCATGTCCTCCGACTGACGGCTGCAGAATCCCCTCCCCATGTAGCCACGATGTAGCCAAAGAAAAAGAGAAATCCCGCAAAGCCCTGTAAATCAAAGACTTTGCGGGATCATATGCACATAATTTATTATTCAAACTCTATCGTCCCCACCGGCTTCGGCGTGAGATCGTACAGCACTCTGCACACGCCGGGGACTTCGGAGAGGATGCGGTTCGTGATGGCCGTAAGGATGGAGAAATCCAGCTCGGGGACGGTCGCGCTCATGGCGTCCACGGTGTTGACCGCGCGGATGATGACCGGCCAGTCGAAGCGTCTCTTGCCGTTCTCAACACCGGTCGCTCTCATGTCGGGAACTACGGCGAAATACTGCCAGATCGGCGCGGACTTCCCTTCCGCCACAGCCTTTTCGATCTCCTCGCGCACAACGGCGTCCGCTTCTCTCAGCGCGGTAAGACGGTCGCGGGTGATCGCGCCGAGGCACCGCACGCCAAGCCCCGGACCCGGGAACGGCTGACGGTAAACCATGCTGTCCGGCAGGCCCAGAGCCTTGCCTACGACGCGGACCTCGTCCTTGAACAGCAGCTTGACGGGCTCCACCAGCTCGAAATCATACTTTTCCGGCAGGCCGCCCACGTTGTGATGCGCCTTGACGCCGTCCTTGGATTCCAGAATATCGGGGTAAATCGTGCCCTGACCGAGGAACTTCACACCCTCCAGCTTGTCCGCCTCTTCCGCGAACACGTCGATGAACTCCGCGCCGATGATCTTGCGCTTGGTCTCGGGGTCGGAAACGCCCGCAAGCTTGTCGAGGAACCGGTCCGTGGCATCCACATAGACGAGGTTCGCGCCGAGCTGATTCCGGAACACGTCGATGACCTGCTCGCTCTCGCCCTTGCGCATGAGACCGTGATTCACATGCACGCAGGTGAGCTGTTTTCCCACCGCCTTGATGAGAAGGGCCGCCACGACGGACGAATCCACGCCGCCGGACAGGGCAAGGAGGACTTTGTTTCCGCCGATCTGCGCGCGAAGTTCTTCTATCTGTTCCGCGATGAAGGCTTCGGCGAGCTCGGGCGTGGTAATGCGCTGCATGGTTTCGGGACGAACGTTGGACTGGGGCATAGCTGACCTCCGGAATGGGATTTTTTCTATTATAACACACGTCCCCGGGACTCTGCAACATGTTTTTTTCACAAAATTCGGCTCCGTGAAAAAGACGGTTTTTCTTTTTTCGTCCCCGCCGTTGACAAAGCCGGCCCGGAACGGTATAATTCATTTGAGAACGATTTTGAGAAAACAAAGGAGAGCCGCCATGAAGCCGTTCCGTTTCGCCATTATGGGAGCCGGCGGGATCGCCAACAAGTTTGCGGACGCCGTCGCCCTGATCCCGGACGTCGAGGTATGTGCCATCGCGTCCAAATCAAAGGAGAGAGCCGCGGACTTCGCCGCCCGCCACAACCTCCCCGCCGCCTATGGCAGCTACGAGGAAATGCTCCGGGTAGAGCGTCCCGACTGCGTCTATATCGCCGTCACGCACGACGCCCATTTCACCCTCTGCATGCTTTGTTTCGACTACGACACCCCCGTCCTCTGCGAGAAATCCATGTTCCAGAACGCGAAGGAGGCGGAAACCTTCTTTGCCCGCGCCGAGGAAAAGGGGATCTTCGCCATGGAAGCCATGTGGTCCCGCTTCCTGCCCACTGTCATGAAAGCACGGGAATGGCTGGCAGAAGGGCGCGTCGGCAGACCTGTGCTCGGGGAGATGACCATAGGATTCAAATCCTCCCCGGATCCCGAGAACCGTATCAACAATCCGAAGCTCGGAGGAGGCGCCGCGCTGGATATCACCGTCTATTCCTACGATGTGCTCACATGGGTGCTCGACCGCCCCGTCCTCCGCGCGTCCGTTGAGGCGACGAAAATGGCGACCGGCGTGGACAACACAGACGTGATCCTGCTCCGGTTTGCCGACGGCGTGATCGGTCTCTGCAAATCCACCGTCGCAACCCATCCAGACGAACGGCTGATCGTCGAAGGGACCGAAGGCCGCATCGTCCTGCCGTATTCCCACCTCGGAAACGAGGCTTTTCTCTGGCAGAACGGCCGTCTCACAGAGCACTTCATCGACAACAAAACAAAGAACGGCTTCACCTACGAGATCGAAGAAGCCGCGCGCTGCGTCAGGGAAGGCCTTACGGAGAGCCCTGTCTGCCCGCACGCCATGACCCTCGAATTCTCCCGTCTCTGCGATCAGATCTTCGACGCGGCGGAATAAAAAGATCCTCGGCAGACTTCCCCCGCTCTTCCGAACAGGATTCACCCCTCACAGCGATCATCGAAAGGAGATCCCCCATGTCCGCTGAAAAAAGGATCAAACCGCTCCACGGCGTCGGACAGCCCCCGTTCTTCGGCATCGATTTTTCCCGCGTCTCCCGCTGGCTCACTCCGGCCGGAATCCCCTTTTCCCGGCTGCATGACGTGGGCGGATGGTTCGGCGGAAACCTGTTCGCAGATGTGCCGAACATCTTCCGGGATTTCGACGCGGACCCGCACGATCCCGCCTCCTATGATTTCACCTTCACCGACATGCTGATCAAGGCTCTCGAGGACGGCGGCGTCGAACCGTTCTTCCGGCTGGGCGTCACCATCGAGAACTTCGCAAGATACAAGTCCTACCGCATCCATCCGCCGAAGGACTATGCCAAATGGGCCGAAATCTGCGCTGGAATCGTCCGGCACTACAACGAGGGATGGGCCGGCGGATTCCGGTACGGCATCCGGTATTGGGAGATCTGGAACGAGCCGGAGAACCATGTCGATCCCGCGCTCAACGAGATGTGGACCGGTACCGCCGAGCAGTATTACGAGCTTTACGACGTGAGCGCAAAACGCCTGAAAGCGCTCTTCCCGGAAATCAAGGTCGGCGGATACGCGTCCTGCGGATTCTATGCCCTCCGGAACCCCGGGGATCCCCGCAGCGACTTTTTTCTCACCTTCTTCGACGGCTTCCTCGACGCGGTGAAGAAGAGCGGCACGCCCCTCGATTTCTTCTCCTGGCACTCCTACGCGGGGATCGAGGAGACGGCGGAGTTTGCCCGGTACGCCCGGCGGAAGCTGGACGAGGCGGGCTTCGGCGGAACGGAAACCACCTGCAACGAATGGAATCCCTCCCATGAGCTGCGGGGGACCTTCCGGCACGCGGCGCTGATCGCCGGATGGATGCTCCGGATGCAGAACGAGCCGGTGGATTCCGCCATGTTCTACGACGCGCGGTTCGGACTCTCCGTTTACGGCGGGCTGTTCGATCCCATGAAGGACGAGACTTATCCCGCCTACGACGCTTTCCTCGCCTTCAACGAGCTGTACCGGCGCGGCCGACAGCTTCCGTATGAGACGGGGATCCCGGGCGTGTACGGCGTGCTGGCCGAAGGGGACGGGGATCGCTGCCTGGTTCTCGCCAACACCCGGGACGTCCCGGTTCCGCTCACCCTGCCCGGAAAGCCCCTCTCCTGCCGCATGACGGGCGGAGGCAGACGGTTCGAGGAGATCGCCATCCCCGACGCCGTCCCGGGAGAATCCATCCTCACCGTCACGATGAAAGGGGACGACGCATGAAAATCGGGATCAGCGACAACATCATCCGGCACTACCTCGAAAACGTCTACTTCATCAACGGCCACAGCTACGCGGGAAAATCCACGATGGTAAAGCTGCTGGCGGAGCGCTACGGCATGATCTGCTGCGGCGAGAACTACCACGACGCGTTCCCGCGGGAAAAGCTCTCCCGGTGGAAGCAGCCGGGGCTGTGCTATTTCGATACCATGAGCGGCTGGCAGGAATGGCTGGGCATGCCCCCCGAGGAACACCGGCTCTGGATCGAGGAGGTCACCCGGGAATGCGTGGAGATCGAGATCCTCGAGCTGGTCCGGCTGGCGGCCTCCGGAAAGAAGGTCATCGTCGACACCAACATCCCGCCGGAGGTGCTGCGGGAAATCTCCTCCTATCACCGGGTCGCGATCCTGCTCTGCGATCCGCCGGATATCTGCGCCTCCCGATTCTTCGACCGGGACGATCCCGACAAGCAATTCATGCTGGAGCAGATCCGCCTCTGTCCGGATCCCGAAGCCGCCCTCGCCAACTTCAACGCCTGGGCCTTTTGTCCGAAGCCCGGGGAGAACGACTGGACCTATACCGGGTTCTTCACCTACACCCGTTCCGATTTTGAGCACGACACCCGGGAGGAAATGCTCTCCGCTCTGGCGAAGCACTTCGAACTGGAGGCGTGAGAGCCGCCCGCTCCCCCAAAACGAAGACTGACGGATACAGCACTATGAACAACACCGACATCCGCTATCTGACCCTGCTTTCCCAGGAATATCCCACAGCGGAAGCTGCCGCCTCGGAGATCGTCCGGCTGTCCGCCCTGCGCACGCTTCCGAAAGGAACGGAGTACTTCTTCAGCGACCTGCACGGGGAATACGACTCCTTCTCCCGCCTGCTCCGCTCCGCCTCCGGCATGATCCGGGCGAAGATCGACCTTGTTTTTGAGAAGAGCCTTTCCTCCGCCGAGCGATCCGCCCTGGCTGAGCTGATCTACACCCCGGAGGCGATCCTCAAGGAGCTGAATCAAACCGGAAGGATCGACACGGAATGGCGCTCTCTGACCCTGTACCGGCTGATCCTCGTCTCCGAAGCGGTTTCCGCCAAATACACCCGAGCCGAGGTCCGCAAAAAAATGCCCGGTGCGTTCCGGGACATCTTCGACGAGCTGCTCAACGTGACAGACGACGTGGACCGGGAGTACTACTGGACGGAGCTCATCTCCTCCATCCTCTCCACCGGCGTCGCGGACGACTTCATCGCGGCTCTCTGCGCCCTGATCCGCTCCCTGACCGTGGATCGGCTTCACATCATCGGAGACGTCTTCGACCGGGGACCGCGGGCCGACCGGATCATGGACGAGCTTTCCGCGTTCGAGCATGTGGATTTCGAATGGGGCAACCACGACGTGAGCTGGATGGGAGCCGCCTCCGGAAACCCCGCGCTCATCGCAAACGTAATCCGCATCGCCCTGAGCTACAACAGCTACGACGTGCTGGAAGACGGGTACGGCCTGAATCTTCGCCCCCTGTCCGTTTTCGCCGCCGAGGTCTACGGAAACGATCCCTGCTCCCTCTTCTATCCCCACACGCTCGACGATGTGGTGTACGACTCCGTGGAACACTCCCTGACGGCGAAGATGCATAAGGCTGTGACCGTGATCCAGCTCAAGCTCGAGGGACAGCTTTTGAAAGCCCACCCGGAATACGGCCTTGACGCGCGGCGGGTCTTCGAGCGGGCGGATTTCAGATCCGGCTGCGCCCTGATCGGCGGCAAGAGCTATCCCATGCGCGACACGAACTTCCCCACTGTGGATCCGGACGATCCGCTTCGCCTCACGGACGGAGAAGCGGAGCTCATGCGGATCCTCGCCTCATCCTTCCACCACAGCCTGAAGCTCAACGAGCACATCCGCCTCCTGTTCGCCAAGGGATCCATGTACAGAACGGTCAACGGAAATCTGCTCTATCACGGCTGCATCCCGATGAACGAGGACGGTTCCCTCTGCGCGGTGTCTGTGCCGGATCCGGAAACCGGAGGTTCGATCGCGCTGTCCGGGAAAGCCCTGCTCGACGCGCTGGATACGCTGGCCCGGACCGCCTATTTCGGCTCGTACGGATCGCCGGAGCAGACGGCAGCGCGGGATTACATGTGGGTGCTCTGGTGCGGGCCGGACTCCCCGCTTTACGGCAAGGACAAGAACGCCTTTTTCGAGCGGACCTTTCTTTCCGATGACGAGGTCAAAGAAGAGCGGTATGCGCCTTACTACCGTCTGAGCAAAGAGGAGGAGTTCTGCGGACGCCTGCTCTCCGAATTCGGCCTCGATCCCGAACGGGGGCATATCGTCAACGGGCATGTGCCGGTGCTCCGGGCGGAAGGACAATCCCCGGTGCGGGCGGGCGGCAAGCTCTTCGTCATCGACGGCGGGATCTCCAAGGCCTATCGCACGAAAACCGGCATCGCGGGCTATACCCTGATCTACGACTCGCACAGTCTCAGGCTGGCGGAACACACGCCGGAGGAGACCACCCCCTCGGTTTCGGTAGTGGAGAAGATGCCCCGTCGGGTCAACGTCGCCGACACGGACTACGGCGCGGAGCTGCTTCTGCGGATCGACGAGCTGCGCGCGCTTCTGTCGGCATACCGGCGCGGCGTCATCAAGGAGCGGAGCGCGCGCCTCGGGCTCACATGAGACGATCCGACTCTCACAATTTCATCTTGCGAGGTATATCCATGTATTCAAAAGAACAGCTTGCCCGGACCTTCGAGCGGATCGGGCTGACCTATGACCCGGACGCGCGTCCCACGCCGGAGCTTCTTTCCTCCGTTCAGCTGGCGATGGCCACCCGTATTCCCTACGAAAACCTCGACATTCTCCGCGGCGTCCCCCTCTCGCTGGACTACGGGGATCTGTACGACAAGATCGTCCTCCGGCATCGGGGCGGATACTGCTTCGAGCTGAACGGTTTTCTCGGGGAGGTTTTGCGCTCCCTCGGCTACGGCGTAACGGAGTACATGGCCCGTTATCTCCGGGGAGAGTGTGAAATCCCGATGCGCCGCCACCGGGTCGTAATCGCCGAGGCGGAGGACGGCTCCCGTTTGATCTGCGACGTCGGAATCGGACAGTCCGCGTTCCGCCTGCCCCTGCCCTTCCGTGAGGGCGCGGAGTCGAGCCAGTTCGGGGAGGTCTACCGGGTCACACGGGAACCCTTCTTCGGCTGGGTCATTTCCGATTTCTATCATGGAGAATGGCGGAGGTTCTACAGCTTCACCGAAGAGGTTCAGTTGAACATCGACTACGTCATGCCCTCCTTCTGGTGCGAACACGCCCCGGATTCCCCGTTCATCACAGCTCCCATGCTTTCGATCAAGACGGAGGACGGGCGGATCACGGTGGACGGCGACGTCTTCCGGATCTTCCGCGGCGAAGAGGTTGAAGAAACGACCCTCTCGGATGAAGCCGAACGACGCGCCGTCTACAGAAAGTACTTTGGGCTGGATGTGATCTGAACGGCGGGAACCTACCGGACTGAATCCAAAATCTGGAACGCGGTCCACGCGTCCAGTCCGCTTGCGGAGAGGACCACGGCAACGTCGCCGAACCAGACTCCGACGTGAAGCGTCACAACGCCGTTTTGTTTGGTTCCCATCCGCTCCGCAAGGGCTTCCGCGCTCAGCTCGGTCTGCTCGAGCATCGGTCCGGCCCATCCGTTCCGCCCGTATTCGTCCCGCCATGTGACGGTAACGGAATAGTACAGATTCGGATTGAAATCGCAGGTGTATTCGAGATGCAGCTCCTTCGTTCCCGTCTCTGCGGCGGTTTCCGGATCGAGATAGTACCGCGTCTCGGCAGCGAGTACAGTGCATCCCGGCACCTCAAACGTCGGAAGGTATCCGCCGAGTTCGGGATCGTTTCTGCATTTTTCAAGCATGATTTCCGTCCGGTTCGGCACCGAAACCTCCTCGGTGCCGTTTTGATTTTTCAGCGCATCGGTCAGAGCGGAAAAACTCTCTTCGGGCAGCTGAACGCAGACGGACAGCAGGCCCTGAAACCGGACGTATCCGTGTTCGTACAGCCGCAGGTGAGTTGTCATTCCGTTTTTCATCTTGAAATACAGGTGGTATATTTCGGTGTCATAGATCGAGGTGGACGTCATGCCTTCCTTTGCGGGAACGTCCTCCCACGGGATGAATTCCGCCCGGTCGAGCTGGGTGATGAATTCCCCGATGACCTTGTCGTCCGCGTCGAGCTGAAACACTTTGCTCCTCCCGTAATACCATGAATCGCGCGTTTCAGCCTGTACAGCGATATATTGCTCCGAAAGATGCAGGCGGTCTTCGTACAGATCCGAGCCGATCCGAAGCGTGATCCCGTTGTCGCAGATATAGGTGGACACCGCGCCGGTTTCGTCCTTTTTGCAGAGCATAAATCCGGGATCGATCCCCTTCACCGAGTAAAAGGGGCCTTTGACGCTTCCCGCAAGCTCCACATACCCGTCCTTCGGCGTCCATTCGTCGATCAGTCCCGTCGCGGTCCCGAGGTATTCGCCCACAAGATCCGCGTCGTCGATCCACTCGTACTGAACATACCAGTTTCCCTGATAGATGAAGAATGCGATCATATCGGCGGCTTCGTTCGCGGACAGGGAGGCGTTCATCTTCGGGATCGTCACGCCGTCCGCGGAAACAACGATCCCGCTGTTCCCCGCTTCGTCAATTCCGCAGGAAATCACATCGCCCCGGTTGGACTGTCTTGACCAGAGAAGCGCCCCTCCGGCGATCAGGCAGAGGCAGGCGGCCGCGGCTCCCCATCGGATCCAGCCGGATTTGACGCGGCTCTTCCGCCGGAGCGCATCCACCCGCTCGATCAGATCGTCGCCGATCCTTCCCATGGAATCGAGAATCCTTTCCTTCATAGGGTAAATCCCTCCTTTTCTAGATGTTCCCTCAGTTTCAGTCGCGCGCGGAACAGAATGCTCTTGGTCTTCGCTTCGCTGATGCCGCAGTACCCTGCAACCGTTTTGACGGAATCGAAAAAATAGTACCGTCCGATAAAGACCCGGCGGGCCTCTTCCGGAAGCGAGCGGACAAAGCCGCCGATCGCCGCGTCGAGCAGTTTTGCGTCCAGCGCCTGCTCTGGCGTTTCACCGTCCGGAAAGGTGTCTTCCAGCTCGGCAAGCGACAGCGCATATTCCGACGCCCGCCGCTTCGCGCTGTTTCGTTTCCGGAACAAATCGATGGAAATCTGACGGGTGATTTTTCCGAGATAGGTGGACAAAACGCCCGGCCTGTGCTCCGGCATCGAGTTCCATGCGGCGAGATAGGTGTCGTTGACGCATTCCTCGCTGTCTTCCCGGTCGAACAGGACGTTGCGGGCGATCTTCGTCAGGTACGCCTCGTATTTCTTCGCGGTCTCCCGGATCGCGTCCTCGCTGCGCTGCCAGTACAGAGCGACGATTTTCTCATCCTCCACGGCCGCACCTCCTTTCGTGCGTTGGATTTTTCTGCGCCTTCACTCTATATCCCGTAAAAGAAAGGATGCGGTTGCGCCTCAGGGGAAAAAAATGAAACAGATTTCTCAAAAAAGCGGATCTGTTGAAAAAGCTGCTCCCCCGACCGGAATCCGAGGAACAGCTCCGTTTGATTCTGTCTGCTGCGGCGGGAGAAATTGTGAAGAGTCCTACTCGCGCTCCGGACACCGCCAGTCAAAGATCGGCTCCGGCTCCGGGAACGGCGTCTTCATGAACTTCTCCGATCTCAAGGGCGTGCCGTACTTCTCCCGCTCGATCACCTGAATCAGCATGTCGAAATCCTCGGGCAGATGCGCGTGACCGCCCCGCCTCCAGTACCAGAGGACGTTTTCCTCTTTTCCGTACAGCTTCCAGACCTCACGCGCGGCGATATCGGTCATCCATGTGTTCACAGGCCCGGCCCAGATATCGTCCTCCGCCTCGCAGTCGAAGAGGACCCGCGGCGCGACCATCGCCTTGAGCATGTGGGAATCGAACGGAAGGGCCGCTTCGTCGTCCTCGTAGGCTTTGAGGCCCGGTCCGAACCAGTCCGGGAAGCTGTTGACGATGTTTTTGAGTGTCTCGCTCGTCTGTATCCGTCCGTCCGAGGTTTCCGCCTCCATGTGGATCCGGTAGCAGCTCCCGCTCCCCGCGCAGGTTGCCTCGGGGCAGACGATGGTTGCGCGCTCGTCAACTGCTCCTGCCAAGAGCGCGGACTTCCCTCCCCGAGACAGTCCGGTGAAGGTGACGGAGGAAGGATCGGCGATCCCCAACTCAAACATGGCGTCGAGCGTCCGGCTGTACCCCCAGGCCCATGCGGCCAGCGCGCTGAACGTGAGATCGGGATACGTCCCGTAGAGGTTGTCCGTCCGCTTCGGATTCCGGGTGTCCGGCACGATCTCGTCCCGGTTGAACTTCACCAGCATGATCTCGCGCGAGGTGAACTGCTCCGCGATCTCCGGATCCTGCATGCAGCCGTAGCAGAGATCCCCGTCGATCACCACGGGCCACGGCCCCTGTCCGGCGGGCTTGTGGGCGTAGACCGTCCACGATACGGGCTTTTCGCGGGTTCCGGTCCGGATCCGCCAGATGTTCATCCGTCCGACGGTATTCGGAACGCAGAGAGGATCGATCTCGAGAAACTCCGGCTCGGGCGGCATTCCCCCGTACTGGAGCCCGACGCAGGGATCGAAAAGCTCCTTCCGCTTCTCCTCCCAGTCGGACAAGGTCTTCACCCGGCGTCCGTCGTTGAAGAGAAAGGGATCGGGCAGTTTTCCGAGGACTTCGTATTTTGTGATTTTCATACGCAATCAACCTCCGTTTCCATCTGCCATTATAACAGAACGACAGACAAAGCGCAAGCGGATGGGCGGAAAAACGCAGTCGGACTTTTCTCCCGCAGTCTTGCAATTGACGCGCGTTTCTGCTACAATGGATCCGGACAAAAGCGCCGTCATCCGATGCCCCGCTTGACGGACAATCAGCAATCTGTGAGGTGACTTCCATGAAAGGAAACTATCGCGTACACGAACCGATCATTCCATGCAATCCCCCCGTCTGCCGCGCGCACCGGGCAGAAGGAACGCCGGGACCGCTGGACGGCGATCTCACGAAACCGTTCTGGCAGCCGGGCGAATGGCTCTCCGATTTTCACGATATCGAGGGCGACTCAAAACCGAAGCCGTGGAAACCCACCCGCGTCAAGGTCCTCTGGAACAACGAGGCTCTGTACATCGGGGCGGAGCTGACGGACGATCAGATCTGGGCGAACGTGACCGAGCGGGACGACGTGATCTTTCAGGACAACGATTTTGAAGTCTTCCTCGCGCCGCAGGATTCGAGCCACCGGTACTACGAAATCGAGTTCAACGCGCGCAACACCGTCTGGGATCTCTATATGGAACGGCCCCAGCGGGATCTCGTCCGCCGCATCATCTCGTGGGACGTCCGGGGACTGGAGAGCGCGGTGAAGATTTCGGGGAAACTGAACGATCCATCGGCGGACAACCGGTTCTGGTCCATCGAAATCAAGCTTCCGTGGTACTCCTTCCGGGAATGCGCGAAGGACACCTGCCGCGTCGGACGTCTGGAGCCTCTCCCCGGTGAGATCTGGCGCATGGATTTCTCCCGGGTGGAATGGGACGTGGATGTTAAGGACGGCAAGTATATCAAGAGAAACGGACCGGACGGAAAGCCTCTGCCGGAGCACAACTGGCTCTGGGCTCCGACCGGCGTGATCGACGCGCACATGCCCGAAATGTGGGGTTATCTGATTTTCACGGAAGACGGAGAAGACTATCCCCTTCCGGAAGAGGACGCGGTGAAGCTGGTTCTCCGCCGCCTGTACTACCGGGAACATGCCTTTGCCTGCAAGAACGGACGCTTCACCGAAGACGCCGCAGCGCTTCTCGGAGACGAGGCCGAGCGGTACGGGGTCCGGGCCTATGTCACGCCCAGCCTGTTTGAAGGGACGGCGGAATGGAAGGGCGGTCTCTGGCACATCGATCAGGACGGTTATGTCTGGACGAGTGAAGAACGCTGACTTTCCTCATATGCAAAAAACCGGACGTTCCGAAAACGGGCGTCCGGTGCGTTTTTACGAGGTCAGAGCCATGAAGCGCCGGTCCATTTCGGGAATAGTCTCTTACTCTCCCTGAAATGCTTTCAGGCAGCGGTCCAGTCTCTTCTGCGCGATCTTGTTTCTCTTTGCAAAGACGCTTGCCACGTCCTTGTTTCCTCCGGTATCCGTGAAGTTCATGACGGTACCGCTCAAGAAGTGCGCGAATCCCTCCCAGTTGTCGTAGCAGTAGGCAAAGGAGACGGTCAGCGCGTCGTTCACGATCTCCAGCATCTCCACGTCGTCCGGCGCGTCCGCGATCTTGCCCTTCAGGGTGGTTTCATAGTAGACCGGGATGATGTCGAAGTAACCGTAAAAGGTCATCGCCTCGAATACAAATCCGGCCAGCTCCGTATTCTGGCAGGTGATCGGAACGCTGAACAGGCTCGGGCAGGCAAACGCGATGTATTTTTCCTGCGCGGTATCGTATTTCGGCTGAGGCAGGATCCCGTAGGAAATCTCCGAATCGCGGTAGTAGGCGGGCGCGTGCGTGATATGACCGAAGGAATAGACGGTGTGACCCGTCGCAAACCGCTCGGCGTATCCGTTCGGATCGGCCACGGAGGATTTCAGATACACGCTGCCGGATTCATAATACCAGCTGTAGAGCTTTTCGACCAGCGCGACGGTCCGGTCGGTCATGACGGAGATCTCCTTTCCGCCGTCCTCCGTGCGGGAAAGGATGGGCGTGTCGGTCGAGACGAAGAATCCGTTCTGCATGGGGTGGGTGCCGTAGCCGTAGAGGTCGTCCGGATCGCGGTTTCCGTCACCGTTCAGATCCTGATAGATGTTCTTCGTCCGGTCGATCAGCGCGTCGATCGTCCACTCCCCGTTCCGCACGAGCTCGTACGGATCGTCAAGGCCGAACTGCGCGGACAGATCCTTGTTGAAGAAAACGACCTTCGCGGCAGCGAGCTGGCTGTAGGTCGCGCTTCCCGTGATGGTGAACATTTTCCCGTAGATCGTCATCTCGTCCACGGACTGGGCGGGCCACCACGGCGCTGTGAAATTGAGGTAGGGCAGATCGTAAAGGTTCATATAGTTGCCGAGGATGGCGTTGTTGCAGGTCCCGACCACATGGCCGTAGATCATTTCGTAGGCGTCGTCTCCCGCGTGAACCATCGCCGTGATTTCCCTTGAATGCGCGGAGTAGTCCGTACCGTACGGAACGGCTTCGAACACGAAGTTATACTTCTCCGACAGCATGGTATTGCGGTTGTAGATCGCGTCGTTCACGGCCTCCCCGGTCAGCTCCTCCGGCTGGATGGTCGGGACGGAGTTGGTCCCGTCGAAGCAGGAGATGCGGAAGGGCGCGCCTCCGAAGTCCGCCTCGGGCAGCTCGAGCGGAGGACGGGTCTCCTCGGGCGCAGTTTCCGGAACGGATTCTTCGGATGCTTCGGTTTCGGCAGGCGTATAGGCGGGGGCGGCTTCGGGCTCCGGATCCGGCGCGGAGCAGCCCGCGGCGAGAAGCAGGTTCGCGGCAAGCAGACCTGACAAAATGCGGATCGTTTTTTGCATGGGAAATTCCTCCATAATCAAGGATATGGACTGTCCTTCTCGAAGAGTATAGCAGAGTCATCCTTTTTTGTCAAGCCGATTCCGAAACGAGGGAAGGCGAAAAACAAGCGCAAAAACCGGAGGTTTTCACTTGACCGCCCCTGTCTCTTCGTGATATAATCAGGACGGTATCAGCAGGATCGGGTCAGAACGTCTCTCCCCCTCCCGCTCAGGCGCCGTCTTCACAGGGCAGCAGAACCGGGCGATCTCCAAAAAGTCTCTTGCGCGCCAAAACGGAGCGCTCCGCTCGCCGTCCTCATGGTTTGATCATCTTTGGAACAGGAGGAATCTGTATGAAACGCATCGTATCCGCCGCATTGTCCGTTCTGACGCTCCTTCCTCTGCTGGCAGCCTGCCGTCAGGACTCCTCGCCTCCGTCCGACAGCGGTTCCGCGTCTGCCGAGAATGCCGTATCTGCCGAGATTCCCGCGCCAGAGACGGAGGAAGACCCCGTTCTCTCCAAATATGAGGTTCCGGACGAGCTTCCGGACGGTCTCGATTTCAAGGGGGAGTCCATGCGGATCCTTCACTGCGACTGGGACATCACCACCAAGGAAATCTATGTGGAGGAGGATGACGGAGAGATCCTCAATTCCGCCATTTTCGCCCGCAACGCGCTGGTGCAGGACCGGCTCAATCTGAAAATCGTCCCCACATCGTCTTCGGATCAGCAGGAAACGCTCCGCCATTCGGTTTCGTCCGCATCCGACGAATTCGATCTGTGCGGCGGTTACCGGTACTACGCCATGACGATGGCCACGGAGGGGATCTTGCGGAATCTCTTCCGCATCGACTATGTGGACACGTCGAAACCGTGGTGGGCAAAGAGCTTCGTGGAGGCCGCGACGGTCGGGGACAAGCGGTTCTTCCTCTCGGGCGACGGCGCGATCTCCATGCTCTATCAGATGGGCGTCATGTTCGTGGACTACCCGCTGTACGAGCTGTACATCGGCCAGATCCCGGATCTGTATCAGCTGGTTCTGGACGGAGGCTGGACGCTGGACAAGCTCTCCTCCATGGCCGAACAGGTCTACGAGGACAAAAACGGCAACGGCAAGCGCGACATGGACGACGTTTACGGCTATTCCTCCCAGACCTACGCCGCCCTCGACTTCATGGTCACCGCGGCCGAT
Source organism: Oscillospiraceae bacterium (assembly GCA_015065385.1). Lineage (GTDB taxonomy): Bacteria > Bacillota > Clostridia > Oscillospirales > CAG-272 > UMGS1696. The sequence goes on along the minus strand of SVQK01000026.1, from coordinate 26,489 downwards.
ATCAACTGGTCGGAAACCGACGCGGACGGGAATCCGCAGTTCTCTGTCAACAACGAACACACCGCCAATTTCGTGGAGCGGCTCTACCGCCTTCTGTACGAGAACAAGGGAGCCTACGCCGCGACCTTTGAGAACGGACGGATGAACGCCGTCGCCGTTCAGTTCCCCGAGGACCGGATGATGTTCATGCAGAAGCAGGCGGCCACCGCGGAAATGCTCCGGGACATGGAATCCGACTACGCCATCATTCCCTGCCCGAAGTATGACGAGGCACAGACCGAATACAAGACCTGCGTACACGACGGCATGACGGTCTTCTGCGTGCCGGTGACCAACGACAAACACTGGGAGATGACCGGGGCGTTTCTGGAAGCCTTCTTCGCGGAGAGCTACCGCTCTGTGACGGAGGTGTATTACGAAACGCTTCTGAAGCAGAAATTCGCCCGGGATCCCATTGCCGCGGAAATGCTCGACATCACCAAACGCGGCGTCTCCTTCGACTTTGTCCTGCTCCACTCCAATTCGCTGAACGACTGCGTTCACATGATCCGGGAGATCATCACGGAGGGGAGCTATGACTTCGCCTCCGCGTGGGCCGGACGGGAAAAATCCCTCGAAAAGAGTCTCAATAAACTGGTAGAGCTGTACCGGGCCGCCGAATGACGATAGATCCCTCCCATCCCGGGGGGATCTTTTCATTTTGTTGATAAACTCATATAATTGTTCCGATTCCTATTGACGGGCATATCAAAATCCGATATAATAGGATATCGGGAGTTTCAACAATAAATAGCCCGATTCATGCTGCTGCAAAGGGGGAAGAAAATGCATTTTCTGGAACTTGTCAGCCGGAGCTATACCGGCGAAGCGGTCTCCAAGGATGACTGGGATATGGATCATGTGGTCGTGCCCGTCATGGAGGTCGTGGACGAATTCGAACTTGAGCGGGACGGGGACGCTCCGCTTCTGCATGACCGGGAAGAGGCACGCGCCTTTTTCGACGCCGCCGTGGAGCTTTTGCTCCGCTCGGGCGTGTACAATCAGTCCACGGGACGGGTGATCCGATTCACGCGCGAGGAGATCCTCGAGGCCGCGTGGAACATGCCGAAAGCCGTGACCGTCGGACGCGGGGAGGACGCCTATACCTTTGTCCCGCGGAAACCGGACTCGGATATGCTCCCGGGCGTTGTGGCGGGCAATCCTGGCTGTCCCATGACGGAGGAGCTGTTTCGGAAGACGGTGACCTCGTGGGCGAAGGAACCGGTCGTCGATATGGTGACCTGCGGCTCCATTGTCGAGGTGGACGGATTTGACGTGGTACGCGCCTCCCCGTCCGAGGTGATCGCCCTGAGACGGGAGATGAAATACCTGAACGAGATCTGCGCGAAGGTTGGTCGCCCCGGTATCGGACGGCTGGCGGCGGAAAGCAGCGTCTCCGAGATCGGGGATCTGGCGGCAATGGCTCCTGGAGGGTTTCAGCCCGGCGACGCGCACCTGATCGCTTTGAACAACGAGCTGATCATCACGGACGACAATCTGATCCGGGTCGCCAACGCCATGGACACGCCCTTGCTCAACGCCTCCCTCGCCTGCGTCATGGTCGGAGGACTTGCGGGAGGTCCGGAAGGCGCGGCGGTCTGCATGATCGCGTCGCTTCTCGCCGACTCCCTGATCGGGCGGGCGGACTACCACCTCTGCCACCCGATCCACATCAAGCATATCGCCACCTCCACGCCGGAGTGCATGTGGCTGTCGAGCACGGTCTGTCAAGCCTTCGACGCCGCCGCTCCCGCTGTCATTGTCTGCGATATTTACCCGAAGAGCGGCGCGGGCACGAAAGAACTGCTCCGGGAAGTCGCGGCAAACGCGCTGGCAATCACGGTCTCCGGCGGTCATCTCGAGGGCGTCGGATCCTGCGACGGACTGAAGCCGAACTGCTCCGGCCTCGAGGCGCGTCTGATGGGAGAGGTCGGAAAGGCCGCGGCTGCTCAGGGTATGACCCGAACGGAAGCGGAACCGATCATCCGGCACCTGCTCGGCGAGTACGAACATGTCTTCGCACAGGGAAACGAGGGGCTTCCCTTTGACGCGGTGTACGGCGAGGGCGGAGAACCGCGGGACTTCTGGCTCGCCATGTACCGGGAGGTCAAGGACGAACTGATCTCGCTCGGGCTGAAGCTATAAGGTCGTTTACTCAGCGCGGATGGTCCGCGCAGAATTTTATCATCATAGGGGGAAACTGTTTTGGAAGCAAAAAAGAAAAGCCTGATCCCCTTCTTCACGAAGGGCGACATCGGCGGGTTGACGTATATGATCACCAACAATATCGTCAACTACATCATCATCATCGCAACCCTCCAGTATTCGTACGGCTGGCCGGATGACATCATCTTCGGACGCGTGATCCCGGGACTGTCCATCGGCCTGCTGTGCGGCGGCCTTTATTACGCGTGGATGGCAAACAAGCTCTCCGCCAAGCTCGGGCGGGCGGACGTGACGGCGCTGCCCTCCGGCATTTCGACGCCCGCGATGTTCGTCATCCTCTTCGGCGTCATCGGCCCGATCCACTACAGCATCGGCAACCCGGAAATCGAATGGGGCGCGGCGATGGCTGCCTGCTTCATCGGCGGTTTCGTGGAATTCCTCGGCGGCTTCATCGGCCCGTGGGTCAAGAACCACCTGCCCCGCGCCGCTCTTCTTGGGACCGTGGCCGGAATCGGCTTCATCTGGATGGCGACCGAGGGCGTGTTCGACGTGTTCGGCGATCCCATCGTAGGTCTGCCTGTTCTGGCGGTGGCCATGCTCGGCCTCTTCGCCGGTTACTTGTTCCCGAAAAAGATCTCTCCCTTCATGGTGGCGATCGTGGGCGGCATCGTCTATGCCTTCTGCCTCGGGCGCACCTCCTTTGATTTCAGCAACGTCGGATTCTTCTTCCCGAATCCCGTGAACACGGTTCAGGCGCTGCTGAGCGGCTTTGCCTACGTCGTTCCGTATCTGACGGTGGTCATTCCCGTGGAGATCTACAACTTCATCGAGACCATGGACAACGTGGAATCGGCGAACGCGGCGGGCGATCCCTTCAACGTGCGGGAAGCTCAGTTTGCGGACGGTATCTGCACAATGATTTCCTCCCTCTTCGGCGGCGTCGTTCCCAACACGGTCTGGCTCGGACATCCCGGTCTGAAAAAGTCGAACGCGGGCGCGGCGTACAGCTGGATCAGCGGCGTGGTCCTCGGTCTGGCCGGTATCTTCGGCCTTTTCACCGTTCTGAAAGATCTGGTTCCGCCGGCAGTCGTCGCTATCACCTTCCTCTGGTGTTCGGTTATCATGGTCGCGCAGGCTTTCAAGGAGTGCAAACCGAAGCACTACGCGGCTATCGCCATCGCCATGGTTCCCTCCATCGCCGACTATCTGTTCACGCAGATCGAGGCGGCAGTGGCAACCGGATCCGGCGGCGTGATCTGGTCCGACGTGTACGACGGCATGAAGGGCTTCTCCGCGGAGATTTCCAACAGCCTGATCGAAAACGGCGCGATGTGGAACGGCGTTCCCGCGGTCAAAGCCGGAGCGATCATCATCGGGATCCTGCTCGGCTCCATGTGCGTCTTCATGATCGACCGTAAGCTGAAAAGCGCGGCTCTGATCTCGTTCTCCGGAGCGGTGCTCTCGTTCTTCGGATTCATCCATCACGCGGCGCTCGGCATTTATCCGACCTCTCCCTTCATGATCGGCTGGCTCATCGTCGCGGTGATCCTTTTCATCCTGAGTTTCGGCGAAGGAAAGTGGTTCAAAGCGCAGGACGGCTTCGAATATGTGTGATCCCCGGCGATTTCAAGACTTCCGCCACTCAGTCCGCTTGACTGAATAAAGACAGGACCTCCCGTTCAGGCTCCAATGCTGCGGGAGGTCCGTTTTCTATATAGGGAGGCCGGTGCTGTTTACGGCTCCTTCTGAAGCGCGTCGATCAATTTTGAGAGGGCCTTTTCATAGGAGCGCGCGTTCTTTTCGTACGACGAGGCGAAATTCAAATCCTGCCCGCCGAGGATGATATTGATGTTTGAAATGATATTGCCGAGGCTGTGGGAATAGAAGTAGGCGAAATCCGTCATCAGGCTGTCGTGAACGACGTCGAGGATCTGCGCGGAGGCTTCGGAGGAGTCCCGGCGGTATTTCGTTTTCAAGACGATTTCATAATAGGTCGGCATGACGTCGCAGTAGTAGTGATACGCCGTCTTCTCCATGACCGCCGTCATATTCCCGACCTGCGTGCTGATGATCGGAACACAAAGCACAAGACACGCGTTGTGCGCGAGGGACGAATACTGCTCCACGCTCAGATCCAGCTTCGGCATGGGAATCACGGAATAGTTTACATCCGAGTCCCGGAGCGAATCGAGGAAGTAGAATTTCGCGCTGAGCAGCAGCAGCTGATTGTTCCCGAACATTTCAAGCGTCGGAGCGCCCGGCACATAATACACGCCTTCCTGTTCGTAGAACAGCCGGAAGATGCGTTCGTACGCGTTGACGGTCCTCTCGTTCTTCAGGATGAAATACGGATACCCGTTCTCGTCGCGGTCGGTGGCTCTGATCCCGGAGTCGAACAGAAAGTGCGCCCCGTTTGAATAAGTAAACTCGCCCAGCCCGTAGGTGTCCTTCTCCGTGTATTCGCCGTCGCCGTCCGCGTCAATACGGACCTTTTCGACAACTCCGAAGAGCTCGTCGAACGTCCATTTTCCGTCGAGGACCATCTCATAGAAGCTGTCCTTGTCGATATTGAATTCGGTAAGCAGATCCGTGTTCAGCAGCAGCATGGACGACCAGCGCATAATATCCGGCGAGGCGTCTCCGGAAAGGAAGAAGGTGTGCTCGCTGTCTACCTTGGATTAGGCGATGTATCGGCTGTACCACCACGGCTTTTCGATATCGATATGGCTCTCGCCGGTGCTCGCATCAAGATTCGCAAACCGGTTCTGCAAGACGAGCTGGATCACCTTCCACTGCGTGCCGTAAACGATATTGTACGCCTCGTCGCCCGCTGTGATCGACTTTACGAGCGTATCGTTCTCCAGCCCTCCGTTGTCGATGAAGCGGTAGACGAAATCCATCTCCTCCATCGTTTTCAGGTTCGCCCCGTACACCGCGTCGTTGAATACTTCGCCGGTCTGCTCTTCGGCGGCGATCTGAAAACTTGCGTCCCCGTCTCGGTAGCTGAGGACCGAAACGGTCTCCCCGCCGAGTCTCAGATCTTCCGGGGCCGAGCAGGTGAGCGCCGGATCCGTCTCCTCCGGTTCGGTCTGTGGTTCGGCGGCATCCACGGCGGTTTGTTCCGGCTCAGGCTGAGAAACAGCGGCGGCTTCCTCCGGCTTGCTCCCGCAGGAGTTCCAGCAAGCCGCCGACATCAGAAGACTCAAAAGAAGCGCGGTTCGTTTTTGGATTTTCATATACACCTCTCATTTTGGTTTGGATCGTTCGCCCTGTCCGCAACCGTCAGTGTTCCACCTCGCAGACGCTCCATCCGGATTTCTCGAAATTGCCTTCCGCATCGTACAGGCGGCGGAGCAGGCAGGCGTTTTCGAAATACTGGGCGCCGGACGGATTTTCGCCCGCGGACCATGCGCAGTTGCCGATATATTCCGCGGACGAGAGGAAATTCGGCAGGTGATGCCATGTGGTCAGAATGACGCCTTTCGCCCCGTATTTCTTCACATCGGCGCAGATGGAGCGGACGTTCTCCCAATCCTCCCACGGACAGATCACCGTATCGAATCCCTTTTCGATGAAGTAGGGCGTTGTGGGGTTGTACCCCTTCTGATAGGCGTAGTTCCAGTCCGCCATCAGAATGCGGCGGTCCAGAAGATCCAGCGCTTTATAGGTGCCGCGGCTTTCCCCGTTCGCCTCCATGTAGCAGCCCGCCGGGAAATCGGAGCGGCGGATGAACATGTCGTGCCAGAGGATCGGACGCCGTCCCGCGTTGTACAGATCGTCGGTCAGGCGGTTGATGTACTCCGCAAGCAGTTCGTGCGGAACCCTTCTCCGGCATACGGGACAGGTGGCGAAGGATCCCGCCTCGTCGAAGCCAAGGTGGAAGTATCCGCCGTCTCCGGCAAATTCCATCTGCTCCGCCCGCATTTCCGCAAGGAGCTTGTAGGTGTCGGGGTTGGAAATGCACCACGTCCAGCCGTCCGGCTCAAACAGCGTTGACAGCCTCTGATTCCGGTTCAGAACGACGTGCCGCCCGTGACATCCCCGTGAGCTTGTCGCGTGTCCGAAATGATTGATCATGGGGATCGGCTCCATCCCGTAGCTCCGGATCAGGGAGATCAGTTCCCTGAGGTCCGCCTTGCTGAACGCGCGGTCCTTCCAGACGAGATCGGGATTGCATTCATAGGGGAAGGTCCCCCAGAATTCAAGGATCACATGGGTCAGCTTCATGAATCCGGCGAGGTGGATCGCCTGTTCCAGCGCGCTGAGCTTTGTTCCGGGAAACACGCAGAAATGGACCGCGCGGAACCCGGTTTCCGGGCGGTCGTGAACCTCTGCCGCGAGCATATAGAGGGATTCACTGCCCTCGTACAGAGTCTCGGGGATGATCAGCTGGACGAGGGTCTTGATCCCGTCGAGCAGGCTCGCGCCGTCGGATCCGATCACGGTGACGCCGGATGCGGAGACGCGCAGCGCGTACCGGTCACCCGGATCGAGCGCGCAGGCGGGTCCCTCTCCGATCTCCATCCGGTACCCTTCGCATCCGGAGGCCCATTCGAGCACGGATGCGTCGCAGGAGAAGCGGTTCCACAGAGCTTTCGCGCGATCCGCCGTCTCCTTGCTCAGTCCGCTCATACGGGCCGTCACGCGGGACCCGAAGACAAACCGTTCGCTTTCGTTTTCTTCAAACCGTTTCGGCGTGGGATAGAGTTGACTCAGATACATGGCGATTTTCCTGACCTTTCTGTCCGATCTGCTGTTTGAGGAAAGCCGGTTTCGGAACCGACGCTTTCCCGGACGGCTCCTCCCGCTTCCCCTTTGATGTCATTGTATCATATCCTCTTTCCCCGCGCAACAGGTTCCGGAAAAAAGTCAAAGAACATCCGGCGTTTGTTCTGCTTGATTGGAACATGACAGGATTGAAAAAACTCCCCGTATGCCGGAAAGCACACAGGGAGTATGCAGATGATTTCTCATCGCCGCGCGGACGATGTAATGCAGAAAGCGGAAACTCAGGATTCTGTCGGATTTCAGTTATTGGTAAATCCGAAATCGTCCATTGTGAGGTCGAGCTGCCAGTAGTAGCGAATTACCTGATAAGCATCCTTCACCGCAAGTCTCAGAGCGGAAACGAACTTCTGTCTGATTTCTTCGGGAGCATCCGCGCCGTCGGCATCGAGGAGCTGAATCTCTTCATCAGCGCTGGACCATACCCAGCCAAACACGGAGTACGGAAAATCCTTGGCGTTGATGTGCGCGTAGTACACATCCGCCGCGTTGTTGACAAAGAATCTGACATACTTCACGCCGTCCGTATCGTCCGTCAGATTGATCATCACCTGATAGGAGACATCGTTTGTCGTATTGTTAACGACCAGACTGCTGAGAGCCAGAACCAGATTTTCGCCTTCGCCATAGTGAAGGAATCTGCATTCCAGCGAGTTCTCTTCATCATACTTGGAGGATGCTGCTTTGGAATGTGCGACAGAGCCATCCTCGAAGGTCATAGCCTTGCCGTTTGTGTCAAGGAATTCGATGAGGAGCTTTGCCTTTTCGGGATCCCAGGATACATATTCGGCTTCAGCGGCATCGGCAGCAGGAGCTTCTGCGGCAGCGGGCTCTTCGGCAACAGCAGGTTCTTCCGCAACAGCGGGTTCTTCGACAACGGGAGCCGGTTCCGGCGCGGGCTTGGCAAGGGCGATCTCGGTGGTGGCAAACTGCGCGCCGATCACGGAGAACTCGTGCTTCACTTCGTCAGCGGCATAGCCGTTTACCTGCTTCGCCGCAACCCAGTAGAAGTTTCCGGTCACGGCATGGCTGACAACGATCCTGCCGTCCGCGTTCGTGACAGCGGTTTCAACCTTGGTGTCCTTGCCGCCGTAGGGGTTCTTGCGATACAGTTCATAGGTCGCGCCCGAAACGGGGAGCTTGGTCTCGGCGTCGGTCACAACGAGGATCGCGGTGCCGGGAGCGGGAAGGAAAGTGTGGGGAGCGCACGGCGGGATCACGACGGGAATCTGGGGAACGGGAGGATTGACTACAGTACCGGGGGTGGGATTGATGGGAACGAGGACGCTGGTTCCGGAGGCAGCGTCTATCGCAAGCGCATGTACCGGGACGAGCGCAAGCATGAATACTGCTACAAGAACGATTGCTGCGATTTTCCTGATTTTCATGATGCCATTCTCCTTGAGATGAAATTTTCAACGATCGGGAAAACGAAACTGCTTTCCGTCGTTTAGTCCATTATAACCCATGATTCTGTCCGTGTCAACCTACACTTTTGTTTTACGCCCACACTTTTGATTGAAAGTACAAACTGTATGTTCCATCGGATCGACAACTCGCGCCGCATCAGCGTGAAGGACGAACGACGAGGCGTCGGCAGGAATACGCCCTACAGTTGCTTTTTACAACCGAAACACAACAAAGCGGTTCTTGACCCGGAAGAGAGGATGTGGTATCCTGTTCTCACGGAACCGGTTCTGAATCATCCCGAAAAGGAGTATTTCATGGAAATCAATCTGAAGGACACGCTGCGGCGCCTGCGGAAGGAAAAGAATCTCACGCAGGAGGACGTTGCGGAGTATCTCGGCATCACGGCGCAGTCCGTCGGAAAATGGGAGCGCGGAGAAGGTTTTCCCGACATCACGCTCCTGCCATCCCTCGCGCTGTATTTCGGCGTCACGGTGGACGATCTGCTCGGCGTCGGAGCTGAGAGGCAGGAGGAGAGGATACGGGAGATACTGGACGAGGCGGAAAGGCTGTTTGTCCTGCGCCGTATCGACGAATACAACAAACTGCTCCGGGAAGCCTTGCGCACATTTCCGAACGAACACCGCATCATGAGACGCCTGATGACGGGCATTCACTGGAGCGATTGCGGAGAACACAAGGAGGACGGGTATTTTGCCGTCGAGCTCGGGGAACGGATCCTCGCGGAGTCCACCAATCACCGTCTGCGAACCTCCACGATCTGCCAGCTGGCAAGTATCTGTTATGATCTCGGGGAAAAAGAAAAAGGCCGTGCTTACGCGGAAATGCTGGGAAGCTATTACCAGACGCGTGAAAACACACTGTTCGTGCGTCTCGGCGGCGAGGAGGGGGTCCTGTTCCGGCAGTCCAGCATCCGGGAGCTCACCACCCTGCTCACAAGCGCGATCCTGTACCGTCACTGCACAGGCGGAGAGGTGCCGGACGACGATCTTTACAGCGCGAAGAAAGCCCTTGCGTTGCTCGATCTGATCTATGAGGACGGAGACTATTTACTCGCAATGGAGGACGTATATGAAGCGCACTTTAAGGCAGCGGAAGCATACGGGAAAAAGCGGGACGCCGAAGCCTGCCTGAACGCTCTCGCGCTTGCCGCGGAGGACGCCCTCCGGATCAAACGAGAGCTGAACGACTGCCTTCTGACCGAAGAGAAAAAGCACACCTCCCGGCTGATCAACCGGATCACTGTCCATCCGGGAGAGACGAACTGCTACCGCGCCGTGGAGCTGATGCGCACAGATATGGAGGAATACGGGGTATTCGACTTTCTCCGGAACGACATCCGTTTTCTCGCCATCCTTGAAAGGCTGAAAGAAGCGGAATAAGGAAATCTCCCGGAAAAAGCATCCGGAGAGCAAGTGGGGGATCTCCCGTTTCAGAGAGATCCCCGCTTTTCTGCATACTGTTATTCAGAACGATTGCGGCCTTGACTATTTACGCGATGGAGGCGGCGTCCGGATGGAAGCATCCTCTGTTTCCCTTGTTTTATTGGCTTTGCGGGGTGGCGAGACTTTGTCAATGCATATTTGAAGAAGTGTCCCTGTACCGCAGGAAAACGAGCATATTGCTCTCTTCCCTGTTCGCAAAGGCATGATAAGGAATCAGAGAGATTCTTGTCTCCTCAAAGAGATCCTGAACCGGATGGTATAACCCTTCCGCAGAATCCAACCTCCGGAATCCGCGCACGGAAAGATGAGGACAACCGCATTTTGGACACAGTTCCGTTTTCCAGTCCGGATCGCGGGCGTCGATATACAGGGAATGCACGTCCCCGCTGTTGTCCATGGCTTCTGCGCAGTAGATCAACGGCCCGTACTGGACCGCCGCGGTATCCAGATTTGTATATACCTTTGTGGACGACTGCATAAGCACGGGTTCAATTGTGAATTCCACAGTGATCTCACCCTCTCCCTCAAAGACGGCATACCCTTTTTCCATGCGGGACTCTCTGTCCGCCGTCCAACCGCAGCACCACGACGGGATTCTGACGCGTACTTCCTTTGTTCCTTTGGCAGTGATGACGATCTTTCCGTCTGCGGGGTAATCGGTTCTCTGGGAGACCTTCATGCCGTCTTTGGAAAAGACGCTGTTTCCGAACTGATTTACCCATACCGTCCCGTCCTCCCAGGCGTAAAAAACTGGCCGAGAGAGGAAAGAACGCGGTTCAGGTTGGGCGGGCAGCAGGAGCAGGAAAAGACCTTCTGACGGCGGGGAACGGGATACCGGGAACGTTTCCCGTAATTCCCGAAGTGAATCTCCAGCGGATTTTCATAAAAGAACCTGTCGCCGGAGAGAGAAACGCCGGACAGCATCCCGTTATAGAGTTCCTTTTCAATGACATCGGCATATTTGGCATCTTTTTCAATGAGGTTCATGCGATGGGCAAAGAAAATCATCCCGATGGAGGCACAGGTCTCGGCATACGCCTGGGCGTTCGGCAGATCGTAGGGGATCGAAAACGCTTCCCCGGTACTGGAGGATCCGACTGCGCCGGTAATGTACATTTTCCGGTCAACGATATCGTGATACAGATTTTTTACGACCCGGAACAGTTCTTCATCCCCCGTTTCAGCTGCCAGATCCGCCATGGCCGTGCATTGATAGGTCTCTCTCACGGCATGTCCGACGGCTTCCGTCTGTTCGCGGATGGGAAGATGGCTCTGAACCTGCTCGCCGTACGAACCGTACCCTTCTCCCTCTGACGGGTCAATGCCTCGCTCATTCAGAAAATACGCGCAGAGATCCAGCCAGTCCCTGTTCCCGGTCGTACGGTACAAGCGGATAAGCGCGATTTCGATCTCCTGATGTCCGGGAGTCATAAAGGCGGGCGTCGGCCCCGCGGTCCCATCCATAAAGACGGCCTTGATGTAGGCTGCGTATTTCTCCGCCGACTTCAGCAGCCGATCCTCCCCAGTGGCCTCATAATACGCGACAGCGGCTTCGATCAGGTGACCCGCACAGTACAGCTCGCAGCCGTCCCGGCTTGTGAAGCGCGCCTCTGGTTCGGCTACGGTATAGTAAATGTTGAAGTACCCGTCTTCTCCCTGATTCTTGACGATCAGGTCGATGATAGCTTCCGCTTTGGAGTGCAATTCCGGCTCATCCCGGTGAAAGAGAACGTATGACGCCCCCTCCAGCCATTTGAAGACGTCGGAATCCCAATAGATATGCGGTTTGTTGGGCATCCCTTCCTTCCAGTCAAACTGGAAGGCACCGATCCTGCCCGTTTCCGAAAACTGTTCATATACCGCGGGAAGAGAAACATCACGGTTCAAATCCTCTTTTTGTTTCCAAAAGCCGCCTGTCAGCGTAACGGCACGGTAATCCGTATTCATTGCCCGCCTTTCCTTGTCCTGTACATAGTCTGTGCGAGAGTCTCCCGCAATTCATTTTCCAAGCATGTTCATGAGTGTTTTCTCAACCACTTTGGAGTTTCTCTCTGTCGCATCGGCAATCCCCGAAAACAGTCTGACCGCGCATAGGAAATATCGGGGAAAATCACGCGCTTTTCAGCAGTCAGCCGTTTTCAAGCCTACGTTTTACTCAGCTTTCATCAGGAGCTTGTAAAAGTCAACAGCCGGGGCGAGCGAATCCAGATTCAGGTTTTCATTCAGTCCGTGGATCGAGGCCGCCTGACTGTCGTCTACGAGAAACGGCAGAAAACGGATACACTGATCGCAGACGCCGTCAAAGAACCGGCTGTCGGAAGCACCGGTCAGCAAATAAGGAGTCGGAATGATCCCGGGGAAAACCGCCGCGAGCGCATCCTCCGTGAGCCGGAAAGCGGTCCCGTCATGGTTTGTCAGGCCGGAGGGCGTGCCCGGATCAAGGACCTGCATCTCTATACCGTATTTCTCCGCCAGCATCCGGACGGCCTCGAAAGAGCCCTTTTGTCCCTGATGATGGGAAAAGCGCATGTTTCCGACAACCCATGCTTCCGCGGGGATCACGTTCGTTCCCTCGGACCCGTGCGCCATGGTAAAAGCCAGCGTCGTGCGGAGGAGCGCTGCTGTTTTAGGAGAGGCGGAAAGGATCTGACACAGCGTCTCCCTGTTGTCTTCCGGATGTGCAAACAGTGCCCCGGCCTCCCCCATGCGGGCGGAAAACCGGCGCAACATCTCGCAGACAGCCGGATTGATCTCGCATGTGAAAATCAGGCTTTCATCCGCCTCCGCCATGAATTTGCCGAGCCGCACCAAAGGACTGTTCTTCTCCGGCATAGACGAATGTCCGCCGTTTGACCGGGCGACAAAACGCAGATCCGCACACCCTTTTTCGCCCACGCCGATCAGGGCAAAACTGCCTTTCGCGCCGGGAACGGGCTCATCCACGATGAATCCGCCCTCGTCGAAGGACATCCGGAAGCGGACACCGTTCGATTCAAACCAGCGGGCGATCTCCTCCGCGCCTTTGCCCGTCGTCTCTTCCGTGGAGGATGAAGAAAACCAGATGTCCCCACCGGGCACAAACCCCTCTTCAATCATTTCCTCTGCCGCCTGCAGCATGGCCCAGAGGCCGCCTTTGTCGTCCAAGGTGCCGCGGCCCCAGATCCTGCCTTCCTTCACAGCACCCGAAAAAGGATCCGTTTTCCAGTTTCCTCCGGCCTCCACCACATCGTGGTGATTCATGAACAGGACGGGGGCCTTGTTTTCGTCCCGCCCTTTCCATCTCAAAACAAATCCGTTTTCAAACTCAATCATCCCGCACAGCCCGAACAGCGCCGGGAAGAGTTCTTTCAAAAGGCTGCGGAACTCCTTGAATTTGCCCGGTTCCGTCTCCGCGGCACGGGATACCGTCTCATGCCGGATCATTTCCGCAAGTGTCGCGGCATAGCGTTCGGTTCTCTGCTCCATTTTCGGTCCTCCGCTTCCTGAAAGCGGGCGTTCTGATCAGGCGTACTGTCTCCGTATCAGCCTGAAAATCCATCGGGATTTGCTATAAAGATGGTATTTTACTCCCCGATGGGGATCGTTTTTACTCCGGTCTTTTGCGGCCGCACTCGGGGCAGAACTTCCCATCGTTGACCGATCCGCACTCCGGGCAAGGCCAAAACCGTCCGGTCGGATCGGGTTCTCCCGCTTCGGCCTTCTTCCGCGTATTCATCGTGAACATAGCATTGCGCAAGGCATCCGGATCGAAGGTCATGGTATTTTTTGCCGTCACCTGAATCTCTACGTCATGCTCCGGCATGATGAAGCGAATGACGTATCCCTTCCCCTGCTCGAAATCGCATGAAAAGTCCACGTCCTCGCTCGAAAAATTGTAATCGGTATCAGTTCCGATATACCGCCGGTCGTACACCATCGTTACTTCCTCTCCGGGTTCGTAAAGCGGTTTCGGAGAGGTAAGGTTTCTGCCGGTTGCCTTGTATTGTTTCATACCTCGTTCTCCATACCTCTGTACTCTTCTTCCATCTCGAACGTCAGCCCGTTTGTTATACACGAAAAAGTAACCTGCACAACGGCGCTGTCGCGGGGGATAACGAGAGGAGGTTATTCCTCCGAACCTGAGCAGGGGGATCTTCTGTTCTCGGAGATACAGACAGGGGTCCCTTGTAGAGACAGTGACATCACATTTCCACGCGTAGAGCATGACGAAACTCTTCATATAACGGTCACAGCCGATGTGGTACATCCGGGTGACCATACAGTCGGCGGATTTCGGAAAGACCGCTCCGTGAGAATCCGCCGGTTCTGTTGATCGGATGAAACGGCTTGAATTCAGCCTTTCAGCGCGGCTTCCACGGCGTCTCCGATCTTCTGCGCCATGCGGAAGAAACCGAGGTCGTTGGGATGGCATCCGTCCACGGTGCAGGAATCGGCGAAGGGGCCCTCGAAGAGCTTTGCGCCGTCCACGAACGAAACCTTCCGATCCCCTGCGGCGAGCGCGGCGTGATAGGTGGCGAGAACGATCTCCCGGCGTCGGACGTCCTCGGTTCCGGGATGGAAGTCCGGTTTGGACACGAAGATGATCGGTGTGTCCGGGTTGGCGCGGCGGTAGATCTCATACAGCGTTCTGTGCGTCGCCTCGAGATGGTCGGCGTTCGGAGCGTTGTGGTCGTAGTCGCAAACGAACACGGAGGCGTCAAGGGAGGCCAGATACTCGCACATGACGCGCTCAGCTCTCGCGCTGCCGGAGAAGCCGAGGTTGACAAAGTCCGCGTCCAGACGGCGGGAAATCATGGCCTGATAGGCGTTGCCGGGTCTCGACGCGCACCCGCCCTGCGTGATCGAAGAACCGTAGTAGAGGACGGGTTTCTCATACGCGTAGGGTTCCGGCGCATCGATGTCCGCGTCCGCAGAGAGACCGATGAAAACCTCTTCCACGGGATCGTACAGGGGCATGTTGACGGTATAGGTGTGGGATCTGCCGTCCGTGGGCTTCCAAGTATCGTACCCGTGATGCCGGTTGCCGGGCATGAAGGAGCCCGCGTATTCGTACATGCCGCCGTCGCTCCGATAAAGGTCGAATCCGGACTGGCCGAGCATTGTGATGTGCGCCATGGTGGCGTTGTCGGGCATGACGGCTTTCAGGGCAATCCACGGGGAGTTTGTGCGGAAACGGATCCTTCCTCCCGCCGTGTGGGAATTGAGCCAGTGAACGCCCTCGGAGGTCTCTTTGGCGACGCTTTCCGGCATGCGGAGGAAACAGACGCCCTCCTCGACCTGCCAGAGTCCGTGAATGCTGAACGGCTTTTCCTTGACGTTCAGCCAAACGATGTTGTCAAGGCCCGTGGTGTTTTCCACCGCGAGGTTTTTGTCGATCTCACTGATTTTCATATGTTTCCTCCGTTCCGGATTCAGCCGATCCGGTTCTTTTTTCATACGCAACGCGCGGGTCGCCGTTTGCGAGGTGAATGATCCCGCAGGGGACGAATCCGTTTTTCTCGAGCATCCGCCGCATGACCGCGTTCCCCTCGTGGGTGTCGATCCGCACGGACAAAAGCCCCAGTTCTTCCGCTCTCTCCCCGGCGAACCGCAAAAGACACGGCGCCGCGCCGCTTCCGCGATATTCCACGGCAACGGCCATCCGGTGCACCGTCATGTAACGCCGGTTGTCGTTGCCGGTGAGCCATTCCCCGTCCTCGATGACGTCGTAGGTCGGCTCGCCGTCCGGAATGAGGGTACAGACGCCGGCAAGGACTCCGTCCTCGATCACGGCGCAGGAAATCCCGGCCCGGACGTCGGACTCCGCCGTTTCCCGGTTCGGATAGTCCCCCTGCCACTGATCGATCCCAAGGGCAGCGATGGTTTTCTTCGCCTCTTCAAAGATGGCGGCGACCCGACCGGTCTCCTCCGGCTTCACAGGGCGCACAATCATATTCATCCCCCGCTTTCTCCCTGCATTGTAGCATAAACCCGGACGTCCGTCAAGCCGTTTCTCCGGTTTCTCCCGAAAACCTTGCAATCCGCGCGGGAATCGGCTATAATGGGAATGGAAACGATCGAACTTCCTCCGGAGGCGCGGCATGACGGGACTTGTCTTCAACATACAGAAATTCTCCATACACGACGGACCGGGCATCCGCACGACGGTCTTTCTCAAGGGCTGTCCCCTCCGCTGTCTCTGGTGCCACAATCCGGAGGGGCTGGAAAAGGCGTCGGAAATCGAATTCGAACCGACCAAGTGCATCGGATGCCGCGCCTGCGTTCCCGCCTGTCATAACTCCTGCCACCGCTTCGACGGGGACGGTTCTCATCTCTTCGACCGTACCTCCTGCGTCCGGTGCGGAGCGTGCGTCGCCGCCTGTCTGCCGGGAAGCCTGAAAAAGGTCGGGAATGAGATGACGGCGGAGGAAGCCCTGAAAAAGGTACTCGCGGACAAGATCTTCTACGAGAGCAGCGGCGGCGGGATGACGGTCTCCGGGGGTGAACCGTTCTATCAGCCGGACTTCACCCTCGCCCTGCTGAAAGCGGCCAAAGCGGAAGGACTGCACACGGCGGTCGAGACCTCGGGCTTCTGCTCCCGGGACACGATCCTCTCCGCCCTGGCCTTCGTCGATCTCTTTCTGTACGATTACAAAGCCACGGGGGACGAACTGCACAAGAAGCTCACGGGCGTCCCGCAGAGTCCCATCCTCTCAAACCTCAAAGCGGTCAGTGACGAGGGCGGAAAGATCATCCTCCGCTGTCCCGTCATTCCGGGAGCCAACGACACGGAGGAGCACTTCGCCGCTATCGCCTCCCTGATGGAGTCAGTCGCCGGGATCGGACAGGCGGATCTTGAGCCCTACCACCCCCTCGGCACTGGCAAGGCTCCGAAGATCGGAAAAACACAGGAGTTCGTCTCCAAAGCCCCATTGAAGGAGAGGATGGAAGAGATCCGCGCGTTCATTCAGGAGAGAACGAAAAAGCCGGTCAGGATTTCCTGATCGGCGATTTTTCAGAGAGAATCCGGCTCTTCGGGAATCCCCTTTTCTATCAGTCTTTTCGTCGCGGCATATACGGCGGAACGGTCTCCGGGCCTGAACCGCAGAATTTCGTCCTTTGTCACCCACAGATGACAGCGATCCGTTTCTTTTCCCTGAATACCGCCCTCCAGCCGGACTTCCATGATGTCCTCGTATTCCGTATCCGAAAGGTGCGCCTGAATCTTGCGGAGGATTTCTTCATTCTGAAACCTCAGATTGACGCTCAGCGTCCATTTCTCGCCGAAGCGCCCGAAGTACAATTCTGAAACGGTCCTGTCCTGCTCCGCATTGACACTGTCGTACACATCCTCAAACCGGAACCCGCTCTCGCTCAGGGTGGCATTATACAAAAGTGTTTCCTTTGGTTTGAGGTTGTCGCGGCCGTATTCCAACAGCTCGTCCATCGAAATTCCGAACAAATCCCCCAGCTTCGGGAGCGTTTCGATATCGGGCGAGCTCTGGCAGGTCTCCCATTTTGAGACTGTCGCTTTCGTCACGTTCAGCCTTTCTCCCAACTCCTCCTGCGTCCATCCGAGCTTTGTGCGGCAGCTTCTGATCACGTCTCCGATCATGATCCGTCCTCCTTTTTTTCGTGCTTTGTGCCTGTGAGAACAGAATATCATACCGGAGCGGAAAAGTCAATGGAGCGTTGATTGACCCGGTATCGCGTCCCGACACCGCCACGTCTCCGCCTTCCGCAGCGTCCGCGCGATGAACTCCGTCTTCCCCGCTGTATAGGACGCCCGGTCGAGCGCGTATTTCTCCGCAAGTTCCCCTTTCAGCCGGTCGTATTCCGCCGCCTTTTCGGGATGGGCGTTCATGTAATCCCGGAAGTTCAGATAGTTTCTCCAGTCTTCCCCATCCGCCGGGCAGACGTGGATGTGGTGCGTCCGGGTGTCGCGCTCGAAGTCCCCCATCACGAAGAGGAATTCCCCCGGATGATCCTCGCCGCGGAAGAACACGCCGACCGCTTCGAGCTCCGGGATCTTCTTCCTGACCGCCTCCATGTCCCGTGCGGCTATGGCGAGGTCGAGAATCGGCTTGGCCCGGATCCCGCGGATCGAGGTGCTCCCGACATGCTGAATGTCCGCCGCCGTCTCTCCGAAGATCTGTTTCAGCATTCCGACCGTCTCTGCCGCCGTCGTCTCCCACTCCTTTTCGTGGGGACAAAGCGTCACCGTTCCCCGTTTCAGCCCGAGCATACGCGCCTCCCAATTTCGTAAGAAACAGAAAAGCCGTCCGTTTTTCAGGGCGGCTTCTCGTCTGCTCCATCGGAGAATCGAACTCCGGACACCTTGATTAAAAGTCAAGTGCTCTACCTGCTGAGCTAATGGGGCATCTGTCTTTCTGACAGCCCTATCAGTATATCACAGGTTCGCGCTCTTGTCAAGGGGTTCGGATGAATTTATTCGGGTTTATAACTGTCTTTCAGCGAAACCACCCGGTTGAAGACGCCGGGATTTTTCGTGTCGAGGGCAAAATACCCGGTGCGCACGAACTGGAACTTGTCTCCGGGCTTCGCTTCCGCAAGGGCCGGTTCCACCTTCGCGCCGGACAGCTTCACCGCGGATTCGGGATTGAGATAATCCGCGTAGGTCTTTCCCTCGGGCAGGTCGTTCATGTTTTCCTCGGTGAAGAGGCGGTCGTAGAGGATCACGTCGGCATCCTTGGCATAGTCCGCGCTGAGCCAGTGGATCGTGCCTTTGACCTTCCGGTCGGTCGGGACGCCGGTTCCGGTTTCGAGGTCGGCCGTAACATGGATCTCCTTCACCGTGCCGTCCTCGTTCTTCACGATCTCGCCGCACTTCACGATGTAGGAGGACATGAGCCGCACTTCCCCGCCCGGTTTCAGACGGAAGAACTTCGGAGGCGGTACTTCGGCGAAATCGTCCGCGTCGATCCACAGTTCCTTCGTGAAGGGAACCTTTCTCGTTCCGGCCTCGGGATCGTTCGGGTTGTTGACCATATCGAAATACTCGGTCTTCCCTTCGGGATAGTTGTCCACGATCACCTTGATCGGCTTCAGAACGGCGATCCGGCGGGGAGCCTTCGCGTTCAGATCCTCTCTGACGCAGTGCTCGAGCAGGCCGATGTTCACCATGCTGTTGGCCTTGGACACGCCGACGCGCCCGATGAAGTCGAGCACGGATTCCGGGGTGTAGCCTCTCCGTCTCAGACCGCAGAGCGTGGGCATTCTGGGATCGTCCCAGCCGTCCACCACGCCCGTCTCGACCAGATTCCGCAGATACCGCTTGGAGAGCACGGTGTGGGTGATGTTCAGCCGCGCGAACTCGATCTGACGGGGCTTCGAGGGAACGGAGGTGTGCTCGATGACCCAGTTGTAAAGCGGTCTGTGGTCCTCGTACTCGAGGGAGCAGAGGGAGAACGTGATCCCCTCCAGCGCGTCCTGAATGGGATGGGCGAAGTCGTACATCGGGAAGACGCACCATTTCGTCCCCTGTCTGTGGTGCTTGATATACCGGATCCGGTACAGCACGGGGTCGCGCATGTTGAAGTTTCCGGAAGCAAGGTCAATCTTCGCGCGGAGAGTGTACTTGCCCTCTGGGAATTCTCCGTCCCGCATCCGGTGGAACAGATCCATGCTCTCCTCGATCGGTCTGTCGCGCCACGGGGAGACGGCGGGATGGGTGAGGTCGCCGCGGTATTCCCGGAACTGCTCGGGCGTCAGCTCGCAGACGTAGGCGTCCCCGTTCCGGATCAGCTCCTCCGCAAGCTCGTAGGTCTTCTCAAAGTAATCGGATCCGTAATAGAAGCGGTCGCCCCAGTCGAAGCCGAGCCAATGAATGTCCTCTTTGATGGCGTCCACAAACTCGGTGTCTTCCTTTGCGGGGTTGGTGTCGTCCATGCGCAGGTTGCAGAGTCCGCCGTATTTCAGCGCGGTTCCGAAATCGATGACCAGCGCTTTGCAGTGGCCGATGTGGAGGTAACCGTTCGGCTCCGGGGGAAACCGGGTGTGAACGCACGACGCCTTGCCCGAAGCCAGATCCTCATCGATAAAATCATGAATGAAATTAGATTCTGCCATGTCTTTTCCTTCCGTTCTGACCCGCGTTCACAGCGCGGCTTTCGCTTCTTCGATCCTTGCTCTGACCCGGTCCGCGCCGAGGATCTGCATCACGGCGTACATGTCCGGGGAATTGGCGCGCCCCGTCACCGCGATCCTGAGGAACATGGACACGTCGCCCACGTTTCCGCGGAACGCGCCGGGATCCGCCTTGTACGCCTTCATATCGGGCGTGTAGCCGAGTCCCTCCCCGATCTGCTGGATCTTGGAGAACCAAGCGTTCATATCGTCCGCCGGATCGAAGGTTTCGAGGAATCCGTCGTAGACTGCGCGGATGTCGCTCCGGTCGAATTTCTCCGGGATCGTGTCCTGCCGCTCGAACAGGCTGTCGTAGAAGAAGCTGACGAAGGGCCTGATCTCGGCGAGGGTGGCGAAGTCCTTGCGCGGTTTCTTTCCGCCGCGCCCGATCGAGAAGATGGATTTCGCGTACTCCGGGGAGGCTTTCAGAAGTCCCGCGAATTCAGGATCGAATTCCTCCGCCCAGTCGAGGGTCTTTTCGTAGATCGACTCCGCCGTCATCTTTGAGAGCACGTTCTTCGAGACGTCGTTCAGCTTGTCAAAGTCGAAGAGGCAGCCCGAGACGGACATCTTCTTGATGTTGAACGGGAAATCGAGCGCGGACTTGTCCGGATTCTGCATGTGCCACTCCTCGAAGTTGGAGTTAAGGAGGGTCAGGAGGTATTCCCAGACCACCTCGGTCACATAGCCCATGCGGCGGTAGTCGTCCATCTTCGCGCCCATGTCCCGCTTGGAGAGCTTCTTCTTGCCGCCGTTCTCGTCGGTTTTCAGAATCTGCGCCGTGTGCAGGTACTTCGGCATCTTGAAGCCCAGATCCCGGAAGAGCTGAATGTGCTTCGGCAGGCTGGGGAGCCAGTCCTCGCCCCGGATCACATGGGTCGTTCGCATCAGGTGGTCGTCCACGGCGTGTGCGAAATGATAGGTCGGGATCCCGTCGGATTTGAGCAGCACGAAGTCCTCGTCGTTCTCCGGCACTTCGAGGCTGCCCTTCACAAGATCGGTGAATTTCGTTTTCTTCTCCGGATCCCCGTCGGCCAAAATGCGGAGCACAAACGGATCGCCCGCCGCAAGATGTGCCTTCACCTCGTCCATGGTGAACTCTCGGTTTTTCAGCATCTGCGCTCTCTTCTCAGCGGCGGCCGTGTGCCAGTCGGTGTTCTGGATTTCGGCCTTCTTGTCCGCCGCCTGAATCTCCTCGAGCTCTTCCTCGGTGGAGAAGCAGGGATAGGCCTTCCCTTCCGCCACCAGCTTCTTGGCAAAGACATGGTAGAGCTCCGCGCGCTGGCTCTGCTTGTAGGGGCCGTATTCGCCCACGTCCACAAGCTCTCCGTTTTCGTCGAAGGCCACGCCCTCGTCATAGGAGACGCCGTAGGTTTTCAGGGTGCTCAGAAGAGCTTCGACCGCGCCGTTCACTTCGCGCTGTCCGTCCGTGTCCTCGATCCGGAGGAAAAAGACGCCGCCGGACTGATGGGCCAGACGCTCGTCCACCACGGCCTGATACATCCCGCCGAAATGGACGAATCCGGTGGGGGAGGGGGCGAACCGGGTGACCTTCGCGCCTTCGGGGAGATTGCGGGGAGGATATTTCGCCTCCGCCTCCTCGACCGTCATGGTCACGTCCGGGAACAAAAGATCCGCAAGAAGCTGATAATCCATAAGATGGTCTCCTGTAGGTATGATATTCGCATGATAAGCGTATTATAGCACAAAGACCGCGCCTTGTCTATATCCAACTTTGCCATTTTTCAAGGGATTCACGAAATGTCCGCCGTAAAACTGTACGTCTGCGGGCAGACGTAGGCGGCGGGACGGTAAATTCTTTTTAACCCGGGGCGTGCAATCTGTCGCGCGGTGTTGATTTTCGGGAAAAACTGTGGTAGAATAAAGGCGAACAAAAACAGGCCGGGAGGACGACATGGACGGCGCAAAACGGTTCCGCACGCACTTTGGCGGATACAACAGGGACGACGTAAACACCTATATCAAGGAGACCGATCTGAAACACGCCGCGGAGACGGAAGCCCTGACGGCTGAGCGGGACGCGCTCCGGGCAGAGGCGGAACAGCTCAAAGCGGACGCTGCCTCCGAAAAGGAAGAGCTCGCCGCCCTGAAAGACTCGCTCGCCGCAAAAGAAGAAGAAATCCGGAATCACGAATCCTATGCGGCAGCGCTCCGCGAGGAAACCGAATCCCTCCGGTCCCGCGCTGAATCCGCGGAAGCCTCGCTCGCCGGGAAGTCAGAGGAGCTCGCCGCCCTCACCGAAAACGCGGAATCCCTTGCCGCCTCCCTCTCCGCCCTCCGCCGGGAAAAGGAGGAGCGCGATGGTGAGATCGACCGGCTGAACGCTTCCTTTGGCGACCTCGGCGAAAAGGCGGCGGAGGCGGACTCTCTGCGGGAACAGCTCGAATCGCTCAGGGGCGAGCTCGAGACCAAATCCGCGCGGATCGAATCCCTCGAAGGAATCGCCCGGGACTATGCGGCAGGGGAGGACGCCGCGGCAGAGCTGAAAGCGCGTCTGGCCGAGCGGGATCGGGAGATCACCGAGCTGAAAGCCTATGTTCTCAGGGAGATCGACAGCCTCAAAGCCTCGAAGGAACGGGAAATCGGAGAATACCGGGAGAAGAAGGACCGGGAGCTGACGGAAAAGCTCTCCGCGCTCGAAGAGCAGAAAAACCGGGAACTGGCCGAAAAGCTGGCCGCCAGCCGCGGATCCATCGACGACAAGAACAGTCCCGCCTATAAGCTCGACATGTACGACAAGATCAGCGGGCAGCTCGGGAACATCCTTCTGAACGCCAACAGGAGCGCGGACGAACTGCTCTCCGACGCCCGGGCCGAAGCCGATCGGATCCGTTCCGACGTCGATCTGGAATGCGAGAAGAAGCGCGAGGACTGCGACGCCGCCGTGGCGAAGGTCCGCGCGGAAACCGAGGAGGAGGCCGCATACATCCGGGATCACCTCTCCCAGACCGCCGCCGCCCTGCTCTCCTCCGTCAGCGCGGATCTGCACGCCAGCGCGGAAAACTGCGTGCGGGAGCTGTCCACCTGCATCACGGACATGGAGTACGAGATCAAGACCATGCTCACTAAGCTGACGGGCCGCTCGGACGACATGAACGCGCTCATCACCTACTATCAGAACACCGTGGAGGAGGGCATCGAGAGCAAGCTCCGCGCCATGGACGAGAAATATGGCATCGTTCCCCCCGCTCCCGCTCCGGAAGAGGCGGCTGAGAACGGCGGGGATCCGGAATGAGCGGACCGGATTCCGGCGTCGGCGTCCGGCTGAAAGAGCTGAGACTACGCCGGGGACTGACCCAGAAGGAGCTTTCCGGCGACCGGATCACCCGCAACATGCTCTCCCTGATCGAGTCCGGGAACGCCTCCCCATCCGTCTCGACCCTCGAATATCTGGCGGAGCGGCTCGAGGTTCCCGTGGGATACTTCTTCGCGGACGGGCCGGAGAGCGGGGGATTTCTGAAATACGCCGTTCTCGACGAGCTGAAAGCCCGCTATGCGGAGGGGGACTGGACCTCCGTCCTCGCGCTCTGCGCCAACCTTCCCGAGACCGCGGCGGACGACGAGCTCTGTCTGATCGAAGCGGTGTCCGCGTTCCGGGCGGCGGAGGAAAAGGCGTCCGTCTACCGGCTCAGAGAAGCCGACCTGCTCCTCGACCGGGCTGAAAAAGCTGCGGGAATGAGCGTCTACTGCGGGGAGGGCTTTTCGAAATCCCTGACCTTCGCCCGGGATCTCTTTGCCTCCGCCGCCACGGATCTGATCTCCCCCGTCCTGTGCGATCTCTCCTCCGTCGGATCCATGATCCCAGCGTCCGCCGCCGTCTATTTCCTCGCCCTCCGGAGCGTGAGGAACGGATCCGGCGCGGAGTTCCCGCTGACAAAGGGGGAGCACGGAGAGCGCCATATCGCGGCTCTGCTTGCCCTGCGCGGAGAACGCCCGCGGGAAGGACTCAAAAAACTCAGAGAGCTGTCCCTCGACGCCTCCCTGCCCTACTATATGCAGTACAAGGTGCTGGGGGATCTGGAGAACGCCGCCAACGCCGAGGGGGATATCAACCTCGCCTACAGCTCCTCCCGCCGCCGTCTGGAACTGATCGACCGGATCCGTTTCTGATCCCGCCCCGACAAGAAAAACAGCGTTCAGCCCCTCGAATCTCTGCCATGCGCAGGATGACGGACTGAACGTTTTTTATTTCCTTGCGGAGAAGAAGCGGTAGTTTTCCCGGTCGGTGAGATTCACGGAGATTTCCCGGAATCCGGCGTCCTCCAAGAGGCGCAGCTCCGTGGAGGGAGCGAGGGGCGTATCCATGTGGGGGAACCGGCGCGGATCGGCGGCGTAATCGGCAAGGTCTGCTTCCTCCGCCGCCCGGTTCGCGCTCACCTTGTCGGAGTTGAGGAACAGCCCGCCCTCCCTCAGGCAGTCCCGGATCTTCCGATAGAGGACGAGTTTGTCCTCCGGGCAGAAGTGGTGGAGGGCCGAGGTCGAAATCACGGCGTCATATCCGGAGCCGAGCGCGCATTCGAAGAAATCCCCGCAGATCACCCGGACCCGGTCGGCAAACGGCCTTTTCAAGAGAACCTCGAGCATCTTCGGGGACACGTCCGCCACCGTGACCCTCGCCCGCGGAAACCGCGCGAACAGGGGAAACAGCTCAAGTCCCGTTCCTCCTCCGAGATCCAGCACGGAGACAGTCCCCTCGTCCAATCCGTCCGTGAGCATCCGTTTCGTCTCGGAAAACGCCGCGTGTACGTCGTCATAGCTGTCGATTTTGTTGTCGAAGAAGGTCTTCATCTCCTCCGCACGCGTTTTCAGATCCATTTTTTACCTCATAGAAGTTCCGACGCATAATAGCCGACGCGCCTTTTCTCGCGGATGACGCGCTCTCCCGCCGCATCCATGAATTTCCGGTTGATCCCGCAGATCTGCGCCGCGATCCGGTTGTCCTCCCCCGCCCTGCCGATCCGGTCGTCCGGAGAGCAGAACCGGGCGATTTTTGCAGAGGACGCAGGCACCGTACGCGCGCAGGATGTCAGGTAGAGCAAAATCCGCCGCTCCGTCGCCGTCAGAGGGATGATCCTCCCGCGCCATTCGGCGAATCCCTCTGCAAAGAACAGCCGCGGCGTCAGGTAGAACCCGAACGGAGCCGTACCGTTTTCGGGCATGCCGAGCGCGTCCGGGATCTTCCTTCGGAGCAGGGCGAGCGCGGCGGTCTCGTCGTCTGTGCGGGCTGCGTTCAGGGCGGTGTTGACGAATCCATCCCCGATCACCGCGGCGAACACCTTGTCGCAGGGCGTGTGCCTCAGCTCGTCGAAGGACTCCTGCCAAACGACGATCCCCGCCGCGGGCAATAGATCCTTGACGGAAAAAGGAGCGGACACCGCAGCGGGGGTGCCGCCGGACAGGATCCGCTCCCTGAGAGACCGCGCCCGCGCCGAATCGTTCCGGTCACAGATCACGATCATATTGTTTTCCCCTTCGTCAGACGGAGTGAACGCCCAGCTTGGCGTCGCCGTTGTCCGCGTCGAGCCCGTACTTCTTTGCCTTGCGGTATTCGAAGAACTTCGTCGCCACCTGTTCGAAGAGCGCGTAGGACAGAACGTCCTCCTCCTGCTCCTCCCACGGCTTGACCTTCTCTCGCAGTTCGTCGAGCTCCGGTTTCAGGTCGTCCGCCGGGCGGTGGGTGATGGGCTTTTCATTGCCGAGGATCTTCTTTACGAATTCCGGCTTGATCGGAGCGGGCGTTCTGCCGTACTCGCCGCGCACGATGCCCTTGAATTCCTTGGAGACGTTCTTGTACCGCTCGCCCATGATGACGTTCAGCACCGCCTGATTGCCGACGATCTGGGAGGTCGGGGTGACGAGGGGCGGATACCCGGCGTCCTCTCTGACCCGCGGGATCTCTTCCAGCACTTCGTTCAGCTTGTCGCTCTGGCCCATCTGCTTGAGCTGGGAGACCATGTTGGACAGCATGCCGCCGGGAACCTGATACAGAAGGCAGTTCACGTCCACCTTCAAAACCTTCGGGTCGAGCAGGCCGGATTTGAGATATTCCTCTCTCAGCGGCGTGAAGTACTTGCAGATCTTGTCGAGCTGCTTCAGATCGAGTCCAGTGTCGTACTCCGTCCCCTGAAGCGTCGCCACGATGGCCTCGGTGGGAGCCTGAGACGTTCCCATCGCCATGGGGGAGATCGCGGTGTCCACGATATCCACGCCGGCTTCCACCGCCTTGAGAATGGTCATGGAAGCGAGGCCCGTGGTGTAATGGGTATGGAGCTGGATCGGGATCTTCACGCTCTCCTTGAGGGTCTTCACGAGGTCATAAGCCGTGTAGGGCGTCAGAAGGCCGGACATGTCCTTGATGCAAATCGAGTCCGCGCCCATGCCCTCGAGCTCCTTCGCGTATTTTGCGAACGCCTCGCTGGAATGGACCGTGGAGATTGTTTAGCTCATGGCTGCCTGAACGTGACCGCCCTCCTTCTTCGT
>SVQK01000025.1 GCA_015065385.1 Oscillospiraceae bacterium | reverse complement strand
GTTCGTAGGCTCTTCGGCTTTGCTACACCGCTTCCTCCCCCGAGGTCATTTCTGACTTCGGCTTGCGGTTCGCTACGCTTGGCGGTAAATACCTGCGACGGGACTTTCACCCGTTAGAACTGGGACATGCCCGGCACACACGAATAAAAGGCCCGGCATTACACACCCGGGCCTCTTTGCACATGCACAGTCCGCGTCTCTTATTGTTCCGCGTTGTTCCCTTTTTCTTTCACCATCGCCGCTACCGACACAGCCGTAATGATTGGTCCCACGATCCACAAAATCATACCGAATTTCCTGCTGTCACCATGGATTCGTTCCGGATTCTCAGGGTCGTAATATATCTTGATTCTCTTCCCTTCATGATAACTTGAACTGTAATTGTCCAATTCGCCATAGTAGGATCGTCCTTCTGCGGAATACGACACCCACACATCGTAATCGGTATCTTCGGACCCGCTCCATGTTTCTTCAATCCTGTCAATTACCGCTGTTGTGGCGACAAAGCCTCTCGTCTCGAAGAAGGACAGATAGAGGCCCATGCCGCAGATCAGGACTCCTACAACGGCTGCGATAATCTGTGTTTTCTTTTTGTTCATCGGTTCATGTACTCCTTCTCAATGCGTCGGGTTTTCCCGGCGCGGAACCGCACTCTTCACCACCCGGCCGTGATCGGGACTCCGCGGGCGGATGTTGAAATTTGGCGTTCCGCCAATCCGGGAGCCGGGCTTCGGACCCTTCGTCCAATCGGATGATGCCTTGGACGGCATGGCAGGGCGGACTTTGATTTTCATGTAAGATCGTATAAACGCGGCGGCGTTTCGTGAATTGCTTCAGTCATTCGCAGAGCAGTGATCAAATGCGGATCCATACTCCCTTCGTTCCGCCGGGTTACTGTTTTTCCTGTCCCGACGCAGCCGTCTTTCCTCACGACAACCGGCCGCCGCGTGGAAAAACCATACTGCCGCAGGATGAACCCTGGCAGGGGAGCGATGGAAAAACAGTTTTATCCTTTCCCGAAAAGGACGAGCGCCTGCCCCGGCTTCACGTCCAGACGGACAGTTCCGTTCCGTACCGGAACCGTTTCAAGATAACGATTTCCCTCCGGGGAGATCTCCCATACGGACGCCTCGCCAAAAGCGGCGTCCGGTATGTTCCGGCAGCCGGAGCTTTCGCCTTCCGAATAGGCGACGAAGGTCCGGTTGTCTTCCGTCAGGGGGAGGATCACATCGCCGCCCGCTTTAAGGGTGAGGCCGTTTTTCAGGATCGTACCGTCTCGTCCCCGGCTGACCACACCGTCCGAGAAGCCCGCCGTATAGGTACCGTCCGGATCCTGCTCCAGCGTCAGCCGCGCATGGCGGTTGAGATAGAAATACGGGAGCTGAACCGTGCAGAACTGCCGGAGAAACTCCGGTACCCAGTCCTCGTTCCGGATTCCGCGGCTCATCCAGATGTCCTCCCCGTGCATCGCGCCGTAAAACACGGCGAAGAGCGCGCCGTCGGTCAGCCTCCCGCTGTATTCGGACGGAGGGATCCTCATGCAGTCCTCCGCCGTCATATTGCTCGTCCACCAGGTCGCCGGGATCCTGCCGAGGGTGCGGATGGGCGCTTCCTTCCAGGTGGAGACAGGAAGGTTATCGCAATACTTTTCGTAAAATCGGCGGATCGGGTGACCGTAATCGTCGGCGCGCAGAGGAAGCTCACGGTATGTGTATTCCGAGGTGACGTCGATCCCTTCGCTCCGGATGTAGTCGAGGATGGCGTTTCTCGCCTCGTCCTGCTCTTCGACGGTCGTTCTCGGGGAAAAGCTTTCGGCGATGCAGAAATTGTCGAGATGAACCGTCCCGGCCTCACGCACGGGAACCGTGTCGAGAAACTTCTCCCAGTATTTTTTGAAAAGCCCGCTCTCCCAGAATTGCTTATAGGAGATTTTGTACGCGTTCCGGCCGTTGAATACCTCGATCACGGCGGGTGTGCCGTCCGGGTTCTTCACGATGGCGTCCGCCGCGACGAACTCCGGGTGGGATTCGTTCTCACCGTATTCGTCCGCCAGATTGCCGTGGACGCTGACGACGGTGTGATGCTTCTTTGCCTCCATAAAGAGCCAGAGAAGGCTTTCACGACCGTTCCGATCCTCGTCCCGTTTCAGAAAGTCGTTCACTCTGTGCATCTCCGGGTAGCAGTCGTCGTGCCCGAGTCCCTGCCATCCGACCAGGTAAACGATTTTTTGGATTCCCTGCGTCAGCCGGTCGACGGTTTTGATGATTTCCAGCGCGTCCTCAAAGCGGATCCGGACATTTGAGGTTTTGTGCTCGAAATCCGGCGTCGCCAGATACATCTTCATCCAAAGTGTTTTTGAATAATCATAGCGGAATGTGCTCATGATGACTGCTCCTTTTCAGAGGTCCTCCTGTCGGAACGTACAGCTGTCCGAGGCAAGCGGATAAGGTGATTTTATTATACAGCAGGACAAACGGGATGTCAACGGCTAAAGTCCCGCGGCAAACCGTGGAGCGATCCGTATCACTCCGTCAGCGCTGCGCGGCTGCATTTTCACCGGCGCGAACATCTCCGCCGGCAACTTTGCTCTGGGAGGGAATATGATTCTCTTCTCCGGCGATTCGACTCTGTTATGCCGTGCAGATGGTCTTATCGGACGAGCATTGCGGCGGTTTTCACATAATTTTCAGAAAGAAATTAGCACTCTCCTCTTGACAGTGCTAACGAATGGTGCTATAATACAGCCGAACAAAGGAACAGAGAGAGGTTCCCCGGACGGCCGCATCGATTGCGAACGGTCCGCAGCCTCAAGCCCTCCTTCCCTTGCGGATCATCCCGCCGGTTCCGGATTCTCTAAATCAGAGGACTGAGATGGACGGAAAAGCAAGGAGGTCTGACCTATGTTACCGAGCATTTGGAGAGACAACAGTATTTTCGGAGAAAACCTTTTTGACGACTGGTTCGGATTCCCGACCGAGAGCGATTTCAGAAACATCGAAAAGAAGCTCTACGGCAAGAACGCCGCCCACGTCATGAAGACGGACGTGACGGAGCACGACGACCGCTTTG
>SVQK01000024.1 GCA_015065385.1 Oscillospiraceae bacterium | reverse complement strand
CGTAGGCTCTTCGGCTTTGCTACACCGCTTCCTCCCCCGAGGTCATTTCTGACTTCGGCTTGCGGTTCGCTACGCTTGGCGGTAAATACCTGCGACGGGACTTTCACCCGTTAGAACTGGGACATGCCCGGCACACACAGACAAAGATCCCGCGGCACTGCGCAGGATCGGAACCTTCAAAACCTCAATTGTCGTCGCCGCTGTAGAAAACAATCTCCTGCGGAAAACGGAGCCCGAGCTTCTCATGGGCGATCTCCGCCACATACTCGCTGTCGAAGGGACGGTCGATCTCCGCCTGAAGTTCGTTGATGTTTTCCTTCGCGCGGTCGATCTCGCTCCGGAGCTGTTCCGCCTCCGCCGCCAGATCGTTCTGCTTGAGCCGCACCATGACGAAGCTGAAAACGAAGAAGACGACGACCGCGAGAATGCTCACGCGCACGAACATATTGTGAAAAATGCTCTTTTTCAAGGCCGCGTCCCCTCCCCTCCGTCAAATGTAATCTCCTCCGCCAGCCGGACTCTCGCCCTCTCCGTCGCGCGGATCAGGGCTTTTCGGCGGATCGAACGCGCCGCGCGTCCGACCGTTGCGGCAGCAAGACCGTGTGCCGCGCCCCGGATCAGGCCGAACAGCCTGCCCATCAGACCGGCGATCCGCCGACCGACCGCGCAGAGAGGACGGATCAAAACCGTCCGGATCAGAGCGCGAAGAGCATCCGACGCCTTGGCCGCGAGAAACAGGACCGGCTTTGACGCCGCCGTCTGCCAGAGGACGAATCCGACCGCGCAGAACGCCGCCATGAACCAGCGGAACCGTCCGTCGTTCGCCGCATAGACATACACGGAAAACGACAGGCCGATGAACAGGGCCGCGGCGAAATCCGTCATGAGGCGACAACAGAACGGAAGCTTTCCCTTCCGCTCGACAATCGATCCTCCGTCGTACGACACAAGTCCGCAAAGGATATATACAATCCTTATTATATCGTAGACCGCGCCAAAAATCAACCCCAAAATGAAAGAAGTTGCGACAAGTTGCAGCTGATTCCGCGTCAGAACCTCAAGATACGCCATGTCAGCGGAAAAGCCTCCCGAACAGGCCGCGCCGCTCCCCTTCCCCGCCCTCCGCGTCAAGGTAGGCGAAGGCGTCCACGGTTCCGGTCAGCGTCAGATCCCCCTTTTCCGCCGAGAAGCCTCCGATTTTCAATCCGCTCCCGTTCACCGCGATCCGCCCGAGGGAGGAAACGAGGATGATTTCCGTCTCCGAAAAGCTCTCGACCTCCTCGATCCCTTTCAGCTCCATTCGTTTGCGTGAAAAAAGGCATACGTCCTGATCCATCTCCGCGCCCTCCTCTGTCTGTTTGGGAGAGTATATGCGGAGGAACCGGTGCGTATGCCGGGAGAAGTGGGATTTCCGTGTCCCGCTCAGTCTTCGATCACCTCGTAGAGGGAGGAGGCGTCCGCTTTCGCCGCGTGCTCCTTCACGTCCAGCACGCGGAATTTCAAAGTGCGGTCTCCGTAGGTCACGGCAATCACGTCCCCTTCCTTCACGTCGTAGGAGGCCTTGGCGCGCTTGCCGTTGACCTCCACATGCTCGCTGTCGCAGGCTTCGTTTGCCACGGTGCGCCGCTTGATGATGCGGGACACCTTCAGAAATTTATCGAGTCTCATTGTTTTTCGTCCTTTCCTGATTCAATCGCGGAACGACTCCGTGAATTCGTTCAACAGATCGCCCACGTCCTTCTCGAGATCCGCGTCGGGAGAAGCCATCTTCACCGCCTGCCACACGAGCCGCGCGATGTTCCGGTCCCGTTCCCCGCCCTCCGTCTCCGTCACGTCCTTCGCCAGAGCCAACAAGGCCTCCGCCTGTTCCATGTCTTCCCCGAACGAGACGCCGCCTTTTCTCGCTTTTTTGGCGATCTTCTTCGCGCGGAGCAACGCGGGATACTGTTTCGGAACCGCCTTCAATACGTCGTACAGGCTGAGGCGGGATTTCTCCTCCGTCTTGAGCCGATCCCAGTTGTCGAGCACCTCGCCCGTCCCCGCGACCTTCGTGTCGGCAAACACATGGGGGTGGCGGTAAATCATCTTGTTCACGAGCTCCGTCGTCACGTCGTCGAGGCTGAACCGGCCCGCCTCCCGCTCGATCTCCGTGTGAAACAGGATCTGAAAGAGCACGTCGCCCAGTTCTTCCCGGAGCAGGTCGGAGTTTTCCGTGTCGATGGCCTCCACCGCCTCGTAGGTCTCCTCGATGAATTCCGTGCGGATGGAATGGTGATCCTGCTCCCGGTCCCACGGGCATCCCTCTTCGGAGCGGAGCAGTCGGACCAGCTCCACGGCGGAATCCATGTTGTGCGTCTTCTCCCGGAGCAGCTTTTCCTTGCGTTCGGCGATTGTCATAATTCAGATCCTTTCTTGTTTCATCCTTCCCGCGCCCCGGAACCGGATCCGGTATAGGAGATCCGCCGGAATCAGCCGCGCGAGCAGCGCTTTTTCCGCCTCCCCGAACCCGCCGGTCAGACAGAGAAGCGCAAAGTAAACGAGGGCGGCAGCGGCGATGGACAGCGGAACCGCCGCGCTGTTCCCGAGGATCGGTGTCAGTCCGGCGCAGATCCACCGGGCGGACGCGCCGCAGAGGATCCCGGACAGAAGCGGCGACAGCGTTCTGCGGAAGGAGAGCGCGGCGGAGGTTCTTCGTTTCAGAAACACGAGATTCAAGGCGGTCACGGTGAGATAGCTCGCCGCGGTGGAGAGAGGCGCGCCGGGGATGCCGCATACCGGAAGCAAAAGCTCGCCCGCGATCCACTTCACAGCCGCGCCCGCCGCCATCGCGCAGAGGGACAGCCGCTGCCCGCCCGAAGCCTGAAGTCCTGCGTTGGTCGCCGCGGTCAGGCACACAAGGCACGAGGCGGGAGCCAGCAGGGTGAGGAGCGGCGCCGCCCGGTGCGCGGAGGAATCCCGGAACAGCAGGCAGAGGATCGGATCCGACAGCGCGGCCAGCCCGCAGGCGCACGGTATCCCGATGAAGAGGGCGATCCGCATGGTCCGCTCGATCCGCTCCGCCGCCTCATCCCGACGACCGGACGCCAGAGCCGCGGCGGCAGCGGGCACCAGCGCGTAGGCAAAGGGATAAATCAGGGCGGGCGGAAGGTTGAACATCGGAACGGCGAGGGAGGTGTAATTGCCGAAAAGCGCGGCAGCATCCTCCGCCGAAGTCCCCGACGCTATCAGAATCCGCTGGACGGACATCGTGTCCATCGCCGAGGACAGGCTCATGACGGACGCAGACAGAGTCACGGGCAGGGCGATTTTCGTCAGCCCGGAAAGCGTCCTCCCAAGCGGCGCGGTCTCACCCGGGAGATCCCTCTCCGCCCCCGCCCTTCCGATCCGGCGCAGGATCAGAAGATAAACCATACCGCAGAACGAGCCGACCGAGAGTCCCGACGCCGCATAAGCCGCCGCGATGGAAGTGGAATATCCGCGCCGGACCGCGTACAGAGCAGCGCCGATCCCGAAAATCAGCTTTCCGACGGCCTCCGCCAACTGGGAAAACGCGGTGGGCGTCATCCTTCCGCATCCCTGAAACCAGCCCCGCATCGCGCTCGACACGCAGATGAACAAGAGCGCCGGAGCGACGGCACGAACGGCATGGGCGGATTCCGGAGAGCGGATGGCACCGGCGATCGGACCCGCCCCGACCCAGAGGAAGGCGCATCCGGCGCATCCCAGCAAAAAGAGCAGCGCAAGCGTCCTGCGGCAGGTCTGCTCCGCCCCTCGCAGATTTCCCCTCGCTCTCTGCTCCGCGATCATCACGGACAGGGCTACGGGCAGGCCGGCGGTGGACAGCGTGTACAGAAGGGCATAGACCGAATACGCGGCGTTGTAATACCCCATGCCGGCGTCCCCCACCGCGTAGTTCATGGGGATCTTGAAAAAAAGCCCCGCAGCTTTGACTAAAAGATTCGACGCCGCGAGGACCATCACGCCCCGCGCGCCGCGTTCCCTTCCCTCGGATTCCGACATGGACAGGCACGCCTCCCACCGATGCCGTCTTCCGGGGAAAGCGAAAGGTCCCGCTTACCCGATGAATTCGCGGAAGACGGAGTTTTGCGGGATCATGCGCTCCTCGATGAACGGGCAGTCGAACGCGGACAGCCTTTCGAGCAGGTCTTCCGCCTCGTCCCGGTAGCGGCTGTCCGCCGGAACCGTTTCAAGGAGCGGCACGGCGTATCTGGACAGCAGAAACGGCTCGTAGTCGAGGAACGAATCGAGCGTCAGGTCACGCTTTTTCGCGTTCGGGAAGATGTTGTTCAGCTCGTTCTCCCGCACGCCCTCCCAAAGGTGGAGCGTGAATTCCGGAGTCGCGCCGCGGAACTTGTAGTCCCGGACCGTCCGCCGGAGCAGGCGCAGTTCGTCCCTCGTGAGCGCGGATTCCCCGCACCGGACGTCCTCCTTCACGTTCATGAAAATGCTGAAAAAGCCCTCTCCGAACAGCCGCGTGACCTCCGGATAGACCGCCTGGATCCCTTCGAAGACATATATATCGTCGGGATGCGGAATATATTCGTCGTAACCGACCCGGCCCGTCGCTGCGAAATCGTAACGGGGAACCAGCACGGACAGTCCGGCGTTCAGACGCTTCATGAACAACTCAAGATAGTCGAGGTCGATCGCGGCCACGGAATCGTAGTCGGGACTCTCCCCGTCCACCACGTTTCTGTCCTTCCGGTCCTTGAAAAAGTCGTCGATGGACATGACCACGACCTGTCTTCCGGCTTTGGCCATGCGTCGGGTCAGCTTGGCGGCGGTGGTGGTCTTCCCGGAGCAGGTGGGACCGGCCAGCGCGATGATCTTCAGGGAATTCTCCGCGAAGACGGTTTCGATCGCCTCGTCGATCCGCTCCGAAAAGCGGTTCTCGCAGAGGCTGACGTACCGCTCTGCCTCTTCCGTTGAGCGAATATCCGGTTCAATGATTTTCAATCGTGTTCTCCTCCCGGTTCTCAGGGGACGCGAAGAATGCCCGTGCCGCGGATCGGAGCGCGTTCAGGCGCTCACCGTTCTCCGCGCGGTATTCCCGCAGGTATTCGTATGGGTATTTCGGCTGAAAGAGCCGCTCGATCCGCACGCTTCCGTCTTCCTCCGGCTCCGAGACCAGCTTGGTGACGGCGTGGGCTCCGGACGCGAAAATCGAATGGATCTCCTCCATCATATAGACGTTGTACAGTCCCTCGTGCCCCGGCTTCGCCCATCCGA
Organism: Oscillospiraceae bacterium; assembly: GCA_015065385.1. GTDB lineage: Bacteria > Bacillota > Clostridia > Oscillospirales > CAG-272 > UMGS1696. The sequence continues at coordinate 102,318 of SVQK01000024.1, read as the reverse complement.
CGTTTTCGAGGTTCCCGACGGTGTTCTTCTGCCGGTACATATAGTACGGAATATATCCGGAAGCTCTCAGGGCGGAATCGGCATAGTCCACGGACTGCGCCGCGATGACGGAGGACGGGTCGAACCGCCCTTCCGCGCGGAACTCCGAGGATTTCTTCACGGAAAAGGTGTGGATGGTGACGTTTTCCGGATCGAGGGCGGACACGCCGTCCACCGTCGCGCGGAAGGACTGCGGTGTATCCGCGGGAAGTCCGGCGATCAGATCCACGTTGATATCCCGCACGCCGCTGTCCCGGACGATCCGGTAGGCATCGAAAAACATTTCGGGGGTGTGGGCGCGTCCGATGGCGGCGAGCACCTCGGGATTGAGGGACTGGGGGTTGACGCTGATCCGCGTGACGCCCGCCTCGACCGCCGCGGCCATTTTTTCCTCCGTGATGGTGTCGGGCCGTCCTGCTTCCAGGGTGTATTCGAGCGGTTTTGCTCCGAGCGCGGCGAGATTGCGCCCGATCCGTCCGAGCAGAGCTGAGAGCTGTTCCGCCGTCAGCACCGTGGGCGTACCGCCGCCGATATAGACCGACGCGATCCCGAGTCCCATCTCCCGGATCACGGAAAAGACGCCGTCCACGTCGTTGAAAAGCGCCTCGAGGTATTCCGGGATCAGCTTCAACAGCCCCGGCGACGTATAGGACACGAAGGAGCAGTAGGCGCACCGGGTGGGACAGAAGGGAATCCCGACGTAGACGCTGCACTGTTTCCGGGACTGCGGCGTGACGAGCGCGGATTCCGCAAGGGACACCTCCGCCGCCAGCCGCGCCTTGTTCGCCTCGGTCAGATAGTCCCGCGCGATGGCCGCCGCCGCTTCGTCGAGCGAATATCCGGCCCGGAAGAGCTCCGTCGCCACCTTGGCCGGACGCACGCCGGTCATGATGCCCCACGGAGGGCGGATCCCGGTGAGCTCCCGTCCGGCTTCGAGGAAGGCCTCCCCCGCCGCGAGCTTTCTCACCCGGTCCCGCTCCCCGTTTCCCGCCGTCCACGGAACCTGAGCCGAACCGGTCGTTTCCCGTCTCTCTCCGGCACCCGGCACAAACAGCCGCACGGACGCGCAGACGCCGCTCCCGTCTTCCTCAAGCGAGATCCACGCCTCGGGCACGTCCGCACCCGGCTCCTCCCCGTCGGGGAACTTCACGCCGGGGAAAAAGATCATGGCGAGGGTCTGAACGTAATATGGCTTCAGCGGGCCGTCGATATGCAGGATCATGGACTCAGCTCCTCTTCGGCAGCTTCAGTACGTTCGAATCCAGCTGCATGGTGACAGGGCCGTCGTTGACGATCTCCACCTGCATATCCGCTCCGAACCGTCCGGTGGCGACATGGGTGACAGACGCGCGCATCCGGCTGACAAAATCCTCGTACAGCGGGATCGCCTGCTCGGGACGCGCCGCCGCCAGATAATCGGGACGGTTCCCTTTCCGGTAGGAGGCACAGAGGGTGAACTGGGACACGACGATCACGCCGCCGTCCACGTCCTGCACGGAGCGGTTCATCTTCCCCTCTTCGTCGGAGAAGATCCGCAGCTTGACGATCTTTTCCGCGAGGAGCCGCCCGTCCTCCTCCGTGTCCTCGGTCGTCACGCCTAAAAGGACGAGGAGCCCGGCCCCCGGACAGTCCGCGAGAACCTCTCCCTCCGACGTGACCCGGCCCCGGGAAATGCGCTGTATCAATGCGAGCATGGAGATACCTCCGGTTTCTGGATAATGGATCCCGCCCGGGCAGAGGTCACGCTGTCCCGCGCTCGATGTTCCGGACGCGGGGGACCTGTTTCAGCCGGGAGAGAATTGAGTTGTAGTGATCGACGTTCTTGCAGCCCACGGTGAGCTGGATGATGATATCGTCCGCCGTCCGCTTCTTGGTGTTGATGGCGAGCAGGGTCACCTTCATGTCGGCGAGCGCGGTGGTGATGTTGGAGAGCAGCCGGATATCGTTCTCGGCGTAAATGGTCAGGCCGACCTCGTACACCGGTTTCGCGCTGCCCGCGAATTCCTCGACGTCCCATTCCGCACGGAGCCAGCGGTCCGCCAGTTCCGGATTGGAGAGGCCAGCCGCCACGTTCGCGCAGTCCCGTTTGTGGATGGAGATCCCGTATCCCTTGGTGACAAATCCGATCACGTCGTCGCCGGGGAGGGGATTGCAGCACTTGGCGAACTTGACCTCGCAGCCGTATTCGCCGTCCACGATGATGCCGCCCGTGCCGCGCTTGCGGAGCTGACCGGTCTGCACCTGCCCGGTTTCGGTGACCGCGTTCTCCTCGTCGGGCTTCACCACGCGCTCGTATTCCTGACGGAGCTTGCTCGTCACCTTGGTCATGGCGACGCCGCCGTAGCCGATGGAGTTGTACAGATCCTCCACGTCCGCCATGCCGATTTTGTGCGCGACTCCGGCGACGATCTCCTCGACCTGCGCGTCCGTCGGCTTCACCCGGTATTTGCTGAGAAGCCGCTCGATCTCCGCCTGCCCAATCTTGATGTTTTCGGGCCTCTTTTCCTTTTTGAACCACTGGCGGATCTTGGCCCTTGCCTCGCTGGTCTTGACGATTTTCAGCCAGTCGCGGCTCGGTCCCTTGGAGGCGGAGGAGGTCAGCACCTCCACGATGTCGCCGGTCTGCGGGACCTTGTCGATGGGAGCGATCATGCCGTTGATCTTCGCGCCGACCATCCGGTTTCCGATCTGGGAATGGATGGCGTAGGCGAAGTCGATGAGGGTGGAGTTCTGCGGCAGGGCGATCACGTCCCCCTTGGGCGTGAAGACGAAGGTCTCGTCCGAGAAGATATCGATCTTCAAGGCCTGCATGAAGTCCTCGGTGTCCGTCGCGCTGTTTTCCGCGTCGATGAGCTTGGAGATCCACGCCAGCTTCTTGTCGATCTCCTCCTTGCTCTTCGCGCCGGACTTGTATTTCCAGTGGGCCGCGATACCGAATTCAGCCACCTGATGCATCTCGCGGGTCCGAATCTGAACCTCGAAGGGGATGCCGTCGCGTCCGATGACCGTGGTATGAAGGGACTGGTACATGTTCGGCTTCGGCGTGGAGATATAGTCCTTGAAGCGGCCCGGGATGGACTTGAACAGCTCGTGGATGATGCCGAGGGCCGTGTAGCACTCCAGCTCCGTCCCCACGATGATCCGGATCGCGTAGAAGTCGTAGATCTCGTCGAAGCTCTTGTTCTGGTTGAACATCTTCCGGTAGATCGAATAGACCGTCTTGACGCGCCCTTCCAGCGTGAAGTTGATCCCGTATTCCTCGAGCTTTTCCGCGACATAGGCCCGGGTGTTCTCGATAAAGTTCTGGTTCTGCCCGTATTTCCGCTCGATGTCGTTCGACACCTCCGCGTATCCGATGGGATCGAGATACGACAGGGCGAGGTTTTCCAGCTCCTGCTTGATCCGCTGCATACCGAGCCGGTGCGCGAGAGGGGCGTAGACGTGCATGGTTTCAAGAGCCGTGGCGCGCCGCTTCGCCTCCGGTTTGACGCCGAGGGTGCGCATGTTGTGGAGCCGGTCGCAGAGCTTGATGAAGATGACCCGGATATCCTTCGACATGGCGAGGAGCATCTTCCGGATGTTCTCGATGTTGGCCTCTTCCTTGTCCTCCACGTTGATGGCCTTCATTTTCGTCAGGCCGTCCACCAGCATGGCGACGTCTTCCCCGAAGCGGTTGCGGATGATCTCGACGCTCGTCTTTTCCGGGCAGTCCTCCACCGTGTCGTGGAGAAACGCGGCGCAGATGGAATCCGTGTCGAGGCCCAGAGACGCCACGATCTCCGCCACCGCCACGGGATGGGAGATATAGGGCTCCCCGCTTACCCGGAACTGTCCTTCGTGCAGGGATTTCGCGTACAGATACGCCCGCTCCAGCTTTTCGACGTCGTAGTGCTTTTCGCTGGACCGGATCATGGCGAGCAGGGGCGCGATCCCCTCGAAGGCCGGCTCCGCGCCCACACCCCGGGTGTTTTCGCGTTCGTTCGGCAGTTGTTCGTTCGTCATATCAGTTTTCCAGATCCTCGTTCAGTTTCTTCAGGATGGCCGCGCTCATGAGATCGACCTTTCCGGAGCGGTTGACGGAACGGAAGGCGAACAGCTCCCGGTCCTCGGTCAGGCGGGTCACGCCGAACAGCCCCAGTTCCCGGAAGGTCAGCAGGATCACCTTCAGCTTGGTATAGCCCACGGGCCGCCCGCTTGTCGCTACCAGATAGGAGAGCCCGCGGATGGTAAAGGCGTCCCGGTCCACCTTCAGCTCCCGGCGGATCACGGTGTAGACCGCGGCGAAATCGTCCCGGTCGGGAAGAACGGCACCGGCGGGCGCGATCCCGCGGAGCGTCTGCCCGGACTGGATACGCGCGTACCAATTCCGGTCCCGCTGCTCGGCTTCCATCTGTCCCTCCGACAGGCGCGCGTCCTTGACGATGAGCTGAAGGTTCCGCTGATGCCCGTATTCGTTGATATCCATGGTGAACATGACGTCGGCCGTGTCTCCGGGATAGAGGTCGATCTCCTGAATCGTCTTCCGGAAGCACATCGCGGTCACGGTGACGCCGCCCGCTTTGAGCAGCATCCTCGTGTGCTTTCCGCCGCCTACCGCCGCCACGTCCGCGATCTTTGCCTGCCTCAGGACGAACACCGGCACGGGATTGGACACGCCGAAGGGCTCGAGACTGTAGAGCTCGTTCGCCTGCTCCATGGTCAGATCCGCCGGTTCGAGCTCGCATTCCGCGTCCAGCTGGGGCGTCAGATCCCGGTCGGCGAAGGCTTCTCTCGCATACTGATTCAGACGCTCGCGGAACGCTCCGAGATTCTTCCGCTTGACGGTCAGTCCCGCCGCCAGCTCGTGCCCGCCGAATTTTTCAAGCAGGTCGGAGCAGGAATCGAGCGCTTCGACCAGATTCATCCCCTTGACGCTCCGCCCCGAGCCCTTGCCGGGATCGTCGTCCGTCTTGGTTTCCCCCGCCCCCTCGAAGGAGACGAGAATGGAAGGACAGCCGTATTTTTCCGTGATCCGGGAGGCGACGATCCCGATGATGCCGTGATGCCAGTCCTCCGCGTCGAGCACAATGACCGGATCCCGCTCGAAATCGTGGCGGGCGGCGATCATGGCGTATGCGTCCTCCATGATCTTGTTCTCCTCGGCCTGCCTCTCCCGGTTGATCTCGCAGAGCTGACGGGCCAGAGGAGCCGCTTCCTCGCAGTCCTTCGCCAGAAGAAGCTCCACGGCCATGGACGCGTCCCGGATCCGCCCGGCGGCGTTGATGCGCGGCGCGATGGTGTAGCCGATGTAGGACGCGGTGACCTTTTTCCTCCCGACGGACCGGGATTCCTCGCGCGTGGCCTCCATCAGCTCGAGCAGTCCGGGCCGCTTCGTCTGTTCGATCAGGGACAGGCCGTAGCTGACGATGAGGCGGTTTTCGTCCCGGACCGGCATGACATCTGCCACGGTCCCGATGGCCACCAGATCCCCGTAGTCCCGGGAGATCCGGCGCACGCAGTCAAGCATGTCTTCCTCCGGGCAGAAAACGGCTTCGAGGGCGCAGAGGGTCTTGAACACCACGCCCACGCCCGCCAACTCCTTGAAGGGATAGGGGCAGTCCGGCCTGCGGGGATTCACCACCGCTTCGCAGTCCGGCAGATCGCCGTGGCATTCGTGATGGTCCGTAACGATCAGATCCATCCCCAGCTCTTTCGCGCATTCCGCCTCCGCCGACGCCGTGATGCCCGTGTCCACCGTGACGATGAGGCGGCATCCCTTCTCGGCCAGCTTCCGGATCGCCGGTTCGGACACGCCGTATCCCTCTCCGGAGCGGCAGGGGATATAGTAGCTCACATCCGCGCCGCGGGACGACAGATAGAGATAGAGGCAGGTGACCGAGGTCACGCCGTCCACGTCGTAGTCGCCGTAAATGACGATGCTCTCCCCGGATTCCACCGCCTCCGCGATTCTGGCAGCCGCCTTGTCCATGTCCTTCATCAGGAACGGATCGTGCAGCTGCTCCTCTTCCTTCCGGAGAAAGCACGCTGCCTCCTCCGGCGTCGAACATCCCCTGTTTTTCAACAGCTGCGCCGTGGGGAGACGGACGCCGAGTTTTCTTGCGATGGCCGCGACCTCGGGATCCCGGGCCATGGCCTCCGCCGTCGTCATGATATTCCACTGATTCCTGTACTGCATTATTCCGATCGCTCTCTCTGTATGATAAATTTTATGTTAGATGATAGGAACCTTTTATTTCCCGCCCTCGGCTCCGTCCGCCAGATCGACGATCCGGATGGAGGGGGCGCGCCGGGCGAGTTTTTTGTCGATCAGCCCGACGCAGACGAACGCGAGGACAAATCCGCATATCCCCGCCAGAACGCCCGCTCCCTCGGTGCCGAAAAGATGGGATCCGAGGAGGAAGAACAGGGCGCAGAACGCGAGCGGCACCAGAAAGACCAGCGCGGCGGATCCGAGCACGACACGCTCCGACGACTCCACCTCCACCGTATCCCCCACCTTCGCGCCGATGGGATTCAGCGCGCGGGCGGTCATGGAGCGGCTGTCCCCCACGATCCCGGTGATGGCGCAATGGCCTCCGCATCCTCCGCTCTTCTCGCATCCCTCGCACATCGTGGACCGCGTGACCTCCACAGTGGCGTACGGTCCGTGCACCTCTTTCACTTTCGCTCTCTGTCTCATTGAATCCTCGGTTCTGTATTCCGCGCCGGAGTCTTCCGGCTGACTGATTTATACCTGTTCGGCGGGACGGTACGCTTCCATGAGCTTCAAAGCCGTCCGGACGCCGTCCACAGCCGCGGAGACGATCCCGCCCGCATATCCGGCGCCCTCTCCACAGGGATAGATCCCTTCCGCCGCACGGCCGACCGCGCGCCCGTCCTCGCCCCGGAGAATGCGCACCGGTGAGGAAGTCCGCGTTTCGATCCCGGTGAGGGGAACATCCGCCCGGTCGTAACCTTTGAGCTTGCGTCCGAAGTCCGCGAGTCCCTCTCGGAGCATTTCCACGGCAAAGGGGGGCAGGAGCGTGCCGAAATCCGCCGGGACCACCGCTCCGTTCCGATAGGTCGGGACGATTCTTCCCCAGTCCGAGCCGCTCTTTCCCTCCATGAGATCTCCGACGGTCTGGAACGGGGCCGCGTAGGTCCTTCCTCCCGCCTCGAACGCACGCCGCTCCAGCTCCCGCTGAAACGCGATGGCTTCGAGGGGCGAACCGCCGAAATCGGAGGGATGCACGGACACGCAGACCGCCGCGTTCGCGTTGACGCCGTCTCTGGCCCGCTCGCTCATGCCGTTGGTCACGACGCCTCCCTCTTCGCTGGCGGACGGAACCACGACTCCGCCCGGACACATGCAGAAGGTGTAGCATCCGCGGTCTCCACGGCGGTAAGACAGCTGATATTCGCCCCGCCCGAGAGACGGATCCCCCGCGTGCTCGTGGAAGAGCGCCTCGTCGATATCTTTTTGAAGATGTTCCGCCCGGACGCCGACGGAAAACGGCTTGGCCTCGACGGCGAATCCGGACGCGATCAGCTCGCCCACGGTGTCCCGCGCGCTGTGTCCGACCGCAAGGATCAGGGCGTCGTAGGGTATCTGTTCCCCGCATGCCGTCAGCCTGCCGTTTCCGATCCCTCGGGCCGCGGCATGATACCGGATTTCCCCGCCCATGGACCGGATTTTCGCGTCGGCGTTCTTCACGACCTGCCGGAGCACGTCCGTTCCGATGTGCGGCTTGGATTTATAGAGGATATCGTCCGGCGCGCCGAGGGTGCGGAGCGTCTGCATCACCCACGCGGTCAGCGGATCGCTGATACGGGTGGTGAGCTTGCCGTCCGAAAACGTGCCCGCGCCGCCCGCGCCGAACTGTACGTTGCATTCCGGATCGAGGATGCCGTCGCGGATAAAGCGTTCGACCGCCGCCGTCCGTTCCTCCACGGATCCGCCGCGCTCCAAAATCAGGGGGCTGTATCCCTCGGAGGCAAGGAGCAGTCCGGCGAACATCCCGGCGGGACCGAAGCCCACGATCACGGGGCGGAAGTTCAGGGGGCGATCCCCCCGCTTCGGTTCCAGCACGGGGTCGGAGTGGATCCGGATCTCCCCGCTTTCCTCCGCTGACCGCAGGATCTTCGAGACCCGTTTCCCGTCCGCCTCGATCTCCCCGTAAACGGTATAGACGAAGGAGATCTCCCCCCGCCGCGCGTCGATGGATTTTCGCGCAACGCGGAGGTTCTCCGGAACCGCTCCCGTGATGCGGCGGATCCGGTCCGAGGCTTTTTTCACGGCGCGCCCGTCCGCCTCCTCACCGGTCATGCCGGTCGTAAAGGGGACCCGGACCGCGCCGGTTTCCAGCTTGATGCGATTCATGCTCATTCTTCCGTGAAGGTCACGGCGATTTCATAATTTCCCAGCGCGATCACGTCGTTCCGGTAGGGAGAATCGACGTTCACCTCCGCCCGGACGATGGCTGTGCCGGTGTTGCTGCTGCTGTAGGGGCTCATATCGAAGACGAGATTCACGTCGTCCGCCGCCAGCTTGGGCAGCACGTCCACCGGCCCCATGAACGTGACGGCGACGGGTTCGCGCTCCCATTTGTAGTGGACGCCTTCTCTGGCTCCGGTATCCAGTATATTCGTCCCGGGTACCAGAATCAGCCTCGTCTTGATATCGGGATTGACCGACACGGAGACGGCCGCCGCGGTCTGGGACAGGGTCACGCCTTCCTTGCCCGACAGCGTCACAATCTTCGAGATCTGGAGCTGGCTGGGATCGAGTTCCGTTTTTTCGTCGATGACCACGGGATCCAATAAGCCGCCCTGATCGATCACATCGGGTTCCCCCGTTGCGACGACCGTCTCGGGCAGGATCGTGACATCGGCTTTCGTCTCATCCAGAAATCCCCACCGGAAAGACAGGGGAACCGGAATCTCGACGGATTTATACACGGGCACCGTCACGGTGATGTTCTGCGGCTCGTAAACCAGATAGGGGGAATCGACCTCGTTGCCGTGGGAATTGAGCAGGATCACGTCCTGCGTCATGGTGACGGTCCGCTGCACGTTGCTGAGATCGAGGATTACGCGGGCGGTCTTCACGGAATTGACGTAGCTGCGCGGCCCGGTGACGGCGATCTTGTCCGTGGGAAGCTCCACCGTGCCGACGAAGCAGTTTTCCGGGAGATTCGTGTTCTCCCGCTGCTCGGTCAGATCCAGATACGCGGTCACGCTCTCGTCCACGAGCACGGAGATATACTCCTGAGAGATGGCGGAGAGCTTGCATCCGGGAGGCGTATCCACATTGACCTTGCAGGAGTACCGCCCGCCCTCGGAAATGCCCGAGAGATCCGCCGTCACGGTGATATCCCGTTCGGTGAGCTTGGAGGTCACGCTTTTCTTGCCGGACAGGGTCACGTCCACCATCGTGCCGTACCCGCTGTAAAGGGCGAGGTGATTCCGGTCGAGGACTTCCGTCCCGTTCAGCTCCACGGTGAGGTGGGAAAAGATCTCCTCATGCTCGGGGGATTCCACCGTCATGACGTAAAGCCAAAGGCAGAAAGCGGCCAGAAGGCAGAGAAGCCATGCCACAAGATTGACGGCTGAGAACCGGGTCATTTCCGGTCCGGATTCTTTCATCGCGCATGCCTCCTTCCGCTCATTCCGCGTTCGGGCGGGTCTTTTTTTCCGGGGAACCGGCGCGTTCCCGTCCGAGGTTGGGGAATCCGAAGCGTTTCCGCCCCCCGTCTCCGAGAAGAGCGCCCGTCAGAAACGTTCTCAGCGTGTCGGGAGAATAGTCCCGGGTCAGCTTTCCTTCGACGGCGGTGGAAATGGTTCCCGTTTCCTCCGACACGATCACCACCACGGCGTCGCTGTTTTCGCTCATGCCCAGTCCGGCGCGGTGTCTGGTTCCCAGATCCTTGCTGATGTCCGGATTGGAGGAAAGGGGGAGGAGGCAGCCGGCGGCGTTGATGCGCCCGTTGCGGATGATCATCGCGCCGTCGTGCATGGGAGCTTTGTTGTAGAAAATGTTTTTGATGAGAAACGCGGCGGGAAAGGCGTCGATGACGGTTCCCGTCAGGATCAGGTCGCCGAGCTTGGTCGTGCGCTCGAACACGATCAGGGCGCCGGTTTTCGATTCGGACAGATCCCCGACGGCCTGCGTCACCTCGCCGATCATGGTGTGGACCGCGTCCAGATCCCGCGATTCGCCGAGGGACCGGAATCCCTTCATGGGCGTCGCGCCCACCTTTTCAAGCATGGACCGGATCTCGGGCTGGAAGAGGATCACGAGGGTGATGAACCCGACCTGAATGATGTTCTGCAGAATGAACCGCAAGAGATACATATCCAGCACATGAACGAGGATGTTCGCGGCGATCAGGAGCAGAACGCCCATTGCCAGCTTGCCGGCCCGTCTTTCCCGGACGAACTTGAAGAGATAGTACAGCAGCACGGACACGAGCAGAATATCGAGCACGTCCAGAAACGAGATCCTCCGGACGATATCCCACAGATCCGTCAGCTGCTGCGGGACAGCGATAAGCAGCGGTCGCACGAAAACACCTCCCCTATGATACGAGTAGTCTATTATAGCATACTGCCGCGCGTTTTTCAAACCCTTTTCATGAATTTCTCCGCTCCTTCGGCTGTTTTTTGTCCGATCCGGGCGGAGGACGGCAAAAAAGGAAAAGTCCCACAAAAGCGAAGTGAATATCGCGGGTATATTTATGCACTCCTGTTCACAATTCCCTCTTTCTTTTTGCGCCGAAGCGTGGTATAATAACAGAAACCCTTCAGAAAGGGAGGAGCTATGAACGAATCGCTTGTCAGGCCGTGTACCGTCGTGGTCGGCCATTACGGCAGCGGAAAGACCAATTTCGCCGTCAACCTCGCACTCGCTGTCAAAAGGCGGAACCCGGATCTGCCCGCGCGGATCGCCGATCTCGACACGGTGAACCCGTATTTCCGGACGGCGGACGCCGCGGAGCTTCTCCGGTCAAACGGCGTCGAGCCCCTTCTTCCGGAATTCGCCAACTCCAACGTGGACATCCCGATGATCCCCTCCGCGCTGAGAGCGGCCGTTCACGCGCCGGGCTTCACCGCCGTGGACGTGGGCGGGGACGACGGAGCCGTGGCGCTCGGGATGTTCCGCTCGGAGCTTCTTGCGGCGGAGGCAGCGGTGTTCTTCGTGGTCAACCGGTTTCGCCCGCTCATCGCAACGCCGGAAGGAGCGCGAGACTGCATGGAGGAGATCGCTGAGGCGTCAGGGCTGAGACCGACGGCTTTGGTGAACAACTCCAACCTCGGCGCGGAAACGGCGGCGGAGGATGTGCTCTCCTCGGTGCGGTACGCGGAGGAATGCGCGCGAGCCTGTTCCCTTCCCCTGTTCTGCCACTGCTACATGACCTCGCTGGTCCCCGGTTTGCCCGAAGCGTTCCGCTCCGCCGGACTCGACGACGGACTCCTCTTTCCCATGGAACAGGTGACCCGCCAATTGTTTTAAGGAACGAATCGGCCGCCGGCTGTTCTGAAAGACGATTCATCCGATGACGCTCTGAAGATTCATTTCAGGAGGAAAAAATGAATAAAGTTACATTCCGGACCGACCGGTGCAAGGGCTGCGGCCTCTGCGTCGAAGCATGTCCGAAAAAAATCCTCGCGCTGGACACTTCCGCGCTGAACGCCAAGGGCTACCACCCGGCGGTCATTACGGATCAGGAGAAGTGCATCGCCTGCGCCATGTGCGCCACGATGTGCCCCGACTGCGTGATCAAGGTCGAAAAAGACGGTTGACGGAGGTGCGATATGTCTGAAAAAGTATTGATGAAGGGCAACGAAGCCATCGCCGAAGCGGCCATCTCCGCGGGATGTCTGTATTTCTTCGGCTATCCCATCACCCCCCAGACCGAGGTTGCGGAATACATGGCGCGGCGGCTGCCCAAGGTCGGCGGTCTCTGCCTCCAGGCGGAAAGCGAAGTGGCGGCGATCAACATGCTGATGGGCGCGTCCGCCTCCGGAACGAGAGCCATGACGTCCTCCTCCTCCCCGGGAATCTCGCTGAAATCCGAGGGAATCTCCTACATCGCGGGCTGCGATCTTCCCTGCCTGATCGTCAACGTTCAGCGCGGCGGTCCGGGCCTCGGCGGCATTCAGCCCTCCCAGCAGGACTACTATCAGGCCACCCGCGGCGTCGGTCACGGGGATCTGCGCCTGATCGTCCTCGCCCCCTCCTCGGTGCAGGAAATGGCGTCCCTTACGGCGGAGGCGTTCGATCTCGCGGACACCTACCGGATGCCGGCGATGCTCCTTGCGGACGGCGCGCTCGGGCAGATGATGGAGCCCGTGGACTTCTCCGTCTTCCCGAAGCGGGAGCTTCCCGAAAAGGACTGGGCCACGAACGGCACGAAGGGCAAGCGGAAAAAGAACATCGTCAACTCCCTTTTCATCGAACCGGACAAGCTCGAACAGTCCATCCTCACCCGGTACGAGCGGTACGCGAAGGTGGAAGCCGAAGAAGTCCGCTATGAGGAAGTCATGACCGAGGACGCGGACGTGATCCTCGTCGCGTTCGGCATCACAGCCCGGATCGCCAAGAGCGCGATCGCGGCGGCCAGAAAAGAGGGCGTAAAGGCGGGCCTGCTCCGTCCCATCACCCTGTGGCCCTTCCCGAAGAAGAGGCTCTTCGAGCTGGCGGATACGGCGAAGGCCTTCCTGTCCGTGGAAATGTCCATGGGCCAGATGGTGGACGACGTCCGTCTGGCGGTCAACGGGAAACGTCCGGTGTCCTTCTTCGGACGCACGGGCGGCATGATCCCCTCCGTGGAAGAGGTCACGGCGGAAATCCTGAAACTGGGCAAATCGATCTGATTCGGACGGGAGGTAAGAGACAGATGAAAACAGTTTTTGACAGACCCGCGGCGCTGACGGACGTGCCGCTTCACTACTGCCCCGGCTGTACCCACGGGATCGTACACCGTCTCGTGGCGGAAACCATCGACGAGCTCGGGATTCTCGACACCACCGTCGGGATCGCGCCTGTCGGATGCTCGGTATTCGCGTACAACTACTTTGAGTGCGATATGATCGAAGCGGCGCACGGACGGGCTCCCGCTGTTGCGACAGGCGTCAAGCGCACGCATCCCGACACGGTCGTGTTCACCTATCAGGGCGACGGCGACCTCGCGGCGATCGGCACCGCGGAAACCGTACACGCTGCAACCCGCGGCGAAAACATCACCGTGATCTTCATCAACAACTGCATCTACGGCATGACGGGCGGACAAATGGCTCCCACGACCATCCCCGGTCAGGTGACCACCACCTCTCCCTACGGACGGAAGCGGAGCGTTCAGGGCAACCCGATCCGCGTCTGCGAAATGCTCTCCACGCTGGACGGCGTCGCGCTCGCGGCCAGAGTCACCGTGGACTGCCCGAAGAACGTCATGCAGGCGAAAAAGATGATCAAGAAGGCATTCCAGAATCAGCTGGACAAGAAGGGCTTTTCCATTGTGGAAGTGCTCTCCACCTGCCCGACCAACTGGGGCCTCTCTCCCTCCGACGCGCTCAAGTGGCTCCGGGACAACATGATCCCCTATTACCCCCTCGGCGTGTACAAAGACGGCGAAGCGCTGCGGGATGATCCGCCCGCAGACGGACAGTGAGAAAGGAGACGAGGACATGACGACTACATTCATTTTCGCGGGCAGCGGCGGTCAGGGCATTCAGTTCTCCGGCAAGCAGATGGCGAAGACGGGGATGCACCTCGGCAAGAACGTAACCTTCCTCCCCTCCTACGGCCCTGAAATGCGCGGCGGCACCTCCAACTGCACCGTGGTCATCTCCGACGGCGAGATCGGCTCCCCCAGCGTATCCTCTCCGGACGTGTTGGTGGCGATGAACCTCCCCTCCTTCGACAAGTTCGAGCCGAAGATCGCGGCGGGCGGCACGCTCTTCTGCGACTCCACGCTGGTGGATAAAAAGAGCAGCCGCAGCGACATTCAGGCCGTGTACGTCCCCGTGACCGGACTGGCCAACGAGAACGACCTGATGGGATTCGCAAACGTGATCATGCTCGGCGCGATCCTGAAGAAAACCGGCATTTTCGGCATCGACGAATTTGAGGAGTTCCTCGTCGGGAGCATTCCCCCCTCCAGAGCGGCTCTGATCGATAAAAACAAAAAAGCCCTCCGCCTTGGATGGGAATACGAAGCGTAAAGGGTAACGGCATAAAATCCGGGACAAGTCGTCTGAGACCTGCCCCGGTTTTTTACTATATCCCTTCTAAAGGGATAAGAAGGAATGAAACGCTGCGCGTTTCATGAATTGGATGCCCTGCTCAGGGCGGGAGGCACGGGGGGACACCAGCTCTGGCCGCAGGTTTCCCCCCGTGCGGGGGTTTCCTTGGCCGAGGAGCATAACCTGACAGCTCACATCTGAATCGAAGTCTCACAGTGTATCCCAGTGTCCTCGCGCGGTCTCTGCTTGTGCAGCCGGAGGTCAAAGAGCTTCAGTCGCGCATTGGTCAAGGGAGCCATAGTGAGGTTGTACAGGCAAAACTTGTCAGAGCTGTTCTGTCCACAATCAAACCGTTTAGAAGCGAAACAGTATTAGAACGGAAACGGCGTCTTCTCCTGCTCCGGCCCGCGGAATTTCAGCATGTTCCGCACGCTTTCGTCGGGGGCCGTGAAGAAATCGAGTATCCACTCGTGGAAATCCGCCGCCTGTTCGAACGCGCCGTGGCTGTAGCCCTCGAACATGTGAAGCAGCGCGTCGGGGATCCGGGAAGCCAGTTCGCGCGACGCCTCGCCGCTGACGATCCGGTCTTCGGTTCCGCCGAGCACGAGAACGGGCATCTTCAAGCCGGGCAGTCTGTCCCACGCGTCATGCCCGAGACAGGCTTTCGCCTCGCGGATGAAGCGTTCAGGCCCGCGCACTCCCCCCGGGATCTTCTCGTTGAAACGTCCATAGAGCCCGTAGGCGGCTTTATACGCGGCGACGTGGTCCCCGATGAAGGTTCTCTCCGCCGTGTCCGTCATCAGGGAGACCATATCCCCCTCCTCCGCCATCCGGATCCAGCGGGTGAGAACGTCGTTCACCGTGGGATTGGGCCGGGGCATGGTGACGGCGAGAACCAGACGGCGGACCCGCTCCGGCGCGGTGAGGGCCAGCTCCTGCGAAATCATGCCGCCCTGCGAGACGCCGAGGACATCCACAGGTCCGGACTGCCCGATGCCGATTTCGTCCATCGCGGACAGCACATCGCGCGCCATATCCCGGATCGCGTAGCCCTCGGGGATGTTCCTCCGCCTGCTCATGGCAAACACACGGAAATTTCGTGCGTAGCGGTGATAGGCGAGGGAGAACGGGAGGGCAAGCCCTTCCACCGTCCGCATCCCGTCGCTGATCCCGGGGATCATGACTAAATCCCGCGGCCCTTCCCCGAAGGTGATGTACTCCACCACGTCGGTGACCGGTTCCCCGCCCTCCGTCTGAAAGGTCAGGGTGACTTCTCCGTTTTTATACTTCTTTTCCATCGTACTGCTCCGTATCCGTTTCCGGTCTGCGGCGACCGGCTTTTGCCCCGCATTCAAAAAACAGAGGACCCGGATGCCGGATCCTCTGACGTTCTGCCGACGAGGGTGAATCAGTGCTGCTTTCTTCTCGTATCTCTTTCGGCTTCGATCTCTGCCATCTTGGCCTGCTTCTTGGCGTCTTCGAGGGCCTGAGCGGCGGCCTTGATCGCGGCTTCGATTTCTTCGGGAGACTTGCCGGCGGCGACTGCTTCGGCTTCGGCTTCCTTTTCGGCGGCGACCTTCGCGCGGAACTCGGCGCGTCTGACGGCGGTCTCTTCGGCTCTCTTGGCGAGATCCTTCTGACGGGTTGCGATCACGCGGGTGACCTGATCGGTGTAGGTGTCGATATCGGCGCCGGTGTCCACGCACATCTTGAGGATCGGCTCGCCGTTGTCCTTGAGGATCTGGAAGACGCTGTACTTCGCCTTCATATCGTAATCGCCTTTTTTATAGTGGTATTCCTTCTCCTCGACCGTCGCCTTGGACAGCTCGGTGTAGAAATACTGGCCTTCGATCTCCTCGTCGATGCTCTCGTCCAGAATGGAGAAGCGTCTGCCGAGCAGATAGACCTTCTCACTGGTAAAGATGATGTTGACGGCCTGATAGATGTTGGTCCGTCCGACGCCGTCCGCGCCCTTCTTGTAGTAGAATTCGGATTCCTTCGGCTCGAAGTCGTAGCCCTTGAGGTCGATCGGCTTGCGCTGCTTCAGGAAGGACTTCTCATACACTTCGTGCTTCTTCTCGTTCATTTCCTGCAGGTTCTTGACCCGCTCGGCGATCTGGAAGTCGATGTCGGAGTCCGTGGACTTTCCGCCGGAGGAGAAGATCATGACGGCAAAACCGACGATTGCCACGAGGATGCCCACGAAAGCGGACCGTCTGCCGAATGCGATGGCATAGATGGCGCCCAGCGCGATCAGAACAAGGCCGATGATGGTTCCGGCATTGATCGGGGGGGCAGTGAAGTACTTGAGGTTCCGTTTTGTTTCCATAACAAGTCTCCGTGATATAAATTCCCGTGATTACAGTGAACGCCCGGGTTCGATACCCTAATCATACCATAAATTAGTTCCCGTGTCAAGGCAGATTTGTTGTTTTATGCCAAAAAATCACAGGCAAAAAACCGGGATCCCGAAGGACCCCGGCGTAAAGAGGCACAAATCAGTTGAGCTCCGCGAAGTACTTGATGGTGCGGACCATCTGGCTGGTGTAGGAGTTCTCGTTGTCGTACCACGCGACGACCTGAACCTGATAGGTGTCGTCGTCGATCTTCTGGACCATGGTCTGGTTGGCGTCGAACAGGGAGCCGTAGGTCATGCCGATGATATCGGAGGACACGAGCTTCTCGGTGGTGTAGCCGAAGGATTCGGAGGACTGAGCCTTCATAGCGGCGTTGATGGAATCCTTGGTGATGTCCTTGCCCTTCACGACGGCCACGAGGATGGTGGTGGAACCGGTGAACACGGGAACTCTCTGAGCGGAGCCGATGAGCTTGCCGTTCAGCTCGGGGATCACGAGGCCGATCGCCTTGGCAGCGCCGGTGGAGTTCGGAACGATGTTGGCAGCGCCGGCGCGGGCTCTCTGGAGGTCACCCTTTCTGTGGGGGCCGTCGAGGATCATCTGGTCGCCGGTGTAAGCATGAACGGTGGTCATGATGCCGGAAACGATCGGATATGCGTCGTTCAGAGCCTTGGTCATGGGAGCGAGGCAGTTGGTGGTGCAGGAAGCGGCGGAGATGATGGTGTCTTCCGGCTTCAGGGTGTTGTGGTTGACGTTGTAAACGATGGTGGGGAGATCATTGCCCGCGGGAGCGGAGATAACGACCTTCTTCGCGCCGGCGTTGATGTGAGCCTGAGACTTTTCCTTGGAGGTGTAGAAGCCGGTGCACTCGAGGACGACGTCCACGTTCAGTTCCTTCCAGGGGCAGTTGTTGGCGTCCTTTTCCGCGTAGATGCGGATCTCGGTGCCGTCCACGATGATGGAATTCTCGGTAGCTTCAACGGTGTGCTTGTTCTCGCCGATGACGCCGCAGTAACCCTTCTGGGCGGTGTCGTACTTCAGCAGGTGAGCGAGCATGTCGGGGCTGGTGAGGTCGTTGATGGCGACGACTTCATAACCCGCGGCTCCGAACATCTGGCGGAAAGCGAGGCGGCCGATACGACCGAAACCGTTGATGGCAACTCTTACAGACATTGGTGCAATCCTCCGAATTATATAAATGTTTTTTGGGAACAGATTCCGGGAGCGCGCCGTCTGAGGCAGGCAAACTCCCACGCCGTTATTTTACCGCATTTTCCGGGATTATACAAGGCTTTTTCGCAATTTTCCGGAGATTTTACAGTTTTGCCAAAAAAGAAAGATCACAGGAGCAGTCCCATGTTCAGTCTTACCTCACGGCGGGCGGCGTCCCGGTTGGAATACGCACAGAGGTCGTATCCCATCAGAGAAAAACCTTCGCTCTCGTAGAAGGCTATCGCGCCGGTGTTGCAGGACTGGGTCTCGAGCAGGATCGCACGGCGTCCTTCCTCCGCCGCCTGTTTCTTTGCCATTGCCATCAGCCGGTGCCCGATCCCGCGCCGCCGGAGTTCTTCCGTTACCCACAGCTCCGCGACGATGAGCCTGTTGCTCCATTCCTCGGAGCAGGTCTCGATGCAGGCCAGCAGTTCCCCGTTCTCCGAAAGGATCCCCCATGCTTTCGCGCCGACCCGGTAATCCTCGTACAGCTTGTCCGGAAAGTCGTATTCCTCGGGCGTATGGGTCACGGGCACATCGAACCGCTTCTTTTCCAGCCGGATCCGCCAGCCGTCCTCCCCCCGTTCGGATACGACGTCATAATAATCCTCAGTGGTATAGCGCATGGGGATGGAGAAGCCCTTCCACTTTTCCGGGGGCAGAAAGACGATTTCGTCCATATGAACTGTCTCCTTTACGAAAAACCCCCCGGACGTTGATCCGGAGGATTGGAACCGTATGTCAGTCGGAAATATAGGGCAGAAGAGCCATGTGACGGGCGCGCTTGATGGCGACGGTCAGCTGTCTCTGATGTCTCGCGCAGGTGCCGGAAATTCTTCTCGGCAGGATCTTCGCTCTCTCAGAGGTGTAGTGGAGCAGTCTCTTGGTGTCCTTATAATCGATCTCGTCGATGCCGTCCGCGCAGAACGCACAGACCTTCTTCCGTCTGGTGCGGTTGGGTCTCTGGGCCATTCTCTCGCGGGGAGCGGATTCGGTTCTTTCGGTGTTGGCGGCGGGAGCAGCGGGTGCAGCCGGCGCGGCGGTCTCTTCAACGACCACTTCGGTCTTTTCGGTATCCATCTTACAAGAAGCCTCCTGTTATCGTAATTTCAAACCTTGTGTCAGAACGGCAGTTCTTCGTCGTCCGACAAGTCTTCAAACTTGGGTGCGTTCGTATTCTGGTACGAACCGGCGCTGTTCGCGTTCCCCGCGGCGGAATATCCGTCGGGAACATAGGACGGCGCCTGTGCGGCAGCCTGATATCCGGCCGCGGCCTGCTGAACCGCCAGAGGGCTTTCGCTCTTCGCGTCCACAAAGAAAGCCTCGTCCGCCACGATTTCGGTAGCGAACCGCTTCTGTCCGTTCTGATCCGTCCAGGATCTGGTCTGGATCGAACCGACTACGCAGATCGAGCTGGCCTTGCGGAAATAACGGGTGATGAACTCAGCCGTCTGTCTCCACGCGGTCACGTTGAGGAAATCCGCCTGCGGCTCCTCGCCGGATTTGCTCCGGTAATTGCGGTTCACAGCCACCGTGAAGGAGGTGACGGAGATGCCGGAGGGCGTGGTCTTGAGTTCAGGATCCGCCGTCAGACGACCGCCGAGGATGACTTTGTTGAAATTAAAGTTTGCCATAATCTCTTCCCTGTGCCGGACGAATTACGCCTCGGTCTTCGCGGGAGCGGCTTTCTTCGCTCTCGGCTTCTTCTCTTCGTGACGGATCACGATGGAGCGCATGATGCCCTCGGTGATGCCGAAGATTCTCTCCAGCTCGATGGGGAGAGAGGGCTCGCTCTTGAAGTTGACGAGGACGTAGTAGCCTTCCGGCTTGTCGTTGATGGGGTACGCGAGCTTGCGCTTGCCCCACTCGTCCACGGACTCGATCTCACCGTTGTCCGCGATGAGCTTGGTGAATTTCTCCACCATGGCGCGCGTGGCTTCTTCCGTCAGATCGGGATCGACGACGAAGAGGGTCTCGTAAGAATTGCTGTTGTTTTCCATTTGGTAACCTCCCTATGGACTTCAGACCGCCGACGTCAGATTTTCGGCGGCAGAGAGACGGGACAAAGCAAAAAAATCCCGTTCAAGGGAATATTATACCATGCGTCACTCCGCCTGTCAAGGGAAGATTTCACGAAAAACGAAATCCGCCGCCTTTCCGGATCGTGGAAGTTCTCCAATTCGGTCAAAACATATGATACTGTTTCGCTTCCATACGGTCAAATCGCGCATAGAACAGATCTGACAAGTTTTATCTGCACAAACCCACAATGGTCCCCTTGCCCAATGCGCGACTGAAGCTCTTCGACCTCCGGTTGCACAAGCAGAGACCGCTGAAAGTTCGCCAAAGGCGAATTTCTGAAGTTCGCCAAAGGCGAAGCTTCG
The DNA here is from genome assembly GCA_015065385.1 of Oscillospiraceae bacterium. Classification (GTDB taxonomy): domain Bacteria; phylum Bacillota; class Clostridia; order Oscillospirales; family CAG-272; genus UMGS1696. The sequence continues at coordinate 82,103 of SVQK01000024.1, read as the reverse complement.
CGCGAGGACAGTGGGTTGAGCAGTCGATTTTTGATTCAGACACGAGTTGTCAGTTTATGCCATATGGCCAAGGGGGACCCGCACAGGGGGCCCAAGTTCGCGGAGCGAAGCTTGATCGGCCAAGAGCTGGTGTCCCCCGTGCTGCCCGTTAGCGCGACTGCGTCGGCGCGGCGTAGGGACATAAAATCCAGAAACCCGTAGGGTTTCATTCCTTATATTTCTTAGTAGAAGGAATTGGAGAAAAAGCCGCGCGGCCATCGGGCGGGATGCCGACAGCCGCGTCTGTATAAAACCTGTTTTGCCGGATCCGTCACTGGATCTGAACGGAATAGTTGGGCGCTTCCTTCGTGATGGAGATATCGTGCGGATGGGATTCGCGCAGGCCGTTGCCGGACATCTTGACGAACCGGCCGTTCTTTTTCAGCTCCTCTACAGTCGCCGCGCCGCAGTAGCCCATACCGGAGCGGAGGCCGCCCATGAGCTGGAACACGGTGTCCGCCAGCGCGCCCTTGAAGGGAACGCGGCCTTCCACGCCTTCCGGAACCAGCTTCCGCGCGCCTTCCTGAAAATAGCGGTCCTTGGAGCCCTTTTCCATCGCCGCGAGGGACCCCATGCCGCGGTAAACCTTGAATTTTCTGCCCTGATAGATCTCGCTCTCGCCGGGAGCCTCTTCGCATCCGGCAAGGAGGGAGCCGACCATGATCACGTCCGCGCCCGCCGCGATGGCTTTCGGAAGGTCGCCGGAGTACTTGATGCCGCCGTCCGCGATCACGGGTACGTCGGAGTCCATCGCCACGGAATAGGCGTTCATGACCGCGGTGATCTGGGGAACGCCGATACCGGCCACCACGCGGGTCGTGCAGATGGAGCCGGGGCCGATGCCGACCTTGATCGCGTCCGCGCCCGCCGAGATCAGATCCCGCGCGGCTTCGGGGGTGGCGATGTTTCCTGCGATGAGCTGGCACTCCGGGAAGGCGGTCTTGACCTTGTCGATGCAGTTGAGAATGTTCTGGGAATGGCCGTGGGCGGAGTCCAGCACCAGCACGTCGGCTCCGGCTTCCAGCAGCGCGCCCGCCCGCTCCGTCACGTCCGAGGTCACGCCGATCGCCGCGCCGCAGAGCAGTCTTCCCTGCCCGTCCTTCGCGGAGTTCGGATAGCGGTCCGCCTTTTCGATGTCCTTGATGGTGATCAGGCCGCGGAGCTTGAAATCGTCGTCCACGATGGGCAGCTTCTCGATCTTGTTGTGGCGCAGGATCTCGCGGGCCTGCTCGAGGGTGGTGCCCACGGGAACGGTCACGAGGTTGTCCTTAGTCATGACGCCGTCGATCTGCACGTTGAAATCGGTCATGAACCGGAGGTCGCGGTTGGTGATGATGCCGACCAGCGTGCCGTCGTGGCTGCAGATCGGAACGCCGGAGATCTTGTACTTGGCCATGAGCTGATCGGCCTCGTAGACATAGTTCTCCGGGTACAGATAGAAAGGATTGGTGATGACGCCGTTTTCACTGCGCTTGACGCGGACGACCTGATCGCACTGAGCTTCGACGGGCATATTCTTGTGGATGATGCCGATCCCGCCCTCGCGCGCCATTGCGATGGCCATGTCGCATTCGGTGACGGTATCCATGGCCGCGCTCATCAGCGGGATGTTGAGGGTGATCTTCTTCGTCAGTCTTGTCTTCAGGGATACCGTGCTCGGAAGAACCTCGCTCTTGGCAGGAATGAGGAGGACGTCGTCGAAGGTAAGTCCTTCGTAGGCAATCTTTTCCGCAAATACGCTGTTCGCCATCGGTATGTACCAGCCTTTCTGATCAAAGTGAATCCGCAAAATCTGAAACCGGCTTCGGGATCCGGCAAAGGAACGGAAAACCGATTATTTTAGTTATTATACCGTTTTCCGCTTTTTCTGTCAATTAGGAATCATCCACAAAGTTTTTCTCCCCGAAATGGAGGATTTTTTAAGGCGGCCGCCCGGTCCGGAGCCATGCTCCCGCGGACGGACAAACCGGAGGGATCCGCGGATCGGAGAGATCGGCCGAAACCCTCCCGAGTACAATTCCATGAAGCCCGTTCCCGGCCGGAAAAAATTGACCGAACTCACAAAAAACTCTTGATTTCAGGCGCGGATTATGTTATTATGATTCATGAACAAACCGAATCGTCCCACAAGGAGGATAGAATATGGCATTACCGGTAGCGGTTCAGGTTTACTCCGTGCGTGACAGCGCTGAGGCGAATCTGGCGGACACCCTCAGAAAAATCAAGGAAATGGGCTATCAGGGCGTGGAATTCGCCGGTCTGTACGGCCTTTCCCCGGACTACGTCAAGGGGCTCTGCGACGGCATCGGCCTCGTTCCCGTATCCGCGCACATTCCGCTCGACGAGATGATCGCGGATCCCGACAAGACCTTCTCCGACTACGCGAAGATCGGCTGCAAGTTCGCCGCGGTTCCCTATGTAACCCCCGAGCGCAGACCCGGCGCCGAAAAGTTTGAAGAGACCATCCGACAGATCGCCAAGCTCGGCGAGTGCGCGAAAAAGTATGGCATCACCCTGCTGTACCACAACCACGATTTCGAATTCACGAAGGTAAACGGCGAATACGGTCTCGACATTCTTTATAAGGAAGTCTCCCCCGAGTTTCTCCAGACCGAGCTCGACCTCTGCTGGGTCAACGTCGGCGGAGAAGAACCGGCTGCGTTCCTCCGGAAATACGCGGGCCGCGCTCCCGTCGTCCATCTCAAGGACTTCCACATGAGCGGCAAGCTCCCGAAGCACCTCTACGCCCTTATCGGCATCGAAGAGGAAGAGAAGGAAGAGGAGCCCTCCACCTTCGAATTCCGTCCCGTGGGTCACGGCATGCAGAAGATGCCCGAGATCCTCTCCGCCTGCCTCGACGCCGGGGCCTCCTGGGTCGTGGTGGAGCAGGACGAGCCGTCCATGGGCCTGTCCCGGATGGAGTCCATCAAGGCAAGCCGGGAATACCTCGCCTCTCAGGGCTGGTAATCCCCCAACCGATCATAAACCCTCAACGAAAGAAAAACTAAGAAAGGCGGACAAAACACATGTCTGACAAAGTTCTGAGCCAGTTCAAGCAGGAAGTCGTCGAAGAGAAGAAGGAAACCGGCAAGAAGCTGAAGGTCGGTATCATCGGCACCGGCTGGATCGCCGAATCCCACATCCAGAGCTACAAGCTTCAGGACGACGTGGAAATCGTCGCCGCCGCGGATTTGATCCCCGGCAAGGCCGAAAAGTTCATGAAGCGGTTCGGCGTGGAAGGCGTACGTTTCTATCCCTCCCACAAGGAACTGATCGACAACGAAGAGCTTGACGCCGTCTCCGTCTGCACCTACAACACCCAGCACGCCGCTCCGACCATCTACGCCCTCGAGCACGGCATTCCGGTCCTCCTTGAGAAGCCCTTCTCCGTGACGCTCGAAGAGGCCGAGGCGGTATGCAGAGCCGAAAAGGCCTCCGGCAAGTTCGTCTCCGTCGGCTTCCAGCCCCGCTTTGACGCCAACATGCAGATGATCAAGAAGATCGTCGATTCCGGCGTCCTCGGCAAGATCTATTACATCCAGACCGGCGGCGGCCGTCGTCGCGGCATCCCGGGCTCCACGTTCATCGAGAAGTCCACGGGCGGCATCGGTGCGCTCGGCGACATCGGCTGCTACTCCCTCGACATGGTCCTGAACGCCATCGGCTATCCGAAGCCGCTGACCGTTTCCGGCTACATCTCCGACTTCTTCGGCAAGAACCCGAAGTACAACGGCGCGGACGCTGCCCGCTTCTCCGTGGACGACTTCGCGGCGGCCTTCATCCGTCTCGAGGGCGGCATCATACTCGACTTCCGTATCGCGTGGGCGATGCACGTCAACACCCCCGGCGACACCATCATCTTCGGTACCGAAGGCGCGCTCCGCATTCCTTCCACCGACTGCTGGAACGGCTCCGTGGGCGGCCCCATGACCCTGTACCACGATGTGGCCGGCGCGCAGGTTGACACCGTGATTCCGATCCTCCAGAACACCGGCAAGGGCGGTCTGTTCGACAAGAAGATCCGTTCCTTCCTCGACGCCGTCAAGACAAACGGCCCGGCTCCGGTTCCGACCTCCCAGATCCTGTACAACCAGGCGATCATCGACGGCATCAACAAGTCCGCCGCTCTTGGCAAGGAAGTCGAAATCGAGTTCCACGAGATTTAAGTCCCCGGATAACCGAAAAGAGGCTGCTTCGCGCAGTCTCTTTTTCGTCTGGGTTGGAATTATCTGTAGAGATACGCGCCGACGGTGTCCGGGGTCTTGCCTTCCTCGTAGGTCAGCCAGCTGGAGGAAAGGGCCTCGGCGAGGATGTAGGACCTGTATCCGCTCCAACGCGCTTTCTTCTCCTTCAAAAGTTCCACCGCCCTGTTCCAGAGTTCGGAGAGCCGGTTTTCTTCCGATTTCGGTAGCGCTTTCAGGATCTTTCCGGGATCTCCGGCGAAGCAGACTACCCCGGCGGTGAGCTGCCCCTGTCCATCCCGACTGACATAGCCGTATTCCATCACCTTTGCGAGCGCATCCGGATCGCATTCCTCCGCCCGTCCGACGGCGACCTGCCAAATTGCCAGAGCCTCCAGCCACGTCAGATGGACGGGTGTCCGATCCGCGAGATCGGCGTACCGGAACTTATACTGACTCCAGATCAGCTCGTGCTCTCTGTTCTTGTCCTCCGGGTCAACGTATCCGTGCTGTCCGACAAACGGCGGGATCTCAAAATCGACCGTTTCGTAGCCCGTTATCGTCCAGCAGCCATGATCGGGTCTTGTCGGAAGCGGAGAGTCGTCCAAATCTTCCAACGCTTCCCAATATTGAAGATCGGCCGTCCGGGTCAGAATCGCCCATTTCGCGTTCTCATACGAAATGCCTCCGCCGTACCAGTCCACTCCGTTTTCACGGCAGGCCGCCTCCGTCCCGTCGATAAACTCCCGCAGAAGCGGCCAGACCGCCTTTGCTGTCTGCATGGCAGCCCGGTTCTGCGCAAGCTGTTCCTCGCGCGAATAGATCCGAAACGCAGTCTCGTATTTGTTCCCGCTCTTTTTCAAAAGCTCCTCGCGGACGAGGTAGTCGAGCTCGTCCTCCATGTAGGGAAGCGCGATTCCGAGCTCGAGCGCCAGCTCCTCCGCCGTGGACGGGTTCTCGTATGCCTCGAGAAAGATGTTTTTATATAGCAGATGGGTCAGGATCGACCACGGCTGTCCGAAATCCCCGGTCATTCCGTCCATATGGAACGTGATGTTTTCCGGCTGATAGCTCCTCTTTCCGAATGTTCTTGCCATTTCCATGCCCTCCTTGAGTTTTCGTCTGCTGCTCTGCAGCTTCGTCTTGACGGTGCCGAGAGGGATGGAAAACTCCCGCGCGATGGCTGAAACGCTCTTATTCTCGAAATAGTGGGCCACAAGGATCTGCCGGTAGTCGCGCCGGATGAAGGCCAGCTCACGTCTCAGCGTCTTGAGGTCTTCCGATAAGACGAACGACGCCTCCATATCCTCTCCGTCGGATAAAACCGCCTCCATGCCGTCCACGTCCTCGAAGGATCCGTCCGGCCCGTAATACTTTCGCCGCGCCCACCGTTTCCAGCGGTTTCGCGCCACGGCCCAGACCCACGCGTCGAAGTTCACAGGCTCATCTCCGCGGGACAGGCCCGCGAGCACGGCCTCGGCAATGTCTTCCGTCAGATCGTCCGCGTCGCTCTCGTTCCCCGTCTTTTTCAGGGCGAAATAAAAGAGCTTTCCGAGATAGTCTTCCGCAAAGCGTTCTGCGTCGCGCATCGTTCTCATCCCCTCTCGCCCATTCCGTGTCGGAAAAGCCCGGATCGGATTTCCGTTTTTTCAAAAAAGTTTCCCCGTTCTCCGATTTTATCACCGGCGCGAAAAAACCGCAAGTTTTCCGGAAGATTTTTTCCGAATCCCCTTGACAAAACGCTCACCCGGAGGTATAATAACACCGTTCGAAAGAACAGCACACGCGGGTGTGGCGGAATTGGCAGACGCGCAAGATTCAGGTTCTTGTGGGGGCAACTTCGTGAAGGTTCAAGTCCTTTCACCCGCAGAAGAGTATCCGGACTGATAAAGTTCGGATTTCTTATTTCCGGGAGGCATCCGCGGAGGCGATCCGCAGCATCCGCTTCCCTTTCCGGATCCAAGTCGGATCCCGTCGGCAAAAAAACGGATCGGGAGCGAAAAAACTTCCCCATCGATCTTGACATCCCGCCTCCGGGGTGGTATAATAACGGCACGCGGATGTAGTTTAGTGGTAAAACGCCAGCTTCCCAAGCTTGAGTTAGGGGTTCGATTCCCCCCATCCGCTGGAGCAAATAAACCTCTACGAGCATTTCCCGGCTCCGATAGAGGTTTTTTCTTGTCCCGGACAAAGCAAAAAAATCCACCGCGCCGCGCCGGAGAATCCTCCGGATCAAGCAGATGGATTTATCTTGCAGCCCATGCAGTCATTTTCTCAATCGTCCCGTTCCAGCGCTGTCGCCTCAAAGCCGAGTCGAACCGTTCCGTTCCGCATTGCCGCGCCGGGATGGCAGCACGCGGCGGCGTTCAGATCTGACCGGTGTATTCGCCCGATTCCAGAGCTTCGATCTCCGCCTCAGCCGCGGTTCTGGCCTGCTCTTCCTCGTAGGCGCGGAGCACCTCTTCTTCCAGAAGGCCCCGGAATTCTGCGTTGATCGGATGGACGATGTCTCTGTACGTCCCATCGGATTTCTTCCGGCTGGGCATCACGATGAAATTCTTGTCCCTGACGCTGATGACCTTGATATCGTGCAGAACCAGCTGATCGTCGAAGGTGACGGACACGATGGCTTTCATCGGACCGTCGTCGAACAGCTTCCGCACCTTGATGTCTGTAATGACCATGGACACCTCTCCCCTTTTGTGTATTCCCGGTGGAATGATTATACATCTTTACTGTGAACGTTATTCAGCAGAAACGTGAAATATTTATTAAAACTGAACGTTTTCAATTTAAGAATATAATTTATCAATACAAGTATATGGTCGCGGATCGCGGCGTGCAGGGAGTTCGCGCGCGTCGGCCTCCCGCGGAAAGGACGCATTATGGCGCTGCCAAACACACACTTCGGACCCTTCGGAATCGAAACTATTCTCAGGAATAAACACAACCTGTTCTTTGCGGGAATCGGCGGCGTGAGCATGAACTCTCTGGCGATTCTGGCGCAGAAGCGGGGATTTTCCGTCTCCGGCTACGACCGCGCCCCCTCCGCCATCACGGCCCGGCTCGAATCCTGCGGGATCCCGGTCTACTACGAAGCGGACGCCGCTCATGTGAAGGACGCGGACGCCCTCGTCTACACCGTCGCCATGCCGGAAACCAATCCGGAGTACGCGTGGGCCAGAGAGCGCGGCATCCCGCTCATTTCCCGCGCGGATTTTCTCGGCTGGCTCATGACCGGGTACAAGCGGCGCATCGGCGTATCCGGCACGCACGGCAAGAGCACCACCACCGGCATGCTGTCGAAGATCCTGACCTGTGCCGGCGTGGATCCCACGGTCCTCAACGGCGCGCCTCTGCGCGAGACCGGGACGGTGGACCGGATCGGAGCGCATGACTTCTTTGCCTTTGAGGCCTGCGAATACATGGACTCCTTCCTCGACTTCCAGCCCACGCTGGCGGTGATTCTGAACATCGAGCTGGATCACGTCGATTACTTCCCCTCCATCGAGGCGATCCGCGCGTCCTTTTTGAAATTTGCCGGACTCACCGGGCCGGACGGGATCGCCGTGCTGAATCTGGACGACGAAAACTGCCGCCTGATCCAAAGAGATCTCCCCTGCCGCGCGGTGACCTTCTCCCGCCTCGATCCCGGAGCGGACTACTCCTCGGCGAACGAAGACCTTTCGACCGGATATCCCGCCTTCGATATCCGGAGAAACGGCGAGACGATCGCCCGCGCCCAGCTGAGAATCCCGGGGGAGCACAACATCTCGAACGCCCTCGCCGCCTTTGCCGCCTCCGTGGAATACGGGATCGACCCGGATGCCGCCGCGGAAGGGCTCTCCGCCTACGAGGGCATCGCCCGCCGCATGGAAAAGCTCTGCGTCACAAAGCGGGGCGCGGAGGTGTACTCGGACTACGCCCACCATCCGACCGAGATCGCCGCGACGCTGAAGGGAGCCCGTGCCGTCTGCCGCGGAAAGCTGCGCGTCGTATTCCAGCCTCACACCTATTCCCGCACGGCGGAGCTGTTTGACGGATTCGTCTCGGCCTTCGCGGAGAGCGGCGCGGACGAGGTGCTCTTCTGCGACATCTACGCTGCCCGGGAAACCAACACCTACGGCGTGTCCTCCGCTCAGCTGGCCGACGCGGTGACGGAGAGAGGAAAACCCGCCTCCTTCGCGCCTTCCTTCGAAGAGGCCGCCCGGATCGCGGACGAGGCGTCGCGCGAGGGGGACATGATCCTCGTCATGGGCGCGGGAGACGTCGAAAAAGTAGGGGTCCTGTTAAAAGAACACTGCGCCCGATAAAGCGGATTCACAGTTCCCGACCGGATTTTTGAAAGAAAATCCGGTTTTTTCACGCGTTAGCATTGACTTTCTCACACCATTTGTGTTAAAATAGAGCGTAAAAACTGTTACTTTCACCGGCGGTCCCCCCGTCCGGCGTTCCGGGAAGGAGCGTGAACCATGTACAACGAAAGACGGGAGCAGATCCGCGCGCTATTGCAGGTCAAGCCTTTTATCTCCATCAAGGAACTGGAAGCGCTCTTTCCGGACGTCTCCGGCATGACGCTCAGGCGCGACATCGAGTACTTCGAGTCCATCCACGAAGCGATCAAGGTCCGCGGGGGAGCGAGGAGCATGAAGTTCATCACCACCCAGACGGACGGCTCCATCGCAACGCGCATGAACGAGAACGTCCGCTCCAAGGATTCCATCGCCCAGAGAGCCGCGGAATTTCTTGAGACGGGCCGCTCGATCTTCATCGACTCCGGTTCGACGCTCCAGCACATCGTGCAGTACGTCCCGAACGACCGCTTCACCTTCACCACGACGGATCCCGCCGCGGCGCTGGAGCTGTGCAAGATCGGCATGCCCATCGTCAACATCGTGGGCGGGCGGCTGGATCATGACAACCAGACCATCACCGGCGCGCAGGCCACCCGTTTTTTGCAGGATATCAACATCGACATCGCGTTTCTCTGCCCGTCCGGACTCTCCTCCCGGAGCGGCTTCACCGTCGGCAATTATTCCGAATGCGAGCTGAAACGGGTCGTAGCCGAGAAGGCGCGCCTCGTCGTGATCCTCATGGACGCCTCGAAGATCGACCGATCCCTGCCCTATACCTTCGCAACCTTCGAGACCGCCCATGTGCTTATCACCAACGCCGCCCTCCCGCCGGAACTCACGCGCCTCGCCGTCCAGAAGAACGTCCGGGTCATCAACGTCTCGGAGTGAGGGAGCGTCCGTTTTCCACCGTTCATATTCCCCCTGATCCGTCAGGGCCGGATATCATATAGAAAGGATTTTCACCATGGCAACTGTAGTCATCATGCCCCGTCAGGGACAGAGCGTCGAGTCGTGCATCATCACGACGTGGCAGAAGAAGAAGGGCGACCGGGTTGAAGTCGGCGACATTCTCTTCTCCTACGAGACGGATAAGAGCGCGTTCGACGAACCTGCCCAGACGGCCGGCACGATTCTTGAGGTACTCGCGGCCGAAGGGGACGTGATCCCCTGCCTCGATCCCGTCTGCATCATCGGAGAGGTCGGCGAGGACATCTCCGCGCTCCTTCCGAAATCCGCGGAAGCCGCTCCCGAGGCCAAGGCCGAGGAGGCCAAGGCGGAAGAAGCTCCCAAGGCGGAGGCCGCCGCTACCGTATCCGAATCCTCCGGGGAGCGCGTCTTCATCTCCCCGAGAGCCCGTCATCTCGCCCTCGAAACCGGCGTGGACATGACCAAGGTAGTCTCCACCGGCCCGCACGGCAGAATCATCGAACGCGATATCAACAAAGCGCTGGACGCCGGATTCACCGCCACGACGGAAGCTGTCGAAGCCTTCCTCGCCGGTCATCCGATCGTCGTCGAAGAGGAAAAGCCCGCCGCTGCAGAAGCTCCCGCGGAAAAGGCCGCTCCCGCCGCAGTCGACGATCTGCGCGCCTATACGGAAGAGCCGATGTCCAACATCCGCAAGGTCATCGCCAAGTCCATGCACGCCTCCCTCTCCGAGATGGCTCAGCTCACCCTCAACTCCTCCTTCGACGCGACGGCCCTCATGGCATACCGCGCGAAGCTCAAGGAAGCAGGCGAGGCTCTCGGCATCGGCAAGGTCACCGTCAACGACATGGTGCTCTACGCCGTGTCCCGCGTGCTGCCGAACTATCCCGAGATCAACGCCAACCTGATCGACAACACCTTCCGCAAATATAAGCACGCCAACGTGGGCATGGCCGTGGACACCGACCGCGGACTGCTCGTTCCCGTGCTCTTCGGCGCGGAGAAGATGACCCTCGCCGCTCTGGCCGCCGAAACCAAGGTTCTGGCCGGAAAAGCCCGCGAAGGCAAGCTCACGCCCGACGAAATGGCGAACGGCTCCTTCACCGTCTCCAACCTCGGCTCCATGGGCGTCGAGAGCTTCACGCCCGTCATCAATCCTCCGCAGACCGCGATCCTCGGCGTGTGCTGCACGGTCAACCGCGTCAAGGCCGACGGAACGGTGTACCCGGCGATGGGTCTCTCCCTGACCTTCGACCACAGAGCCGTGGACGGCGCGCCTGCCGCGAAGTTCCTGAAAGAGCTCTGCACGGCGCTTGAAAACTTTGATCTCCTTCTCGCAAAGTGAGGTTGACATATGGCTGAAGCAACATTTGATCTGATCATCCTGGGCGGCGGTCCTGCCGGATACAACGCGGCGGAACGTGCCGCACACGGCGGACTGAAAACAGCCGTCTTCGAAGAGCGCGCTCTCGGCGGCGTCTGCCTGAACGAAGGATGCATCCCGACGAAAACCCTGCTCTACTCCGCGAAGATCCTCGACTACGCCCATCACGGCGAAGCGTACGGCGTGACCGTCACCGGAGCATTCCTCGACCACGCGAAGGTCGTGGACCGCAAGGACAAGGTCGTGAAGACGCTGGTCTCCGGCGTTGCGGCGAAAATGCGCGGCGCGGGCGTCACGGTGATTTCCTCTTCCGCGAAGATCGCCGGTAAGACCGCGGGCGGATTCGCCGTTGAAGCGGACGGCAAGACCTACGAGGCGAAGAAGCTCTTGGTCTGCACCGGTTCCGAGGCGGTCGTGCCCCCGATCCCTGGCCTGCGCGAGAGCTACGCGGGAGGACTGGCCGTCACCAACCGGGAGATCCTCGATCTCCGCACGCCTCCGAAGCGTATCGTCGTGGTCGGCGGCGGCGTGATCGGCCTCGAAATGGCATCCTACTTCTGCTCCATCGGGGCGGAGGTCTATGTGGTGGAAATGCTCGACAAGATCGCGGGCCCCACGGACGCGGACATTTCGAAGATCCTCCAGAAAAACTACGAAAAGAAGGGCGTGAAGTTCATCCTCGGCGCGAAGGTTGCGGCGGTGAACGGCAAGCCCGGCGATGGCGTCGTCGAATACGAAAAGGACGGCAAGACCGAGAAGATCGCCTGCGATCTGGTGCTGGTCTCCACCGGCCGCCGCGCCAGAACAAAGGACATCGGCCTCGAAGGGATCGGCGTGCAGATGAACCGCGGCGCGATCATCACCGACGAACAGTGCCGCACCTCCGTTCCCGGCGTATGGGCCGCGGGCGACGTCAACGGCAAGATCATGCTCGCGCACACCGCGTACCGCGAAGGCGAGGTCGCCGTATCCGACATGCTCGGCGTCAAGGACCGCGTGGACTACCGCTCCATCCCCTCCGTCATCTACACCAATCCGGAAGTCGGCTCCGTCGGCGAGACCGCGGAATCCGCGAAGAAGGCGGGCATCGAGGCGGAAGAAGCCGTGCTCTCCCTCAGATACAGCGGGCGCTACGTCGCGGAGAACGAGGGCGGCGACGGGATCGTGAAAATCGTGTACGGCAAGGAGCATCACGAGATCCTCGGCGTCCACATGATCGGTTCCTACGCGTCCGAAATCATCTACGGCGCGGCTGCCATGGTAGCAAAGAAGCAGCGCGTCGCGGACGTGGAAAAGCTGGTCTTCCCGCATCCCACCGTCTGCGAAGTCATCCGCGAAGCGATGTTCTCGATTCAGTAAACTCAAATAACTATAAGGAGATACAATCATGCCGAAAAGCCAATACGTTGATCCCGGCAAAGTCTTTCAGCCCGGGTACATCGATTTTGAGAGCATTCCGCTCTGCACCTACAACCTGACCCTCGACGAGGAAAAGAAGCTGTATTCCAAGGCCGACTTCCTCCGCATCTACCACGACATGCGGACCATCCGCGAGTTCGAGACGATGCTGAACGAGATCAAGGTCAAGTCCGAATACAACGGCGTGAAGTACAACAACCCCGGCCCGGCCCACCTCTCCATCGGTCAGGAAGCCTCCGCCGTCGGTCAGGCGTACTGCATGGACATCAACGACTTCCAGTTCGGTTCCCACAGAAGCCACGGCGAAATCCTTGCGAAGGGCCTCTCCTCCATCAACAAGCTGACGGACGAAGAGCTCTACGACATCATGAAGGAATTTCTGGGCGGCACGATCCTCAAGGTCGTCGAGGGCAGACAGGCTCATCCCGGCGACGTGAAGGACCTTGCGAAGGACTTCCTCCTCTACGGCGCGCTGGCTGAGATCTTTGCCCGCACCACCGGCTTCAACAAGGGCCTCGGCGGATCCATGCACGCGTTCTTCATTCCCTTCGGCATTTTCCCGAACAACGCCATCGTGGGCGGCGCGGCTCCGATCGCTCTCGGCGCGGCTCTGTACAAGAGAGCCAACCATAAGAAGGGCATCGTCGTGGCCAACTCCGGCGACGGCGCTCTCGGACGCGGCCCGGTGCTTGAGTCCCTGAACTTCGCCTCCATGGATCAGATCACCAAGCTCTGGGGCATGGACGGCAAGTATTCCGACGAGGGCATGCCGATCCTCTTCAACGTGTTCAACAACTTCTACGGCATGGGCGGTCAGACCATGGGCGAGACGATGGGCTTCACCAACCCCGCCAGACTCGCCGCGGGCTTCAATCCCACCCAGATGCACGCCGAGAAGGTCAACGGCTACAATCCGCTGGCTGTCATCGACGCTACGAAGCGCAAGAAGGAACTGCTCCTGAACGGTCAGGGCCCGGCCTTCCTCGAAGTCGCCACCTACCGCGTCTCCGGCCACTCCCCGTCCGACTCCTCCACCTACCGCACGCCCGAGGAAATCGAAGCGTGGAAGGCCGCCGATCCGATCCCGGCCTACAGAAACAAGATGATCGAGGGCGGCGTCGCTTCCGCCGAGGAATACGCGGCCATCGACGAAGAGATCGTCGCGCGCACCACCAAGATCATCAAGCTCGCCATCGACGACGAGATCTCCCCGAGAATGGATCTCTCGAAGGAACCCGAGATGATCTCCTCCATCATGTACTCCAACCAGCATGTGAAGTCCATGGACGAGACGAGAGAGCCCGAGGTTCTGATCCCGAAGGAAGAGGATCCCCGCGTCAAGCAGATCGCCGGCAAGGCGCGCTACGCCTTCGACGAAAAGGGCGAGATGATCCCGAAGATGAAGCTGTACAACATCCGCGACGGTCTGTTCGAAGCCATCATCGACAAGTTCTACGAGGATCCCACCACCATCGCCTACGGTGAAGACAACCGTGACTGGGGCGGAGCGTTCGCCGTTTACCGCGGACTCACCGAAGCCCTTCCCTACCACCGCTTCTTCAACGCGCCGATCTCCGAATCCGCCATCGTCGGCTCCGCCGTCGGTTACGCGGTTGCGGGCGGCCGTGCCATCGTCGAGCTCATGTATGCCGACTTCATCGGCTGCGCGGGCGACGAAATCTTCAACCAGCTGTCCAAGTGGCAGGCCATGTCCGCGGGTATTCTCAAGATGCCCGTCGTCCTCCGCGTCTCCGTCGGCTCCAAGTACGGCGCGCAGCACTCCCAGGACTGGACCGCGCTCTGCTCCCACATCCCGGGCCTCAAGGTCTGCTTCCCCGCTACGCCTTACGACGCGAAGGGCCTCATGAATCAGGCTCTGAACGGCACCGACCCCGTTGTCTTCTTCGAGTCCCAGAGAATCTACGACAAGGGCGAAGAATTCCATGAGGGCGGCGTTCCGGAAGGATACTACGAAGTGAACATCGGCGAGCCCGACGTGAAGCGCGAAGGCAAGGATGTCACCATCCTCTCCATCGGCGCGGTTCTCTACAGAGCCCTCGACGCCGCGAAGAAGCTGGAAGCCGACTACGGCATTTCCGCCGAGGTCATTGACGCCCGTTCCCTCGTTCCCTTCGATTACTCCAAGGTCATCGAGTCCGTCAAGAAGACCGGCAAGATCGTCATCGTCGGCGACGCGGTTGACCGCTGCTCCATGATGCGCGACATGGCCTCCAACATCGCCGAGATGGCCTTCGATTACCTCGACGCGCCGCCGGCAGTGTTCGGTTCCCGCAACTGGATCACCCCCGCCTTCGAGCTTGAGAAGTACTACTTCCCGCAGCCGACCGGCATCATCGACGTCATCCACGAAAAGCTCATGCCCATCCCGGGATACACCCCCACCTACAACGAGACCGAGCTCGAGCATATGGACAGAGCCAAGAAGGGCGTCTGATCCCGGATCAGAGTCTGATCCAGGATCCGTCATAAAAACCGCATAACCTGACAAAACCCCTCCCGCGGTTCTCCGTGAGAGGGGTTTTCGTATGGCAAGCGGATTTTCAGTATCGAAGAACTATAGTATTCTCATACTAATTCCACTCAAAACCATTGCAAAATGGTTTTGAGTGATCCTGAAAGTCAGAATGACTTTCAGGGCATTCTAAATCTATGATTTAGAATGGAATTTGTATCATTGATACGCTGCCTCGGAAGGAGGCAGGGCGAGCCATTCTTCGGAGTCCAGTATGATTTCGAGCGCGCGCCGAAGGAAGGCTTCCAACGCTTTCCCGTTTTCATCGAAGGGTTTGACGGGATCACCCTCTGTTTCTTCCGATACTGAGAATAATGAGTTTACGTTGACGCACCGGATGTGTTTTTCCTCCCGATCCGTCCGCAGCGTCAGCTCGATGAGCATCGGCGGCTTCTCGCGCAGACCGCATTCGAATCCCGGCGGCGAATACAGATCGTATGTCTCCGGGATTTCCGGAATCAGGGTCAGGTCGATCGCGTCTGCCAGAGCCGACAGTTCGACCGACTCTTCTCTTTTCAGCTTCAGCACCGTTCGGAAACGGTCGGGCTCCGACGCCTGCTCCGCCTTGACCAGAAGGCCGGTCGCGCTGTTGTATACACTCCCCCGTCCGACGCCCCACCGGATGATAAAGGAGAAATCACGACCGGCGGAACAGCCCGAAAAAACGAACAGGAACAGCAGCAGAAGGGCTATCCGTTTTTTCATGAATTTCTCCTTCCGCTTTCTTTGGCCGCGCTGATCAAGAGTGCTCGGACACATAAATGCCGACACGGCTGGCAATCTGCTTGGCGGCGGTGTCGGCCGATTTGGAACCGGCGAACACGGCGGAAAGCTCTTCCTTCACGATATCCACTAGAGCGGAATCCGTGCGGGCGATGTTGGTCGCGCCTTCGACGAGCGTCTTCACATAGTCCACCGCGGCCTGATCATAGGGCTGACGGCTGCTCTTCATGAAGTCGATATATTCGTCGGAATACCCCTCTTCGACCATCCAGTTGAAGTCGTCGTCGCCGGGCATGTAGTCGCCGTAATCTTCCTTCGCCTTGGCGTAGAGCTCATCCATGGCGGCGCGGTTCACGCTGAACTGATAGCCGCTGTTCACCACGCTCTTTGAGGTCAGAAGGTATTTCAGCACATCCCATGCCTGATCCTTCGCCGCGGATTTCGTTGCGATGGCCAGCTCGATGGACGGAATGACCGCGCATCCGTTGCCCTCTCCTTCGCGGGGATAGCCGATCGCGGTGACGTCCTTCAGACCGAAGTTGTTGCGGGCGTAGAGATAATCGGTAAAGGTGCTCCAGTAGCCCATCTGGAACAGGGCTTTATTGTCCCGGAACCGGAGGCTGTACTGCTGCTCGTACTCCTTCTCGATCTCGGGATCGTACTCGTAGTTGTCCGGATACCGGGTCTCCCAGTAGCCCTTTTCGGGGCAGGTCTTGAGGTAGTCGGCAAAGGCGATGAATCCGGGGGTGTCGAAATAGGTCTCGCCCTTCTCCCAGTTGATGAACGAGCTCATGGCATAGGAGAAGAAGTTGTCGAGAATGCTGTCGCGGCTGTATTCGAAGAACGCCTTGCAGTCCTCGGGCATGGAATTGATCGTCTGCATCATCTCCTCGAAGGTCCATCCGGACTCCGTTCCCACGATGTCCGCTCTTGCGAGGAGGGTGTTGATGCTGAAGGTGTAGATCAGGGAATTCAGCTTGCCGTTCGTCATGGAGGAATCCCAGATGTTCGTCAGGAACTTGCTCCGGTCGATGCCCTTCTCCGGGTCGTCGATGTACTTGGTCAGATCCACGAAGGTATTCTTCCGGAGGTAGCTCTCGATGGGCATCTGCGTATTCAGAAGGACGATATCGGGAACGTTCCCCGTGGCGATATCGTTGTTGAACTGCGTGACCGCGCCCATCCACTCGTTGTCCTCGTTGTTGTAGCCGGAATAGTCCTCCATCGTCACGCGGATTCCGGTATTCTGCTTGTTGTATTCGATCACGGCTCTGCGGAGCTGGTAGTCCACATAGACGCAGCCCAGCCGGAGAATGATCTCTTCCTCAAGATCTTCGTCGGGAACGCGGGTCAGGATGGACAGGGTGGAGGTGTTCTTGCCGTCCTCCCAGTCGGTGGTCGCCATGACCGCGCGTCCGTCGGGCAGGAAGCTCAGGTTCCCGGTGTTGACGATATCGGAATTGATCCAGTTCAGCACCTCGCCGTAGGTGTCGTTTGCGAAATTATAGGCGGAGATGCCGGTCGTTCCGTTGAAATAGAGGTTTTCCGCGTCAGCGGCCATCGGAGAGTTTCCCCCGTTCATGGACAGCGCGTCGGATTTCAGATCGGTGACCTGGCCGTTTTCCACGACCTTGAAGGTCTGCTTTCCGCCGGAGTAGACAGAGATCACCAGCTTATTCCCCGCGGTCCAGAGACCCTGGATCCAGCCGTCGCCGTTGATGTTCAGATCCAGTTTCGACTTGAGATTGCCCTCGCGGTCGAACTGCATCACGTCGGTCTCGAACGCGAGATACAGATCGTCGTCGGTGGCGAGGAACTGATTGATGTAGGCGTTGTTGGGATCCATCCCGACCTTGGTGACGACCTCGTTCAAATCCAGAATGTCCTTGACCTCGGAGGTGCCGGGATCGATGGTCAGAAGGTAGTTGGCGTTGGTGGATTCGCCGGTTTCCTCGTCCCAGTTCCACTTCTGGCTTCTCGTCATAAGCGTTCCGCCCGGTCCAGCGATGAATCCGTTGGCGTAGCCGTACGCCTCCTCGTCGTAGGAGAAGGGCGCGGAGGAGGTCTCGCGGGTTTCGAGATCCATCTTCAAAAGCATCTGATCGGAGGAATAGCCGTACCACCAGCCCTCCGGAAGATCCTTTTCCTTCTTCTCGATCTCCTGATAGTCGTAGCCCGGCGTCTTTTCGACCTCTTCGCCCATGTCGTTGTACAGAACGGTGCTTTCGGCGTCGTAGGTCATATAGACCACCTTATCGCCGACGATCAGGCTGCCCACATAGTTCACGTCGTCCGGGAGCGGAATGTCCTCGGCGGCGTAGACGTTGGTGCGCTTTGCCTTCGGCGGCTCAGCCGTCTTTTTCAGCTTCGCGCAGGAGGCCAGCCCGGAGACGGATCCCAGCGCGAGAACCGCGGCGAGGATGGCGGACACAAGTTTCGTTTTCGTCATTTCATACCTCTTTCTCTGATTTGTCTATGATGAACTCGTCTTCGGACGGCGGAGGAGTTTCCCCGTCATCCTTGCGTGGTGTCGGACGTTCCCCATTCTCCGGCGCATTCTCACGCTCAGCGGGCTTTTCCTCTTTGCCGCGCTTCTTGCGGACCTTCGGAGCCTTTGGAGGTTTTTCCCTCTTTCTGCGGGCTCTTTCGTCGGCGGCCTTCGTCCACGCCTGCTTCAGCGTCCCGATGAGCGTCCAGCCGGAAGCCCTGAGCAGGATGAAGGACAGGATCAGGGAGGATCCCGCGACCGCGGCGAAGGCGACCTCGAACAGCATCATGACCGCCGCCCGGTAGTCGCAGACCCGCGCCTCGTTCTCCCAATAGGGAAATTCGATTTTGTTGATGCTGACCCACGCGTAGGCCAGCTCCTTCATGTTGTCGAAGCGTTTTTTCAGGGAAAAGCGGTCGGTCGCCTCGATCGTGGAGGAAGAATCCTCGTTGACATGGATCCGCCCGGAGAAGATGTTCATGGCGAATCCGCGGACAGAATTCGGAAGGGCCGCCTCGAAGAAGGAGATATTCCCCGCCCCGCCGCTGATTTTCTGATAGCCGCGGTAGCTCATGTACATCCGCGGGGTGTCGCCGTACGCTTTTTTATACGCGCCGGAGGAGGATTCCCGGTCCGTGATGCCGACGATGGTGTATTCCTCGCTGCCGATCGTGACGGTCATGCCGACGATGTTTTCCGCGCCGTACACCCGCCACGCCAGATCCCGGTCGAGCACTACGCCCATGGGGTTGCTGTTGTCGTTGAGAAAGCCGCTTCCGTATTTGAACGCCAGCTGATGGAAGACGAAGAAGTCCCCCGACACCGCCAGCGTCTCCGCGTTCACGGTGGCCTTGGTCCCGCTCACGGGAAGGACGGCGTCGCATCCGTACGTCCAGGCCCATGACCGCGCGCCCTCGTTGGGCGTGACCGAGGCCTCGAGCAGGGCGGAATCCACCGACCGCGCCCACGTTTCGGCCTGATCGGCGGAAATGCCCGCGTTTTCCTCGGCATACATCCCGATCACGGCGTAGCGCGTTCCGTCGGCGGACCATCGCTTTCCCGCGCCGAGATAGTCGAGGCTGTTCTTCATCCCGAGAACGGTCAGCTCGATGATCCCGCAGATCAAGGCGGCCCCGATCATCACAAGGGCGACGATCCCGGACGCTTTGAGCAGTGTATGGTTGATCCTGCGGTCCATATGCCTGCCTCCGGATCAATCGCCCGCCAGACGCACCTGCTGGCCGTCGGTGATGGGCGTGGTGGAGCTTGTCACGACGAACTCGCTCCCGTAGAGTCCGCTCACAGCCGACTGGGTGTCGTCGGACGCGATGATCTCGACGGCGGTCCGTCTGGCGGTGTACCGGGTCCCGAGGGGCGTCTTCTTGGCCTCCACGGTCAGAACGAACTTGCCGTCGTTGTCCTCCCGGATGGCGGAGTTGGGCAGCACGGACTCGTAGGACTGGCTCCGGTCGCCGATGGAGAAATTCAGGGTCTGTCCTTCGCTCACGTCGCCGGTCACGTCCATGACAAGAATGCGGTTGCGCCCCTGACTCGAGGGATCGGACTTCACCTGCGCGATGGAGGCGGAGATGTTGGAATACCACCACGAGTTTGTGACGGTGACCGGGGATCCGACCTGAATCTTGCGGGCTTCCTCGGCGGACATGGTGATTTCCACCACATAGCCCTTGTCCGCGATCTCGATGGACGCCACGGTGGCCCCGGAGGTGATGGAGTCGCCCGGGACGAAGTTCACCGAGACGATCTTGCCGGCAATGGGGGCGTTCACGTTCTTCGTGTTCTCCGCGTCCTCGTACTGCTTGACCTCATTTTCCAGATCGGCGATGGCCTGCTTGGCCTTTTCCAGCTCTCGTTCCCGGTCCGCCGCGGTGTTGCCCTCGGTGCTTTCGGTGATTTCGTACTTTTCCTTCATATCGAGGATGCTGTCCTTCTGCTCCTCGATCTCCTTTTTCACGTCGTCGGGATCCCGCTTGACCGGGACGCCGCTCAATTCCTCGTTCTTCTCGGTGATTTTGTCCTGAATGGCCGAGATCCGGTCGTCGTAGCGGTCGTCGGAGTTGGTTTTCGCGTCCGAATACCGGTCGTTGGACGCGGTGATCGACGCCTGATACCGTTCGTTCGACGCGGTGATTTTGTCGTTGTAGCGGTCGTTCGATTCGGTTTTGGAGTCCTCGTACCACGCCTTGGAGGCTTCGAGCGATTCGAGCTGCGCTTTCAGCCCGTTCAGCTCCGACTTGTACCCGGCGGCGGCGCCCTCCGCTTTGGACTGCTTCGTGAGGGACTCCACCTCGGCTTTCGCGTCGTCCCGCGCCTTTTCCGCTTCGGCGAGCTCCGTTTTCAGCGTTTCCGCTTCGGCTTTCGCGTTGTCGAGATTCGCCTGCGCTTCGCCGAGGTCGTACCCGAATTCGTAGTGGATCACGTCGTCCACCTCGGGCATGTCGATCACATACAGCTTGGCCTGCGCGTCGGACAGCTTGGATTCGAGATCGGCAATCTGCTTGTCCAGATCTTCCAGTTCTCTTTCAAAACTTGTATTATCAATCTTAACGATGCTGTCGGCTTCGTCAATTGCTTTCTGAGCACTGTCAACCGCCGTTTCCAGTGAGTTCAGGGTTGTTTCGTATGAAGTCAGCTCGCTTATTCTGGAATTAAGACGTTCAACTTCTGCCAGTGCATCTTCATACTGTTCCTTTATTTCCTCATATTGTTGAGTATATAGTTCGTTTAACCCAATCACTTTTTCGTATTCGTCTTTAATGCTATAATACCGTTCATCGCTGAGCACCGAATCGCTGTAAATGATATCATGCAACCTTTTCTCTTCTGATTTATAGTATTCATATGTATCAACTATAGATTGATACTCATTTAAGTTGCTCTGAGCAGATTGAAGTTCGATTTTTTTGGCAGAGAGTTCATCAATATCGCGTTGATACTGATTTTTGTACTCTGTATATTTATAATATGCATCATTATATGCAATATACAACGGATCATTTTTGGAATACTCATCATTCACAGACTTATCATGATCCTCGATTTTTCTGTTTCTCTGTAAGTATAAAGCCTCGATCTGATCTTCATACCCTTTGATCTGATTCGTCAGCTCATTCGCCTTGTTGACATCCCCGATCGTCCCGTTGATGGCGTCCACCATCTCCTGCCAGCGGTCTACCTCGGCCTGCCGGTCGTCGAACGCGGCTTTGGCGGTGTCGTAAACCGCCTGTTTTTCCGACAGGACGGATTCCGCGGCGGAGAGCTTCTGCAAAACGGTCTCATCGGACAGCACGTCCTCCTCCACCATTCCCTCCGCCGTCGAGATCTTGCCGGTGAGCTCCCCGATCTTCGTATTCAGATCGGCGATCTGCTTGTCGTAGGATTTGATCTGCGCGTCGATGTTCTTTTCGGCCTGCTTTTTCTGGGCCTCGAGATCCTTTTCCGCCTGCTTCATGGCGGCGTCGAGATCCTTTTCCGCCTGCTTCATCTTCGCGTCAAGATCCTTCGAGGCCTGTTTCTTCTCCGCCTCCAGATCCTTGATCTGAGCGTTGAGGGATTTGATGGAGTCCTTGATGACCGTGGCCGGGTCGTTTCCGCCGAGGAGGGATTTGTACTCCGCCTCCAGCTCCTTGAGCTTGTCCTCCGCCTTTTCGATTGCTCTCTGGGCGTCGGTCAGGGTCTTGTCGGAGGTGAGACCGTCCACCGTTCCGCTCTCGAGGAGCTTTGTGTACGTCTCCTTCGCCTCGGTCAGACGGTCCCGCGCGCTTTTCAGCTGTTCGGAGGGATCGTTCGTCAGGGCGAGGATCGGCGCGTCCTTTTCCACCGTGTCGCCCGCCTTGACGTAGACGGACTGGACCTTCCGGGTCTGCTCGACCTTTTCCTCTTCCTCGAAGATGACGTTGTAGCTGGCGTTGGCCTTCACTGTCCCGCTCGTCTTCACGGAGGAGGACAGCGTCGCGTACTGGGCGTACTGGGCCGAAACCTCCGGCAGGCGCGCGTTCATGATCGTCCGGGAGAAAAACGTCAAGAGCAGCAGGATCACCAGGAAAATGATCGCTATATTTTTGACCCAGTCCCGTCTGTTTCTCGCTTTGGTATCCATATCCGGCAAAACCTTTCGTGAGTATCAGTTATCAGCCCTTGACCGACGCGGAATAGGAGATCCCGTCGATCAGGTAATCCTCGCTGTAGAGGAAGAGCAGCACCGGCGGGACCATGTAGATCACCGCGATGGCGAGCGCGATGCCCGTGTCTCCCTGATTGATCTTCGAGAGAAAGACGGACAGCGGATAGAGCTCTTCGTCCTTCAGAAGGATCAGGGGCTGCTCCACCATGTTCCAGTAGTCGATGAACACAAGGATCGCCACCGAATACAGGGTGCTCTGGCAGAGAGGCATGAAAATGCGGAAGAAAATCGACAGCTCCCCGGCTCCGTCCAGCTTGGCCGCCTCGACGATGGAAGACGGGATCCGCTTCATAAACTTCGTCAGAATGAAGACGGAGAAGGGGGAGAAGATGCCCGGCAGGATGATGGCCCACCGCGTGTTCATCAGATTCAGCCGGTCAATCACCAGATAGTTCGGGACCAGCGTCACCTGATAGGGCATCAGCATCAAAATAATGTAGGCGAAAAAGACGACGGAGCGGAATTTCGTGTCCACCCGTGCGAAGGAGTAAGATGCTCCCGCGGCCACCGCAAGCTGAAACAGCACGATGGGGAGCACATAGATGACGGAATTCCAGAACTTCAGAAGGTATTCCGGCGAGGTCAGAAGCACCGTCGCGTACTGGGAAAAGCTCACTTTGTTGGGGATGAGCTGCAGATTGACCTGCTCCCCGATGAAGACCCGTCCGCCTCCCCCCGCCGCGCCGAGCCCGGAGAAGATCTTGCCGTAGTTGGCCGTGATCTCCGTGGTGGACATGAAGGAGTTGGTGACGGTGAAGACCGTGGGAAAGAGAAAGAGCGCCGCAAAGGTCACAAGAACCAGCATGGCGAATATCAGAAACACCACGCGCCCCGCGGTCACCTTCTTTTTCTTCGCCGCGGGAAAGGCCGCCGCGTTCAGGGTGATATCGCCCGTCATTCGTCAAGCCCCCTTCCCGCCCGGTCGTCGATGAACAGAAGCAGGCCGATAATGACGATCATGATCAGGCACAGCACCATCGCCGCCGAGGACAGCTTCTGATATTCCAGATGGGCGAAGGTGTTGTTCATGAAGTGCTGGAGGGTGTACATCGTCTCGAAGGGATAGTCCCCCGTCAGAAGGTAAACCTCCCGGAATACCTTGAACGAGTTGATGAGGGACATGATGGTCACAAAGGAAATGGTAGAGGAGAGATAGCGCATCTTGATGATGAAGAACCGTCTCACCGGCCCCGCGCCGTCCAGCATCGCCACTTCGATGATGTCCCTCGGAATGTTCGTCAGGGCGGACATGAACATGATCATATTGTACCCGATGTTCTTCCAGAGGAACAGCAGCACCACCACGAGATATCCGTAGTCCGACTTGAACCACTCCACCGGCTCGAAGCCGAGAAGGGAGGCCGCCGAGTTGACGACGCCGTTGAAGTCGAACAGAACCTGCCAGATCAGAATGACCGACGCCGCCGGAACGATCATGGGGGAGAGGAAGATGGTCCGGAACGTGCTCTTGTACGGCACGTTGGCGTCCAGCAGAACCGCCAGAGCCAGAGAGAGGACCACCACCAGCGGAACGGCGGTCAGCGAGAACACGCCCGTGTTTTTCAGAGCCAGCTTGAACGCGGAGTTTTCGAACAGCCTCAGGTAGTTGTCCACTCCGACGAAGACGCCCGTCGATGTGTCGTCGATCAGGGAATAGTAGATCACCACAAAGAACGGGAGGATGAAGAAGGTCAGCACCCCGGCGACCGACGGCAGCATATAGAAGGAGGTCAAAAACCGCTCCCGCCGCTCCCGCTTGCTCAGCCCGATGCGGAAGCTCTTCTTCTCGGGCTTGCTTTCCGCCTCGGCCGTCTTCTCCGGAGAAAGGACCGCGCTTTTATTTTTCATAGCAAAGATTTACCGTAATTGTTTCCGTTCGCTTTATCGTATATAAGACGGCGGAAGGCAAAGAAAAGTTCCGTCCCGCGCCGATTTTTTCTCTCACTTAAGGAAATATTTTCCGCTCCTGTTCCTTCCGGCAGCCTTCGTGCCAGCCGTCGATCCCGGCGCGCTCCATGGCTCCGACGATCCGGGCATAGATGCCGCGGTGCTTCCGGTCGAGCTCTCTGAGAAGATCCGCCGCCTCCGCCCGCTCCGTTTCCCCGTCCGCCGGGCAGGGACTTTTCACCACCGGCAGACCGGCGGAACGGACCAGCGCTCGGATCTCCCGCTCCCGGCAGTATATCAGCGGGCGAATCACCGAAAAGCCGCGGTCCTCATAGACTGTCACCGGAGAAAAGCAGCCGATCCGGCCGCCGAGGGTCAAGGACATCATAAAAGTCGCCGCCGCGTCGTCCATGTGATGCCCGAGCGCCAGCCGGTCCGCGCCGATCTGTTCCGCCTCACCGGCAAGCGCGCCCCGCCGCATTTTCGCGCAGAGGGAGCAGGGGTTCTTTTCACGCCGCTCTTCGAACACGACGGAGTAGATATCGGTTTTGACGACCCGGTATTCCACCCCGAGGGACCGGCAGAACGCGGCCGTGGAGTCGAACATCCCCTCTCCGTCCGGAAACCCCGGATCGACGGAAATCCCGCACAGCTCGAAGGGCTCGGGATAAAACCGGCGCAGATGGGCCAGCACAGTAAGGAGGGCCGCCGAATCCTTCCCGCCGGAGAGTCCCACGGCGACAAGATCCCCGGAGCGGATCATCCCGTATCGCTCCATGGCCTGACGCGCCAGAGAGGCCAGCTTTTCCAGTTCTTTCATAATCCATCAACCGCAGTCTGACTGCGTGCAAAAGCCGTCCTCCGGTTCACCTCATCGGACGGCAGCGGAGGAATCATGCCGATCAAAATCTATCTCGATCAGGGGCACAACCCCGACAATCCCAACTCCGGCGCGGAAGGAAACGGATTCCGGGAACAGGATCTGGTCTACGCCATCGGACAGCGCACCGCGGCCATGCTCCGGGGATACGGCTTCGACGTACGCCTCTCCCGTCCGACGCCGGATACCCAGCTCGGGACTTCGGTGGCCACGTCGCTCGCGGCCCGGGTCAACGACGCCAACGTCTGGGGCGCGGACTATTTCATCAGTCTCCACTGCAACGCCTCCGACGTAACCGCCGCCTCCGGATCCGAAGCCTTTGTCTACCGGCGGAACACGGACGCGGAATGGCTGGCGTACCGGCTGCTCGAAGGCGTGACCGACGCGACGGGCCTGCCGAACCGGGGCATTACCGCGCGGCCCGGACTCTATGTCCTGCGCAAGACCCGGATGCCCGCCGTGCTCATGGAGCTGGGCTTCATCACCAATCCCGGGGACGCGGCGCTGCTGGCCTATTCGCCGAATCTCTTCGCGGCGGGCCTGACAAACGGCGTCTTGCGCTATCTCGCTCCGCAGTGATCACGGAGTCTCTTTCTTCTCTTCCAGAAGATCCGGACGCCGCTCCCGGGTGATCCGCTCGGACTGCTCCCGCCTCCATTTTTCGATGTTGGCGTGGTGGCCGGACAACAGGACCTCGGGAACCTCGCGCCCCATCCAGACCGGCGGGCGGGTGTACTGGGGGTACTCTAAAAGATTGTCCTCGAAACTCTCGTTTTCATAGCACTCCGGGAGGGACAGCACGCCGTCGCAGAGCCGCCCGACCGCGTCCGCCACAAGACACGCCGGGAGCTCTCCGCCGGTCAGGACGAAATCTCCCACGGAGATCTCCTCGTCCACGATCTCCTCGATCAGCCGCTCGTCCACGCCCTCGTAGTGGCCGCAGATCAGAATCAGCTGATCGTACCCGGACAGCTCCTTGGCCTTTTCCTGCCGGAACACCGTCCCGCGCGGGGAGAGATACACCGTCTTCCGCCGCACGGAGCCCGGATCCTCGAAATCCGTCTCACATACGGCCTTCCACGCCCGCCAGATGGGGGGAGCCGCCATGAGCATGCCGCGGCCTCCTCCGTAGGGCGTGTCGTCCACCCTGCGGTGCTTGTCCTCGGACCAGTCCCGGATGTTGTGGGCGCGGACGTCCAGCTTTCCGGCGCGTCTGGCCCGGCCTATGATGCTCTCCGAAAGGATGTAGTCCACATACTCCGGAAAGAGCGTAAGGATATCGATCCGCATCATTCCCGCATTCCTTCGATGAGGGAGACATAGATCCCCTCCCGCTCGCCTTCCGTCACGATTTCGCGCACAAACTCCGCGACGACCGGGATCATGAACTGCCCGCCGCGCACGTCGTCCACCACATAGATATCCCGTCCCCCGGGACTGATGACCTCGGAAAGGGTTCCGTAAACCTCCCCGCTCTCCGCGTCCGTCACGTTCAGCCCGATCAGATCGGCCACAAACACGTCTCCGCGCTTTTTCCGGATGTCGTTCCGATCCGCGTAGAAGACGGTGCCCTTGAAGGGGATCGCCTCTTCCAGCGTCGAAAGCTCCTCGAAGGAGACCAGCACCATATTCTTCTGCACCGACGCCGCCCGCACCTTCATCGGGACGAACGCGCCGTCGGAGGTCTTCCGGTATAATGTTTTCAGCGCGGCCAGCGTCGCCGGGGTATCGCACCAGCTTTCAAGCCGGAGAGTTCCCCGCACGCCGTGGGTGGACGCCGCCATGCCGCATTCGAGATACTGCTGTTTTGCCATACACGCCTCGTCCGGTTCCATAATTCTACAGTTTATATTATATCACATCTGACCCCCGCCGCGCAACCCGTTCGACGAAAATAAGAACTGAAGATTTCATGAAATCGAGCGCTTTTTCTCACATTTTGCCGGATGACGGCGGGAACTTTCTCCGTTTTTCCGGCGTCTAACGGACAAAAGAAAAAAACGGAGGCTGATCGAATGAACCGTATCGCAAAACCAATCTCTTCCATCCTCGCCGCGCTCCTGCTTTTAGGCTCCTGCGCGAACGTCACGCCGGATCCCGCGGACAAGCCGGAGGACGGCGCCGTGGAATCGGACACCCTGCACGCGCAGATCCCGCTTGCCGCCGCCTCGAAGGATCCCACCGGAGCCGAAGCCGACGCCCGGGTCACCGACGCCGTCACCTCCTTCTCGGAGCGTTTCTACAAAGAGGCAGTCAAACAGGCGGACGGAAACGTCATTCTCTCGCCGCTGTCCCTCTACTACGCGCTCGCCCTGACCTCGAACGGAGCGGCGGGGGACACAAAGGCGGAATTTGAAGCCGCGCTCGGCATGCCGACGGACGAGCTGAACGAATACCTCTACACACTGACGAACAAGCTCGCCGCCTCGGAGAACTCCACGATGGACGTCGCCAATTCCGTCTGGGGGAACGCGGCGAACTTCACCCTCTCCGCTGACTTTCAGAAGGTGGCACAAGCCTATTACAGCGCGGAGGCTTCCTCCCTGCCCTTTGACGCCGACGCCCTGAACACGATCAACGGCTGGGTCAGCGAAAAGACCGACGGCATGATCCCGAACCTGCTCGACGAGCTCGATCCGGAATCGGTCATGGTTCTCGTCAATGCCGTGCTCTTCGACGGGGTCTGGGAGGAGGAGTACGAGGAACAGGACGTCTCGAAGGGCACTTTCACCACTGCGGACGGGAAAGACCTGCGCGCCGACTTCCTCTATTCCACGGAATACGGCTATTTTGAGACAGACGGCGGCGTCGGATTCTCCAAACCCTACAAGGACGGATACCGCTTTGTGGCAGTTCTTCCGGATCCGGGGACGGACGTGAACGCTTTCACCGCTCAGATGGATCTCGAAGGGATCCTGAAATCCGCGTACGACTCGAACCGCAAGTGCCTCGTCTCCATTCCGAAATTCGAATACGAAACCTCGCTCGGGCTGAACGATGTCGCAAAAGCGCTCGGCGTAAACCGCGCGTTCACGGATGCCGCGGAACTCGGCGGACTTTCGGCGGACGGAGTCAACAACATCGCAATCTCCGCGATCCTTCAGAAAGCGAAGGTTATTCTGAACGAACACGGAACCAAGGCAGCGGCCGCCACGGGACTTGTGTTCAATACGACCGCCTTCCGTCCCGATCCGACGCCCGAGGTTTATCTCGACCGCCCGTTCTTCTTCGCCATCGCGGACGCCGACGGGATCCCACTCTTCATGGGAACGGTCATGGATCCGACGAAATAAAAAAAGACCTTCGCGCAAAAAACAGACGCTTTGACAGCGTCTGTTTTCCGGTTATTGAACTTTAATTCCGTTCTGTTTCGGTCAGGAAACAAACTTATTTGACTTCGACTTCTGCGCCGGTAGCGGCGATCTTGGCCTTGAGGGCTTCCGCGTCTTCCTTGGAAACGCCTTCCTTGATGGTCTTCGGAGCGCTTTCGACAAGGTCCTTCGCTTCCTTCAGGCCGAGGCCGGTGATCTCGCGGATAACCTTGATAACGTCGAGCTTCTTCGCGCCGAAGGACTTCAGAACGACGTCGAATTCGGTCTTCTCTTCAACGGGAGCGGCAGCGGCGCCGGCGCCGGCAACAGCTACGGGAGCAGCGGCGGAAACGCCGAACTCTTCTTCGACCGCCTTCACGAGGTCAGCCAGTTCGAGGATGGTAAGGGACTTGATTTCTTCAAGAATCGCAAGAGACTTTTCGGTTGCCATTTGATTTTCCTCCGTATATGAATGATGATTTTATACAGTTGACTGCGGAATTCCGGAATGCGGAATTATTCGGCTGCGGGGGCTTCTTCCGCCGCGGGAGCTTCGCCTTCGTTCTCCTTGTCCACGATGGCCTGGAGAACATATGCAAACTTGTAGAGCGGGCTCTGGATGCTGCCGAGGAACTTTGCGACGAGGGTTTCCTTGTTCGGGATGGTCGCCAGCTCGTTGACGGTAGCCGCGTCCACGACCTTGCCTTCGAGAAGGCCGCCGCGGATCTCAAAGGTCTCGATCTTGTCCGCGTATTCCTTCAGGATTCTGGCGGGAGCGATCGGATCCTCGAAGCTGACTGCGAGGGCGTTCATGCCGTTCAGTTCGGACTTGAGTCCTTCGAAACCGGCGATGTCGGCTGCCTTGCCGATCAGCGTGTTCTTGATGACGGCATATTCGACGCCTGCTTCACGGAGCGCTTTGCGGAGCTGGGTGTCCTGATCGACGGTGATGCCTTCGTACTTTACAAGCACGCCGGATGCCGCGCGGCCCATTTTATCCGCAAGGGCTTCCACGACTGCTTTCTTCTGCTCTAATACTTTCGCGCTGGGCATTTCAGTGTTTCCTCCTTATCAGGATATGACAGGCACAAAAAAAGTCTTCTCCGCACCGATGCACGAAAAAAGACCGTGAATGCTCAGATTCAAGCGTCTCTCCTCGGCAGGGTGGCATGTCGCTTTTACTGTAACCTGCTGTCTTTGGTTCAACAACATGCGTATTATACCATAACCGTCCGCGTATGTCAAGGGCGATCCGGGAAAAAAGTGCCGGAATTGGAGGCCCGTTTGCCCGTCGATTCCGGCAGATCGCACACAGGGAGGTCAGCGGAGAACGGTTCTTCCGCAATTCGGGCAGGTTCGCTTCGAAAGCGGGCCGATCGCGCCGCAGAAGGGACAGACGAACTTCGGATCGAGCGTTTCGCCCGCGTCCTTCACGTCGATGCGCGCGGGATAGCGGAACCCGGGCAGAAAGAGGAGCGTATCCCCCTCCTTGTAGGGAGCCTCCCGCTGAAAGACGTTGATCCTGTTTCCACCGTGCGTGACGCCCTCCTCCCGGAAGAGGCGGATCCGGTACGGCTTTTTTCCTCCGCGGTCCACGGTCAGATCGACCATCATCTGCTTTTCCGCAGCCGCCCGGTTTCCGGTGTTCACCATGCGATAGCCGCAGTCGATCTCCGTCAGGTTTCCCAGCCACGCGGGCTTCAAAAACCGGTGGAGTCCGAAGAGGACACAGCCGGCGGCAAAAGCGGCGGCAAAGAGGAACACCGGCCCCATCACGGGATATTTGAGACCCGAAAAATCGAGCAGGAAGGAACCGGCGGCCGCGGCGGCAAGAAAGAGCGCGGATCCGGCGAGGCGGAGAGCGGCGAATTTCGCATACTCCGCGCGGAATTCCCGGGGCAGGGCGGCGAAATCGGGCTTTTTCATGCTTTGTCCCCCTTGATTTTCTCAAAATACTGCTTCGCGGCCTGTTCGGTCTTGTTTTCGCCGAACTCGTAGAAGGTCTTTCCCTTCAGATCGTCCGGGAGATACTGCTGTTCGACCCAGTGTCCGGGGAAGTCGTGAGGGTATTTATATCCCTTGAACTGCGGGCTTCTCAGATGAAGCGGGATCTCGGAGCCGCGGCCCGCGTGGATCTCCCCCTCTGCCTTCGCGTAGGCCATGTAGGCGGAATTGGACTTCGGGGAGGTGGCGAGGATCACGGCGGCATTGGCCAGCGGAATGCGCGCCTCGGGCAGTCCCAGCTCCCGCGCCGACTCCACGCAGGCCCGCACGATCACCGGAGCCATCGGATAGGCCGGACCGACGTCCTCCGAGGCGATGACCATCAGGCGGCGGCAGGGGGAGATCAGATCCCCGCCCTCGAGCAGTCTTGCCAGATAAAAGACCGCCGCGTCGGGATCGGAACCACGGATGGACTTCTGCAGGCCGGAAAGCAGATCGTAATGCACGTCCCCGCCGCGGTCGAAATTGCTCTGGCTGACGGACGGCGTGAGCTGCTCCACGAGCTCCCGGGTGACCGAAATCCTCCCGTCGTCCTCCCGCGCCGCGCCGACAGCCGCTTCGAGCATGGTGAGGGACCGGCGCACGTCCCCGCCCCCCGCCTCCGCCAGCGCATCGACCGCGTCCGGAGAGATTTCGGCGTCCGGGAATTCGGAGGCGATCACGGCGCGCAGTCTCTCGGCGATATCCCGGGCGTCCACATGCTTGAACTCGAAGACCGAGCAGCGGGAGAGGAGCGCGTCGTAAATATAGTAGTACGGATTTTCGGTCGTGGAGGCGATGAGCGTGATGCGCCCGTCCTCCAGATATTCGAGCAGGGACTGCTGCTGCTTCTTGTTGAAGTACTGGATCTCGTCGAGGTACAAAAGGACCCCGCCGATCCCCATCATGGTGCCGGTGTCCTTCGCCACGTCCCGGATATCGCCGAGGCTCGCGGTCGTGGCGTTGAGACGGTGCAGCGTTTTTCCGCACCGGGAGGCGATGATGGACGCCGCGGTGGTCTTTCCGCATCCGGGCGGGCCGAAGAAGATCATGGAGGGGATCACGCCCCGCGACACCATCCGCCGCAGGATCCCGTCCGGGCCGAACAGATGACGCTGACCGACGATCCCGTCGAAATCGGTCGGGCGGACCCGGTCGGCAAGCGGTGAAAGCTGTGACATAAACAACGCCTTTCCTGTATATACTGAATCCAGAACGCAGAGGCTCCGGGAGGCGGATGTGAACTGGAGAGAAATCAGGCTCGAAAAGAGCGGACGAAAGGGATGGGACATTTCCCTGCCCCGCTTTGAGGACGCGGAAAAGCCCGAGGATATCGGAAGAATGAACCGGTTTTACAATACGGCGGCGGCTGAAATGGAGAAAGCGGCAGCCCTCGCGGCAGAGACGGACGCGCGTCGGGTCCGGTACAAATGCGAGACCGACGTATTCATTCTGACGGAGCCGGAAGAGCCGGATCCTGGAGAACGCCCGGTTCGGAAAAAGCCCGCTCCGATCCGCCTGAGTCCCATGAAAAAGACGCTTTTCCCGCGGATCGGCCGCAAAAGCGGATCCGGGCGGCGGGATCGGACAGGCAAAAACGCGGGTCAGCCGGGGGACGTGCGGGTGTTCCTGCGGCTCAGCCTCGCGGTGTCCGGACAATGGACAAGGGAGAAGACCCTCGTGCATCTCTGGCGGGACGGGGTGCTTTTATCCTCCCGGGTTCTATTGTAGTGAATGCGCGCGCCGTTGTCAAGCGATATTTTGCGAGGATTTACAAGTTTTCCCTTGTCAAGTCCGGCGGATCATGATACAATAGAGATAATTCAGATTCGGAGGACCGCAATGAGCAGACTTTCTCTCGTCAATATCCGGCAGGGTACGAAATCCGTTCCCCGCTTCTCCCAGGGGAACACCCTTCCTCTGGTGCAGAGACCATTCGGCATGACCGCATTTGCTCCCCAGACGGAGCGGAACGGCAGCTGGTACTATCATCCGGATTCCCACAGCATCGAGGGCATCCGCCTGACCCATCAGCCCAGCCCGTGGATCAGCGACTACGGCACCTTCCTCATGACGCCCCAGAACGATATCGTAGCCAACAGCGCGGGAGGCGCGTGGGGCGGACACAGGCCGGCGGACGACGTCATGACGCCCTCCACGGTAAAGATCCGCTTCCTGCGCTCGATATGCGATTTCGAAATCACCCCGACCGAGCGGGGCGCCGTGGGCCGGCTTCACTTCGACACCGACCGCCCCTCCGTCCTCTCCCTCCTCCCCGTCATGGGAGACTATACCTATACCTTTGTCCCGGAGAAAAACGAAGTGATCGGCACGACCACGGGACACTCCGGCGATATCGCGGAGAATTTCAAAATGTTCTTCGTGCTCCGCTTCCCCGAGGGCGCGGTGGACTTCGCAAAGTCGAAGATCGGCGCGGACGGGAGTGAGAAGGGCTTCTGCCACCTCGCGCTGACCGGGCGGGACACCGAATTCTCCCTCGGCACCTCCTATCTCTCGGCGGACTATGCCGAGGCCGTCATCGACCGGGAGATCGCCGGACGCCGCTTTGACGAAGTTCTCGCCGAAAACGACGCAATCTGGGAGGAACGCCTCGGACGGATAGACGCGGAATTCGACGATCCCAAGACGGAGCGCACCTTCTATACCTGCCTCTGGCGCACCTTCCTCTACCCGCACAAGTGCTACGAGCTGACCGCCGACGGAAAACCGGTCCACTACGCCCCCTATGACGGGTCCTGCCGGGAGGGAGTGCGCTACACGGACAACGGCTTCTGGGACACCTACCGCACGGTCTACCCGCTCTTTGTGAAGATCGCGCGGGACGAATTCGCCGAAATGCTCGAGGGATTCGTGAACGACTACCGGGAATGCGGCTGGCTGCCCCGCTGGATCTCCATCGGCGAGGTCGGGTGCATGCCCTCCACGCTCATCGACGCGGTCATCGCCACGGCGGTCGTGAACGGGATCGGCTCCCGGAAAACGTGGGAGGACGCGCTCGACGGCATGCTGAACCACGCCAATCACAACGGTCCCCTGCCCCGCTTCGGACGAAACGGCGCGGAATCCTATGTGAAATTCGGCTACGTCCCGCGCAACGAGCACGGAGAGAGCGTCAACCTGACCCTCGACGCGGCCTACGGCGACTGGTGCATCGCCACGGTGGCAAAGGCCCTCGGACGGGACGAGCTTGTCCCCGAATACGAGCGGCGGGCGAAGAACTACAAAAACCTCTTCGATCCCGAGACCGGCTTCATGCGCGGGCGCGACACCGACGGAAAGATGGCAGACGACTTCGATCCCGTCAAGTGGGGCGGCGAATACACGGAGGCCTCCGCGTGGCAGTCCACCTTCGCGGTTCCGCACGACATCGAGGGGCTTTGCGCGCTCTACGGAGGGGAGGACAAGCTGCTCGAAAAGCTCGACGCCCTCTTCGCCCTTCCTCCGGTCTACCGGGTCCACGGCTACGGCGGAGAGATCCATGAAATGACGGAAATGGCGGCGGTCGATCTCGGACAGTTCGCCGTCTCCAACCAGCCCTCCTTCCACCTGCCCTTCATCTACGCCTATCTCGGACTGCCCGAAAAGGCGGCGTACTGGGCTCACAAGGCCGCGCTCGAACACTTCTCGGACGAGGCGGACGGATTTCCCGGGGACGAGGACAACGGCACGACCGCCGCGTGGTTCATCTTCGTCTGCCTCGGCGAATATCCCCTCTGCCCCGGCAAGATCGAGAACGTGAAGTTCCCCGGACTTGCGAAGAGCTGGAAGATCAACGTATAATTCCCTGTCAATACCCTCTGCCGCGTCACCTCACCACGGGTCGGCGCGGTTTTTTCACGCTCTGATTGAGTTTTCCACAACAGATTGATGCTTGCAATCCGCCTCCGGAGCTGATAGAATAAAGGCACACCGGCCGGTGATTCTCATGATCGGAGGGATCCCATATGACAATTGAACTCGGAAACAATATCCGTTCTCTCAGACTCCGGGACGGGCGGACGCAGGAAGAGGTGGCGTCGTCCCTCGGCGTCTCCCCGCAGGCGGTCTCGCGGTGGGAGAAAAGCATCTGCTATCCCGATATGGAGCTTGTCCCGTCCATCGCCAACTACTTCGGCGTCTCGATCGACGAACTGTTCGGATACGATAACGAGCGTAAAAAGAGAATCGACGAACTGGCGGATCGGATCAACCGAATGAACCGCGAGAACAACGGCGAAGACGTCAATATGGACGAATGCGTCACCCTCGCCCGAGAAGCTCTGATCGAGTTTCCCGGAAACGAAACGCTCACCGCCGCGCTGGCCTCCGTACTGTACAACGCCGGATATGTGCGCCGCGGGGAGTACCACATTACGGATGAGAACGGCTTCGACCGGTACGACACGGATCTGCACCAGACGTATCCGGAATGGCATGAGGCGATTCTGTTGTATGAGAAACTGCTCCCGGGCATCTCCGACGGAGCGGAGCGTCAGAATGCGGTGAGAAAGTTGATCCAGCTCTACGCCAATACGGGAGACTACGATCGCGCAGACTCCATCGCAAAGACCGCGCCCCCTCTCGAGGGATGCCGGGAATGGCTCGCCGCTTCGGCACACGACGGACGGGAAAGGGCGGAGGCGCTCGGGAAACTGCTGATCCGCATGATAGCCGCATCCGCTGACCAGATGATCCAGCTTCTGATTTCTTTCCGTCAGGACATGGCTCCGGGACAAACGGCGGATGCGATTCGGCAGGCCCTCGCCCTGTACGACACCTTGTTCCCGGACGGCAAGCTCGGAGGATGTCACGAGGGAGCCGCGCGGCTGTATCTCTTTCACTCGGAGTTTCAATGGCGAACGGGAGATAAGGATGGAGCTTTCCGGTCGCTGAATTCCGCACTGGAAAACGCCCGAGCTTTTGACGCGTGGTGTTCTCTCCCGGAGGCATCCTATTCTCAGCCGCTTCTTTGCTGCGTGACAGTGACGCATTTTTCGCCCCGCGGATCAGACGACCGGCTCGCACCTGATCTTCCTAAGGTCTGGCCGTGGTGGCAGGTTCCCGATTTTGACGACGTTGCCGCCGAAATGTGCGCCGATCCCCGCTGGGCGGACTGGGAGCGGCGGTGCAAGGAGACGTAACCCCGAAAAGAACCGCAGACCTCGCCGATCTGCGGTTTTCACATGCTTTGGATTTTCCGTTCAGTTGAAGGTCCCGTCCCAGACCGGGATCTCGGAGAGGTATTCGACCCGTACCGCGGGGACATAGTAAATGCCCCAATTCAACAGCCCTTCGACCGCGCTCGCCGGGAATCCCTCCCTCAGACGGACGAAGAACCGGTAATACGGCTCCGCGTATTCGTCCCGAAGGGAGCACCGGTAGACCAGCTCCACCCGGTCGATCCGATCCTCGGTGATCCCGCTCTCCGGGAGCGTGTCGGCGGGGACCGTGGTCAGGTATTCGCCCCGGAGCAGCATCGCCCGCGCGTCCTCCTCCCCGATGACCGGGTAGTCGCCGAGGAAGTTCAGTCTGTCAAATCCCGGACCTATCGTAACAAAGCGCAGATCCGTGCCGTTTCCTTCTTCGAGATCCATGCCAAGGAGGGACGAGGCCGCGCAGTAGTTCAGCAGCTTCCGGACCGGGTTGTCGGAGTCCTCGTAGACCTCCACAGTCGTGACCATTTCCCCGTAAATATTGCGGTCCCCGGATTCCGCGATCACGGCGTCCCGGTAGCCGAGATAGGTCGATAGAATGTCCAGCGCCTTCGTCCGCTCCTGGACCGTCTCAAACGGGACGGAGGGGGACAGCTCTGCGGAAACCGTTCCCGAGCGGGAGACCCGGAGCTTCGCGGAAGCGTTTTCCCCGGCGCATTCCGCGGTCAGCGATGTGACGCGTTCCGTCAGAACGGTGTCCCGGATCTCGCCCATCGTATCGGTTTTTGTTGACAGCACCTCCATACCGAGGCTCTGTGCCGCTGCCTCCGCGACCCGGCGCATCTCTTCCTCGGTGGTGTAATAATCCGCGCCTTCCTCCCAGCGGCCGTTGTACAGCAGATTTTTATACACGGGCAGAACGGCGGTGTCGGACGGGATCTCCCGCCACGGATTGCCGTTTTCCAGCTCGTCGATGGAATATGCCATCTGCCCCTCGAATCCCATGCCGCCCGTCGTCAGAGAAGCCGTGATCTTCGGAAGACCGTTCACCGTGTCGGAGCTGTCCGCCGCATCGGGCTGTTCGGATCCGACGCCGACTGTGGGGTTGTCCGGCGACAGAATCCCCATAGGATTTCGTCCGTTTCGAATCTGATGGACCGCGAGCACGCCGATGAGCAGGGCCGCGCAGATCCCCCCCGCCGCAGCCGCCCAGCGCAGATAGGGTTTTCTTTCCTTGACCTCCGTGAGGTCCGGCACATACCGGGGATCGACTGTCCCCAGTGCGTATAAAAGTTGTTCGTTTGCCTTCATCGTTCCGCATCCTCCCCCGTCAGGTATTGTTTCAGCAGTTTCCGCGTCCGGCTCAGGGACAGGCGAACCCCGCCCGCCGTGATCCCCAGAGCCCGCGCGATCTCCCGTTCGTTTTGAAATGCCCAG
Source organism: Oscillospiraceae bacterium (assembly GCA_015065385.1). Taxonomy (GTDB): domain Bacteria; phylum Bacillota; class Clostridia; order Oscillospirales; family CAG-272; genus UMGS1696. The sequence goes on along the minus strand of SVQK01000024.1, from coordinate 45,199 downwards.
TACCGCCGCATGAAGATCTCCCGCGGATTCGGCCCGAGCGTTTCTAAAAACCGGTCGAGCGCGTCCCTCAGATCGATCGCGCCGAGGGCGTCCTCTTCCTCGCCGACAGCCTCCGCCAGCTCGTCCAGACACAGGGCGGCTGTCCCTCCTCCCGCCTTCTCCGCTTGAATCTGCCGCCGTCTGTCCAGCGCGAGATTCCGGATGACGGATCCGAAATAGGCCGACAGCTTCTTCGGACGGTCGGGCGGGATGGCGTTCCAGACCCGGAGCCACAGGTCGTTGACGCACTCCTCCGCGTCTTCCCCGGAGCCGAGGATATTCCGCGCGATCACGGCACAGTACCCGCCGTATTTAGCCATGCTGGCGGCGACGGCCTCCTCGGATCGGTCCCAGTACAGGGCCACGATGTCCGTGTCTTCCATGTTTTCGCCTCCTTTTCGTTTGCTCTCACCCATATAGACGGAAAAACCGCGCGGTTTGCAACAAGGGAACGGAAGTTTTTTGAACTTTTTTCAAAAAGCTCAAAAGGACTGCCTGAGGAGAGTCAGACAGTCCCTGAGGATGGAATGCGTTCCGGCGATTATTCGATCCTGACGGTGGCCATGGCGAAGGGATCGATCTCGAAGGACACGGTCCGCCCGTCGATGGAGCAGTCCCCGAGGACATGCCGCTCGGTCACGTCCACGAGGGAGGCTTTTTTCGGCGCGGGGGCATAGTCCGACAGCGTCAGCGAGACTGTCCCGCCGCGGCCCGCGAAGTCGGCGACCCGGACGATCAGCCCGCCGTCCTCGCCGTTCTTCACGCCGGACACCATGATCCGGTCCGCAGAATCCCCGAGCGTGAGGAAGGACCCCGATAGAGGCAGCCGCCCGCCCTCGTGTTTCACGCCCGCGTTGAAGGAGATCGGGTGGACGTACGCCACGGCGAGCTTCTTCTGCTCGTCCGCAGAGGCGATCCCGACGCCCACGTTGATATGATGGGCGCCGCGCTCCGGCCACGGATCGGGATCGACAGAGCCCCGGATCAGGGTAACGGCTCCTGCGTTGTCGTGTCCCCGGAATCCGTATTTGGTGTCCGTGACGAGGAACGCCGCGTTCCCGCCCGCCGCCTTTTCGATCCGCATGAAGGAGTTGCCCGGCACGTCGTGGGCGATGTCCCCGCGGGTGATCGTACCCATCGGGATATCGTAGGTGTAGTTTCCCGCGGCATAGGCGACCGGGAAGGCGAAGTTGAGCTGGGGCACATAGTCTCCGCCGCGCCCAATCTCATGCCAGTCAACGTCGATGTGGAAATTCAGAATCTTCGACTCTCCGCGCAGCTCGGCGGTGACGGTGAGAGTCGAGGAGGCGAACGACGTCCGATATCTGAGCCAGCTCCGCAGCCCCGTCGATCCGCAGTCCATGAGGCGGACGTCCCTTTCCTCGGCATTCAGCGTCTCCACGCTCATGTACGGCCCGACTCTCCACGCGGTCATGCCGTGGCGCGGGTTTTCCTTAATGTACCGGAACAGGGCGGAGGGCTTGTCGGGCGTGACGATCCGCTCCCCGGTCGTCTTGTCGGTCAGCTCCGTCATGGCGAAGGTCATGGGATCGAAGACCGCTCTCAGCTGTCCGTTTTCGAGAACAAACGGGTGATCCGTGATGTAGTCGCACCAGTCGCCCGAGAGGTTGTCCGTGGCGATGCACGAGACGGAATCGTATTCCCGGAGCTTCAGAACGTACGTTGTCCAGCCGAACGCCGGGACCTTCACCCGGATCAGGAGCTTGGTGAACGAGTGTCCCCAGTAGCCTTGTCCCGAAGAGAGGACTTCGAAGGGAACCGGATTGCCGTCGGTATCCGTGATCACGGCGCGGGAGAGGTCGTAGTGATAATCCCAGACCGTGACCTCGGCGCATTCCTCCCGGTCGTACATGGTCTCGTTGAACAGGTGGATGGCGCGCACGGGCCCTCTTCCTCTTTCGGCCTGCGGGAACCGGTATCCTGAGCCGTGGTCCACGGCGAATCCAACGCCGCCGCCTTCGGATCTTGTGAAGTTGTCCGGCTCGAAGGGGATGGCGGAGACGTCCATGGCGTCAGCAAGCTCCCGCATCGCGGAGTTGGCGGTGGTGTTGATCCCGGCCAGCGCGTCCTGAAAATGTCCCATCGCGTATTCGCGGGTCTCCATGATGCCGGAGCCGGGGAGAATGTCGTGGAAGTGATTGAACAGGATCTGCTCCCACGAACGGCGGAGAATGCCCGTTCTCGTCGGAGCGCCGGTCAGAGCGGTGGACGCAGCCGCCAGCGCTTCGGATTCCGCGGCGCGGTCCTCGGCGATCCGGTTGGCCATCTTGATGCGGCTCTGGGAGGTGTAGCAGCCGGTGAAGACGAAGTTCAGCTCGTGGTCGATCAGCGGGAGGGAATCCCGGATCTTTTCCGCCGCTACGAAGAACTTCGCGTAGGTGCCGAATTCAATGGTCGGATAGAGCGGGAAGGACGCGTCGTCGATGATCCGCTCGATGTCGTTCCGGGTGGGTCCGCCGCCGTGGTCGCCGACGCCGTAGACCTTGAGGTAGGTGTCCGTGCCGTTCTTTGCGCAGAACAGGGGCAGATCCTCGAAGGTGCGCAGGCCGATGTCGCTGTTGTAGGACTTGACGTCGTGGAAGACGATCAGCTCCTTGCCGGACTTCGCGCGCCACCGGTAGAGCTCGGGCCGGTCGTCGTTCGCCCTCATGTGGTAGTAATAGTCGATCCCGCCGTTCTGACAGATCTCCGGGACGTTGATGTTGTGGCCGAAGGTGTCCGGCTCGAAGTCGATGCGGATGGAGTCGGGATCGATCCCGAGCAGGCTGCCGAGATACCGCTTTGTATAGAGGATGTGGCGGGAGAGCGACTCGCCGTTCGGCATGTTCTTGTCGGTCTCGGTCCATGTGGAGGCGGACACCTCCCACCGGCCTTCTCGGACGTACTTCCGGATCTCGTCGAGCATCTCCGGGGCGTAGTCCTCGATGATCCGGTAGGTGGACGCCTGGGACTGGGCAAAGGTGAAGTCCGGGTACTCCTTCATCAGGTTCAAAACCGTCCGGAAGGTGTCCACGGTCACCGCCGCCGTCTCCTGAAAGCCCCACATCCAGTTCATGTCGATGTGCGCGTGGGAGATGCAGTAAACTTTCAGGGACTTCGCCGCGGGGGAGAGATCCGCGAGCATCTTTTCCGCCGCCTCGCCCTCCTCGCGCCCGACGGTGTGGTTCCGTCCGAGTGCGCCGAGAAGGTAATCCGCAGCCTCCTCCAGCCTTTCGTCGTAGATATGATCCCGCACGGAGGACAGGCAGGCCATGTAGCAGAGCTCGGCGTACAGACGCTGTGCCCAGTAGTTGACTCCCGAAACCTCCTGCAGCCGTTTCAGTTTCCCGATAAACGTCATGTCAGATCCTTTCCGCGGTTGCCCGCGTTTCTTCAATTTGCATCAATTCAGCCGGTTCAAAGCCCGGTTCTGTGTCCATTATATCCAAATCCCCCGCGCAAGTCAAGCATTTTCCATAAGAAAGTCTTGCGCGGGGGATGGCTCTGTGGTACAATTAGGATGAAAACACCCGGGGCGATCCCGGACAGAGGAGGACTATTCATGAAAATCCTGTTTCAGGGCGATTCCATCACCGACGTCGGCCGCAACAACCACTCCGGCAGCCTGATCCCGATCGGGCAGGGCTACGCGTGCCTGATCGCGTCCCGTCTCGGCGCGGACGAGCCCGGCAAATACGACTTCGTCAACCTCGGCATCAGCGGCAACCGCATCGTGGACGTCTACGCCCGCATCAAGTGCGACTGCTGGAACCACGAACCGGATCTGCTCTCGATCCTCATCGGCGTGAACGACGTGTGGCACGAATTCGGAGGCAAAAACGGCGTGGAGGCGGACCGCTTCTACAACGTCTACAAAATGCTCGTAACGGACACGCAGAAGCGTCTTCCCGGAATAAAAATGATTCTCATGGAGCCCTTCGTGCTGAAGGCATCCGCTACGGAAGGCCTTTGGGATGCATTCCGCTCCGAGACCGAAATGCGCGCGGCGGCGGTCCGGCAGATCGCGGAGGAGTGCGGCGTGACCTTCCTGCCGCTGCAGAAGATGTTCGACGAAGCGGCGGAAACGGTTCCCGCCTCGTACTGGCTGGGCGACGGCGTCCATCCGACCCCCGCGGGACACCAGCTCATCGCCGACGCGTGGATCAGGACCTTCCGGACGATGGCCTGACGGTCGGATCGCGGGATTTGAACGATGAAACGCCTATCCGACGCGCTGCCCCTTCCCTTCTCCCTCGGCGGGGACGCGCAGAAGACCGTCCCCGTAGTGCGGTCGGATCGGAAGACCGTCTCGCTCGAGCTGAAACGGGACGGAACCTTCTTTCTCCGCGCTCCCCGCCGGTGCGACGACGCCTTTCTGCTGTCCTTTCTGAAAAGCAGGGAAGGCTGGCTCCGATCCCACCTCAAAAAGCAGGAGGATCTGCGGCGGGCAAACGAAAGCATGCCGGCGGAAAAGCTCGGCGCAGAGCAGATCCGGGCGCTGGCGGAGGACGCCCTGCTTGATCTTCCGGAGAGAGTCAGACGGTACGCGCCATTGGTCGGCGTCACCTACGGGCGGATCACCGTCCGGAATCAGAAGACCCGGTGGGGATCCTGCTCGTCTGCGGGGAATCTGAATTTCAACTGCCTGCTGATGCTGACGCCGCCCGAGGTGAGGGACTATGTGGTGATCCACGAGCTCTGCCACCGGTTGGAGATGAATCACTCGCCGCGGTTCTGGGCCGAGGTGGCGCGGGTCTGCCCCGACTACAAGCTCCGGCTCCGCTGGCTGAAAGAACACGGCGGCGCGATCATGGCGCGGATGACGGGAGAATAAACAAGGGAGGCCGGTCTCACCCCGGATTCGGGATGGATCAGCCTCCGGCTTTTTATTTTTCGTCCCTTGCCCTCTTCACCATTGCGGCGAGGCGGCAGGCGCGGGCGTAGGCTTCGGCGAGGTATTCCTCGGGGGAGAGGCGGGCGTATTTGTCGTTCTCATGCCGCTCCGGTTTGGAATGGGTGGTCAGCTCGAAGGTCAGGGGGCCGTCGAACATGCCGAGCCGCCGCGCGATCCCCTCCCAGTCCCCCGCGCCGTCGAAGGGCAGAAGGTGCAGATCGTCGATCCATGTGATCGCGCCGCCGTAATCCCGGATCCCGAGGTTGTCGCTGATGTGCGTTGCGATGAGGCGTCCCGGATAGCGTCCCGGCATATCCTCCGAATAGTTGTAGCACATCTCATGGCCTGTGTCCCAGCAGAATCCGACCGCGTCCCGGTACTCCTCCGCCAGCTTCATGACGGCGTCCAGATACTCCATGCCCTCGGTGTTCTCAAAGGCGATCTTCACGCCGAGCTGACGCGCGCGGATCATGAGCTTTTCGTAGTTGGCAAGGCCCCTTTCGTTCGGCTCGTGATCCTCGAATCCGATGAAGACATGGGCGACCATGATCGGCACCTCGACCTCCGCGCAGTCCTCGAGGCAGCGGGTAAGCTCGTCCACGGACGCCTGCGCCTCCTCGTCTGTTCCGTGCCAGAACTTCCGCGCGTTTCCGAAGGGGGCGTGCACCGACTGATACAGCATCCCGCATTCGTCCGCGGTCCTCCGGCAGGCCTTCAGGGCGTCAAGTCCTCCCCATCCGGAGAAGAATCCCTCGAATCCCGTCTTCCGCATGAGGCGGATCTCCTCGTCGTTCGTCAGACGGGCGTCCCCGTACGGACTCATGAGCGCGATACACAGCTTCTGCTGAAACATAGCGAACCCCTCCGATCCATCTGAATGCTATCTCTGTAAACTCGCCCGGTATTCCCGGTTGATTTCCGCGATTTCCTTTTTCCCCTCGATATAGTCTTCGAACATCTTCCACGGGGAACCTCCCCCGAGCCAGCAGGAGGAACAGTTCTCGCAGCCTCCCCCGCAGTCGAGCGAACGGCGGACGATCTCCTCCCGCTCCTCCTTTGTGGTGTCCTTGATGAGAATGCTCTTCGGCATGCCTCACCCTCCTTTCCCTTCCGGACAACAGGATGTCCCCCGATCGACGTCTTTATTCCGCTTTCCCGGCGCTCTCCGCGTCCGAGTCATAGGTCCAGTTCTCCGTCATCGTGACCGGCAGAATCTCGCCGTTTTCGTCCAGATCCATCCGGTCGATGCAGAGGAACCGGGCGTTTCCGTTGCGCAGCCCCGGCTTATGGCGGTGGTAGACCATCAGATACCGGTCCTCCTCCGGGAGGTACAGGAATCCGTTGTGCCCCGGCCCGTTTGCGATCTTGCTGTCCCCGGTGGAGAGAATGGTCCGGGCGGTCTCGAACGGTCCCCACGGCTTGTCCGACGTCGCGGTGTTGACCCGGTAGCTCCCGTCCGTCCATCCGCCCGCGGACCACATGAAGTGATACCGACCGTTCCGCTTGAGCATGCACGGCCCCTCAACATAGTCCGGAGGCGTGATCTCGCGGAACACGACGCCGTCCTCGAAGGGAACGAATCCCGTCATCTCAGCGTTCATTTTCACGATATTGCAGTGTCCCCATCCGCCGTAGTACAGGTAGACCGTCCCGTCGTCGTCCTTGAAGAGATGGGCGTCGATCGGCTGCGCGCCGTTGTGGAATTCTCCCACGAGCGGACGGTCGAGCAGGGCGCGGAACGGACCCGCCGGGGAATCCGACACCGCGATCTCCAGTCCCCCAACCTCGCTCTTGTGCGGAACGTCGTTCGAGGCGAAGATGTAGTAGTACTTCCCGCCGACCTCTTCGATCGTCGGTGCCCAGACGGCGGCTTTCACCCACGGGAATCCGCTCATGTCGATGATGTTTTCGATCTTCTCCCAGTTTGTCAGGTCGTCCGAAACAAAGCAGGTGTGGTTGAGCTGTTCGTCATACGGAAGGGAGTGGGTGACGTAGATATAGTACCGCCCCTCGTAAAAACGCGCTTCGGGATCGGCGTACCAGCCTTCGTCCAGCGGATTGTGTACGGTAAATCTCATGGCTTTCCTCCGGTTCAGTCGTGATCGGGACAGTTCCCGCCGGAAACAGTATAGCACAACCAAAGCAGAAAATCAAGCCGCGCCGCCAGCCTCTTGCGTTTTTCCGGAAAACGTGGTATAATTGAAAAAATGAAATCACGCAAGGGAGGCCGCACACATGGACAACCTGTCCGCCATTCTCGACGGCATTTCCGTCAACACGCAGAGCAGCATCCGGGCCGCCTGCGGAGGAACCGTCGTCCGCTTCGATCCGCTTGAGATCGCCGGAGAACCGCGCGACGCCGACGTCGTTTTCGTCACCCACGCCCACGGGGACCACTTCTCCCCCGCCGATATCGCAAAGGTGTCAAAGCCCGGGACCGTGCTGGTCGTTCCGGCTTCCATGGCGGATCAGGCGAAGGAAAGCGTGTCCCTGCCCCTCGTCACCGCCGTTCCCGGTCAGTCGGGCGAGGCAGCCGGGATCCCGTTTGAAGCCGTCCCCGCCTACAACCGCTTGAAACCCTTCCATCCGAAGCGGAATCAGTGGACGGGCTATATCGTGACCCTCGGCGGCGCGCGGATCTATGTCGCCGGAGACACGGACGCGATTCCCGAACTCGAATCCGTCCGGTGCGACGCCGCGCTGGTTCCGGTTGGCGGCAAGTACACCATGACCGCGAAAGAGGCCGCGGAACTGGTGAACCGCATGAAACCCGCCGCCGCGATCCCCACGCACTTCGGCTCGATCGTCGGAAAGCCGGAAGACGGAGCCGCATTCGCCGCGCTCGTCGGGGAGGGCATCCGGGTCGAGCTGAAGCTGTAACGCCGCCTTCGGAAAAGGAGGTTTCCGATGCCGAAACCGAAAGCGCCCGCCCGGATCCCGAGCCGCATCCGGGAGAGCGTCCGCACGCTGAACCCCGTCAGTTTCGCTGCTCTGACACTGGCCGGCGTCGTCAACGCGTTCGGGGTGACCGTTTTTCTCTTCCCCGTCAAGCTCTATGACAGCGGCATTTCCGGCCTGTCCATGCTGCTCGATCAGGTCACGCCGGGCTGGCTGACCCTGCCCCTCTTCCTGCTTCTCTTCAATCTGCCGATCTTCCTCTTTGCCGTGAAAAAACAGGGATTCGCTTTCACAGCGTATTCGCTCTGGGCGGTCGGGGTCTACTCCTTCGTGTCGTGGCTGATCATGGACGTTCTGCCCGTGGACGTGTCTTTCGTCTCGCCGCTGGCCGGGTCGGATCTTTTGCTCTGCGCCATCTTCGGCGGGGCGATCTCCGGCGTCGGCAGCGGGCTGACCATCCGGTTCGGCGGAGCCATCGACGGAATCGACGTGCTGTCCGTGGTGTTCGCCAAGCGGATCGGGATCTCCATCGGATCCTTCGTGCTGGTGTTCAACACCGTTCTGTACATCGCGTGCGGCATCGCCATCCACAGCTGGATCCTGCCCCTCTACTCCATCGTCACCTACTTCGTCGGATCGAAAACCGTGGATTTCGTGGTGGAGGGCATCAACAAATCCAAGTGCGCGATGATCGTCACGGGAAAGCCCGAGGCTGTCTCCCGCGCGCTGTCGGAGTCCTTCTCCGCGTCCGGAACGGTTCTGCGGGCCACGGGAGGATATTCCGGCGAGGAAAAGGCCGTCATCTATTTCGTCACCAACCAGTTCGGGATCGGAAAACTGAAAACCGTCGTCCACAGGGAGGATCCCTCGGCCTTTATCTCCCTGCTCGACGTAACGGATGTGTTCCGCAGCAGAAGCTGACAGAAACAGACGCCCGGGCTGACCGGGCAAGAGGAACTATACACATGCAGAATCCATTTTCGCGCACGGAGCTTCTCATCGGACGGGAAGCTCTCGAAACGCTCGCCCGTTCGAGAGTGGCCGTGTTCGGCGTCGGAGGGGTGGGCGGATTTGCGGCGGAGGCTCTGGCACGGTCCGGCATCGGCGCGCTGGATCTGATCGACAGCGACGTCGTCTCCCTCTCCAACCTCAACCGCCAAATCATCGCGCTCCGCTCCACCGTCGGACGCCCGAAGGTCGAGGTCATGGCGGAGCGGATCGCCGATATCAACCCCGACTGCCGCGTCACGCCCATACAGGCCTTCTACAGCCCCGAGACCGCCGCGTCGTTTGATTTTTCAAAGTACGACTACATTGTGGACGCCATCGACACCGTCACGGGGAAAATCGGGCTCGTGATGCAGGCCGACGCCGCCGGAGTCCCGATCATCTCCTCGATGGGAGCCGGGAACAAACTGGATCCCGCCGCCTTCGAGGTCGCCGACGTCTTCAAAACCTCCGTCGATCCGCTGGCCCGGGTCATGCGGACGGAGCTGAAAAAACGCGGGATCAAAAAGCTCAAGGTGGTCTACTCGAAGGAAAAGCCGCTGACCCCCGCCGCGCCGCCCGACCCGGAGGATCCGGCCGCCGGAGTGAAGCGTTCCGTCCCCGGGAGCATCGCCTTCGTTCCGTCCGCCGCCGGTCTGATCCTCGCCGGAGCGGTGATCCGGGATCTGACGGGCAAAAAGCCTCAGATGGGCGTCTGAACGATCCTCACCCTCACCCTAAGGAGAGCCCTCATGATCGAACCTACGGACACCGCCGGACGGGCGGAACACAGCATCACGAAGAAATTCCGCGCCGCGCTCTGGACGCCCTTTATCACCGCCATCAAACGCTACGAGCTCATTTCGCCGGGGGACCGGATCGCGGTCTGTGTCTCCGGCGGCAAGGATTCCATGCTGCTTGCGAAGATGACGCAGATGCTGAACCGGTACACCGAGATCCCCTTCGAAGCCGTCTATCTGGTCATGGATCCGGGCTACACTGAAGCCAACCGGAAAAAGATCGAAGAAAACGCCGCCCTGCTGGACCTCCCGCTCGAGATCTTCGAGACCAACGTCTTTTCCGTGGCCAACCGGCAGGAGAAGAACCCCTGCTATCTCTGCGCCAAGATGCGGCGCGGCCATCTCTACAGCCGGGCGAAGGAACTGGGCTGCAACAAGATCGCCCTCGGCCACCACTTCAACGACGTGATCGAGACCACGCTCATGGCGATGCTCTACGGCTCCCAGCTGCAGGGAATGATCCCGAAGCTGAAAAGCCTGAACTTCGAGGGCATGGAGCTGATCCGCCCCCTGTACTGCGTCCACGAGGAGGACATCATCGCGTGGAAACGGTACAACGGGCTGGAATTTCTCAACTGCGCCTGCCGGTTTACGGAGCAGATCGCCGCGAGCGAATCCGGCCTCGGATCCTCCAAGCGGAAGGAGACCAAGATGCTCATCGAATCGCTGAAAAAGAACAACCCGGATATCGAGAAAAGCATCTTCAACAGCATCCATTCCGTCTGCCTCGACACCTTCCCCGGCTACAAGACCGGCGGAGAATTCCACTCCTTCCTCGAGCGGTACGGAGAAACCAAAACCGAATAGACCAGAACGAAAACCCGCCGCGCCGCGAGAATACCTCAGGGCACAGCGGGTCTTTCCTGTTTTCGGGCAAAATCAGGCCGTCAGGAGAACAGCCATGCGAGGTCGAACTCCGCCGCGGCGACTCCTCCGTCGCAGGGATCCTCCTCCCCGCACTCGTAGAGAAGCACGAACCGGTCAAGTTCTTTCGAATAGTCGAGGCTGGAATAGGAGCAGAGGCCCGGGAACACGGTTTTCTCTCCGGCCCAGCTTTCCCCGCCGTCGAAGGACCAGCAGACCGTCATGTTTTCCCGCTTTTCCGACCGCGGATTGACGAAGAGCGTCAAGCCGTCCGCCGATCCCGGGAGCAGGGAGTCGTCCGCCAGCTCGTCACGTTCGATCCGCAGAAAGGACGCGTTGCAGCCGCAGAAGGTCTCTTCCCGGAGGAATCCGTCGGCGCGGAAGTCTCCCCAGCTCTCGCCGCTGTCCCTGCTGAGGGCCAGATACCGCAGTCCGTCCCGGAAATACGCCCGGGAGTTGTAGAGGATAGTTCCGTCCGCGCGTTCGATGAGCGTTCCCTCTCCGGTACCGAGCTGAACCGGAGAGGAGGCGTGCCACGTTTTCCCGTGGTCGTCGCTCCACAGGGCGTTGTTGTAGGTATTGGCCCGGAGCTCGTCCCAGCTTGCGTACTGCCCCGCCTGCGTCCGCGAGGGACAGAGCAGGCGTCCGGCGTGAGGACCGTGTCTCAGCTGGATCCCGTGGGCCGAACCGTGACAGCTCCCGCCGAGCAGGACCGTCCTCCCGTCCCGGTGAACGAATTCCCTCGGCTCGATCTCGTGGGGACTTTCCGCAAAACTCTCCCCGCCGTCCGAGGTGGAGAGCAGAAACCGCCCGTACCGGATCCCGAGCGCTTTTGACCGCCGGTCCGCCTCCTCCCGGATCTTTTCGAGCTCGTCCGCGGAATAATGGCCGAACTCCCGCCGCTGCACGGGGATCTTTTCGCCGCAGCACATCACCGTATCCGTGATCCGGTCATACACCGCGCTCCCCATCGAGCAGGCCCACTCCGGGATCCCGACAAGCGGACGCGGCGTCTCCCACTCCCCGCCGGGCTTCTTCCGGGAAAACGCGAGAAACACCTCCGGAGCGGCGTCCGAGAGCGTGCCTCTTCGGTCGTTGCAGAAAGCGTAAAAGGTTCCGTGCGCGTCCGCCACCACGCTGGGGATCCGGTAATTGGATCCCGCGCCAGACGCGAACAGCAGCGACTCTTCAAAAACCATCGTCGATTCCTCCATTCCGGTCGCCTGTACCGCGGCCATTATACCACATTCCGGCGAAATGCGCAAGTTCTGCCGAAAAGTGCTCCCCCGGACTTGACAAGCTCCGCCGCCCGTGGTATAATCCTCCCCGACAGTTCGTTTGCGCCATCCTGTCGTTAAACAAAACCAGGGCATTCTTTTTCTGCCCGCCATCCGGCGGAAACGAAATCGATGGGAATGCGTCTGCTGTCGGCAGGCGTTTTTTTACGGAATGATATTGTTACGGAGAAACCATGTACAGTCTGAAAACCTCCGCCTCCTTTGACAGCGCGCACTTCCTCGCGGGATACGACGGAAAATGCGCCAACCTCCACGGCCACCGCTGGACCATCGAGGTCCGAATCGGCGGCGCGGACCTGAAAAACGAGGGACAGGAGCGCGGCATGCTGACGGATTTCGGCGTTTTGAAGAAAGCTGTACGGGAGTTGGCGGACCGGTTCGACCACGCCCTGATCTATGAGGCCGGGAGCCTGCGCGAAAGGACGCTGGACGCCCTGCGCGAGGAACGCTTTTGCCTGATCGAGGTTCCCTTCCGTCCGACGGCGGAGAATTTCGCAAAGCATTTTGCGGATCTGCTCACGGAGGAAGGACTGCCCGTCCGCTCCGTCACCGTATGGGAGACGCCGGACAACTGCGCGGAATACGAGGCGGAATCATGAGCGTTGTATATCCCGTGGCCGAAAAGTTCGTCAGCATCAACGGGGAAGCCGCCCGCGCGGGGGAGCCCGCCGTGTTCGTCCGGTTCCGGGGCTGCAACCTCGCCTGTCCTTACTGCGACACAAAATGGGCCAACGCTCCGGGGTGCCCGGTGACCTTTGAGACGGCCGAGGAGATCGCCTCCTACGCGGACGGGAGCGGCATCACCGACGTGACCCTGACCGGAGGGGAGCCACTTCTGCAAAAGGAGATCGGCGTGCTGATCGAACGGCTGACCGCCTCCGGACACCGGGTGGAGATCGAGACCAACGGCAGTGTATCCGTCGAAGCGCTCTCCCGCCTGGATCCCCGGCCCGTCTTCACGCTCGACTACAAGCTCCCCTCGAGCCGTATGGAGGCGGCGATGAACACGGAGAACTACCGGTTTCTCGCCCCGGAGGACAGCGTCAAATTCGTCTCCGGAAGTCCGGAGGATCTGGAGCGGGCGGCGGAGATCATCGAAGAATACCGGCTGACGGAGAAGTGCGCAGTGTTTATCTCCCCCGTGTTCGGCGCGATCGATCCGGAGGACATCGTGAATTTCCTGATCCGTCGGAAGCTGAACGGCGTCCGGCTCCAGCTCCAGCTGCACAAATTCATCTGGGATCCCGAAAAAAGAGGGGTATGACATGAATAAAGAAGCCATTGCATTTCACATCCGCGGACTGCTCGAGGCCATCGGCGAGGATCCGGACCGGGACGGACTGATCGAAACCCCGGGCAGGGTCGCGGACATGATCGAGGAGGTTCTCGAAGGAACGGCCTACTCCAATCACGAGATCGCCGTCATGTTCGGAAAGACCTTCCCCGTGGAGGAAGACGGCGGCGGGGATCCCGTGGTCATGAAGGACATCACCGTTTTCAGCTACTGCGAACACCACCTCGCCCTGATGTACGACATGACGGTGAACGTCGGGTATGTGCCGCGGGGGAAGGTGCTCGGGCTGAGCAAGATCGCCCGGATCTGCGACATGGCGGCAAAACGCCTGCAGCTTCAGGAGCGGCTTGGCCGGGATATCGCGGAAATCATTTCCGAGGCCGCCGGGACACCGGACGTGGGCGTGAAAATCGCGGGCTCGCACAGCTGCATGACCGCCCGCGGGATCAAAAATCCCTCCTCCCGGACCGAAACCTGGACCTGCCTCGGCGCGTTCCGGGAAAACCGGGATCTGCGGGATCTTTTGAACTGAAAGGGGATTCTTCAATGAAAGCGCTGGTTTTGTTCAGCGGCGGCGTGGACAGCACCACCTGCCTCGCCCTTGCCGTAGAAAAATACGGAGCGGAAAACGTCGTCGCCCTGTCCGTCCGATACGGACAGAAGCACGAAAAGGAAATCGAGGCCGCCGACCGGATCCGGCAGTACTACGGCGTGGAGTGGAGGACGCTCGATCTGACGCCCGTCTTCGCGGGATCGGACTGCTCCCTGCTCTCCTCCTCCGGCAAAGAGATCCCGAAGACGACCTATGCGGATCAGCTCTCGGGAAGTGACGGAAAGCCCGTCTCAACCTACGTTCCCTTCCGCAACGGGCTGTTTCTCGCCTCCTCCGCAAGCGTCGCCCTGTCCTGCGGATGCTCGGTGATCTACTACGGGGCGCACAGCGACGACGCCGCAGGAAACGCCTACCCGGACTGCTCCGACGAATTCAACGAGGCGATGGCGCGGGCCATTTTCACGGGCAGCGGCGGACAGGTCCGTCTGGAAGCGCCCTTCGTCCGGATGAACAAGGCGGCGGTCGTAAAAGAGGGGCTGCGTCTCGGCGTCCCCTACGAGCTGACGTGGAGCTGCTACGAGGGCGGAGACAAGCCCTGCGGCGTCTGCGGAACGTGCCGGGACAGGATCGAGGCCTTCCGTCTGAACGGCGTGAAGGATCCGCTCATGAAAGGAGTCGCGCAATGACAGGAAGAACCGGAGAAGAGCGGGGAAACATCACCCTGCTCGGCAATCAGCACACGGGATATCCCGCGGACTACGCGCCGGACATCCTTGAAACCTTTCCGAACAAGCATCCGGACCGGGACTATTTCGTAAAGTTCAACTGCCCGGAGTTCACCAGCCTCTGCCCCATCACCGGACAGCCGGACTTTGCGACGCTCTACATCTCCTACGTCCCCGGCGAGCGGATGGTGGAGAGCAAATCCCTCAAGCTCTATCTGTTCAGCTTTCGCAACCACGGCGACTTTCACGAGGACTGCGTGAACATCATTATGAACGACCTGATCCGGCTCATGGATCCGAAGTACATCGAGGTCTGGGGAAAATTCCTTCCCCGCGGCGGCATTTCGATCGACCCGTACTGCAATTACGGAAAGCCCGGAACCCGGTGGGAAGACGTGGCTTGGGAGCGCCTCTCGAAGCACGATCTCTTCCCCGAAGCCGTCGATAACCGCTGAGAGCCATGAAAACCGTACTTCATGTATTGAAGAAGGAGCTCATGCTGACGGTCTCGGTGCTCGCCGCCGTCGTCTCCCTCTTCATCACGCCGCCGTCCCCCGCCCTGCTCGCCTCGATCGACTGGCGCACGCTCGGGACGCTCTTCATGATGCTCTGCGTACTCGAGGGATTCAAGCAGGAGAACGTTCTGAAACCGGTGGTGAACCTCGGGACGAAGCTCGATTCCATGATCCCGCTCTCGCTGTTTCTGATCTTCGGCGTCTTCTTCTCCTCGATGTTCGTCACCAATGACGTCTCGCTCATCATCTTCGTCCCGCTGACGATTTTGATGTTCCGGGAGGGGGATAAGGAACGGTACATCCTCCCGGTCATCTCCATGGAGAACATCGCCGCCATCCGCGGGTCCCTTCTGACGCCGTTCGGCAGTCCGCAGAATCTCTTTCTCTACGGACAGTCCGGCGTGTCGGCGGGGCGTTTTCTGCTCCACATGCTCCCCCTATGCCTCAGCTCCGCGCTTCTTCTCCCGCTCTTCGTCCTCTTCCTCTACCGGAAGGATCTCAGGGAGCGGATCCGGGTGGACGCCGGACGCGCCGCGGGAGAATGGAAGCCGGAGAACCGGAAAAAGCGGATCGCCTACGCCGCGCTGTTTCTTCTGGTGATCTTCACCATCGTCTCCCGAACGCCCTTCTGGTACGTCTCCGCGCTGATCGTTCTGGCGGTGACGCTTCTTGTGGATCCGGGCCTGCTCAAAAAGGTGGATTACGTCCTGATCCTCACCTTCCTCTGCTTCTTCGTCTTCTCCTCGTCCATCGCCGCCAACCCGGGCATCGCGGATCTGCTCCGGCGTTCCGTGACCGGGCGGGAGTACTGGTGGGCCATCGGGCTGAGTCAGATCATCTCCAATGTCCCGGCCTCGATCGTGCTCTATCCCTTCACGGAGAATTTTGCGGGTCTGATCTACGGACTGGACACGGCGGGCCTCTGCTCCCTCATCGGATCCCTCGCGTCGGTGATCAACTACCGCCTCTATGTGCGGGAGTATCCCGGTCAGGGCGGGCGGTTCGTCAAGGTGTTCACGCTCGTGAGCTGGGCGTTCTTCCTCATTGTCGTGATTCCCGGCTGGCTGCTCTCCCGGTGGAATTTCTTCGGATAAATCCGATAAAGCGTTCAAATTGCCCCTCGCCGCTTGACACGGAGGAGGGGCCTTGTTATAATGGGGGCAGAATAATAACCTTGCGCGCATCCGAATGAACAAAGGGAGGTTTTCCATGAATCCGAAGACGCCTGCCGAATACGTCAACCCTTACATCGGGACGATCGGCCACCTGCTCACCGCTACCCGTCCCGTCACCGCGCTCCCGCACAGCTGGGCCCGGATCTTTCCGACGGTGACGCCGAACGTCACGGACTACTACACCGCCGAAAAGATCGCCTCCTTCCCCGCGGGTCCTCTCGAAATCGCCTTCGCCCACGGGAATGCCCGGGACGCCGGGGACGCTGTGTCCCGCTTCGACGTGGGAGCCGTGGACTCCCATCCCTATTCGCTGACCGTCTATCTCGAGGACACCGACGTCACCGTCAGCGGAACGACTGCCATGCGCTCCTTCGTCTACCGGGCGGAGGGAGCCGGGAAAGTCTTTATCCTTGCGAAACGGGCGCTGTTTGCCGAAAAAGACGGCGTTCTGCTCATCGAAACGCCCGAGGGAAGACGTGGCCGGCGCGCGTACATCCGTCTCTCCCTGAGCTGTCCCTTCTCCCTTGAGATCCGGGAAGGGGGCGCCGTTCTCTCGGGACTTTCCTCTCCCTGCGAGCTGTACGCCTCCCTCTCCTATATCTCGGCGGAGAAGGCGGAGGAGATCTATTCCCGCGAGCTTGCCGGAGAGGATTTCGCGTCGGTTTCCGCCAAGTCGAAGGCCGTCTGGGAGGAGCTGCTCGGCCGGGTGAAGATCCGCGGCGGCACGGAGGATCAGAAGACGACCTACTACACCGCCCTCTACCGCTCCTTCGGAAAGATGTTCGAATACGGCGAATACGGCAGCTACTACTCTGGCTACGACGGGCAGGTCCACGAGGGCGATTTCTACACCGTCGATCAGCTCTGGGACAGCTTCCGCTGCATGCACCCGCTCCAGCTCCTTCTGGAACCCGAGCGGCACCGCGTCATGCTCGACAGTTACACCGAGATGTACCGCCAGTCCGGAGCCATGCCCTCCTTCCCCTCCGAGGACGGGGACAGGCCGGTGATGATCGGTTTCCACGCGGCCGCTCTGTACGCCGACGCGCTGGCGAAAGGGATCCCCGCCGACTTTGAGACCGCGTACCGGGGGATCCGCCGCAACGCCACCGAGATTTCGATGCTCCCGTGGGTGGGGGACAGACCGGCTGGCGAGCTCGAAACATGCTATTACGAAAAAGGCTTCTACCCCGCCCTCGAGGAGGGTCAGGCCGAATGGATCGCCGACGCCCATTCCTTCGAGCGGCGTCAGGCCGTGGCCGTCACACTGGAGCACGCCTACGACGACTGGTGCGCGGCAAAGCTGGCGGAGCACCTCGGATATGAGGAGGACGCGAAGCTCTTCTCCGAGCGGGCGAAAAACTACCGGAACGTCTACAACCGGGAAATCGGCTTCATGGCTCCGAAAAACGCGGACGGGAACTGGATTTCAAACTACGATCCCATGCGCGGCGGCGGTCAGGGAGGACGCGCGTATTTCGCCGAGTGCAACGCCTACACCTTCAATTTCTCCGTATGGCACGATATCGAGGGACTGGCGGAGCTGATGGGCGGAAAGGAAGCGATGGCGGATCGGCTGGACGAGCTCTTCACCACCCCCGCCCCGGGAAAATACGGATTCCTCGATCAGTTCCCCGACTCCACCGGCCTTATGGGGATGTTCTGCATGGGGAACGAGCCGTCCTTCCACATCCCGTATTTTTACAACTACATCGGCAAGCCGTGGCTCACCCAGAGGCGGATGCGGACCATCATGGATCTGTGGTTCACCAACTCCCCCCTCGGGATCTGCGGGGACGAGGACAGCGGCGCGATGTCCTCCTGGTTCGCCTTCTCCGCGCTCGGGCTCTATCCCGTCTGCCCCGGAAAGCCGGACTACGCCCTCTCGGTTCCGCTGTTCGACGAGGTGAGGATCCGGGTCTCGGGCGGCGAATTCGTCATCAAGGCGGAAGGCGCGGGCAGCGGTCTGCGCTATATCCGGTCGGCGACGCTGAACGGTGTTCCGTATGAGCGGGCCTTCCTCTCCCACGCGGATCTGACGGCGGGCGGCGAACTGGTGCTGGAGCTCTCGGACAGACCGAACAAAGCGTGGGCGGCAGAATAAGCCCCAAAAGCCCCGAATCAAAACAGGACTTCCTGCCTCTCTCCGTCCCGAGGAGAAAGCGCGGAAGTCCTGTACTTTATTTATTCCGTTCTCATTCCGTCACAGTCACGCCTGATAGGAATACTGTCCGGAAAACTCGTGCGTCTCGCCGTTCAAAAGAATTCTTCCTTTTGCGCCGTCCTTTCCTTCGACGGTGCAACGGATCACGCGGCCATCCTTCCACTCCGCGCTGACGACAAAGCCGCCGCGGGCGCGGAATCCCTCGAAGGAGCCGTCCTTCCACGCGCCCGGGAGAGCCGGAAGGAGCCGGATGCAGCCTTCGTGGCTCTGGAGCAGCATTTCGACGATCCCCGCGGTTCCGCCGAAGTTGCCGTCGATCTGGAAGGGCGGGTGGTTGTCGAAGAGATTGGGCAGGGTGCTCTTTGTGAACAGAGCCAGCAGGTTTTCGTACGCCGCCTCCCCGTCCGCGAGCCGCGCGAAGAAGTTGACGATCCACGCCCGGCTCCATCCCGTGTGTCCGCCGCCGTGTGCCAGCCGGTGCTCGATGGTCTTCCGGGCCGCGGCGAAGAGTTCAGGGGAGGAGGGGGTGATCTCGGCGGCGGGATAGAGCCCGTAGAGATGGGACATGTGCCGGTGTCCGGGCTCCGCTTCTTCGAAATCCTCGGACCATTCCATGATCCCGCCGTAGGAGCCGATCCGGAGCGGGGGCAGTTCGGCGAGGGCCTTTTTCACCCGCTCCGCGAACGCCGCGTCCTCCCCGAGGATCTCGGTCGCCTCGACGGTGAAGGAGAAGAGCTCCCGGATGATCGAGATATCCATGGTCGGGCCCGCGCAGATGTTGATCCGGCTCCCGTCCTCCGGGCTGATGAAGCTGTTTTCCGGAGAGCTGGCCGGCGCGGTCACAAGATACCCGTTTCTCGGGTCCCGCACGAGATAGGCGAGGAAGAATTCCGCCGATCCGCGGATCACAGGATAGAACGACCGGAGCCATTCCCGATCCCCACCGTAGAGCCAGCGCTCCTTCACATGGCGCAGGCACCAGGCTCCCGCCGCCGCGAACGCCCCGTAGACCGGATTGCAGCCGAGGGAGGTATAGCCCCACGGATTCGTGACAACGTGCGCGACCCATCCGGGACAGCCGTACGCCTCCCGCGCCGTCTTCTCCCCGGCCTTCGCAATCATCCGGATCAAAGCGAAGAACGGCTCGATCAGCTCGGAGAAGCCCACGGCCTCGGCGAACCAGTAGTTCATCTGGATGTTGATGTTGATGTGATAGTCCGCGCTCCACGCAGCTTTGTAGTCCCTGCACCAGATCCCCTGCAGGTTGGCCGGGAGCTTCCCGCGGGAGGACGAGAGCAGAAGATACCGACCGAAGTTGAAATAGAGCTCCGCTACCCCCGGATCGTCCTCCGGTTCCGCGATCCGCCGGTCGGTCGGCACGTCCGCCTTCGCTCCGGATCCCGGGAAGGACAGGCCCGCGCGGCCCATCATGGAGGCGAAATACGCCCGGTTTTCCGCCTTCACTTCGTCATATCCGGCGGCGATCGCGGCGTCGAGCGTTTCCCGGCAGGCTTCGAGCGGATCCAGTTCGGACCGGTAGGCCGTCGCCGCCGTGACCCAGACGGTGAGCACTCCGTCCCGGTATGTCTTCCGGATCACCACGGCGAATTTCAGGGGCAGATATCCCACGGCGAAGATCTCGTCCCCGTTCGGAATCACGGACGTCCGCTCCCGCTCGTACCGGATCCGCGGCTCGGACGCGCATCCCTCGATCCGGATCACGGCGGTATTGTACCGGCAGGAGACGAAATACTCCCGCTTCTGCGCCCCGGCGGACACCCGGGCCATCCCTTCGTCGAGGAAGAGTTCCCGACAGTACGCCCCGCCGTCCCCGTCTTCCGCAAAGGTGAGGTACAGATCCCCGGCGGTCTGGTAGGATCCGTACGCCGCGTCCACGTCGTGATGCCCCTCTCCGCGGCAGACCATGTACCGGTCGCACAGCTTCTGCGCCTCGACGTATTTTCCCTGAAAGATCAGCTCACGGATCTCTCCGAGGTGTTCCTTCGTCTCCGGATTGTCGTACTCCGGAAACTCCCATCCGGACCAGAAGGACTCTTCGTTGAGCTGGACGCGCTCCTCGCCGATCCCGCCGAACACCATCATGCCGAGCTTTCCGTTCCCGAGGGGCAGCGCTTCGTTCCAGTCGGAGGACGGAGTCTGATAGAACAGTCTGTTTTCTTTCATCGAAGGTTCGCTCCTTTCTGTTGTTTCCCGTCAAATCAAGTTGACTGGGTCAAGTTGACTGGGTCAATTTGACCCGGCAGGCGGCAAGCTCCAGACAGCCCGCGGGACCACCGAGCAGGCCGATCCCCGGTATCCGGCAGGGGGCGTTCAGTCCGTCCCGCTCGATTTCAGCAGACCGGATCCCGTCGAGAAGCGGAAGCGCGCAGGCAGCGGACACGGCGGCGGATCCCTTGGCTATAAGATCGATCTCACAGCCAAGCGCAGACGCCGCACGCACGATCAGGCTGACGTCCTGCGCCCGGAACGCGTCCGGGGTGTAGTGGAAGGCGGTGTAATACTTCTCCCCCTGTCCGCCGCCGAGCACCCTCACCCGCGCGTCCGCGTATTCCCCGGTCAGGAAGAGATCCCCCGAGACCGCGGCGACGCCTTTCCGGAGCAGCTCCCGAACCTCGGGGCTGTCGAGGATGTCCTTCCCTCCCCCGTCCAGCACGACCGCGGCCCGTTTTCCGTCCCATCCGTCCGGGATCAGGGCGGCGCACGGGATCTGCTGACCGCGCTCCGAGGTGACGACGGTTTTCCGGATCTCATATCCGTCCCCGCGTCCGACGTTCGGATCCGCCGTGACCGTGCTCATCGGCCCGATCCCGGTGATCCATGCGAGCATTTTCCGCTTTTCGTCAGTCCCGAGACCGGCGATCCGCTCCGCGCGCTCCTTTTTGAACGCCTCAAAAAACGCTTCGTCCCCCTCGAGCCCGGGCGCGTGTCCTTTCCCGCGAAACCACGTCAGATCGTCCACATCCCCGAAATCGATATCCTGTTCGACCCAGCCGGGATCCTTTCCCATGAGATGGCGCGCGAAGAAGGAATAGACTTTTGTCCGCGTCTTCCGGTTGTACTGGTGATCCGCCACCTGATAGTAGTGCTCGACCATGTCCTCCGCGCCGTACTGCCGGTAGGCCTCGAGCACCGCCGGAACCTCCCGTGTTTCCTGCTCCCTCGTCCAGTCCCCGGTGGATCCGGCGAGGAAGAGAGGACGCGGCGCGAGCATGGCGCACATCTCCCCGTTGTCGGTGAAGCGTCTCAGTCCCGGGGCGTTCTCGCACTCGCATCCGCCCTGCATCAGGAGGGAGATCATATTGATCGGGGCCGCGGCTTTGATCCGGTCGTCAACCAGCGCGAGAAACAGGGACTGCGATCCGCCGCCCGACGCGCCCGTCACGCCGATCCGCTCCGGATCCACCTCCGGCATGGACGAAAGCAGATCCAGCGCGCGGATGTTGTTCCAGAGCTGCACGCCCAGCCCGTTCGACAACCATTCCTCCTTCTCCCCGCCGCCGTACTGGTGGGAAATCTGGCGGCTGTCCACCATCCCGATCATATCGGTCACAAGGCAGACGAACCCCATCCGCGCGAAATTGCCGAGCTGTTCGGGATAATCCGCCGTATCCATCCGCGTGAGCCGCTGTCTCTCCCAGTGGCCGATGACGTTGAGGATCGCGGGGGCTTTTTCCGGCGCGGGATCCGGAAGGTAGAGATTTCCCGTGGACCAGAAGCCGGGCCGGGTCTCGAACATGATCTTATCCACGGTGAATCCGTCAAACTTCGCGGCGGGCTCCCGCTTCACACAGAGAGGCGTCTTCTCCGGCCACGGGTAAAGGCCCGCCGCCATCCGCAGGTTGAAGCGCAGCTCCTCCCTTCTCTTTTCCACGTCCTCCCGCGAGGAAAACCGGGTGATGGGGAAAACGGTGTTGGTGTGCCGGTCCGCGGTCAGACGGCTGTCATCCGGGATCCGGGGCAGGACTTTGTACGGGCTCGTATCCATGGTGCACTCCTTGTCTCTGGTTTTTTCTTGATTATACCACATCCCGCCGCCCGGATCAACCGTTTTCCGCACGCGGATCCGGAAAAACACGTCGCTTGACAGCCGTCGGGATCTCTGGTATAATGCCGGTGAAGAAACCGTCCGACACGAACCCTGAAAGGAGCATGAAATGAAATCCTTCCGCAATCCGATCTCTCCCTATGACGCCCCCGATCCCTTTCTGACATGGGATCCCGTCACCGGGTATTATTACGCCCTCTTCACCCGGGGGAGCGTTCTCGAGCTCTTCCGCAGCCGCCATGCCGCCTCGATCTGCACGGGCGGGGATTCCCGGGTGATCTACACGCCGAACGGTCCGCGCGACGGGATCTGGGGCGAACTCTGGGCGCCGGAAATGCACCGCGGCTCGAACGGCCGGTGGTATATCTACACAAGCGGCAGAATGCGCCAAGAGCCCGGCGAGAAGCGGCTTTTCATCATGGAGGCCGAGACGGACGATCCGATGGGCCCGTGGCGGTTCAAAGGCAAGCCCTCCCCGGACGTCTTCTCGATCGATCCGACCGTCTGGACCGCCCCGGACGGAAAGCAGTACCTCTGCTGCTCCCGGGTGGACAGAGGGCAGGTGCTGGACATCGTCGAGCTTGAGAACCCGTGGACCTTCGGGACCCGCCGCGCCATGATCGCCCGAGCCGAGTACGACTGGGAGCTTGTCCCGCCCTATACGGGAAACGCCGCGATCAACGAAGGCGCGTTCTTCGTGGATACCCCGGAGCGGCTGTTCATCGTCTATTCCGGCAACGGGTGCTGGTCCGACCGCTACTGCCTCGGCGCGCTCGAATACACGGGCGGCGACCGGTGCGATCCGGACAGGCTGTGCGATCCCGCGAACTGGCGGAAGCACGGCAAGCCGCTGTTTGAGATGGGGAACGGCGTATTCGGCCCCGGTCACGCCTCTTTCTTCCGCTCGCCGGACGGCACGGAGCTCTGGTGCGCCTATCACGGCATGAAGGAGCACAACGAGACCGTCACGCCCGCCCCGCGCTATTTCAACATCCAAAAGGTCTCTTTCGACGAGACGGGATTCCCCGTTCTGGGCGAGCCCGCGGGACCCGGCCGGGATCTGATTCCCCCGTCCGGAGAGGATCCGGACTAAAATCCTGCCTTCCGGCTCCGTTCTGCGCTCCGTTTTCTCGAGTTCTCCGTTTTTTTCAGTTTTTTTCCGTTTTTTTTCGTTTCCCCTGTAAGATCCTCCCCCTGAAACGGTACAACACTATAAAAGCAGACAAGGAGGAGAGCATGTGAACGATACGGACATCATCGACCTGTTCTGGGCGCGCTCGGAATCCGCCATCGAAGAGCTGAGCCGGAAATATGACAAGCTCGCCCGTTCGGTCGCCATGAACATCCTCCGCGACAGACAGGACGCCGAAGAGTGCATGAACGACAGCTATCTCGGCATGTGGAACAGCCTCCCGCCCCACCGCCCAGCCGTCCTTCCCGCGTTCTTCACGGCGCTCACCCGGAACAACGCCCTGAAACGGGTCCGGTACAAAACCGCGGAAAAACGGACCGTTCTCATGACGGAGCTGACGGATCTGACCGGTTCGACGCCATCCCCGGAGGAGGAGATCGACGGCGCGGCCTTCGTGATTTCCGGGTATCTCAGGGAAATGGACAAAACCTCCCGCGTCCTCTTCATGCGCCGGTACTATCTCGGGGAGAGCGTGCGGGAGGCGGCGGAGGCGGTGGGACTGTCGGAAAACGCGGCGTCCGTGCGTCTGTCACGGATACGGAAGAGACTGAAAAAACGACTGGAAAAGGAGGGGATCACGGTATGAGACAGATCGATTTTCTCGACGCGGTGGGTCGGGTGGACAAGCGCGCCGTGGAGGAGTGTCTGACCCTGACAAAGGAAGATCTCAGGCGGGATCGGATGCGGCGCGCCGCCCGGCGGATCTCCTCCCTCGCCGCCTCCGTCCTCGTGATCGCCGGCGGAATCTTCTTCATCAAAAAAGCGTCGGATATCACCCCGGCGGATCCTGTCGTTTCAGAATCCGAGCCGCTCTCCGGGGACAGCGTTCCCTCCGGCTCCGACCGCGAACCTGTACGGGAACCGGAGGCAGAGGCCGAACCCGAGCAGGGCGTGCTCGATCTCGACGGATTCCACATCGTGGACGGGATCCTCACCCGCTACGACGGCTCCGAGACGGATCTGACCGTGCCGGAAGAGGTGATTTCCATCGCCGCCCGGGTGTTCTACGCGAACAAAATCGCCCCGGAGATCGAAACCGTCCGCCTCGGGGAACAGGTGCGGCAGGTGGACGCGGAGGCCTTCGCCGGTCTGAATGGATCGTGGAAGCTGCTCGTGGACACGGACAACCCCGCGTTCCGGGACGAGGACGGCGTGATCCTCTCGGCGGACGGGGAAACCCTTTACCGATACGAGCGGAGCGGGGAGGACTCCTACGCCCTGCCCGAATCCGTCCGCACGATCGCCGCCCACGCCTTCCAGAATTCCGCGCTGACGGAGATGGACTTCGGGGAGCGGGTGGAGGTGATCGGGTTCAACGCCTTCGCGGGATGCTTTCAGCTCCAATCCGTCGATCTGCCGGATTCGGTCCGGGTCATCGGGGACGGCGCGTTCTCCATGTGCGTCTCCGCCGTGGACGGATCGGTGCCGGAGGACGCGCAGATCGGGGACTGGGCGTTTTACAGCGTTCCCTTCGCCCTGTCCGACGAGGCCGGGGGCATGTGCCCGCTCGAGGAGATCAACCGCGGGCTGATCACCCCGTCCGAGGCCGTGCGTCTGAGCGACCGGAACACCCTTATGAAGGAGATCGACTATGTGCTCGCGCTTCTGTCCAAACGTTTCTACTTCGAGCCGGACGAACAGGCTCTTCTCGCAAGCGGCGTCACGGATACCCTGCCGTTCGTACCCGAGGACGCGGAGCTCCCCGCGTCGGCTTCGTTCGAGCAGCTGATCTTCACGGACAACGGATGGGGGCGGACGGGACTTTATGATCTGACGATCCTCATGAAGACCGGGCCGTACACCCTCGCCATGGAGGCCACCGCCTACGGAACCGACACTGCCCTCCGGTGGAGCGAAGTTCCCTTCCGGATCGCTCGGGCGTATTTCCTGCCCTCCTCGGATTCAGCCGCGGAGGAGCGAAGTGAAATCCTCTCGCGCTCCGAATCCGGATGGACCGCGTTCCTCGACCGGAATCAGGACCTCTACAGCGGCATCACCTGGATGCACAGGGATGGACGCCTCATCCGCAGCTTTCTCCCCGCCGTCAGCTCGATCCCCTACCGGATCACCTTCTCTCCGGACGGGACAAGGGCGGCTGTGGAATACGAATCGCGCGGACTCCCCTCCTTCTATATCCAGTCCCTGAACGGGGACAAGCTCCTGCACGGGCTCTACGACTGCAACGAATACCTCAACCGGTACTTCGGGCAGTACAAGGCCGGGAGCCTCTCGTGGATCGACGAGGACAACGTCGAAGGGGAAAACGAGTTCGGCCGCTTCCGCTTCAACGTCTATGCCTCCTCGGTCACGCAGACGGACGAGGATCCCCGGCTGACGGATCCGGACAACCGCGCGGTCGTTCCCCTGACCTTCGCAACCGCGGCGGGGGAGGTCACGCTCCGGATCCCCGAGACCTGGCGGCTCCACGGAACGTATTACATCGATCTTTCACGGGAGGCCTCGGGGCTCGAATCCTACCGCATGCTCCTCCCCTCCGGGATCGACCGCTCCTCCCTGCTGGACGGGAACGGAAACTGGACGACGGATTATCTCGGGATCGGCTGGATCCACCCGCAGACCATGGTCACCGAGGGCGTCAATCCGAACGGCGTCGGGTATCTGATCCTCGAATCCGACATGGAGACGGTAGTCCCTCAGACGGAGATCATCGCCGCCTTTTCGTGGAGGGGCCGGGTGATTTTCGACTTCAAGGCCGTGACCTACGAAGAGGACGTGCGGGACGGGGAGCGCGGGCTCTATTCGGTGATCCTCCCGATCATCGACAGCGTCCGGATCGATCCGTCTTCCGCCCTGCCCGAAGAGGACGGGATCTATCCCTTCGCCTCCCTCGAATCCGACGCCTCCCTTGCGGCGTATGCCCGGGCTCTGGCTGGGTTCTTCCCTCATCCGGCCGCGGATCCGGCGGTCGATCTGGCAGAAGATCCCGAGCTCTGCCCCTTCCTGCTCTTCGCCGGCGGACAGATCGCGCTCGAAGCGGCAGACATAGCCGCGGACTATTCCGATCCGGATCACCCGGTCGCACCCCGGATCAACAGTACCGCCGTGATGTGGGCGTCCGGCGAGCTGCTCGGCATGGGCTGGACGCTCCCGGACAGCCTCTTCACCGATCCCGCGTGGGGATGGGATCCGGGCACCGAAACCTTCCCTCTGACGTGGTATGCCCCGCCTGTGTCCGCCGCTGTCCGCTCCGTTGAACGGACGGAGGAAGGGGGCGCGCGTGTGATCGTGGAATTCCCGGAAGGCGGGTCGGACACACCCGTCCTCGTCTACCGCTTTGCCCCGTCCGACGACCAGCCTCCGCGCCCGCGGCTTTTGTCCGTCGAGATCCCGTAAACGGAAAGGATCCCGCCTCCCCCGCAAAGGAGAGACGGGATTTTTGTGTTGATGTGTCAGACGGAGAGTACGAGAGAGACGCAGTCCGCCGCGCCGAGTTCTCTGCTCCGCGCGTCCGGGAGGGATCCGCCCGCCCAGATCCGGTACGAGCCAGGGACAAACGACGCGATGCCGTCCCGGTCGAAGAGGGTGAAGTCCGCCTCCGTCAGCGGGAAGGAGACCTCGCGCGTCTCGCCCGGTTCCAGCCGTACCCTCCGGAATCCGCGGAGACGATAGTTCGGCTGACCGGCGAGCCCCGCGCTGTCGATGTAGAGCTGCGCCACCTCGTCCCCGGGAACCTTCCCTTCGTTCGTCACCGATACGGTCACGGTCCATTCCGCGCCGCCGGTCTTTTCCGCGCGGAGGGAGGAGAAGGAGAAGCGGGCGTAGGACAGGCCGAATCCGAAGGACCAGAGGGGCTTTTTCTCCGCGTACATGTACGTCCGTCCGTGTTCCATCTCGTAGTCGTCGAAGGGCGGAAGATCGTCCTCCGAGACCGGGAACGTGGCGGGCAGACGTCCGGAGAAGTTCTCACGCCCGGAGAGCAGGGCCGCCAGAGCCTCCCCGCCCCGCTCGCCCGGATACCACGCCTCGATCACCGCCGCCGCACGCTCCGCGATCGTGGGAACGGACAGGGGGCTGCCGTTTTCGAGCACCACGACGACGGGCTTTCCCGTGTCGAAGAGGCGGGCGAGAAACTCTTCCTGTTCCGGAGGCAGGCGAAGCGTTTCGCGGTCGTGTCCTTCGCTCTCGTATTCCTTGCCGAGCCCGACCACCGCCACCGTCACGTCCGCGTCCTCTGCGCAGGCGACCTCCTCGGCGAAGGGATCGGAGAGCTCCCCGTCCGGAACCGCCCATTCGAACCGGATCGACGGATTCTCCGCGGCCTTCCGGTATTCCACCGTGACCGGGATCTTCGCCCCGGCTTCAAGCGGGACCGCGGCTTCCTGCCCGAGCTCTGCCCCGTTCACCGTCAGAACCGGCTTTTCGCACGGCGCGCTCCCCGACCATCTCAGCCGGAGCAGATACACGCCGGTGACCTCCGGGCAGAGGAATCCGGTCCAGCGGATCGAATACTGCAAGGTCGTGATATAGGTGTCCGGCATCTGATCGTTCCATGCGAAGTCGATCGCGGCGTCCGCGCGGGTCTTCGGCTCCCCGAGGAATCCGGCGTTCGCGTAGTATTCGCCGCGGAGCCCCGGGGTTCCGTCCGGCGCGGAAAGATGAGCGGAATCGACGGGCGTGTAGGTCTGACCGTCCGGTCTCCATTTCCACGGGACCGCCGTCACGGCCGCCCCGAATTCCGCCGTCAGCCCCTCAGCCGGAGAAATCGGCCGGTTCAAAGGATCGCCGCTGTAGTCCCCGAACTGGCAGGCAGCGGCGTTGTTGCCCACCACGGCGAGGGTCTTGTCCCGTGAGATCGGCAGAACGCCGTCGTTTTTCAAGAGCACGATCGACTCGAGGGCCGATTTCAGGGCGAGCTCCCGGTGCTTCGCGCAGCCTACGACGGACAGGGGGATCTTCGAGAACGGCACGTCCTCGTCGGGATCGAACTGACCGAGGCGGAACCGCGCCGTGAGGACTCTCAGGCAGGCCTCGTCGATCCGCGCCTCCGTCGTCTTGCCGGCGTTCACCTGCTTTTCGAGAAATTCAGCGTACATGTGCTCGTAGGCTGAATACCCGCCGCATTCCAGATCGATCCCGGCGTTGAGGGCGGCTGAGGCGGCGTCCGCGGGATCCTCGTACCGCTTGTGGGAATCCCAGATCCTCGCGATTCCGGAGCAGTCGGACACCGCGTAGCCGTCGAATCCCCATTCGCCCCGGAGGATGTCCGTGAGAAGCTCCCGGTTTTCGTGGCAGGGGATCCCGTTGATCGCGTTGTACGCCGCCATGACCGCCGCCGGATGCCCTTCCTCGACCGCGATGCGGAAGGGTTCGAGATGGTACTCGCGGAAGGATTTGCGGCTCATTTTCGCGTCGCAGGAGAAGCGGTTGTGCTCCTCGTTGTTCGCCGTGAAGTGCTTCGGCGTCGAGACGGCTTTGAGATACTTCGGATCCTTTCCCTGAAGACCCCGGACGAACGCCGCACCGGTCTTCCCGGCAAGATACGGATCCTCCCCGTAGGTCTCGCCCGTCCGTCCCCACCGCGGATCCCGGCACAGATTCAGGTCCGGCGACCAGAAGGTGAGGAGCCCGCTGTACCGCCCGCCGAACCGGTTGTCCTTGGCGGCGATTTTCTGGCCGTGATGGTGCATCGCCCGCGCCTCGTCGGAGATCGCCTCCGTGATGACCTCCATCAGGTCCGGGTCGAACATCGCCCCGAACGCGATCGCCTGCGGAAAGACGGTGTACTTCCCGAGCCGGATCACGCCGTGCAGGGCCTCGTTCCCGTGGTTGTACGGCGGGATGCCGAGCCTCTCGTTCGCGGGAGAGGTCTCGATCAGAATGAGGATCTTTTCCCTGAGCGTCATCCGGCTGAGAAGATCCGCGGCGCGCTCTTCAAAGGACAGGCTTCTGTCTTCGTACGGGTTCATTTTGTTTCTCCTTTCCCGATCACGCGGACCGTGGACGGATGGAGCCAGTCGGAAGATCCGCTCACCGTCTCTGTCACCGTTCCGTCGGCGTCCCTGTAGCACAGGTTCACTGCGGTGCAGTCTCCCTTTTCGTAGCCGTAATCCACCCCGTCGTCGTCGTACAGGGTGAACGCGCCGTCCGCTCCCGCATAGACACGGATCTCGACGGGCGCGCCGGTCATCTCCGCCGTGGATTGCGCAGGCGCGGCGACGGGCACGATCGCTCCGGCTTTCGCAAAAAACGGGATCTTATCGATGGTCACGGGAATGGTCACATACCGGCCTCCCTCGTAATACGCCTCGGTCTCGAAGTCGTACCATCCGCCAGCGGGGAGGTAGAGCGTGACGTCCTTCGCCCCCGGATCGGTCACGGGGCAGACGAGGAGGGATTTTCCGTAAAGGTATTCGCCCGACGCCTTCGCCGCCTCCCGGTCGTTCGGATACGCCAGAGCCAGCGGCGTCACGGGCATGATCCCGTCGAAGGTCACCGCCGCGTTCACGGAATAAAGGTAGGGGATGAGCGCGTAGCGGAGGCGGATCGCCTTCTCAATGGCGTCCCGGTATGCCGTTCCCCGCTCGCCGAACCGCCAGACCTCGCGCGGGGTGCTCGTCCCGTGGGAGCGCATCATCGGCGTGAAGGCGGCGAACTGGAGCCAGCGGGTGTAGAGCTCGCGGTAGCCCGGATCGTCGCAGCCGTCGGGATAATCCCCGTCCCGGAACCACTCGTAGCCGCCCGTGGCGAAGAACGCTCCGATATCGGAATTCCAGTATGCCTCGCCGGTCGCCGAATAGTTCTGCACGATCCGGACCTGCTTCCGGAGGGTCTCCCAGTTTGCCGAGCAGTCGCCAGACCATACGACTGTTCCGTACCGGTGCTGGCCGGAGAATCCGGAGCGGGTCAGGTTGACGACGCGCTTGTCCGAGCATTTCCGCTGGTTCTCGTACATGCCCTTCGAATGGTGGAGGGAGTAGACGTTCAGGAGGGAATCGTCGAGGTATTTCTTGAATTCGTCCGTGGATTTCTTCATGCGCTCGGGCAGCGGGGGCCGTTCCGGGCTGTTCCACACGGCATCGAAGGGCTCGGAGGAATCGCACCACCAGCCGTCGATCCCGTACCGGAAAAGGCCTTCGTTCGCCTGTTTCCAGTACATCGCCCGCGCCGCCTCGTCATAGGCGTTCACCATCGATCCGTCGCCGAGCAGGTGTCCCGCCTCGCGCAGCTCAACTCTGTCCTCCGACTCCCCGGACAGATTCGGCCAGATCGAGACCATCAGCTTCAGATCCATCCGGTGCAGCTCGCCGGTCAGGGCGGCGGGATCGGGATAGCGCTCTTTGTTGAAATGCTTGTTGCCCCACATGCCGTCGTCCCAGTAGAGCCAGTCCTGCACGATCACGTCGATCGGGATGCCGAGCTCGCGGTACTTCCGTCCGATGGAAATCAGTTCCTCCTGCGATCCGTACCGCTCCTTCGACTGAACGTATCCGAGCGCCCATTTCGGAAGCATGGGCGTTTCTCCGGTGAGGGAGCGCAGTCCGCGGCACACCCCGTCGAAGTCCCCGCCGAAAATGAACCAGAAATCGACGGCCTCGACGGAATCCAGATAGAACTTGCCCCGTCTGTGATCCGTCGCGTCGAAGGTCATGGCGGAGCCGCAGTTGACGAGCACGCCGTATCCCTTGGTGGAGACGAACACGGGAACCGCGATCCGCATGTTCTCCTGATACAGCGGGACGAACTGTCCCCTGAGGTTCGGATACCCCTCCTCGTGGCTGCCGAGCCCGAAGAGCGTTTCCTCCTCGGTAAAGTCGAACGACACGGCTCCGTGAAAGGACTTGCGGACAAACTCCTCTTTCCCGCCCTCCAGAAACGCGCGCAGCCCATCCACCGTCTGCCGGTAGACCGCTTCCCCGCCGGTGGTCCGCACCATGTCGTAGGGGACGAGGTGGAACCGCTCCGCCCGGGAAAGCCGGGTTCCGTCCGGCGCCTCGAACAGAACCTGACTCCTGTCCGCATGGATCGTCATGCAATCCGTTTTCAGGGTGAGGACCGCGTCCTCCTCTGAGGCCGAGACCTCCGCCTCCGCCGGGCATTCTGCCGGGCATTCCGCCGTCACGGAATAGGAAGGAAGAGGGCCTCCTTCGGGCTCGCGGTAGGTCACCCGCGCGATGTTTTTTCCGTAAAACCGGATGACGAACCGATCGTCTCCGCCTTCATATACAAAACAGTTTTTCGCCATACAGCGCTCCTTTTCAGCTCAGTCGAGGAAGGACGAGATTGCCTTCTCCACTGTCTTGTTGATCAGCTTCTGCTTCTTTGCGATTTCCGAAACGAGATCCCTGTTATTGTCCCGGAACATGGGCTTGAAGATCCCGTCGCGGAGCTCGTTGCACCACCATGTATCGCCGAGGTCGTAGCTCCGGGTGGAGAAGATCAGATCGAGCATCTCCGCGGACTCCTCGTCCCGGGAGTTCTTCCGCTTCAGGACCACCTCGTAGTAATCCGGGATCAGGGTCCGAAATCCGTAGGCAGCCATGGCTTCCAGCAGGGCTCCCGCTTTCTCCGGCACGCGGCTGTTGACCGGGATAACGGCGATCTTGCATCCGCCCTCGACCCGGTTGTGATAACCGTCCTGATCCTCGGTGAACTTCGGATAGGGCAGGATCCCGAAATCGGTTTCCAGATCCCGGAACTCGTTCAGGTAGTAGAAGGTCGAGGCGGCGAAGAGCGCACGTCCGTTTCCGAACATATTGACCGTTCCGGACCAGAAGTTCTGATCCTCGGTGTTCGGGCACCAGATCCCGTTGTCCCACATGACGGAGTACATCCGCTCGAAGACACTCATGAACCGCTCGTTGCCGATAATGTTGAGATAGGGAATGTCCCGCTCATCCTTGGCGATGCTCTGCTCTCCCGCCGCCATCCAGAAGCAGGGCAAAATCTGCTTGGCAACGCTGGTGAAGCCGTAAGAATCCTCCGTCGTCATGGTCCCGTCGCCGTCCACGTCCATCACGGCCCGGGCTGCCGCAGATTCAAAGGCGTCCACGGTCCACTTGCCTTCCCGCACAAGCTCATATGGATTCCCCAGGTTCAGATCTGAAACCAGCCCCTTGTTGAAGGTCAGGATGTGGGTCAGATCGTAGTAAGAGAGATCGAAGCACCCGAAGGCGAACCACGTCTTTCCCGCGATGGTGACGCAGGGCCTCAGCGCCTGATCCCAGTAAGGCTTTTCAAGGTCGATGTACTGCACGTCGTCCAGCGCCTGCACCAGTCCGCTGTTGGCATATCCGGGGGCGTAGAGGTCGAGGACAAAGCAGAGTTCAAAGGTATCGTCGTCCGCCTTGACCAGTCGATTCAGATAAGCTGTACTCCAAATGTCATCCGTATAGGTTTCTGCCAGCTTGGTATTGAAGCGGGTCTCCATCTCAAGTTTCATGTTGTACTGATCGTCCCCCACCCGGTCGCCCGTGAGCTCTTCCGCTATGACGTTCCGGGTCGCCCAGCTGATGTTGGAGACGAGCAGGTCCATGTCCTGTCCGAAGTCCAGTTCCGGCACGTCGTCCGTGACCTCGGTCTCCTCGGGTTCTGGCTCGGTTTCGGCCGCGGGAGTCCCGGCAAGCTCCGAAGAGGACGCCTGAGCCTCTGTTTCTTCTCCTCCCTCGGGGTTATTCGCCGAGCAGGACGCCAGCAGCAAGCCTGCCAAAAGTATGCTGAGAATGCGTTTCTTCATCATGTTCTCTCCTTCGATGTCACAGATCGGTCAGCAAATCCGCTGCAGCCCGCTCAGTCCTCCATCTTCGCTCTGAGATCCTTTGCGGCGGTGAAGAGGCGGGCAAGGATCGGATCCCTGTCCTCGTCCTTCGCGTCAAGGCTCTGGTGATGGGCCTCGAGCACGCAGTCCCCCGCGTAGCCGACCGCTTTCAGAGAAGCCGCCATGGCGTCCCAGTCGATGTTCCCGTCCCCGGGGATGAGGTGCTCGTCTCCGCCGCCGTTGTTGTCCTGAAGATGTAGGGACAGGGGCGGGCAGGCGCATTCCGGCAGGATCGCGGGGCCGTAGCCGAAGATATTCGCGTGTCCCGTGTCAAAGCACCAGCCGAACTGCTCCGATCCTACCGACTCGACAAGCCGCGCGATGATCCGGGGATCCCGGGACGCGCCCCACAGGAGATTTTCGGAGAGGATCACCACGCCCGAATCCCGTGCGAGCGGGAGCCACGGCTTCACCGCGTCCGCGTTCCGCCTGATGAAAGTGTCAGCGTCGTCGATGTCCGCGCCGTTTTCCCGGAAGATGGGATGGAGCACCATGTACTTCGCCCCGAGCGCGCCCGCCGTCTCGATGGAACGCCCGATCAGCGGATCCGTCCCCGCCTCTCCGGGAGCGTGGGAATGGGTGTAGGGAGCGCCGACGCTCTCCGCCTGTTTTCCGACCGCCTGTGCCCACGCGAGATAGCCGTCGGTGAGGAAGGGAGAATTCTCCGCGGTCCTCCAGTAATCCAGCGCCATATCGAGCGCCTCGAAGCCGAGTCCCGCAAGCCGTTCTGCCGCCTTTTCCGCGGGATACCCCGGGTCAAATACCGCCGTTGTCGTTACGATCCGTTTTTTCATGCTGTCCTCCCATATCTGCCGCTGAATTCCGTCAGCTTTCGTTATCGCTATTATAACACGTCCCTCCCGCACCTTGTCCAGTGGGTTGCGCGGTTTGAGCGGTTCAAAAATGTAAACAATTCATGAACCGAAAGCACGCCATTTTGGGGCACTCTGCACAATCTGCCCCTCCGGCGCCGGAATCTTCGTTTTTTTCCCGCGCGTTCTTGCAATCCCCGGAGGCAATATGCTATAATCAACGGGAAGAATCCCGGAAAACCGGGTCAAGGTACGGGAGGATCCCCATGAAACACAAAAACCGCGGCGGACGGCAGCCGCAAATATCCCGCGGAGGCATATCCGGAGAAACGAGGCGGCGCGCCGGAAAACTGGCCGTCCTGCTCCTGTTCTGCGCCGCGATCGGGCCTTTTTCCGCCTGCTCGCCGTCAGCCGCGCCGGAGGACAGTGAATCGACTCTGACGGAAACGCTTCCGGATGAAACAAAACCTTCCGATCCCGAAACGACCGGAGAGACGGAGGCACCCGATACAGAAGAGCCCGCGCCGGAAGCGGAACCCGAACCGGAACTCGAGAAACCGGTCAAAAAGATCAGCTGGGTGTCGGCCTACGAGCTCGACGAATCCGCAAAATCCGCCCATCAGGTGGCCGAGGGCGAGGTCTACGGCGTGCGCTGCCGAGTCACGGCTCCGTTCAACCAGTTCACCTACTGCGTTCCCACCTGGACCCAGACGGATTCGGAGGCCACCCTCGCGCTCTATGTCTGGGACGACAACTATGACGCCATGCTCGCGGCAGGTCCCGCTGTCAGCAAGCATTTCACAAAGCTCCGGGACTGCGCGACCGACGCGCTCACCTTCGACGAGATGCCCGCGGGGGACTATCTCTTCGCCATTCAGGACACCAAAGGCCCCGCCGGGACATGGGTCTTTCCGGGCCGCGAATCCGGAGGATGGATCTTCAACAGCGGTCTCTTCTCGGAAGGGGACCTGCAGCTTGACATCTGCTTTACCGAACCGCGCGACACTTATTTTGAGGAGGTTGCAAACATGAACGAAATCGACGGCAAGCACACATCTCCCCCCGAATTTGTTCTCCCGGAGGACGACATTCTGATCCTGCGGGACGCCATGCCGGACACATGGGCCGCTACGGACGGGCTCGGCCGCACGCTCTCCATGAACGGGGACGTGGGAGACCCGAAGGAGGACAAGATCGTCGCCATGTTCTACTGGGACTGGCACAACACGGACAACGGCAAACCGCTCAACGTCACGGAATTCATGCGGGAACACCCCGAGATCAAGAACGACTATGAAAGCGCGTACTGGCCGAAAGGCTCGATCCGCTATTTCTGGGACGAGCCTGTCTACGGCTACTACCTCACGACGGACGAATGGGTGATCCGGCGTCAGGCCGAGCTCATGGCGGCGGCGGGCGTGGACGTGATCTTCATGGACAACACCAACGGCACCTTCACATGGAGAAACAGCTATCTCAAGATCTACGAGGTCTTCGAGCAGGCGAAAAAGGACGGCGTGAACGTGCCGAAGATCTCGTTCATGCTTCCCTTCGCCGCCGGATCCGACACCGAAACCCAGCTCAAATCCCTGTATCAGGACATTTACCGGCCCGGTCGGTATCAGGATCTCTGGTTCTATCTGGACGGCAAGCCGATGCTCATGGCCTATCGCACGTCCCTCACCGCGCGCCGGACGGATCTTCTGGAGCAGGAGATCTGGGATTTCTTCACCTTCCGCGCCGGAGAGCCGGTCTACAACGCGAAGGACTATCACGCTCCGCGGGAGGGCACGGAACGCTGGGGCTGGCTGTCCACCACGCCGCAGGCCCTCTATTACAGCGCGGCGGATCCGGATCGCGTTGAAATGACCACGGTCGGCGTCGCGCACAACTGGTCGGCGGAAAAGGGACTCACCGCGATGAACGGCGAGAACATCTTCGGACGCCACTGGACCACAAGAGGCTACGACACGCGCGAGGACGCCAAGCTCTGGGGCGCGAACTTCGCCGAACAGTGGGAGTTCGCCATCGAAAAGGATCCGCGGATCGTCTTCGTCACCGGCTGGAACGAATGGAACGCCGGACGGTACGAATCCTGGCCCCCGACGGCCGCCGCGGTGGAGAACGCCTTCCCGGACGAATTCGACGAGACCTACAGCCGGGATATCGAGCCGACCATGGGGGATCTCAAGGATCACTACTACTATCAGCTGGCCGACTACGTCCGCAAATTCAAGGGAGCGCGCCCCGTACCCGCAGCCTCCGGTCCGAAGAGCATCGATCTGAACGCGGATCCCGCTGTCGAATGGGCGGACGTGGGACCGGAGTTCATCGCCTACCGCGGCAACACCGGAAACCGGGACGCGGCCGCGTACGGAGGCGTGCGGCTCACCGATGAGAGCGGTCGGAACGATATCGTGGGCGCAAAGGCCGCGCGGGATGGGGAGAATTACTATTTCCTCGTCGAATGCGCGGCGGAAATCACCCCGTCCTCCGATCCGAACTGGATGCGCCTCTATATCGACACCACCGACGCGGGACTTGACGGCTGGGAGAGCTTCGACTACATCGTCAACCGGGTCTCCCCCTCCGCGGACAAGGCCGTGGTGGAACGCTTCACCGGCGAGGGCTTCGAGACGGTCCCGGCGGGCGAGGCGGATTACAGGGTGACGGGACGGTATCTCGTTCTCCGGATCCCGTGCGAAGTCCTCGGACGGGCGGACACCGGAGCTGGATTCAGCTTCAAATGGGCGGACAACGTCGAGGACGGCGATATCATGAAGTTCTACATTCAGGGCGACGCCGCTCCCGCCGGACGCTTCAAGTTCGTCTATCGGATCGGCTGACCCGGAACGGAGGAAGACATGGCCAAATTCACGACAGTCAGACAGCAGGAGTCCGGCATCGCGCTCGGCGGGATCGGGACCGGAACCGTAGAGCTGTGGCCGGACGGCGAATTCCACGAATGGCAGATCGCCAACGTCCCACGCTGGGCGGAACGCCATTGGGAAGAACGGGTGGACGACGGCGAAGGGGCGACGGGCTCCCTCTCCTTCTGGGTGCGCGCGCAGTCCGGGGACGGGGTTCCCGTGATCCGCAAGCTCGGCATGAAGACCGCCCCGGAGGATTTCACCTATCG
This sequence comes from Oscillospiraceae bacterium, assembly GCA_015065385.1. Taxonomy (GTDB): domain Bacteria; phylum Bacillota; class Clostridia; order Oscillospirales; family CAG-272; genus UMGS1696. The sequence goes on along the minus strand of SVQK01000024.1, from coordinate 8,009 downwards.
GATGTTCCCGTGGAACAAGCCGGTGGAACGCATCCGGTTCGACGGGCGGTTCCCGCTATGCGATCTCTCCTACGAGGACTCCGCGCTCCCGGTCGAGGTCAGCCTGCGCGCCGTCGCACCCTTCGTCCCGCACCGTACGGAGGACAGCGCGACGCCGGGGTTTTATCTCGATTTCACCCTGACCAACCCGGGTGAGACCTCCCTCTCCGTCAGCCTTCTCTCCGCCCTCGAGCCGGGATTCTGCAACCGCCGCCGCTGTGTCAACGAACGGTACCGGGACGGGGATCGCGTCGGGATCTTCCTGAACGCCCCCGAGCTCATGCCGTGGGACGAGGGACACGACGACCGGGGCCGCGGTTCTCTCTGCTGGTCGGCGGAGGGCGGGGAGATCTCATGGATCGCGGGAGAGCACTTCCGGTTTCTCAGGGAGTATGTGGCGTCCTCCGAGCTCGGCGTCTCGCAGGAATCCTTTCTGTTCGGGTTCCGCAAAACCGGCGCGCTCCCGGACACCGACGCAGGTACGCCTCCGACCCCGATCCCCGCGCTAATCTCCGATCTGAAGAACGAGGCCGCGGACCGGATCCTCGGGGAGATGATGAATTATCCCTTCGCACGGTCCCTGATGGAACGCGTCCGCCGTATCCATCCCGGATTCCCACAGTCTCGGGAGGAAAAAGATACTTTCCTCGCCGCCTGCCGTTCCTCATTGAACCGCATGGGAGAGGACTTCGGATCCTGCGCCCTGTGCAGCAGCGTGAAGCTCGCGCCCGGAGAGACCCGACGCGTCCGCTTCATCCTCTCGTGGTACTTTCCCAATCATTTCAGCGCGAATCACGACCGGCTCGGCCACTGGTACGAGAATCGGTTCCGGGACGCACGGGAGGTCAACCGCCATCTTGCCGCTCATCGAGCGGAAATCGCCGACCAAGCCGCTGCGTTTGCGGACCTGCTCTACCGCACCGATCTGCCCCAGTTCTATCCCGATTCGTGGAGCGGACATCTCTCAACTGTCGTCAAGGATTCGTGGTATCTGAAAAACGGCTCGTTCGGACTGTGGGAAGGGCTCGGCTACTGCGGGTTCCACACCACGGACATCACCTATCACGCCTCGTTCGGACTGCTGGCCCTGTTCCCGGACCTGCAGAAAGGGCAGATGGAGATGGGCGCGGCGTTCCAGCGGGAGGACGGGCGGGTCCACCACTGCTTCTATCCCGACCTCGCCCATGTGGACGGCGGATTCGACCGGGTGGACATGAACCCGCAGTTCGTCCTGATGGTCTGCCGGGACGCGCTCTTCACCGGGGACCGCGGGTATCTCGAGCGGCTCTGGGTTCCCGTACAGAAGGCCATGGACAACTCCCTCCTGCTCGACACGGACGGGGACGGGCTGCCCGACAAGGGGACCCGGCGCAACACCTACGACGCGTGGAATTTCTCCGGCGCGCCGACCTATATCTGCGTCCTTTGGCTCTCCGCGCTGAAGGCCGCCGTCCGCCTCGCCTCCGTTTTAGGAGAGGAAAAGCGCCGGGAAGAGTGGGAGGATCTGCTCAAAAAAGGGCTGGCCTCTCTCGAAGCCAAGCTCTGGAACGGGCGTTATTACGATCTCTGGCGGCGGGAGGACGAAAACGGATCCGCATGGGACAGTGCGCTCATGACCGATCAGCTCGACGGGGAGTGGTTTCTGCGCATGGCAGGCATCGGTGGAAATCTTCCCGACAGCAGAGTCCGGGAGGTTCTCGCCGAAGTCTTCCGCTGGTGTTACACCGCGGACGGAGGGCTTGTCAACGTCTTCTGTCCCCCGGACCGGACCGTCACGCTCCAGACTTTTGAGAACTGTCAGGCCGAGGCAAACTGGACCGGGATCGGGTACGCCGTCGCCGCGCTTGCCCTGTCCGTCGGAATGCGGGAAGAAGCGGACGCCGTCGTCCGGACGATCCACGAGAATCAGATCCGGTTCGGGAAGTTCTGGGAGCACTGGGAATGCGGATTCCGCTACACCCGCCCCCTCTCCTCCTGGACGACGATGATCGCCGCCTCCGGTCTCTCAGCGGACGCCGCGGAAAAAACCGTCCGATTCCGCCCCGCCGCGGTTCCCCTGACGGTTCCCTTCTTCACCTGCGGACCGTGCGGAACGGCTGAATTCCGGGAGAAGGCCTGCCGCATCCGTCTCTGGAACGGCCCCGCCGACGGCTGGACCTTTGAGGCTCCGGACGGCATGACGGTGACCGTGACGGAGGCGTGAGCACGTTTTTATTCATGCGACAACAAACTAAACGTTGGTTTTCAAACGTGCAGCTTCCCGAACCCTTTTTCCACCTGGCTTTCAGGCATCGGATACCAATTCCGGCAAGCTTTTGTTTGTTGGCGGAGCAATAAACCGCATAACGAAACCGCCGCATCCCCCGGAATGAACCGGAGAAAAGGATACGGCGGTCTGTTTTATTGCAGGTTCACAGGGCTTATTCCCCGTCGGAGTTGCCCATCGTGAGGGTGTTCGAGGTCAGCTCGTCCCAGGAGAGCATCGCGGCGGGATCCTTGAAGTAGTCCGCGATCTTTTCCGCTCCGGCGTCCGAGAACTGTCCGGCGAAGGATTCCGGATCCGCCTTCGCGTCGCGGACCATCGACAGCACGTCGATGAAGCTCGCGTCGAAGGCCTTCTGCTCGTCCTCGGTCATGCTTTCCCACGCGGTCAGAAGATTCTCTCTCAGCGTCTGATTATCACCGTTCCAGATCCCGTGGCCGATGGCGAAGGTCATGACGTCCTCGGCGGCCTTGACCTGACGGAGGGACGCTCCCGCCGATCCGGGTCCGATCCCGCCGATCACTTTGAAGAAGCCCTCGACCAGCTCGTCGGCAGTCGGACCGGGCGCCACGACGCGGTTGAGGTCAAACTGCGCGCTCCGGTCTTCCCGGCTGTCGCTCCAGCTCATCTTGCCCTTCTCCGTGATGAGGAAATACCCCTCGGCGTCCGCCCACTTCTCGTCCCGGGTCTCTTCGCCGGTCTGGCTGAAGGTCACGAGCGCCATGGTCCCGTTCTTGTAGGACATCTTTCCCGTCGCCTCGTCGAAGTTCAAGGTCATGTTCCAGATCCCGGCGGAATCCGCGCTGCTGCCCCAGTGGATCGTCGCGTCGTACTGGCCGTATTCCGCGCCGGGCAGGATCTCGAGGCTTGCGCGCTGGCTCCACGCGTCCTCCCAAACGCCGACGTAGTCGTAGGGACGGATCTCCTGCTTCTTTTCGAAAACCGTTTCGATCGTGAAGACGATCCGCTTGTCCGCGTTCATCATTCTCGAGAGGATCGCGGCCACCTCGCTGCGCTTGATGGAATCCTCCGGCCTGCAGAGGTGCTTTTCATCCCCCTGAACGATCCCGGCGGTGTAGAGCTTGTAGATTTCCGCGGCCTTCGGGTGATCCTCCGGCACGTCGGGAATCGAACCGTCCGGGATCTCGTTGATCTTCGCGTAGTCGCTCCCGGGCAGGGCGCGCGCGAACATCGCCATGTAGTCCGCGCGGGTCACCGGCTTGTCCCAGTCATAGTCCCCGCCGATGATCCCGTGCTCCTTCGCGTAATCCGCATAGGGCTTGTACCACGGATCCCCGTTTTCGAGCGTCACCTTTCCGTCCGCTCTCTTCTGATGCATGGAGGCCGCCAGCTTCACCGCCTCCGCCGCCGTCATGGTTTCGTCCGGGCAGTACGCAGACGCGCTCCGTCCGTGTACCAGTCCCGCCTCCACCGCGGCTTTCACGTCGTTATAATACCACGCGTCTTCCTTCACATCCTTGAAGGACAGCGCGACCGTTTCCGCGGCCTTTTCCGCTTCTTCGTTTTTTTGTGTTTTTCCCGCGGTTTCAGTTTCTGCCTTTTTCTGATTGTCTTCCGTTTTCTTCGTGTCTTCCTTATGTTCCGTGCTTTCCACGGGAATCGCCCTTCCGGTGAGAACCGTTTCCCCGTCGGCCGTCAGATCCTCCGCCGCCGAAACGGGAAGGGAGGCCGCGCAGAGCAGTGCCGCCAGAATCGCGCCGATCATCTGTGTTTTCTTCTTCATGTCGATCATCCTTTCTGCTGTGAGACAAGCATCCGGCGCAAAGGTCATTTTCGTTTGCGCCGTTGATTTAGACGTTTTGAATATGAATATTCAGAATATGAAATGAAAACAAACTGTTAATTCGACGGCGATTCCCGACTTTTCCCGCGGATCCGCGCCGGAATGGGACGACGTCCGACACCGGTTTTTTCAAGAATCCCCCGGGCACGCGCCGCAGTTCCCGCGCCGAGACCCTCATGCCGCACGAGGGCTTTGCCTTTCGGTTTGACAGAACTTCCCGTTTATGGTATAATACAAACGGTTATCTGCCCGTCCCATTTCCGGCCTTCCGCGCCGAGTAAGACAGCCCCAGAGAAGGAGAGCTCCCATCATGTTCGGAAAACACTTTGACCTGAACGACGAAACCCTCCCCATCGTCACGGAGATCGGCCGGCACATCCCCGGCGGATTCTTCATATACCGTGCGGAGGATCCGGAAGAACTGCTCTACGCCAACGAGGAGGTATTCGAACTCTACGGCTGCGCGGATCTCGCGGATTTCCGGGAGCACACCGGGTTCTGTTTCCGCGGCATGGTTCATCCTGACGACTACGAATCCGTCCGCGCCTCCATCGACAGCCAGATCCGGTCGCACTCGGACAATCTCGACCACACGGAATACCGCATCGTCCGGAAAGACGGCTCGGTCCGCTGGGTGGACGATTACGGCCATTATACGGAAACGGACGCGCACGGCGGGATCTATTACGTCTTCATCTCGGACATCACCGAAAAGCGGGCGCGCATGGAATCCGACATGGCCGTGCGTCAGGCGGTGATCGAAGCGCTCAGCAAGGCGTACCACACGGTCTGGCTCATCAACGACGTGGAGAGTGAAACCTTTTCCCTCTACCGCGGCGATGTTGACGGCGGCTCGGTCCACTCCCTGCCCATCCGGGACGCCCTCGGACAGCTGAAATACTCCGCCGCCAAGGAGTTTTATATCAGATCCACCGTCGCGGATTCCGACCAGCCGCGGCTCGAGGAGGAGCTGGCCCTCAAAAACATCGTGACGCGCCTCTCGGAGAAGCCCCAGTTCAACATCAACTATCTGCGGAAAATGGACGACGGCAGCGAGCGGTATTTCCGCATCGAGTTTGCCAAGGTGGATATGCCCGGCGGGAAGATGGGCGTGGTCTGCGGCTTCAAGGACGTGGACGAGGACATCCGCAAGGGTCATGCCGTGCAGAAAGCCCTGCAGGAAGCCCGCCGCGCGGAGGAGGAAAACCGCCGCCTGACGGAGGAAGTACAGAACGCGGCCAAGCTGGCGGATCTCTTGGGCTCCGTCTCTTCCCTGCTCTCCAACATGCCCGCCATGAGCTTTTCGAAGGACGCGGAGACGGGCGTCTATCTCGCGTGCAATCAGGCGTTCGCCGAATACGCGATGAAGGATTCCCCCGAAGGCGTGGTGGGCCTGACGGACGCCGACCTCTTCGACCCGGTGACTGCCGCGCATTTTGTGGAGGACGACCGGCGCGCGCTCGCCATGGACTCCGCCTACGTCTTTCTCGAAGACGTCCCCGACGCCTCCGGCACCGCGATCCGGAACTTACAGACCACCAAGACCAAATTCCGGGACGCGGGCGGACGGCTCTGTCTGCTCGGCATGTGCGTGGATATCTCCGAGCTGACCCGCATCAAGACGACGGAGGCTGAGAGCAAGGCGCGCCAGCAGGAGCTGGAGGAGAGGCTCGAGCTTCAGAAACAGCTTCTCGAACAGCAGCGGTACCGGGACGAGCAGGACAAAATGATCACCGCGATGGCCTCCGATTACCGGAGCGTCTATCATGTGAATCTCGACAAGGACGACGCCGTCTGCTACCGGGCGGACCCCGAGGATCATGACCATACGCCGGAGGGGATCCATTTCCCGTTCCTCGCGCGGTTCTGCTACTATGCGGATTCCTTCGTGGACGAGGAATACCGGGCCGGATTCCGCCGCTTCATTGAGCCGGACAACATCCGCGCCGCTCTGGCCGTGGAATCGCTCATCTCCTACCGCTATCTCGTGCGCCGCGGAGGGCGGGAATACTACGAAATGCTGCGGATGGCGGGCGTCCGTCACGCGGAGGACCGGGACGACCACATCGTCCACGCGGTCGGACTCGGGTTCACCGTCATCGACGCGGAAATGCGCGATTCGCTGGCGAAGAACCGGGCTCTGGTGGAGGCTCTGGCCGCGGCGGAGGAGGCGAACAAGGCCAAGACCGCCTTCCTCTCCAGCATGAGCCATGAGATCCGCACGCCGATGAACGCCATCATCGGTCTGAACAGCCTCGCGCTGAAAGATCCCTCCCTCGGCGGAGAAACCCGCGCGTATCTTGAAAAGATCGGAGAGAGCGCAAAGCACCTGCTCGGCCTCATCAACGATATTCTGGACATGAGCCGCATCGAGTCGGGACGGCTGACGCTGAGAAAGGAAGAATTCTCCTTCTCCGGGATGCTCGAGCAGATCAACACGATGGTTATGTCCCAGTGCTCCGACAAGGGCTTGAAGTACGAATGCCGGATCAACGGTCAGGTGGACGACTACTACATCGGCGACGACATGAAGCTCAAGCAGGTGCTCATCAACATCCTGTCCAACGCGATCAAGTTCACCGAAGCGCCCGGCAGCGTCACCCTGACCGTGGAGAAGACCGGGACCATGGGGGATCAGTCCGCGCTGAAATTCGCGGTCCGGGACACGGGCATCGGCATGGACAAGGCGTTTCTGCCGAAGATCTTCGATTCCTTCACCCAGGAGGATTCGAGCCGGAACAACAAGTACGGCAGCACGGGTCTGGGCATGGCGATCACGAAAAACATCGTGGAGATGATGAACGGCTCGATTTCCGTGGAATCGGAAAAGGGCGTGGGATCCGAATTCACGGTGATCGTGACCCTGAAGAACTGCTCCCGCTCCGCGCAGGTTCCGGACGACTTCGATCCGAAGGACATGCGGGTGCTGGTGGTGGACGACGATCCCATCGCCTGCGAGCACGCCCGGGTGGTGCTGGACGAGGCCGGGATCTTTGCGGAAACCTGCCTCTCGGGCCCGGACGCCCTCCACATGCTGGAACTCGCGCACGCAAAGCAGGAGGCGTTCAATCTCGTGATCCTCGACTGGAAGATGCCCGATATGGACGGCATCGAGGTGGCGAAGGAGATCCGAAAGCGGTACAGCAGCGAGACCACCGTCATCATCCTGACCGCCTACAACTGGGACGAAATCATGGACGAGGCGTATCACATCGGCGTGGACAGCTTTCTCGCCAAGCCGCTGTTCGCCTCGAACGTTCTGGAGGAATTCGAGCGCATCGCCCGCCGCAACAGCATAAGCCTCTTCCGCAAGAAGAAGCGCGCGGATCTGAGAGGCAGGCGCGTCCTTTTAGCGGAGGACATCCTGATCAACGCCGAAATCATGAAGGAGCTCATCTCCATGCGCGAGATCGGAATCGACCACGCGGAAAACGGACGGATCGCGGTCGAAATGTTCGCGGACAGCGCGCCCGGCTATTACGACGCCATCCTCATGGACGTGCGCATGCCGGAGATGGACGGACTCGAAGCCGCTTCGAAGATCCGCGCCATGGACCGACCGGACGCCGCCTCCGTGCCGATCATCGCCCTGACCGCCAACGCCTTTGACGAGGACGTCCAGCAGTCCCTGCAGGTCGGCATGAACGCCCATCTCTCCAAGCCCGTGGAGCCCGACCACCTGTACCGGACCCTCGAAGAGCTGATCTGGGAAGCGGAGCAGCGCAGGAAGAATCCGTAATACTAATCTCAAGCCCAAAAACCAAACTATATGGGTTTTGATCGCTCCATGTAGGGTGCGAATCGCCGTGCGATGAGCTCGCGTGCGATAACTCTGATAAGGTTGGATAGCTATATTGGTGTGCCGAAGCCTCAGCTTCACTTGATTGGTATAGCCTATCCATT
>SVQK01000023.1 GCA_015065385.1 Oscillospiraceae bacterium | reverse complement strand
GCTTTCGCGTACTCGAGACCTGCATCCGTGTCGGAGTCGTTGATGGCATAGGACAGCCAGGTAGGATCGATGTCTACCTTGTAGTACTCGCCATCGGAGATCTGACCGTCGGCATTCCAGGCGGTCGTCTGCTTGCCGATTGTGAACTTGACTTCAAGGAACGCCTCTTCCGGTTCCCAGTATGCCGAAACGGCAACTGCGAGAGCGGCGATCATGAAGCAGGCCACAAGCAAAGCTGTGAGTTTTTTCATGTCTCCTCCTTAAGTACTGATACGGGGTTCCCCGTAAATTGATCGGAGTGAACCGGATCTTCGCGGTCCCTTCCGACTGTACCTATTATATCATGCCAAATGCTCGGTGTCAATGGAGAGGAAAAAATCCGTCAAAGATTTCGTCGTAGAATTTTCACAGAAAACCTTTCCGCATCGTTTGATTTTCAGTAAAAAACTACAAAAATAGCGCCGCCGGATCACGGAAATCCGGCAGCGTTCAGTGAAAAAGGAAATGATTTTCCCGGCAGAACGGACGTGTGCTGTCCGGTTTATTTTCCGGAATTGAGCAGAAGACTCAGAAGAGCGGAACCGTCGGCAGCCTCGTCTTCCTTCTTGCCGCCGCCGAAGAGCGAACCGAGCAGGCTGCCCGCGCCGGAGGAAGAAGTGCCGCCGAGAATACCGCCGAGAAGGGAGGAAAGACCGCCGGACGGTGCAGCAGACTGTGCGGCGCTCTGGATGTTCTCCGTATTGGCCGCAGACAGGCTGCTCATGAGCGCGGGAGCGATGTTGCCGAGAACGGAGGAAACCTGATCTTCACTCAGGTTGGACTGAGACGCGAGCTGGCTGATGGCGTCCCCCTGATCGGAGCCGAGAATGTGGCCGATGATGGCGTTGCCGTCGTTGGTATCGGCGTTGGTCAACTGATCGGTAATGGAGGAGGTGTCTGTGTGCTGGGCAAGCGCTCCGAGAAGGGAGGCCGCGCCCTGCTGGGACTGCGCGTTGTTGGTCAGCTTCTTGATCAGAAGGGGCAGAGCAAGGGCAACCAGACCGCCGATGGCGAGCTTGGAAACGCCGGTCTTTTTGGAAACTGCCTCGACGGATTCCTCGGAAGACATGGATCCGAGCAGACTGGAAAGAAGGCTCATGATGTTTTCCTCTCTGTGTGAGTAATAAAATATGTAGGTTTCTACGGTCCCATTCTATCACAGATCCGGGGGAATTTCAACAGGATTCGTCAAGTTTTGAGTGATTCGGAGAGTTTTTTCGGCGATTCTCACAGAACCGCTTCGCCTGCCGAACAATCCGTACAGTTTTCCGTAAAGCTCAGAATCCCGGAAATGCGCGCGGTAGTGGGCGAACAGGATATTATTATTTTGCAAATGCAAATTTACGATTTGTCATTTGCTTATTCAAACTTCGTCTTCATTCATCTGCATATCCGCTCCCGAGCTGTGTTTTCGCGTCTTGACTGTACGGATCGAGCTTGATTTTTTCATTTTATCCTTCCCATTCGGCGGATTTTATGCTATACTGAAAAAAATGGAGAGCGAACATAAGAAGTTAGCACAAAAGAGTTTCCGCTTGCTCCGGATTGGTCGAGCCCAATGATCATCAAAGACATAGAACAGTAGAAACAAGATGAAAATCCTTCTGACCGGAGCGCGCGGTTTTGTCGGAGCGCGGATCGCGGATGCCATGGAGACGGTGCCCTCCCCTTCCCTCCGATCGTTCGGCGAAGACGACGTCAAGAGACTGGTGGATTCCGTGGAACCGGACGTGATCGTCCACACGGCGGCGATTTCCGATATCGGAGCATGCGCCGCGGATCCGGAGGGTTCATACCGGGCGAACGTGGAGCTGCCGCTCTGGCTTGTAAAGACGGGCGTGAAGTGCGTTCTCTACAGCACGGATCAGGTATACAGCGGACGGGGTGACGAAGGTCCCTTCTCCGAGGACGAAACCGAGCCGGCCAATCTCTACGCCCGTGAAAAGCTCGAGATGGAGGCCCGCTCCCTTGAGCGCAACCCGGACACGGTGCTGCTCCGCGCAACATGGATGTACGATATGCCCCGCTACGGAACGCCGAACCGCGGGAATTTCCTCATGAACATGCTCCGTGCAAACGGCGGCGAAATCGCGCTGTCCTCCACCGAAATGCGCGGCATCACCTATGTCCGCGAGGTAGCGGCGCACATAGAAATGGCGGTCTCCCTGCCCGGCGGAATTTACAACTACGGGAGCGAAAACGACTTGTCCATGGCTGAAACCGGACGACTTCTCGCGGAGCTGGCCGGACTCAGGATCCGCATTACGGAGGCAGGTCCGAGACGGAACCTCTGGATGAACACGGACAAGCTGAAAGCCGCCGGAATCGTCTTTTCCTCCACTGCGGAGGGACTCAGGCAGTGCTGTCGGGATTACGGGCTCGGAGGATGAGAGTAGAACGGCGTATACTATTCTCAGCCTAAAAAATGCTAAACTATATGGGTTTTGATCGCTCCATGTAGGGTGCGAATCGCCGTGCGGCTCAACTTGTTGAGCGGATGGGCATCGCGTGCGATAACTCTGATAAGGTTGGATGGCTTCAGAAGTTCGCACTCTGTGCGAAGCTTCGTTGGTGTGCCGAAGCTTCCGCTTCACTCTATTGGTACAGTCAATCTCCTTTCCCATTTTCAAAGTTCTTTGCCGGCTCAACTTGTTGAGCGAGCTTTCATCCGAAAGAAAGCCGCGTTTCCCTTTTAGCTTGAGATTAGTATTATTCCATGACACGCACATCGCTGACAGCTCCTTGAAAAAAGAGCGGACAGCAGCAGATAAGCCACTGTCCGTTCTGTTCAGTCTTTTTCCCGCAGGAAGCGGATGCCGCCGGTGAGTCCAGAGGCAGGGATCGCCATAAAGGAGGAGAAATGATCCCGAATGGCGTTGGCGAGCGTATTGTACACTTCGATCACCAGCTCGTTCTTGCCGTCCTCGAGCGCTCCGGTCAGATCGTAGCGGTACGGAGGGCAGACACGGACGCCGAGATCATGCCCGTTGAGCCAGAGCCGCGACGTCTGGCCCACTTTTCCGAGATCGAGGGCGAGGGATTCCCGCTGGCCGTCAAAGACCGCGCTGTACCGGATCGTACCGGAAAACGCGGGATCGAGCTTCGGATTCGTCCCGCTGAGATCGTTCGCGGAAACCGCCTCCGCGAGAACGGAAACCGCGTCCTTGTCGTCATAGGGGACGGTCTCGACCCGGAACAAAAGCACGGCGGGCTCGGATTCCGTCCAAGACTTCTTCGCGGGAAGATCCGGGATATTCTCCGGGGTATCGAACACCGCTAAAACGGACTGACAGGGAGCGAGATCCAGCTCGACCGCCCCGTCCTGCGCGGATACGGAGGTAGTCTCGTCGGTCAACAGATCGAAGAGGACGCCGCGCTCCTTTCCCGCAAGGTCCGGAAGACGGACGCGGGTCTTGACGGGATCGGAGACCGATTCGTTGGCAAACATGAAGATTTCCGCAGTCCCCGCCGTATAGTGACAGATCCGGAGCAGGGGGTATCCGCCTTCGACGGTGACGTTTCTCGGGCCGGTCCGGTCTACCGCTTCGAGCAGCTCCTCCGGCGTCATCCCGGGCGTCATGCGGATCACCGGGATCCCGGCCTTCTCGAGAGCGGCGAGCGGGGTTTTTAGTTTTTCCGGCAGTTCCTTCGCCGCGGGCACGATCAGAACCCTGTAAGACTGCGCTCCGACCCTCAGAACGCCTCCCTCCGCGCGGGCCGGGAAGACGCGGCTTCCGCTGTCCTCCGTGAAACAGTCCGCCGGAAGGATGTCGTAGTCGATGTGGGCGTCGTAAAGCGTTTTTGCCGGAACCTGAGTCAGCATCGCGTCGCCGTCCCGGTTCATCCACTCCGCGTCCGCATGGTAGAGAATGGCGGCGTCCGCTCGGTGAATCCCTCCGGACAGCAGGTGGGCGACGCGGTTTCCGTACGGCATGAGCTTGGCGAATCCGGCGTACTGGGGATCTTTCCCCGCCGCTCCGAAATGAGGGGGACAGTCCGGATCCGGGAACGCGGGAGAGAACGCGTGGGGTACAAACCGGTTCACGCCGCGCACCAGCAGGTAGTCGAGGAGCCACTTCATGGCAGGGGATCCCTCCGCCCATCCGTACGCACCGAAGACCTCGCACATCGCGCGTCCCTCCGTCTCACATCCGATGTGGGCAAAGGAAGAGGCCAGCTTTCCGAGGACGTAGTCGAAGAACTCGGGATCCGCGTTGTTGCCGGACGCCGTGCAGGAATGGATGTAGTCTGCCATGCCGGGCATGATCTGATGAAGCACGATATCGATGCCGCTCATGTGCTGTCCGTCAAGGGAGCGGAAATAGTGTCCCGCGCTGCATCCGAGGCGTCCGTGGGCGTTCATATCCTCGATGATGTGACCGATGTACTGCACGTCGTGATCCGCGCACCACCGTCCGAGCTGACGGGTGAAGCAGTCGCGGTATAGCTTCGTCACCGCGTCCATATAGGCATGCCGGATCCTGCCGGTGTCCTTTCCCATGCCGAACCAGAGAGCGGGAAGCAGGGGCGAGGGATCGAATCCGAGGGAGTCCCGCATCATGCCGGGGATCCGGTCGTTCCACGGGAGGGCGAGTCCGGGCATCCCGACACGGCGGTTGTACATGCCGTGATCCTCCGAATGCGGGCCGTACCAGCCGTTTCCGAGGGATGGCTCGTCGGAGAAGAATCCGGCGATGGTGTTTCCGAAATAACGTGCATAGTGCGCGTAATGGGGCTCGTAAACCGCGTCGATCAGCACCCGCACGGACTCCTCTCTGAGCATGTCGATGTAGTCCGGATGGTCGTTGCCCTTGCGCGTCCGGTACAGGAAGAAGACACGCCAGCATCCGTCGGGGATCGTAAAGCGCACGAAATCTCCGTCGATTTCCTCCGTCAGGCAGAGCGGTTCGGGGCGGCAGTCCTCGAGGATCTCGCTCTCACGGCTCGGAACGCGCGGATACGCCCAGATCCCGAGTAAGACGTGCTCGTCGTTCGTCCGGTCCAGCGTCAGAAGCGCGTCGCGGAGCGGCCCCATCACGTCCACATGCCGCTCGACAAGCTGCCATTTTCTCAGCTCCGGATGATCCTTGACCCGTCCCGCCGCGTGACCGGTGGGAAAATGATCGTCGTCGAGGATCCACACCTTCATATCCCGCTTTTCCGCCTCCGCAAGGATCCGGTCCATGTCGCGCCACCATCCCTCGCCGACAAAATCCCTGTGCGGACGGGATTCCACGCAGAACGCGCGCGCTCCGCTCCGATAGATCCGCTCGACTTCCTCCGGGATGGTGTCGTAGTGATCGCCGTGCTGCCAGTAGAAGGGGAGCATATAGTTGTCTTCCCGGCCTTCCAGAACATCCTTCATTCTCTGATACATAGATCCGTCCTCCGATCGGTTCTTTGCTCTTCTCCGAGCTGCTTCTATTATGCCCAAAAACTGTTCCGTTGTCAAGACTGTTTTTGTCAGGGACAGGCTTCTTCTTCGAGGGAAGCGTAAAATGCCGTCCGCTCCGTTGACAGACGCGCACGGGACTGATATAATACGTCTGAACGAAAACGGCCGGGGAGGCGGAGTCATGAACGAACGAAACGCGGGGATCGAACGAATCAAATATATCGGGGCGGTTCTGCTCTACGGCACGATCGGAACTTTTCTGCGGTTCGTCAATCTTCCGAGCGAGCTGGTGGCGCTCGGACGCGGCGTGATCGGATCGCTCTTCATTCTGCTCTGGCTTGCCGTCCGACGGAAAAAGCCCGATGGGGGGGCGATCCGGCGCAACGGAACATGGCTTCTTCTGTCCGGGATCTGTCTCGGGCTCAACTGGATCTTCCTCTTCGCGGCCTATGTGAAGACTACGGTCGCCGTCGCCAGCCTGTGCAATTATATGGCTCCGGTCATTGTGATCCTCTTAGCTCCCGTTCTTCTGAGAGAAAAGCTCAACCGGAAGAAGCTGCCGTGCATCCTCGCCGCCCTCGTCGGGATCGTGCTCGTCTCCGGCGTATGGGGATCAGGAGGCGCGGATCCGGTCGGAGTGTCGCTGGGGCTGTGCGCCGCGCTGTGCTTCGCCGGGATCGTCGTCTGCAACAGAAAAATCGAGGGAATTTCCTCCCTCGACAAAGCCGTGGTCCAGCTGGCGGTTTCAGCGCTGACGATCCTTCCCTATGCCATTTTCCGGAACCTCAGCGCGGAGCTGAATCCAGACGGAAGATCCGTTCTCATCGTCCTGCTGCTCGGGGCGGTGCACACGGGATTCGCCTACTGCCTTTATTTCAGCGGCATGGGCAGTCTTCCCGTCCAGACCGTGGCGATCCTCGGGTATCTCGAGCCCGTGGTATCCGTCCTCTGCTCCGCGTTTTTCCTGAAGGAAAGCCTGTCCGTCTCCGGCTGGATCGGCGCAGTCCTGATTCTCACGGCAGCGGCGGTCAGCGAACTCATTCCGGAGCCGGGGGAAGAGAAATAGGAATCGGTTCTGTTGTCATAAAAATCCCGGCGCGGATTTCTCCGTACCGGGACTTCTTTCCTGTTTGAGGGGTGAGTGTTTTACTGCGCGGGGACGACGGAGGTGATGTGCGGGTTGGCTCCCTCGTACCAGTAGAGGAATCCTTCCATGTCGATCACATCGCCGACCTTCAGGCCTTCCACTGCCTTGTAAACGGCGGTATCCTGTCCGCAGAGATAGAATTCGACGCAGAAATCATAGGTCTGACCGTTCTTCGAAACCTTGAAGTAAAGGTCGTCGGTCTTGTCCACGTCGTTCTTGTAGGCAAACGCCGCGCCGGACTCGTCGTAGGCTTCGACCGTCATGCCCTTGAAGGACACGAACCGGTTCTGATAGTCCGCCAGAGCGTCGGTACCGAGCTTGTCGGTGACGTCGGTTGCGGGAGCCACATAATTGCCCTCTTCGATTTCATACTTCGCGTCGGTGATTTCCACCTCGCCGGCCCATTCGGACTTGAAGCCGGTCACTTTGATCTTGGTCCCGGGGGTGAGCTTGTTGTACTCTTCCTCGGTGCAGGCCATTTCATAGATGAAATACCCGCCTTCCTTGTCCTGCGTGTAGAAGGTCGCCTTGTTGTCCCACCAGGACTGCTTGTTCTGAACGTAGGTCTCGACCACAACTTCGGAATCGAGAGCAGCCGCAGCGTACTCGGCATAGGTCATCACGCCCTCGCCCTTGGTATCCGCCGCCCCGTTCTTTTCCTCTTTGCCGGAGCAGGCCGCCAGAGTCAGCAGGCACACCGCCGCCATGAGGATTGCGATCAGCTTTTTCATAAACACATCTCCTTGTTTTTTCGGATGGAATCCGGAATTGATTCCCGAATTTCCCCAAATAGCATTATACTCCGCCATCCATCAAAAATCAAGTCTTTCTGCGATTTTCTTCCAGTTTCTTCCGGATCGCGCCGGTGAGGAGATACGCTCCCATGAGGATCCAGACGGAGCCGATCCCGCACAGCAGCGCAACGGATGTCCCCGGAAGAGGGCCGAGGTCTTCCCCGCCCGGCGCCGTCCTTTCGCCCAGCTGATCCAGCCGGTAGAGGGAGCGGACGTCGTCGTACAGCTTCTCGAAGTACGCCCCGTCCACGGTCTCTTTTCTGCGGACGGATTTGGCGGTGTTTTCGATCAGCTGTCCCGCCGCGTCCCGGAGCGATGCGGAGCCGTTGAAGACCGGCGTGACAAAGGTGTTTTCGATATTGTCGAGCAAAAGCTGCGTCGCTTCGATCTTTACGGCGTAGTGAGCTCCGTCGTCCTCCCCGGACCGGCTCAGATAATCGAGATAGGCGGGATCGGACTGCGCCTTCGCCGTGACGGGGATATAGCCCTCCGTCTCCGCGTAACCGAGCTGGACGTCGTTTGTCAGCAGAAACTGCGCGAAGAGCCACGAGGCGAGTACTTCCTCCGGATCCGCCTTGTTGAACACGCAGACGGACGGTCCCTGAGAGATCATCTTCGGGTTCGAGGGATCGATCTGAGGGACGGGACGGGTTGCGATCTCAAACTCCACAAACTTGTCCGGGCTGATATCGGAGTTCGGCGCGTGACTTCCCATCCACGTCGCGCCGGCCGTGGAATCGACCGCGAAGAGGCATTGTCCCGCGTTCAGGAAGTTCCCGGGATAACTGGAGATCTTGAAGGTGGAAAACGCACCGGCCGCCGTATGGTCCGCCACGTCCCGGAGGATCTCCTCCGTATCCCCGCCGAAGAGCAGGACGTCGCCCTTGGAGGTGGAATACCCCGCGCCGCGCTGCGCCAGCTGTTGAATCATCATGTTGTCTGTGGACTTGTAGATGAACGGGATCATAGTCTTCTGCCCGTTGACGGGATAGGTCCCGTCCGGAGCCTGCTCGGCAGCCTTGTCCGACGCCTCCCATACAAAATCCCATGTGAGAACGTCCGGCAGTTCGTATCCGAGGGATTCCAGCATGCTCACGTTGATGTAGCAGGCCTCCGTGGAGCGCATGAACGGGATCGCGTAATGGACGCCGCCGATCGCGCACTCATCGAGGAATTTGCCGATCATCTCTCCGGCATCCGGGCCGTCGTACCGAAGTTCGCTCCCTCCGAAGCCGTACTCGGGATCGGCAAAGAGCTCGTCCAGAGGAGCGACTACGTTCTGCCCCGTGATATAGGTGGCGATGTGGTCTGGATAGGTGATGCAGACGTTGGGCGTCGTGGCGGTGGAGATATTGGTGATGACGTCGTTGTAAATGCGCCCGTAGTCCGTATAGAGCCGGATGTTCACATGGATATTCGGATAGAGCTTCTCAAAGGCCTTGATCGCGTCCGTATAGACAGCGGTCTGGATCTTATTGGTGTCGTTCTTCGCCCAGAAGGTGAGTTCGTATTCCCGCGCGTCGTCAAAATGCTCCGGTACGGAAAACGCGGGCAGTCCCCTCGATCCATGGCATCCCGCGGCAGAGAGGGCGCAGAAGGACGCGAGAAGAGTGGAGAAAAGGCGGTTCAGCGGCTTCATCCCTTGGTTCCCCCTCTCATGACGCCGGACATGATCTTCTTGCGGAAGATCAGAAACAGGACGACGAGCGGCAGGGAGATCACCACGACAGCCGCCATCATAGCGGGAATGTTCTCCCGTCCGAAGCCGTTCTCGCGGATCTCCTGAATCCCGTTCGACACAAGGAAATAGTTCTGATCGTCGGTGATGAGGCGGGGCCAGACATAGGCGTTCCAGCATTCGATGACCTTCAGGATCACCACCGTGACCACCGTGGGCCGGCAAATGGGCAGCATCACCCGGAGCAGGTATTTCAGATCCGAGGTACCGTCCACCTTCGCCGCCTTGTACAGCTCGTCCGGGATCTGCTCGAAGTTCTCCTTCAGAAGGTAGATGTAAAACACCGACGTGACCGAAGGAAGGATCAGGCCCCAGAAGGTGTTGCGCATGTTCCAGTCCGTGATGGTGACGAAATTGGTGATGACCACCAACTCGTTCGGGATCATCATGAGGGAGAGGAAAAAGGCGAAGACGATATTCTTCCCGCGGAACTCGAGACGGGAGAACGCAAAGGCCGCGAGAACAGTGACCACCAGCATGACGGCGGTCGTGGCGACTGTGAAGACGATCGTATTGAAGAAGTACCGCCCCAGAGGAACGGCGGTGAAGGCGTCCCGGTAGTTGGCGAGCGTCGGATCGGTGGCCACAAAGCGCGGGACGAATTCGGAGTTGTACGAGCTGTAGCTTTTGAAGGAGGTCAGCACCATCCAGTAAAACGGAAACAGAACCACGACGCCCCAGATGCCTAAAAGGACGTAAACCGCCGCCTTCCCGATCCGGTCGCCGACCGAAGATTGCTCTCTGTTCATGAAGCCGCTCCTTTCAGATCAGCGCGCTTTTTCTGCTGATGAGCAGATTGACGCAGGTGATGGTAAAGACGATGGCGAAGAGGATCAGCGCGGCCGCCGACGCGTAGGACGGATAGCCCCCGGAATTGCCGTAAAGCATATCGTAGACGTATCCGACGATGGTATTCATCCCCGCGGCGTTCAGATCCACCCCGAATAGGGCAACCGCATCGCTGTAGGCCTTGAACGCGCCGATGAATCCTGTGATCACGAGATAAAAGATCATGGGGGAAATCATGGGCAGGGTGATCCGCCAAAAGATCCGTCCCTTCGACGTGCCGTCCACGCGCGCGGCCTTATAGTATTCCGGATTCACGGAGGCGAGGGCGCTGGTCAGGATCAGAACTTTGAAGGGCATCACGACCCAGACGGTGTAGATGCACATGACGAGCATCTTCGCCCAGTACGGGCCGTCGATAAAGTCCACCGAAGGGCCGCCGAACCAGTTGATGAGCAGATTGACAAGTCCTTCGGAGTACGCGGTCTTCTTGAAGAGGATCATGAACACCAGGCCCACCGCCAGGGTGTTGGTCACATAGGGCAGGAAGTAAATGGTCTGGAACAGCTCCCGCAGCTTCCGGATGGAGCTGAGGGCCACGGAGATCAGCAGGGCCAGACCCGTGCTCAGGGGCACCGTCACCACCACCAGGAGGAAGGTATTCTTCACCGCCTGGAGGAAGTAGGGGTCGTGGAGCACATAGGAATAATTGTAGGTGCCGATCCCGTAATAGGTCTGGGAGG
>SVQK01000004.1 GCA_015065385.1 Oscillospiraceae bacterium | reverse complement strand
TTGGGGATGGAGAAGGTGGCGTCGGGATCGCCGGACTTCTCGTCGATGTAGATCGCAAGAGTGGTGTCCTTCTCGCCGCCGTTGGAGAAGTTGATGAGCATCTTGTCAGCGCCGTTCGCGCCGAAGTCGATGTCGCGGAAAATAACCTGGTCGTTCAGGGAGGAATAGCCTACGCCGTAGCCGTCCACGTACTGGATGGGCTGGCCGTGACCGCCGAGCTCGAGGGTCTCGGGGTCATCGTAGAATTCCTGCTCGGCGGTGACCCAGATCTCTTCGAAGGCGGACTCGCCCGCAGCGGCGGAGGAGGCAGCAGCGCCGATTTCGCCGTTGTACAGAGCCTTGACTTCGTCCTCAGTGAAAGCGCGGGGGAAGAAGTAGGCGTCGTCCAGCGTGAGGAACGGATAGGACTGCCAGCCCTTCTGTTCCGTGGCTTCGTTGCCGATCAGGGTGAGCGGGAGCGGAAGGGCGCCGGTCATGGTGTCCTGGAACTCGCCGTTCGCGTAGATATCCATGGTCTCAGCCTCGCCGTTGTACACGAAGGTCAGGTTGACCCACTCGTCACGGGGAGCCGCGTAACCGGAAACGTTGTCCACAACGCCGTTGATGGTGCTGCCGACGTAGACGCCGCCGTCATGGATGATGCGGATGGAACCGAGGATGGAAGAGCACAGGAAGACGTGTTCCGTGTTGTCTTCGACCTTGGCCCAGAAGCTCGCAGTGTAATTCTCGGCATCGACATACTTGCCGAGGAGAATGTACTGCTCGTTGTCGTCGAGGTAGACAGCGCCGTTTGCGGTTCCGTCGCGTCCTTCCACGAACGTGGGATCGCCGACAAGCTCGCCGACTACCGTGCCGCTGTCGTCCTTCGCGTCGCCGTTGAAGCCAAAGTGCAAACCGGCCTCAGGAAGCGTCAAGTCTTCCAGCGGGAACTCTGCCAGAGCCGGAATTGCCATCAGCGCGGCGAAAAGAACTGCCGAAAGAAAAATCAGTGTTTTTTTCATGCTGCTGATTCCTTTCCTTTCCCTAAAAAATAGAATTTACAGTCTTAACTCAACGGGACATGTGCCGGACATAGGGGTTCGCCGCAAAACAATCCGCATGATCCTTGCGCGCCGACTGCGTCCTTATTATACCGCACCCCTTCCGATTTTTCAACTCCTTTTTGAACGTTTTTTATAAGAACCGGTAAAAAAATATGTCCGGCAGAAAGACGCCGGACGGACGGATCCCTCCCGGGGCATCGTCGGACGGAGGGGACGCGGCGTCATTTGCTCCGATTTCTATATTCCATCGGCGTGATCCCGAGGCTGGTCCGGAACATCACGATAAAGGGGGATGCCTGAGAATAGCCGCAGATCTCCGCGGTCTTCTGAACGGAGACGCCCTCCTTGAGCAGGTTTTTCGCCACGGACAGGCGGACGGTGGTGACGTACTGGTACAGGGTCATGTTCGTCACGCGGTAAAAATCCCGATAGAGCTTCGCGCGGCTGACAAAGAACCGCTCGGAGAGCCGGTCCACCGTGATGCGCTCTCCGATGTGAAGGGCGATATACTCCATGACATGGTGGATATAGGAGGTTTTTTGATCCGAAACGAGGGAAGGGCTGATCGTAAACTGCCGCAATTCGTCCAAAACCGCGGCAAGCAGCCCGACGGAGCTCCGGCTGACCGCCGTTTCGTCGGTGTCTTTCCTCTTTTGGCACAGAAGATCGAGATACGGGCGGAGAATCTCCATCTGTTCGTCCGTCGTTTTGATGATCTTGCCCATGCCGCCGCTGAACGGGCCGAGCGAAATCACGCCGTCGAACAGGTTCAGCATGCTTTCGTTCAGATCCAGGCGGTAGCGGACATACCGGCTCTCGCTCAGCGTGCTGGAGGTATGCAGCACAAACGGCGCGCGGTAGATGATGCACGGGGTGTCGGTCTCGTACACATGGCCGAAAAACGTGTGGCGGATCGGGATATGCGAAAAGTTGAAGCTGATTTCGTGGTGAAAATGAAAATGCTCGTTCCCCATATGGTATCCGTCCGTGTCAAACCGCTCGACCCACCATGTATCGAACGAATACTCAGGATTCCTGACAGCCATGGCGCGCGCTCCCTTCCCCGGCGACCGGATGAGACGATTTCTATATAATCCTACCGCAAAACAGACGAATTGTCAACAGAAAAGCCCGGCAAATATGATATAATTCAGAAGAAAGCAGGCGCGGAGCGAAGTTCCCGCCGCATAGTGCAGGGGAAAACTGAAAACCATCCGCGCGGGGGCCTCTTCCGGCTCCGCGCGCTGACCATAAGGAGGGCTGACCATGTCTGTGACGGACAGAAAACCGACTGCTCCGGGATCGGATCCGGATCCCCGCGTGCCGTTTCCGGCGTGCGGGACGATCTATCCGCCTGCCGTCTATACGGTCTCGAACGACTTGGAGCTGAACCGGAATTATTCCGCGAGGCTGTATCTCGACCACATGCTGAACGGGCTTGAAGAGGAATACCGGATCCGGTTTCCGAACGGCAGGCTGGACTACGACTTTTTCTCGCCCGTGAAAGTCACGTCCCCGTCCGCGGAGGATCCGAACATCGTTTACAACAGAGGGGAAGCCTGCTTCGAGGACACTGCCGAAATTCCCCTTCTTCTGAACGGGGCTTTGTCCGGGGAACGGTTTTCCGTCCGGCACAGAAGCGTGCTGAACAGTGTGTCCGGGAAGGTCACGCCGCGGATCCTGTGCATCGGAGATTCGATCACATGGGGGGAGGGCGCCGTCACGCCGGAATGCCCCGGCGACAACCGCGTTTACTGGCTCAAGTGCCTCGAGCTGCTGAAACAGGATCAGATCGACAGCGGGGGCTCCGGGTACGGCGCTCTGTTCCTCGGAAAGGCGGTCCGGCGTTCGAGGCGCTTTGTCTACAAGTCGAACGAGTGCGAGGTGTCCGGAAACTGCGAGGGCTACAGGGGCTGGTCCTTCTCCACCTTTTATTCGGAACACAGCCCGTTCTACGACGCCGGGACCGGGAAATTCAGCGTCAACAAGTGGCTTGCGGCGTACCGGACGATGGACGACAGCGGGAAGCGGCTCTCCGTCGGAGCGGGAACCGGAAGCGGGATCGACGAATCCAACGTCAATGAAATCGACGTCTGCGCCCCGACGGTCGTGACGATCATGCTCGGGGCGAACGGGGGCGGCACCGCGGAACAGTTCAAAAAGCTCGTCTCCGATATCCGGGAGGAATATCCCGCCGTCCCGATCGGGCTGATGGTATCCGACAGCGCGGGGACGTTCTTCCCTTCCGAACACCCGGCGGCGTCGCGGGAGCTGACTTACTGGAACAACACGGCCAGAGATCAGGGGGACGCGGGACACCGCCACGGCATCATGTTCCGCACGATGAAGGCGATCCTCGATGCGTTCGGCGGCGACGAGGCGGAGCGGGACAACATTTTTATCCTTCCCTTCTATTTTGTCCAGCAGACGGCGGAAAGCGGGGAGATGCGAAGCGTTCCGGAACCCGCCGCGGAATTTCCGTTCATGAGAGCGCAGTCGGAGCTTTACACGCGGTTCGGATGGTGTCCGACCACGCACGTCAACGCGGCCGCCCACGCCAATTTTGCCTATCAGCTGTACGCGTGGCTGAAATATCTCGAGGTCAACGCGCTGATTCCGGACGAAGGACGGCGCTGATGAGGAGAGCTATGGAGTTTATCGTCAGAAAAGAGTCCTCGCATGTCCATGCGTTGGAAGGATTCGGAAACGAAAGAATAAAACTCAATTCCCGATACCTGACAAAGGACGGGAAGCCGTGGATCCCGGTGATGGGGGAATGCCACTACAGCCGGATCCCCGCCGAAAAATGGGAGGAAACGCTCCGGAAGATGAAGGACGGCGGCATCGAAGTCGTCGCAAGCTACGTCTTCTGGATCCACCACGAAGAAGAAAAGGGGAAGTTCGACTTTCACGGGAACCGGGATATCCGCCGGTTCATCGAACTGTGCCATGAACTGGATCTGGAATTCTGCCTGCGCATCGGTCCGTGGGCTCACGGGGAATGCAGAAACGGCGGATTCCCGGACTGGCTTTGCCGGGAGTGCGGCGACAGCCTGCGCTCGACGAAGGAGCCGTATTTCGGATACGCGAAGCGGTATATCGAAGCGGTCGCCGGTCAGATGCGCGGTCTTCGGCTCTTCGGGATCCAGATCGAAAACGAAATGACGCACCGGCCCGACTATCTTGAAGCGCTCCGCCGGGTTGTCGTGTCCGCCGGGCTTACCGCTCCCCTGTTCACGGCGACGGGATGGGGGAACGCGAAGCTCCCGGACACGCTGATCCCCATGTACGGCGGATATCCGGAAGCCCCGTGGGCAGGACATGTGCACGAGCTGGAGCCGAACGCGAACTACTTCTTTTCCTATGTGCGGGAGGACGGCAACATCGGCTCGGATCTTCTGTCCATCGCGGAAGGCTCGGGGCGGAACGAGGCTCCGGACAGCCCGTTTCCCTTTATGAGCTGTGAGCTCGGCGGGGGAAATCAGTCCACCTACCACCGCCGCCCGCAGATCAGGTCAAAGGATATCGAGGCGCTGGCCGTCTGCAAGCTCGGGAGCGGGCTGAACCTGTTGGGCTACTACATGTACGCGGGCGGGCTGAACCCCGTCGGAAAGACGACGATGCAGGAGAGCAAGGCCACCGGCTATCCCAACGACTGCCCGGTGATCTCCTACGATTTTCAGGCTCCCGTCGGCGATATGGGACAGCTGCGCGAGAGTTGGTTCCGGCTGGCGCAGATCCACCGCTTCCTCCGCGCGTTCGGAGAAGATCTCGCTCCGATGGCCGCCGTCATGCCGGAGGAGATGCCGTCCTCGCTCTCTGACGAAACGACGCTCCGATGCGCCCTGCGGACCGACGGGGACGGGGGATTTCTGTTCATCAACAACCACATCCGGCTGAAAAAGCTGCCCGCACAGAGATCGGTTCCCTTCGCGTTCCGCTTTGAGAAGGAATCCGTCGCCTTCGAAATGGACGTTCCCTCGGACAGCAGCTTTTTCATTCCGGTCAACCTGACGTTCGCCGGGCAGAAGATCCGCTATGCCTTCGTCCAGCCGGTCAGCCGGAGCGGAAACACGCTGACGCTGGAAACGATCCCCGGCCTCGATCCGGTCATTTCGCTCGGAGACGGGGAAACGGCGCTCTTGAAGGAAGGCGGCAACCGGATCGGAGATGCGGAGATCGTGCTTCTTCCGTATGAGCCATATCTTCCAACCGCGCTCACGCCCGCCGCCGTTGAAAAAGTCCCCGCATCCTGCTCCCCCGATCTGCTGATGGGACACCTTCCCGTCAAAGACTGCTCCGTCGAATACGCGGTCCGCTGGTCGGAGAGCGACCGCTGGCTGGTGATCCGGGCGAAGGGAAACGTCGCGGGGTTCTACGCGGACGGCATCCTTGTCAGCGATGCCTATCTCGACGGCCTGCCGTGGGTGATCGACCTGCGGCATTTGAAGGAGCGGGAAGGAATACTCAAGATCCAGCCGCTGACGGAGGAGGACCGGGGCACGATGTATCTCGAAATCCCCTTCGAGCCCGGGATCTTTGCGCCGGAGGCATTCGTGTCGAAAGAGGACGTTCTCCGGATCTGACGCCCCGGGGGAATACGGTTCAGCGACACTGCGTACAAATAAGGAAAGGACAAAAAAATGATCAAAATCCTGTTTCAGGGCGATTCGATCACCGACGGCAACCGTTTGAAGGACCCGGCCAGCCGGTGGGATCTCAACCATCAGATCGGACACTCCTACGTTTTCCCGATCGTGGGAACGCTTGGCCGGAAGTATCCCGGCAGATTTCAGTTCGTCAACCGCGGTCTCTCCGGGGATCATGTCAAGAGCATCACGGCCCGGTGGCAGACGGACACGCTCGACGAGTGCCCGGACGTTTTAAGCATGCTTCTCGGGATCAACGGAAACCGGTTCCCGGACAACCGGCAGCTCTACGAGGGCACTCCGGAGGAAATCGGGGAAAACCTCAGAGAATTCGACGAGGGATACCGCCGTCTGCTGGATTCCGTGCTCGCGCAGAATCCCGGCACGAAGCTCATCCTGATCGAGCCGTTTTCCCTGCCCGTCGGAGCATACAAGGTGCATTACGAAAACCTTTTGCCGATCTTCCCGAAAAAGCAGGAGATGGTCCGCAGAATCGCCGAGGATTATCATGCCGTCTGGATCCCCGTACAAAAGACGCTGAACCGCCTTGTGGAAGAGACCGCCGCCGTCTTTGCCCGGGACGGGATCGATCTCGATCCGATGGCCTACTGGCTGTGGGACGGCGTACACCCGACGGAACCGATGCACTGCGTGATTGCGGATCTGTGGCTCGCGGGGGCCGCCGACCTGCTGAACGGCCTGCTGAGCGGCCAGCTGAACAGCGACTGAACAGCGACTGAACAGCCCCTGAACATCCGCTGAACGGATAAGCCGACGCGTTCGGATTCCGGCGCGTTCCCCCGTTTCTCTTCCGCCGATCCACCCCCCGTCTTTGAAAGGAGTTTCAAGTGAAAAACAAAGTTTTGCGTTCCTTCCTTTTCTCCCTGACCGCAGTCCTTGCGGTGACGGTTCAAGCCTGCGCAGCACAGCCTCAGCAGGAAGAGGATGCTTCAAAAGCTCAGGCACAGGCACAGACGCCCGTCGTGACCGAGCCCGAGGAAGTCCCGGAAACGGAAGCGCTGCCGCCCATCCCGGAAGGTTACGACCTCGGAGGGTACGAGTTCACCATCCTGAACGGCAATACGGCGGACTGGCTGTACACATACCGCGTGACCGCCGATGAGGAAACCGGCGAGGCGCTGAACGACGCGATTTTCAAGCGGAATCTGACCGCGGAAGACGCACTGAACGTCAAGGTTACCGCCATCGACCAGTCGGGGGCGCGGGCCGCTGCCGAACGATCCGTCAAGGCGGGGGACGACGCGTACGATCTTGTGCTCGAGATCACGTCCGAGTCCTTCCAGATGGCCCTGAACGGCTCCTCGCTGAGCTACGACAAGATCCCGAGCATCGATCTGTCGAATCCGTGGTGGGTGCAGAACTCCCTGCGCGATTACTCGATCGCTCACCACATCTACTACGCGGTCAGCCTGTTCGACACGACACACTATGATTATGTCCGATCGCTGATGTTCAACAAGGATATGCGCGTGGATTACGATCTCGAGAATCCTTATGAACTTGTGAACGAAGGCCGGTGGACCCTTGACAGGATGCGGGACATGGGCTCCGCCGTCGCAACGGATCTGAACGGAAACGGACGATGGGACGACGAGGACCGCTACGGTTACACCTCGTGGTCGCGGAACGGATGTGAGATGTACGTCTACGCCGTCGGCGGCAAGCTGTCCGTGAACAAGGACGAGAACGATATGCCGTTCTTCGATCTGAACGACGTGTATTATTACGACCGGTTTCAGGCGATATCCGCGCTCCTGTCCATCGACGGCTTCAAGGCCGATTTCGGTACGTCGGGGAACCACGGCGGACTTGACTGGTTCATCGCCGGCCAGACCTTGTTCTTCAGCGAATCGCTGGGAAATTCCCATTCGCTGAGGGATATGGACACGGATTTCGGGTTCCTCCCGGGACCGAAGTACAACGAAGAACAGCCCGAATACTATTCCTTCGGCGGGACCCCGTACTGCGAGAACGTGCCGATCACCGCAGGGGATCCCGAACGGACCGGATATATTCTCGAAACGCTCGCGTGGGCGTCCCAGGATACGGTCGTCCCGGCGTTCTACGACGTCACATTGAACGGCAAGGTCACGCGCGACACGGAATCCGGTCCGATGCTGGACATCATCTTCAACTCCCTGTCGTATCCGTCGCAGGTGGCGTTCGAACAGTGCGACACACAGGTCACGGATATGATCTGGTCCGGTAAGACCGACTTCGCGTCCTACTTCGCCAAATGCGGCAAAGTGATCCAGAAAGCGATCGACAAAGCGATCAAGTCCTACGAGGAGAACAACTGAAACGTTCCCCGCACAATCTCACGTTTTCAAACTACCGTTTCGGAAAGGAGTACCGATATAAAAAAACAGCAGCTGACCGCCCTTGCTCTCGCTGTTCTGCTTGCGGCGTCTTCCCTCGCCTCCTGCGCGCAGACCGAACCGAAGTAACCCGGAGAAGAAACCACCCCTTCTCCGGAAGCCGTAAACGCGGACGCTCCCGTCACCGGGGATTCGACGGACTTTTCCTCCATGTCCTTTACGGAAAAGCTGTCCTACGACCGGAGCCTGATTCCCGACAACCTGCCCGAGCGGGACGAAGGCGGCGCGGACTTCCGCATCGGATTCCTCGATTTCGGCGGTCCCGGTATGTATACACAGGACTGGGTCGCCGAAGAGCTGACCGGGGACGTGCTGAACGACGCCGTGTTCAACCGGAACGCCGCGGTGGAAGAACGCTTCAACATCAAGATCTCCATGGTCAGCCATCCGAACGACAACTATTCGACGGCGTTTACCTCGACCGTGATCGCGGGGGGACGACGCGTTCGATATGGCGTCCCTGCATCCCGGCCAGTACAGCTCGTTTACGCTGTCGGGACACTTGCGAAAGCTCTCGGATCTTGACTATCTGGACTTCACCAAGCCGTGGTGGATGTGAAATTCGATCGAAAGCCTCTCCTATCAGGGGATCCTGTACGACGCGTTCGGAGCCGCGACGCCCGTCTCCCTTCTCGCGGATTCGCCGGTCATCTTCTTCAACAAGGATCTCGCGGCCGATCTGCAGATCGAAAACCTGTACGACGTCGTGCGGGAGGATCGGTGGACGTTTGAGTATTTTCTCAGGCTCATCAACGAAGTGACCGCGGACACGGACGGCGACGGTACGATCGGGGACGCTGACCGGCACGGGCTCCACTATCCCGTTCTGAACCAGCTCTACCGCTATGTGTGGTCGCTCGGCGGCACCTACGTTTCGAAGAACGACGAGGGAGTGCCCGTGCTCTCCCTGAACAACGAATGGATGGAACGGGTGTACGAAACCGCGCAGGCGATTGCGGAAGCGGACGGGACCTACGCGACGAACGACTACAGCATCAATATCTACCTCAACGGGAACACGCTGTTTGAGAACAACAATCTGGGTATAGTGGACAGCCTCCGCGACGTGGACTTCTATTACGGGATCCTTCCGAACTTCAAGCTGGACGAGACGCAGCAGTTCTACCTGACCAACGGCGGCGGCGGTCCCCAGTGCATCCCCGTGACCTGCGCCAATCCCGACCGGGTCGCGCTGATCATGGAGGCGCTGAACGCGGAGGGGTACAAGCAGGTCATCCCGGCGTACTACGAGACCGCGGTCAAGCACAAGATGACGAGCGACGAGGATTCCGCGGAAATGCTGGATCTGATCTTCTCCCATGTGGTCTACGACGGATGCCGGATGTTCTGTGAGCCCGCGACGTTCCTGCTCTCCTCCTACAAGTCCCAGGCAGGCGGGTTCGGGTCGTTTGCGCAGAAAATCAGCAAGAGCCTCGAAAAGACGCTGGAAAGCAATCTGAAAAAGTTTACGGAAATCGGAAACTGAACCGCGGAGGCTCTTTACTGCCCCGCGCCGTTCTCGCGGTACCGGCGGGGCGTGATGCCGTGGATGCGCTTGAACACCTTGATGAAATAGCTCTGATCGGAATACCCGCAACGGAACGCCGTCTCGTGGACGGAAAGGCCCCGCTCGAGAAAGCCGATCGCGTAGCTGCACCGGACGCGGTTCACATAGTCCGTCACGCTCATATTCATCATGCTGCGGAAGAGCCGATTCAAGGTCGAGCGGCTGATGAACTGGGACTGCGCGAGCGAATCGAGGCTGAGTTCCTCGCTGTAGTGTTCGTGGACGATCCGGCAGATCCGGTAAAACAGCATCTCCTTCTTTTCGATCTGATTTTCCGGGCTGTCCGGCTGTTCTGCGGCGCGCCGGGCGAGGATCGACAGGATACAGGCGATCAGATACCGCTGCTCCGTCTCCTTCGGGGCGCCCTCCGGTTCGCCGTCCAGCAGCAGAAGCAGATCGACGGCGGGGCGCAGCAGGCTCATGTCCCGCTCCGTGAGATTGGCGTAAAAGAAGCGGTCCTGTCCGCTCCCGCACGGCAGCCCGTCCAAGAACTCCGCAGGATAGCGCACGAAAAACCGCCGGTAGATCGAATGCGGGTGGTTGAGCTGAAGATGGGGGACGCGCGACGGGTAAAACACGGCAAAATCGCCGCCGAGACGCACGATGCTCTCCCCGCAGAACGAAATGGCCGAAGGCGTGCTGCACAGACAGATCTCGTGTTCCTCGTGAACGTGCGTCCGCGAAAAGGAGCAGTCGTCGCTGTCGTAATCGCTGTACACGTTCGTGACCTTCTCCTGCGCCAGAACTTCCACCCGGTTTTCCACCAGACTGACCTCTACGGGCATTCTTCTCACTCCTTTTTTTCGCATTGTAGCACGCCCGGACGGAAAAGTCAATTCTCCGCTGAACCGATAGTACCATTTTTTGATTCGATTTTTCCTTTACAAGGGCGGGCGGAATCCTGTATAATAAAGTCGGCACATCGGCGCGCGCGTATCCGGGCGGATCTGTTCCCGGCGGCGCGTCGGAATCATGAAAGGAAGAACGAACGATGAAAATCAAACTTGCCGTGATCGGCGGCGGATCCGTGAACTGGATGCGCGGGCTGATGAAGGACGTCTACACGCTGGACGGCGTCGAGGGCGGAGAGATCCGTCTGGTCGATCCGAACACGGATCACGTCACGAGCGTGAAAAACATGCTCCTCAAATTCAACGAGCTGACGGACAAGAACTTCGAGGTGTCCGTCGTCGAGGACAGAAAGGCCGCGCTCGCGGGATGCGATTTCGTTCTGACCACCTTCTCCCCCGGCGCGATGGACGCGTTCTTCAACGACCTCGAGATCCCCGTGCGCTATGGCGTGCGCCTCCCGGTCTCCATGACCTGCGGCATTTCCGGGATCTCCGCCGCGCTGAGAACGGTTCCGGTGGCGTATGAAATCACGCAGGACATGGAGGAAGTCTGCCCCGGAGCGGTGCTGCTGAACGTCACCAATCCGATGACCGCGGTGACGAAGGCGTTCAACCTCCCCGCGAAAACCGTGACCGTGTACGGGATCTGCCATGAGATCAACAAGTTAGGGGACTATCTCGGCAAAATCCTCGGACTCAACCGGCCCCAGGGCATGGGGATCGGGACTTACCTCTATTCCTATCTGAACGAGATCGGCTTCGATTACGCCGTGGCCGGGATCAATCACTATATCTGGCTGGTGAGGGCCAACCTGAACGGCGAGGACATGCTCGGGAAGATCCGTCAGTTCGCCGAAGAACACGAGGGCTTTCTGGATCTCGGCCCCGACTATATCCCGACCGACTCCTATGCCAACAACGGGCAGGCGAAGCTGGCTCTGTGCCGC
Organism: Oscillospiraceae bacterium; assembly: GCA_015065385.1. Lineage (GTDB taxonomy): Bacteria > Bacillota > Clostridia > Oscillospirales > CAG-272 > UMGS1696. The sequence continues at coordinate 14,293 of SVQK01000004.1, read as the reverse complement.
CAGTTCGGATACCTTCCCATCCCCGGCGACCGGCATCTCATCGAATTCTGGCCCTCCCTCTGCAACAATCAGAACGGCTTCGGCATGGAATACGGCGTTTTGAAGACCACGGTGGACTCGCGGCGGCTGGACAAGGTTTTGCAGAAGCAGTACATCGACCGGATCGCAAGCGGCGAGGAGCCCGTGACGTTCAGCCGGTCCGGGGAGGAAATCGTCGGGATCATGCAGGCCTACATCGACAAGCGCGAAATGATCACGATCTGCAACCGCCCGAACATCGGCCAAATCTCAAACCTTCCGAAAGGCGCGATTGTCGAGACGCTGGTGAAGAAGGAAAAGGACGGCTCGATCACGCCTCTTGACGCCGGAGAGCTGCCGCGCCCGATCCACCACCTCTGCTATCTCCACACCGGGATCAACGAGACAGTGGTCGAAGCCGCGCTCAAGGGGGACCGGAAGCTGCTGATCGAAGCGATGAGCCTCGATCCCTCGACCGGGACGATGGATTTCAGCCGGATCCCGAAGCTCTGCGACGACCTGCTGAGGGCGAATCGGAAGTGGCTCCCGCGCTTCTTCGGCTGACCCGGGGCGGAGTGAGGCAGCGACATGAGAAGCAACGTAGACGTGACCTTTCATCCCTCCTGGTGGCACAAATACGCCGGGGTGGATTTCGACGAGAAGTTTTTCTTCGATCCGGATTACCACATTGAGGCGGACATCCGGATGCGGCGAACGCTTTGGGAGCTGTTCGGGGAGTACGGGATCGGGGAGGAGCATCCCGAGGCAAGGCCGGTCCTCTTCTCGGATCTGATCGCCTGCGGATTTCTGTACTCCGAACTGCTCGGCTGCGAGGTGGTCTTCAAGAAGGACGACGCGCCGCAGGTGATGTGCGCCCATCTGACGGAGGAGCAGGTTCGGGAACTGAAAGCCCCTTCGCTCGACGAGCATCCCCTCTGGCAGAAGGTGCAGCGGCAGATCGACTTCTATATGCACAACTTCGGGCGGGTGGAGAGCGCGATCAACCTCATGGGGATCCAGAACATCGCCCTCGATCTGCGCGGGGAGGAGCTGTTTTTCGACTACTACGACGAGCCGGAGCTGGAAGAGGCGCTTCTTTCGGCGGCGACGGAGCTGTCCATCGACATCGGGCGGCGGCTGTACGCGGTGTCCCCGGTCGTATCGGGCGGCGTGACCTCCATTGTGAAGCAGTCCTGCCCGGAGGTCTATTTGACGAGCAACTGCTCCGTGACGATGCTCTCGAACGAGCAGTACGTCGAGCACCTTCTGCCGTACGATAGCAAGCTGGCCGAGGCGTTCCCCTGCTTTGGGATCCACCACTGCGGCCCGAACATGGAGACGGTGATCGACGGCTATCTGAGAGTGCCGAATCTGAAATTTCTCGAAATCGGGGCGGGGAGCGATCTTGACGCCGTAGCAAAGGCCATGGGGGACCGGGATATCCAATGCTGCGTCCGCTATTCCCCGGTTGCCCTGAAAGCGGACACAAAGGAAGAAATCGCGCGGAAGACGGACGAGGCGGTCCGGGCGTTCGGCGGGGATGAGCGGCTGTGCTTTTCCTGCGTCGGGATCGACGGGGACACCGACCCGGAGGATGTGCGGAAGTATCTCGGCGTGTTCCGGGATCAAAAACAGAAAGGAGCCTGACCATGAGCAAATACTACGAAAGCCTCGCGCATTTTTCCGCAATGATGGCGAATCATGAGCCAGCGATGCGCATGAACTGCAAGACCGCCGCCGAATACAAGATCTGGAAGAAGAAGGCGCGGAACAAGCTCTTCTCCCTCCTCGGCCTCGACCGGATGACCCCGAGCGAGCCGGATCCGGAGCTTGTCTCCGCCGAGAAGATGGACGGCTACACCCGCGAAAAATGGACGATCAAGACCGAACCCGACGTCGTCATGACCTTCTACCGCCTCGTACCGGACGGACTGAAAGAGGGAGAAAAGCGTCCTGCCGTCATCGCCGCGCACGGGCACGGGAGCTGCGGCAAGGAAGCGGTCGCCGGAAACGGATTCTTCCCCGAGCTGGAAGAGGCGATCAGGATCCACAACTACGATTACGGCGTGCAGGCTGTGAAAAAAGGCGCGATCGTCTTCTGCCCCGACGCGCGCGGGTTCGGCGAGAGGCGCGAGATCAACGTGCAGGGCGACCACGCGGGGGCAAGGCTTTCGAGCTCCTGCTACTATCTGAACTTCATGGCCCTCCCGCTCGGCCAGTGCGTAACGGGAATGTGGGTGTGGGATCTCATGCGCCTGACCGACTACATCGAGGCGCAGGACAACGTGGATCCCGGGAAGATCGGCTGCATCGGGCTCTCCGGCGGCGGCCTGCAGACACTGTATTTCGTGGCGATGGAGGACAGGATCGCATATGCGGCGTGCAGCGGGTATTTCTACGGCTTCCGGCAGGCCCTGCTCGAGCTGTACAACTGCTCCTGCAACTATGTGCCGCACATGTGGGAGAACTTTGACGTGGGCGATCTCGGGTCCCTCATCGCGCCGAGGCCGTTCGTCATCGAGACGGGCACCGTGGATCCGCTGAACGGAAAGGACGGGCTCGACAACGTGAAGCCCTACGTCGAGCAGGTCCGCTCCGCCTACCGCCTCCTCGGATGCGAAGACCTTCTCTTCCACGACATCTTCGAAGGCCCGCACATGTGGCACGGGACCAAGTCGATGGAAGGGATCGACAGATACCTCTTCGGAAGAGAGCTGTAAACCGTCCGAAAGCCCGATCCCGGAAGGGCTGACATTGCTTGAAACGACACCGATCGGAGGCTGATATGACAAGATACAGGCCGGAGGACGGCAAGATCGTCGGCGAAGGACTGGCCGAACGGTACTATTCGAACCGCGCCGTCTACGAAGGGCATATGAGCGCGTACTTCATGGCGGGGGACCGTCCGCATCTGCGCTTCTGCCGCAACCGGTGGATGCTCGGGACGCTGCGGATGTTTCTGAACGGCCGCCCTCTGGACGAGCTGGGGCCGGACGAGGTGCGCATGGAGTACAGCCCGAACATCATCCGCTGGATCGTGCGCGGGGAAAGACCGTTCACCCTCACCGCCACCACGCCCGGGGAAGGACTCGGATTCGTTGTCCGGGTCGAGCCGGAGACGGAGCTGACCTTTGTTTTCCGCGGGATGCACGGCAAAAAGCCGGATACGAACGGATCCGCGAGCGACGCGTGGTGCTTTACCCCGTTTTCGGTCGATGAGTCGCTGCTTACGACCGAATTTGATCCCGCGTGGCTCGAAGGAAACCGCTCCGGTGAGGAAAACGGCGTCTGCTTCCTCGAAAACAAAGCCGCGGGGGAACGGTTCGGGGACGCGGGGCGGGTGTACCTCGTTTCGGACGGATCCTCGTCGGAAAAGGACGGCGTGATCGGCGGATCCTTCCGGCGTCTTCTCGCGGTGTCCCCGGACGTTCCCACAGATCCCGCCGCGCTGTATGACGCCGGGATCGGGCGGGGCCGGGAGCTGTGGCGCACGCTAGAGGTCGAGACGCCGGACGAGGTCATCAACGCGGCTGCTCACGCGGCGGTTGCGGAGATCAACGGCTGCTGGCATCCGCCGAAGTCGGTGCACGGCAACATGTGCTGGAACGAGCCCCTTGTCGGCTGGATGCTCCACGGACAGCACATCCCAGGCTGGCACGACCGGGCAAAGGCCACCCTCAAGGCGTACGCGAAGGCGCAGATCCGGGAGGACGCAAAGCGCGGATACGAGCGGAACGGCGCGGGTACGCTTCCCGCCGAAAACTCCCGCTTCTACGGGCAGGGGTACATCGCGGAGGATCAGGCGTTCTACAATATGCAGACCCAGTTCTTCCATCAGATGATCTCGGCCTGGCGGTACAGCGGCGACGAGGAGAGCGGGGCGATTTTGCGCGACATGCTCCGCCTGCACCTCAAACGCGAGGACGAATGCTTCGATCCGGACGGAACGGGTCTTTACGAGAGCGTGATCAACACCTGGCCGACCGACAGCGTCTACACGCCCGGCGGAGCGGTGGAGGAGACCTGCTACGTCTATCAGCAGTACAAGGCCCTCGCCGAACTGACGGAAGGCGAGGAACGGGCGGCGTGCGAGGCGAAAGCGGAGAAGATCAGAAAGGCTTTCTTCGACAAGCTCTGGATTCCCGGGCGCGGATATCCCGGAGAATTCGTCGAAGCCGCGGGACAGGGTCGGCTGCACACGGATTCGTGGATCTACGCCGCGTTTCTGCCGATCGAATGCGGGCTGGTGAGCGGGCTCGACGCCTATCAGTGCGCCGACTATCCGCGCTGGGCGCTGAAACGGGACGAAAAAGGGCTGTACTGGATCTCCAACTGGACGCCCGGGATCTGGTCGGTCCGCGAGTGCTCGGCCGGGGAGAACATGCAGCTTGCCATCGCGGGATTCAAAGCGGGAACTCCGGACGAATCGGCCGCCGTCGTCTCGGGACTGGCGAAGCGCGCGCTGGATTCCATCGTACCCGGCGAGCTGACCTACCCGACAAGCGAGGCGGCGACGCAGCTGGCCCGTGCGGTCGTGGAAGGGCTGTTCGGGTACCGCCCGGACTATCCGAACGGCGCCGTCGCCTTCGAGCCGTCGATCCCGGCGTCGTGGGAAAAGGCGGGCATCCGGACGCTGGACTTCGAGCTCTCCTACACGCGAACGGGCATGAAGGTACGGCTGGCAAAACCGGCAAGGCTCACGCTCCGGATGCGCCTGTACGCGGACGAGCTGACGGGAGTCGAAGGCGCTGTGAGCTGGCGTCTGATCCCCGCGGTCGGCGGCATGATCGTCGAAGCGGAGATGGGGACGACGGACGAGGCGGAGCTGAAACTGAATGTCAGAGGCTTCCGCGATTTCGACGCGCCGGAGGAGCTGACTTCCCTGCCCGCGGACAGGAACGGGATCTATGACCCGCAGAACGCCGCCGCCGAGCCGTGGGGACACCACATGATGTTCCGCAAGACCTCCGGCGGATGGTACGCCCCGATCCGGCTCGACCTCGGCGAGGATCCCGCAAAAACGGAGCTGCTCCGCCGTCAGAGGGAACCCGTCCCGGAGAATGCGGTCTTTGAGCCGATCGATCTCGGCGCGGTTTTCAACGCGGACGTCAAAACGATCTTCGCACAGGACTACCGCGCGCCGCGGCCCGAGAGAGGATGTCACGCCGAAATCGGATACGACGGCTATTCCCTCTGGACCTTCCCGTTCTGGGGGATCCGGCCGCTCGAGATGAAGATCGATCACGGCGGGATCCTCAAGACCGGCGCGGGCGTTCCGATCCGGATCGAAGCCGGGGAGCGCAGCGTCGTCTTCACCTCGCTCTGGGACAATTTCCCGGACAAGGTTCGGATCCCGGTGGGGCGTTCGGGCAGGATGGCGTTCGCCGCCGTCGCCGGATCGACCAACCCGAATCTCTGCGGGATCGAGAACGCGCGGCTGATCTTCCGCTATGCCGACGGAGAAGAGGAAGTCCTGCCCCTTGTGAACCCGCAGAACTACATCCAGCTCAGCCCGTACACGGAACGCGCGCCAAGCAAAGGGTACGAAGTCCGGCGGGACGTGTTCAATCCGTACGACGAAGCGCTGCTCGCGGACTTCACGCCGGAGATCCTTCCGCTCGGGGAGAATCTGCGCGCGCTCGTTCTCCGCTGGCCGCTGAGGGAGGGCGCGGTCCTCGAATCCGTGACGCTGGAAGCGACCTGTCCGGACGTCGTCGCGGGTGTGATGGGCATCACTGTGGCAAGGTGATCATATCAGATCAAAAAAAGGCAGTTCCTGCGGATCGAACGTGGAAGCTGCCTTGTTTTTACGCCGTCGGTTCAGAAATGCGCGCTTCTCGACGAAGGTTGTGATTCCCCCTTCCCGCTCCAATTCCCCCCTGTCGAGCGGTTTTTTCGCCTGATCGGGCGATTCTCTGTTGAAATTCTCCGTTTTTTCTGCTGCAATACAATCAAGGGCCCATCCTGCATCAGAACGGGAGCCGAACCGCAGAACCGGTTTCCGCGCGACTGCATCGGCAGATCAAGAAAGGAACCCGACCCATGAAAAAAAGAATTCTCTGCGTCCTGCTCGCCGTGCTTCTGTGCGGTCAGATCGTCTCCTGTTCGGAGAATCAAAGCGAAGAAAAAGCATCCTCTGCCCCCGAGACACAGGCGGATGCCGCCGACGTGACCGCTCCCGAAGCAGTCCCGGAGACGGAACCGGAGGAGGAGACGATCTCCCCGGATCTTCCCGACGAGCTGGACTACGGCGGGGAGACCATTCACATCGTCAAAAATCCGCTTGTCCTCCTGCCCGAGTTCAACACGGAGGAGCTGACCGGCGAGGTGGTGGACGACGCGCTTTACAACAGCTATACCGCCGTATGCGACCGGCTTAACGTGGACTTCGATCTGATCGACGTGGAGAGCAGCAACAGCAAGCAGTCTGACTATGTGCTCGCGATCACAAAGAGCGTGCAGTCCGGCTCCGCAGCGTACGACATTATTTCCGGCTATTCCATGTGTTTTGCAACTCTGTCTGCTTTGGGAGTGCTGAACGATCTCTTGCAGACGGAATACATCGACATGGAGAAGCCGTGGTGGTCGAGCCAGCTCTTGAAGCAGTCCGTGGTCAACAAGAAGCTGTTCTTTGCAACCGGTGACATTTCGAATCAGCTCCTCTACAACATGGTGGTCACGTTCTTCAACAAGAATCTTATCACGGAGTACAACCTCGAAAGTCCCTATACTCTGGTGGACGAGCGAAGATGGACGCTTGATAAGATGGCCGAGTTGTGCCATGGACTCTATACGGATCTCAACGGAAACGGAACTCCGGACAACGACGACCGGTACGGTTTTGCATCGAGCGCGGTGTTTCTCGACGCCTTCTGGTTCTCAGCCGGGCTGACCTATATCAACATCGACAGCGAGGGCGTTCCGGTGATTTCGGAGAGCATTTCGAGCGAGCGCGCCGCCGATCTGGTCGGGAAGATCCAGTCCATGCTTTTTGACGGAACAAACGGTGTCACCACCACATTCGATCCTTTTTGGAATGGAAATTCCGTATTCCACAACGACGAGCTGTTGATGGCCTCCTATTCCCTGCGCGATGTGGCGTATGAGTACGGCGTCATTCCAGTTCCCACCTACAGCGAGGAAGACGAATTCAGCACCTGTGCGTCGTTCACCTATACGCTCTACGGGATCCCGATCGACGCGAGAGATCCGGACATGTCCTCCGCCGTCATGGAGGCCATGGCGTACGAGGGATGGAAGACGGTGACGCCCGCGGTGTTCGAAACTGCCATGAAATACAAATACACCCACGACGAGGACTCCATCCGGATGCTCGACATCATCCGCGGTTCCATCAGCTTCGATTTCGGGCGGGTGTTCAACAGCATGCTGAGCTCCGTCACCTATACGATGTTCCGCGGCGTCGTCAACGGAACGGGAAACTGGGCTTCCACGCTGGCGTCCAATCTCAAATTACTGGATAAACAGCTCGGCAAGCTGCTCGACAAATTCGAATAAACCGGACGCGCGGTCAGCGGGAACCGGTCAAAGCAAAAAACAGGGACGGCTCCGATTCGGGTAAACCGTCTCTGTTTCGTTTTTCTGTAAAAATCTTTTATTCGATCCGCGCCGAACGGCGGGCGAGCAGGCGGACCGTTCCGGTCAGGAGCAGTTCTCCCGCCGGATCCGTTTCGATCGTCAGGCATCCCCCCGGTTCCCTGAGGGTGAGTGAAACCGGGCCGCCTCCCGCCTCTGCCGTCAGATACGCGCCGACCGCCGTCGTTCCGCTGGCGCACGAGCGTTCCCAGCACATCGTCCCCGCCGCCGGGACATAGACGAGAGGAGAGAGCGTCCCGGTGACCCTGTCGAGGAGCATGATCCCGACCGCGTCCGCCCGCAGGAACCGGCACCACTCCGCGATCACGGATTCGGCCTCCGCCTTCGAAAGCCCGGATTCCGCGACGACGTGGCTGATCCCGTCAAAGCGCACGACCGGACGGACCGAACCGTCCGGAAACCGTTCGCCGCCGACGGAGACGGGACGCGGCATCCGCACCGTTCCCCGGACAGATCCGTCTTCCAGCGCGCGCACGTCCACCTTCACGGGATCCGCCGCCCCGGAGACGGACACGCAGAGAGTCCCGCCGGACATCTTCCGATCCATGGCGCACAGGGCAGCCGCGCTCATGGCCGCGTTTCCGCAGAATTCGCCCCCGGCCATGCGGAGACGGATCCCGCTCATATTATCGCCTAAGGTCAAAAACCCGACCTGTTCGGCTCCGGGCTCCGCCTCCATCAATCGGGCGGCAACGGACGGCTGGGAAGGAACTGGCACAGGGGTTTCGACCAGAACGGTGATGTTCCCCGTGGGATCGAGAAGCGCGTAGCGAATGTCCGTCATTGCTTGTAATTGGTGAGGAACTGCTTTGTGCGGTCCTTCTGCGGATTGCCGAACACCTCTTCCGGATGGCCTTCTTCGACGATGAACCCGCGGTCCATGAAAACGACGTGATTGCTGACCGCGCGGGCGAAGGGCATTTCGTGTGTCACGACGACCATCGTCATGTGATCGTCCGCGAGCTGTCGGATGACCTTCAGCACCTCTCCCGTCAGCTCCGGGTCAAGGGCGCTCGTCGGCTCGTCGAAATACAGGATTTCAGGGTCAAGCGCAAGGGCCCGCGCGATGGCCACTCTCTGCTGCTGGCCGCCCGAAAGCTGACAGGGATAGGCGTTCTCCTTCCCCTCCAGTCCCATTTTTTTGAGCAGCTCTTCCGCCTTCTCCCGGACCTCTTCCCTGTCCCTTCCGTGGAGGACGGGCGGTTCGCAGATGTTTTTCATGACGGAATAGTGCGGGAACAGATTGAAGTTCTGAAAGACCATCCCGAAGAGCGTCCGGAACCGGTTCAGATCGTTTCTCGATGCGTAGACGCCCTCCTTCACGGCGTACATCCCGTCGTAGAGGATATCGCCTCCGCCGGCCGTCTCGAGGAAGGACGCGCACCGGAGCAGCGTGGATTTTCCGGAGCCCGACGGTCCGATGATGGAGACGACGTTGCCGGGCTTTACGGAGAGCGAAATGTCCTTCAGCACATGGTTCTCCCCGAAGGATTTCGACAGTCCCCGGATCTCGAGAATGGCGGACGATTCTTTTGCTTTGTTCTCTGGCATACCGGCGTCCTCACTTGTAATAATCGAGGCTTTTTTCGATTCTGCCCATCACGCGGTCAACGATCAGGTTGAAGAGATAGTAGAACACGCCCGCGACGATAAAGGGCAGAAAGCTCGTCTGGGAGTTTGCGATCTGCTTGCCGATGGTGAACATCTCCTGATACGAGACGGTGAACGCGATCGAAGTGTCCTTCACCAGCGTAACGACCTCGTTCGTCACGCTCGGCATGATCCGCTTGACCACCTGCGGGAGAATGATGCGCATAAAGGTCTGGAGGCGCGAATACCCTAAAACCGTCGCCGCTTCGTACTGCCCCACCGGGATGGATTCGATCCCGCCGCGGTAGATCTCCGCAAAATACGCCGCGTAGTTGATGGCGAACGCGATGACCACCGGGATCAGCTTATTGCGCGAAACGTTGACTCTGAACAGGTAATACGGCCCGTACGTCACGGCGAGAAGCTGCAACATCAGGGGCGTTCCGCGCAGCACCGTGATGACAAACCGCGTGACCGCCGAGACGATTTTGTTCCTGCTCATGCGCAGCAGGGCCACGATCATCCCGAGCGGCAGGGAAAACAAGAGCGTCAGAAAGAAGATCGCGCACGTCTTCCCGAGCCCCTCGCTCATTTTCAGGATCATGGTCATCAAAGACATAGAAGCACCTCGTGTATTTCCCTATACTCCGGCTGTCTCGTACTATAAAACGAAACGCTGCGCGTTTCTGGATTTTGAATCCCGACTGCACCGGGACCGCCTCTCTCTTCCAGCCGCAGGTCAATCCTGACCTGCCGGCGAAGAAAGCGCAAATGCTCCGCGTTTGCGGATTAGCCCAACCCTCTTCGAGGTGAGAGGAAAGAAACCCTACGGGTTTCTGGATTTTATGTCCCTACGCGGGACAGGCGCCGGGAGGGACACCAGCTCTGGCCGCAGGTGCCCCTCCCGGGGGTCCCCCTTGGCCATATGGCATAAACTGACAGCCCGTGCCTGAATCAAAAATCGATTGTGTATCCCACTGTCCTCGCGCGAAGTTTCGCCTTTGGCGAACTTCAGAAATTCGCCTTTGGCGAACTTTCAGCGGTCTTTGTCTGTACAGCCGGAGGTCAAAGAGCTTCAGTCGCGCATTACACGGTCGCGTTCAAGTAAAGCCAAACATGAGTGCTGTCACGCGGAGTATAGTTTTTACCTCATAGTGTGCACACATTATATCGCTTCAAAAACAAGCGTCCGGGAGCAAACCCGAAGGCTGCCCCCGGCTGTCGGTATGATCCGGCGGACGGTCGATCTATCGACGGTCGATCCATCGACGTTCGATGAACCGACGGCCGATTCGCGCGGAGAAAATCAGTCGTTCAGAAGGAGCAGGTTGTTGACCACGTCGGGATATTTGGCGGCGATTGCGGCGTAGGTGCCGTTTTCGACCAGAGCCGCCAACGCCTTTTCGACCGCTTCGCAGAGAGCCTTGTCCCCGGAGCGGAACGCGATGCCGTACTGCTCCGCTCCGAGCTGCTCGTCGATGATCTTGTATCCCGGGTTCTCAGCCGCGTAGCTGGCCGCGACGGGAAGATCGACGAACACGGCGTCAACCGAATTGCCCGCGAGCTCCGTGAAGCACTTGAGGAAGCTGTCGCAGGTGACCACGCCGCTGAAAGTCGCCGCGAGATCGGCAAGATCGCCGTTCAGAAGGGCCTCGCCGGACGTGCCGAGCTGAACCGCGACCAGCTTGCCGGAAAGATCCGCGGAAGACGCGAAGCCGCTGTCCTCCTTGACCACGAGAACCTGCGTATTGTCGTAGTACGGCGCGGAGATCACATAGCCGGCTTCCTTCATGCTGTCGAGAATGGTCATTCCGGACCACACGCAGTCGCATTCGAAGGAATCGAGCTGGACGAGCTTTTCATCCCAGTTCACGCCGAAAATCTCCATTTTCCACCCGAGATAGTCGCATACGGCCTGACAGACCTCGACGTCAAATCCCGTGTAGGCCCCGTCGTCGCCGAGATAGCTGAACGGCGGATATTCGGGGTCGATGCCCATGATGAAACTTGTTCTTCCTTCCACGGAAGACGCGCCGGAGTTCTGGGATCCGCCGCAGGAAACAAGAAGAGCCGCCATCACAGCGGACAAGAGAACGGCCAGAATCTTTTTCATTGGAATACCTCCTGATTGGTTTGAATCGAAAAAAACTTTTTATTATGATATCACACTAATTCGCTAAAGCAAGAGGGTGATGAATCTTTTTTCATTTTATTTACATTTTATTCACTGTGACAAGTCCGGGAATCACTTCCTCCTTGACGGCGTTCTCCCCGTATGCTATAATGGAGCAAAACCGGCGCGGGGGATCACTGGGCTCGCCTCACGCGGGGAAACCGGACAGACGGAAAGGACTGCTGACCTCATATGAATCGACAAGACACCCTTCTTCTCGCAAAACGACACTCCATCCGGCGGGACGTCGCGTCCCCCGATTTCTTCGAAGGCGCGGTCATGGGCAACGGCGCGCTCGGGCTCGTGGTCTGCACCCGTCCGGACGCCGTCCTTCTCCACTTCGGCCACAACAGCATCTGGGACATCCGGATCGAGGAGGGACACCGGGACAAGGTCGGCACCTTCCGGGAAATCTGGGGCCGGATCCTCGAAGAGAAGGACACCTTCCCCTCTCAGCCGTGGTACAAGGAATACCGGGAAGCCATGCTCTCCTCCTACGCGAAGCACGCCTATCCCCGTCCGTTCCCGGCGTCGAGCGTCTATCTCTTCTTCGACCGCAAGGAATACGAGGTGCTCGGCCATGAGCTGGATCTCTCGGACGGGCTTCTGACCGTGACCTTCGAGGCGGCGGATAAGCGGAAGGTCTTTCTGCGCGCTCTGGTTTCGATGGAGGAGGACCGGGTTCTCTGCGAAACCGTCGATGAAGCGGGCGCGCCCGTGCCCCTCTTTTACCGCATGCGGATCGTGCCGAACCCGCCGGAATACGGTCTTCCCGACGCGGAACCGCTCTCTGACGGATTCCGCCAGCTCCTCCCGGCAAACGGGTATGAAGGGACTGTCCGTCCGGGCGCGGACAAAGGCTTTTCCCTCCTGTACCGGCTGAACGGGTCCGCTGGCAAAGAAGGACTCGACACCCGCCTCGAGGGAATGACCGACCTCGACTTCATGATCACCGAGGGCTTCTTCGATCAGGTTGAAAAGGCCGGAGTACGCCCCGCCCGCTCCTTTGAGGACGTCCATAGGAGAAACGCCGCGATCTGGGCCGAGTATTGGGAAAAATCCGGCGTGCGGCTCGGGGACGAATTTCTCGAGCACCTCTGGTACACGAACAGCTATTTTCTCCGCTGCGTGCTGAGCAAGACCTCCCGCTGCCCGGGACTGTTCGGAAACTGGATGTGCCGCGGCGTAGGGACAGCGTGGCACGGCGACTATCACATGAACTACAACACCCAGCAGCCGTTCTGGGGCTTGATGGGCGCGAACCGGGCGGAACTTCACTTCCCGTATCTCGGCATGGTGGAAAGCCTCATGCCGATCTCCGAGGCGTGGGCGCGGGACTTCTATGAGCTGGACGGCGCGTACTTCCCGCATTCCGTCTTTCCGGTCCCGATGACGGTCAATCCCTATCCGCTCCCCGGTCTCGGATGGGAGCTCTGCGAGACGCCGTGGACCGTCCAGAGCCTGTGGTGGCACTACACCTACACCGGCGACAAAAACCTGCTCAGAGAGCACGTCTATCCCCCGATCCGCGCTGCCGCCGCGTTCCTCGCCGGATACATGACGCGGGAGGGGACCGATCCCGAGGGCGACGGAAAATACCACATCTTCCCCTCGATGGTGCCGGAGCTGTACGATCTCATGCCGGGACTGACGAAAAACCGCGACGTAGCCGCGGATCTGACGTTCACGAAATTCGTGTTCCGAGCCGTCCTCGAGGCGGTGGAGATCCTCGGACTGGAGGAAGAGGAGAAGCCGCTGACCGGCAGGATCCGCGCGATCCTCTCCGCCTTCCCGGACTATCCGACGGCGGACGGGCGGTTCGGAAAGGTGTTCCTCAGCGTGAAGACCGAGGATCCGGACCAGGTGATCTACAACTGCCCCGCCAATCTGATGCAGATTTTCCCGGGCGAGGACGCCGACTGTCAGAGCGCGGATCCCGAAGTCCTGAAAATCGCCGAGACCTCATGGCTCCATCACTACAACGAGGGCGGCAACGATATCGTATTCTACTATCTCATCGGCGCGCGGCTCGGGATGCTGGATCTCGAAAAGTTCAAGCGGCATGTCCGCTACTGCCTCATGCCGAACGGGATCGCGGCGGACCGGGTCACGCTCACCGGCGGGCGGTACGACGATACCATGAATTTCGATTTCATGAGCCGGATGGGGATCTGGGTGGAAAACCTGTCGCTCTACGCCGTCGTGGACGAATGCCTGCTGTGGGGACACACGGACACGATCGTGCTCTTCCCGAACTGGGATCTTTCCCGCCCGGCGGAGTTCTGTTCCCTGAGGACCAAAGGCGCGTTTTTAGTGGACGCCGCCTGCGCAGGCGGGACGGTTTCCTATGTCCGCGTCACAAGCGAGCGCGGCGGAGAGGCAAAGCTGAAAAATCCGTGGCGGCAGGCCGTCGATCAGAACGGGACCGCGTATGAGGGCGAAGTCCTCACCCTCCCGCTCGGCGAAGGGGAAAGCGTTACCCTGACGGAGCGGAAATTAGAGTGATTTTTGAGTGAGTTTTGAATAAGACGGAACCCTGCCGACAGAATACCGAAAAACCGCCGACCTGAGAAACCCAGACCGGCGGTCGTTTTGCTTATTCAGCAGCCCTTATTCTCCTGTGGGAGAACGAGGATTATTCAGTGCTTCTTCTTGGAAACCGCGAAACCGCCGAGAGAGATCACAGCGGCGACAGCGGCGACCACACCGAAGTCGAAGGTGTTCGGAGCTTCAGCCTTGTTGTCGAGAGCAGCGTCAGCGGTGCTGGCAACAGTGCCGTAGAATTCAACTTCCGCCACGTCGCCGTGCTCGGTGGTGTTGAAGTAACGGAACTGGCTGTAACCGGTGTTGTTCTCGAACTCGGTCACGGTGTACCAGTCGGGGTTGGTTCCTTCG
>SVQK01000022.1 GCA_015065385.1 Oscillospiraceae bacterium | reverse complement strand
GCCGTTCACCACGTCCACCAGCTGATCCGGGAAGTAGTTCCGGCAGGAATTGATGTGGAAGGACTTGTCCGTCCAGTAGTTGTCCTCTTCGGAAATGTCCACTTCAAAGTCAAGGCCGTTGCCGGAGGCGTCCTTCCAGACAGTCGCGTTCTTGTCCTGAGAGCCGTTCTGGTTGTTCGCGCCGTCGTACCACGCGACAAGGCCGTCCGTGACGTAATCGGAGGAAGAGGCAGCGGGGGCGGAGGAGGCAGCCGCACCCATTTCTCCAATCTTATGGTAGAAGAAATAGTCAAAATACAGGGTCTTCACGGTAGAATCGTCAAAGTCTTCCGGCAGACCGAGGGTGAACTTATGCGTTCCCTTTGTCAGATTGATCGTCAGTCCGGTAATGTACTGTTCCAGTTCCTTTTCTTCATTCTCATAGTCGAATGCCAATCGGATCCAGTCGGAGTCGTCCACTTTGATGTTTGTGGCTCTCAGCACGGATTTTTCCCATGCCATCAGGCAGACGTCGATTTCATACAGGCCGTCTTCCTTGGTTTCAAATTCGACGGAATAGTCTCCTTTGCCGTCTCCCTTGAGATAAACGTAATATGCACCGCAGCGGGCGTTGGTAGCCCCTTCTTCCCAGAAGTCTTCGAAATCGATATCGGACACGTCTCCGTGCCAGGCGGGATCTTCATAGGTAGCGGTAAAGTCCTTGTTGACCCAGTTGCCCGGAGCGGCATCCGCAGCAGCGGCAGGAGCAGCGGCGGACTCGCCCTTTGCTCCGAGGGTGGCGAATCCCCAGCAGTTGGAGTTGTTGGAGGCGTCATCGGTTTCGTCGGACCATCCGAGGCAGTAGTCGCGCAGAGCGCCCGGCACACTGTCGTTGTACTGGAAGTCAACCGTGAATTCGGTGCCCTGCTTCATGGAGAGCACGCGGACCACATACTTGAATTCCATGATGCAGGTGTTGGCCGTCGGGAAGGTATAGGCGAGTTCGTAATCCGCCGGAACCGCGCCTTTGCGGGGAATCATTTCGAATCCGTCCTCGGGGACAAGAGCGATCTGCGCCTGCTGATCGGTCCAGGTCGGGTCGCCGTCGCCGATTTCATCGACATAGAGATAGATGGAGTCGTTTTTCCAGTCGCCGACGGACGATTCGAACGCGAATTCGTTGTCGGTGATTTCAAAGAGGAAGTAGAGAGACGTATCGTCGTACAGCATGGAGGCGTAGACGGTACAGTCCTCGGGCAGTGTGACGGAATTGACTTTCTTGTCGCCCGCTTTGCAGTATCCGAGCTGCTGACGGTCGGCTGTCGCCCAGATATCGTCGATGGTTCCGTCGATCTTCGGCGTACCGTAAGCGACGGTCATTTCTTCGCCGAGCGCGTGTACGCCTACAGCGAGGGACAGCAGCATGACCGCGGTGAGAAGCGCGCAGAGAAGCGCTTTTTTCATGTTGAACTACCTTCCTTTATTGTATTTGGACCTTGCTGACTGTATTATACACAATTTTTACAAGTTTGTCAAGATCCTCTTCCTCTGCTGGTTCCTTCTTTGTGCGTTTTGTCGGAGTTCTTTGACTTGTTGAATCGATTTGCGCCGGGGGAACAACGCTCATATCTTGGGATGCGCCGAAGCAGAAAAATGCCGCGCGGCTGTTGCGTTCCGGCTCCGATTATGATACAATAGAGACGCTGAACGATACTCTCTCCGAAATAAAGGAGGAAGGAGCGGCTATGACTGCTTTGAAGTTATGGGAAGGCATACCGGGATCGACGAATCAGGATCTGCCCCGGTTCACCTATTACGAACCTGCCGGATGTGCGAAAGACGCCGCGGTGGTGATCTTTCCGGGAGGCGGTTATGTTGGGCTCGCCCGACACGAGGGGGCAGGATACGCGGAGTTTCTGGCGGACGCCGGATATCACGCGTTCGTCTGCGAATACCGGATCAAAACGGACGACACGCCCATTTTTCCCCTGCCGCTTTTAGACGCGCGCCGGGCGGTGACCTGGGTGAGGAGTCACGCGAAGGAGTACGGCATCGACCCGCACAAGATCGCCGCGATGGGCTCTTCCGCCGGAGGACATCTGACTGCTATGCTCTCCACCTTCACCGGATCTCTGGACGGCTCCGAGGGCGGGGATTATCTCCCGGACGCCTCGGTCATCTGCTACGGCGTGACGGACGAGCCGCTTGACGACATCATCCGGGAGTGCTACGACAACCTCATGGGAAGCGGCGTTTGGAAGGACGGTTCCGTAATCACCCCCGCAAAGATGGTCGGACCGCACACGCCCCCCGCCTTCCTCTGGCACACCTCGGACGATCCCGTAGTGAACGTGATCTACTGTTACCGCTATGCGGAGGCGCTCCGCCGGAACAATATCCCGCACGAGGTCCATGTGTTCCCGCACGGCAGCCACGGACTCGGACTTGCAGCCGGAAATCCGTCCGTCGGTCAGTGGGGCGGACTGCTTCTGCGCTGGTTTACGGAAGGGCTCGGATGGTAAAAATGAAGATGAAGAAAATCAATCAAACCGTCGCTCTGTTCATAGCGCTTCTGATGCTCTCCCAGACAGGATGCTCCCGGAACGGAAAAGGCCTCCACATCGAAGCCGATCCGTCTGCCGCGCCTGTGACCACTGTGTCGGAAGGGGCCAAAACCGCAGAAGAACCCGCCGCCGATCCCGCTCCGGAGGCGAATCCGGAGGAGACGGAAGAGGAGGAGATCGAGGCAGCGGGACCGTTTCTGCCCGTGTTCTCCGTTGAAGGCGGGATCTATGAAAAGACCCAGTCTGTCGTGCTGAGCGTTCCGGAAGGCGCGCCGAAAGGATCGCACGTCACTTATACCACGGACGGAAACGAGCCCACGAAGAGTGCCAAGACCTTTCTCGGATCCATCGACGCCGGAAAGGGCGGAGCGACCGTTGTCCGAGCGGCTGTCTTCGACCGGGAGGAAAAGCAGATCGGGCCGATCGTGACAAACACCTACATCCGCGCGGATGAGGGCCGTTTCAGCACCCTTGTCATTTCCCTGACGACCGCGAAGGGCAATCTTTACGGCGGGAAGGGCATTATCGACAATCCGAGAAATTCGGGGAAGGAATGGGAGCGCCCCTGCCATGTGGAGATCTTCTCCGAGACCGGCGAACGGATCGTATCGCAGGACGCCGGGATCCGCGTTTTCGGCGGTTCGTCCCGCGGACTGCCTCAGAAGTCGTTCCGGATCATCGCGCGGAAGGACGGATTCTTCGACCTTGTGAAATACCTCGGGAAGGGGAGCTTTGAATATCCGTTCTTTGAAGGAAGAACCGTCGATGCCGGAGAGGAAGCCGGATCGCCGCTCGGAAAATACGACCGCCTGATCCTCAGAAACGGCGGGAACGACTCCATTCAGGCGACCGCCGCCGATCCCGAGACGATGACCCTGACCCGTGACGCCGTCGCAAACGCTTTCATGGCGGCTCACACCGACCGGGTAGCGACGCAGTCCTCGCGCTTTGCGGCTGTCTATCTCAACGGCGAGTACTACGGCATCCTCGACATGAAGGAGGATATCAACGACGACTACCTCCGGAACGTCTACGGACTCGACAAGGAAAAGGTCACCGTGATCAAATCGGAGCTGGACACCACCCGTCACTGCGACGAGCACGACAACGGCGGATCCTGCCGCTTCGACGACGTCTGGTTTTACTACGAGGTGGACGAAGGCGAGCCCACGGAGCTCGACGAATACGAATCCATGTGCAAAGCTGCCATCGACGCGCTCGGAGGGACGAAGGAAGAAATGGCGGAAGCCTATCGGATTCTCGGCGAACAGATCGATCTCGAGAATTTCCTGCAGTACACGGCAGTCTGCCTTTACACCTGCAATACCGACTGGCCGCACAACAACATCCGGGTCTGGCGGTACACGGGCGATCCGGTGGAGGGTAATCCCTATACGGACGGACGGTGGCGGTATGCGGCGCGCGACATGGATTTCACCTTCGGACGGTATAAGTGCCTCGTCCTGCCGGAAATCTATACGCAGGCGGATATGGACAACATCTCCTTCACGCTAGGGAACTATAAAAACGGAAAGTACAAGTACGACGGCAACTATCCCGATTCGCTGTATCTTCAGGGATTGCTCGCCCTCTGCCTCCACGACGACGGATTCCGCGCGGACTTTCTCGCCTTCTGCGAATCGCTCTGCACGGACGAATCGACGGCGGAGCTGAAAGACATCATGGATCGGTATGCCGCACAGATCGAAGGGGAGATCCAGTATCACCTGAAATGCTGGAAATCCACCGTCTCCGGGAGCTATACGCCGGAGGTCTGGAAGAAAAACACCGAGGACATGAAGAAATTCGCGGACGAACGTCCCGATTACTTCCGCAAGTATCTCGGGTTCATCACGGAGCATTTCTCCTGAGCCCGAATCTCAAATCGAACGGAGCGGGATCTTCCGAAAACCGGAGGGTCCCGTTTTCTCCCTGTCTGCCGGGAAGCCGGGAACAAACCGCGTGGAGAACGCGGTGCGGGATGAGCATGAAAAAATCGGGAATCTTTAGTTTCTGATTTGTAAATTTTCACAGAATCAGCTTGTAATTCACAGGGAAAACAGATACAATAAGCACGAAGGAACACGAAGCCCGGGATGAACCAGAGCGTCGGATGACCGCGGCGGGATCTCGCGCCTTCGGGTTTCATTTTTTCTCCGGAGCGGACAGGCGATTTATGAAGGATTTCTGGAAGGAAAACGGAGCGTATATCGGGAAGATGACCCTGAATCAGTTCGGGGCGACTTTCTTCGGCGTCATGCTGGTGCTGGCCGCATCCGCCGCTCAGAGCCAGAGAACATGGCTGACGATTTTTGCGAGCACATTCGCAACGGTGTTTTATCTGTTCCTCGTATATACGGTGCTCTGGGAAAAGGGCGGACAGGACCGGATCCGGGTGGATTCGGGACGGAAGAAACGGGAGCCTTTCAAGGGACTTTTGATCGCGGTCTGCGCCAATATCCCCAATATTCTCCTCGGCGTTCTCGACATCGGTACCCGGCTTGTGATGAATCCCGGGGACCCGGACCGGCTGGCGGGGAAGATCAACTCCGTCGTCCGCGCCATCGTGCTTCTCTGGGAGGGGATGTACGCCGGATTTGTCAGCTACGCGCACACAGTCGCTCCGAATCACCCCTATCTGCTCTCCCTCACCCGTCTTTTGATCGTCATTCCCGCGCTGCTCGTCGGCGGGCTGGCCTACTGGCTCGGACTGAATAACAAGCGGCTTATGCAGCCCTTCGAGCTGAAGCAGCCCGACAAGCCGCAGGCCGGCAAAAGCGGAGACGGAAGAGCCTGACGGATCCCAAACGAAAAGCAAAAAGACCGTTCGAATGAGCGGCCTTTTTCTATGGATCGGAAATTGGAAATTGTTTGTTCTGATTTACACCGTCACGCGCAGATTGTCCCGGGCGCATTCCAGACCGTATTTCGCAAGCACGGCCGCCGTCTCCTCGTGGGTGGCGGGATGGAGCGTCCGAGCAAGATGGCTGACCATGAAACGGGAGCAGATCCCGGAAAACGTCGCGGCCATCTCGCAGACCATCGCCACGTTGTTGTGCTCGAAGATCCGGTAGTCGCCGTGAATGTCGCCGATCGTGCAGTCGAAGATCATGAGATCGAGCGGACCGTCCTTGAGCAGGGCGCGGTAGGTCTCGTAAAACATCCACGCGCCGTCGCAGCCGTAGAAGAACCGCTTTCCGTCGTCCTTCGATTCCACCGCAAAGTGAACCGGATTTTCCGATGTGCGGTGGTTGGCGGCGTAGACCCGGATCGTATAATGCTCGAGCTCGAGCGTGTCTCCCGCTTTCGTCTCGTGAAACACCGCGCCGGATTCCGTCAGCCTTGCAAGCGTTTCGGGGGAGAAGTGATCGTCGTGGGGATGGGTCATGATCACATCCGTCACGCCTTGATAGAGATCCCGATATCCGAAGGTCTTTTCAAACTCAAACACACACGGCCCGGGATCGATCAAAAGACGCCCGTCCACCAGCAGGGAAGAATACCGGCGGAAATCGGGGGAGCAATCGGCGCGCCGAATGTCCCAGTCCGCGGCTCCGGTTCCGAGAAATAATAGCTCCATGCCGTCACACCTCAGTCTACGTTCATATCAAAGGTCACAAGATACTTGCCGAAGGCCACGGAGAAGGTGTAGCTCCCCGCGGGGATCGGAAAGTCGGGGACGATGGCCGCGCCTCGGTAGTCGTCTCCCACGAACATGTCCGGATAAGAGGACATGTCGAGCTTTCCTTTGATGGAGTCGGCCGCTTCGGAGGAAATCAGGCCGATGCTGCATTCCGCGTCCGGTTCGTACCAGAGCTCCTCGTCGGTGAAATACATGACCAGCGTGCCGTCGATGATCTCGGCGGGCCGGGAAAGCTCCAGATTCGTGATGGCGGTGATCTCAACGTTTCCGGGAG
>SVQK01000021.1 GCA_015065385.1 Oscillospiraceae bacterium | reverse complement strand
GCCGCGTTTGACGGCGACGTCGCTACCTTCTTCGATCCGCTCGGAGTCGGCGACGGCTTCTGCGGCATCGACGCCGGCGAGTCCTACATCCTCGACAAGGTCGTCATCATGTCCCGCTATGTGGACAGCGACTGGAACGCCCGCTTCAAGGGCGCGATGATCCAGGGTTCCAATGACGGCGAGAACTGGACCACGCTGTGGACCTCCGACACCGTCGGCACGGCTCCCGATTGGTACACCGTGACCGAGTTCGAGAACAACACCGGATACAGCCAGTTCCGTTACTTCAACACCGCCGAGCACGGCGACGTGGCGGAAGTGGAGTTCTACGGAGAACCCGGCAGGATCGAGCCTGGCTTTGGCACCGCTGACGAGGCTGTCGCCTCCATCGGCAAGACCGCGATCGCCGGCTACACCTTCGTGGAAGGCACGAACGGCAACGGCGGCGAAGGCCCCGAAAACCTCTGGGACGGCAACACCGCCACCAAGTTCTGCACCGGCGAGTTCCCGATCAGCTCCACCGCTGAGCTGGACGGCTGGTACACCGTGGACGGCATCGTGATGGCCACCGCGAACGACAACGCCGAATACAACGGCCGTCTGCCTTCCGCGTGGACCGTTTCCGGATCCGCTGACGGCGAGAACTGGACCGTGATCGCTTCCGGCGACGAGTCCTTCTTCGCCGAGGCCAACTTCCGCTACTTCGCGGGCGAGGCTTCCTCCGATGCGATCAAGTTCGTGAAGTTCGACGCGGAAGGCGCTTCCTCCGGCTGCTTCCAGATCTCCGAGCTGGTTCTCACCGGCGCGAAGGCTGAGGCGCCCGCGGACGAAAAGCTCGACGCGAAGGCTGAGGCTCCGAATACCTTCGACTTCGGCGTGGTCGCTGCCATCGCGGCTGTGATCTCCCTCGGCGGGTTCGCCGCTTCGAAGAAGAGACACTGAATCGACGCTGTATTCGCAAAAAACCTTTGATTCCCATTCGGCATTCTGACTGATCCGCCCCGCCGCTTTCCGGAGTGCGCACCTCCCGAAGGTTGTTCGGAACGGATTCGGTCTTTGCAAACCAATTCTAAAACTCAGCGGCCCGTGTCAGGCAACCAGTGACGCGGGTCGTTTTTTCGTCGCGGGAAAATCCGTATATTGTTCGAAAAATCCGGGAAAACTCTTGACAAAAGCGCGAAAATGTGTAATAATAGGAATAACGATAAACTATGCTGGATCTGAGAACAAATGATCCGGAGACGGAGGACAGTATGTGCGGTCGGTACGAGTCCTGGGTGGACGACGACGAAGTGACGGAAGTTCTGGAACTGGAAAAACAGGGGAGCGCGGCCCGGTATCTCAGGCAGACGGAGGTCTTTCCGGGGACGGTTCAGCCGGTCCTGTTCGGATCGCGGATCCGCATGCGGGCGCATCTGTCGAAATGGGGCCTGCCCATGCCGATACGGGCCGACGGGAGCCGGACGAACGGGAGCGCAAACACGGCGCGGCAGGAACAGCTGCGGCTCCCCGACGCGGTGCTTCCCGACGCGGGCGAGGATGAGCTTTCCGCGCCGAACGCCGGTCAGGGGAGGGCTCCGCGCACCTTTATCAACATCCGGTCCGAGACGGCGGCGGAGAGAGCGCGGTTTTCCCCGGCTTTCCGGGATCCGGCATTCCGGGAGCCGGAGCGGGAGCCTTGGGGCAGATCCGGCGCGTCCTTCCTCCGGCGGGTGATCGTTCCGACGTCGGGCTATTACGAATGGTCGGGCGGGGTCAAGTACCGGATTTCCGACCGGGACGGCGGGCTTTTGCTGCTCGCCGCGCTGGAGGAGGACGACGGGGAACTGCTCCGGGAAAACGCGCCGGATCCGTCGAAGGTCTATTCCGTCTTTTCGTCCTCGGCGCTGTCCGAGCTGCCGGTCCGGTCGGAGAGCGCGGGGGAAGGCGGAGAACGGACGATCCGCTCCCAGCCGAATCCCGGGCGCAGGCACGGCATTCTGACGACGGAGGCCGCCGGCGAGCCCGCCCGGATCCACACGCGGATGCCCCTCTTCCTGCGCCGGGAGGAGTGCGAGGCGTGGCTTTACGACCCGGATTTCGCCCGCATGAGGCTCAAAAAACCGTGGAGCGGAACCCTTGTGCTCCGCGCGGCGGAGGCATAGGAGGGACCGCGGGCACGGAACGATCCATTCCGCCAACTCTCCGGATCGGCGGGGACGGTTTTTCTGTCAAATTCACTCTTGTATTGCGGCGGAAAGCAGAGTATAATAGGCGCTGACTCCCGGCCCGGCTGTGTTCCGCGCGTCGGCGTACCCGGGGGATGAATACGATTTGTCCGCTTTGCGAGGTATATCATGCAGACACTCCTTGCGCTGTCCGTTGCCATGTTCGCGGGACTGCTCATGTCCCGCCTGACGAAACTGAAAAACCTGCCCTCCGTGACCGCCTATCTTGTGGCGGGGATTCTGATCGGCCCGTACTGCCTCGGGCGGCTGGGCATCCCCGGGATCGGGTTCGTGTCCTCCGAGGACGTCGCCCGTTACGATATCATCTGCGACGCGGCCCTCGGGTTCATCGCCTTTGCCATGGGCAGCGAATTCAAGCTGGAAGACCTGAAGCACATGGGCAAAAAGGTGGTGGCGGTCGCCATCTTTCAGGCCATGACCGCGACGGTTCTCGTGGACGTCGCTCTGGCCGTCATCCATTTCCTCATGCCCGACCGGTTCCCGCTCTCCGCCGCGATCACTCTGGGAGCTGTCGCCACGGCCACCGCCCCCGCCGCCACTCTGATGGTGGTGAAGCAGTACAAGGCGGACGGCCCGCTGACCCGGATCCTTCTTCCCATCGTGGCTCTGGACGACGTGGTCGGACTTGTGGTCTTCGCGGTGTCCTTCGGGATCGCGCGCGCCATGGAGCACGGATCGGTGGATCTCTACTCCGTCATCGTCAACCCGATCGTCGAGGTTCTGGCGTCGCTGCTCCTCGGGACGCTGCTCGGTCTGCTGTTCAACCTGTCGGAGCAGTTCTTCCTCTCCCGCTCCAAGCGCATGAGCATTTCCGTCACTTTCGTCTTTTTAGCGGTTGCCCTGTCCCAGCTCGAGATTCCGATAGGGCCCGTGACCGTGAGCTTTTCGTCCCTGCTCGTGTGCATGATGATGGGCACGGTGTTCTGCAACCTCTGCGCGTTTGAAGAGGAGCTGATGGGCCTCATGGACCGCTGGTCCGGCTCGATTCTGGTGCTGTTCTTCGTCCTGTCCGGCGCGGGTCTCGAATTCAAGGTGTTCAGCGACTGGGCGATCATCCTCGTGGGCGTGGTGTACATCCTGTTCCGTTCCCTCGGCAAGATCGAGGGCGCGAAGTTCTCCGCCCGGGTGACGAAATGCGAGCCGACGATCCAGAAATATCTCGGCATCACCCTGCTCCCTCAGGCCGGCGTGTCCCTCGGCATGTCCCTGACCGCCATGAGCCTCGGCGAGCCCGGCATCATCGTGCGGAACGTCGCCCTGTTCGCCGTGCTGGTCTACGAGCTGGTCGGCCCGCTCATGACGCGGATCGCGCTCGAAAAGGCCGGAGAAATCAGCGACAAGCCCATCCCGCCGAGACAGCAGGCCAAGCTCGAAGCGAAGAAGAACAAAGCGTGACGTTTATCTCCCAAATCAAAACACAGCAAAAAACGCGTCTGCCGCGTCCTCCGGTCGATGAAACCGAAGAAGGTCGGCAGACGTTGTTTTTGGTTGAACCGGATTGTCACCGGATTTGCGGATACGGACGAAGCCGAGGCTCCTAATATTCCGCTTTCCGTCTAACCGGTTTCCTTCCTGATTGCTGTCTTTCCGTCAGTCTTTTAGAAATCAGGCATGAAGTTTCGATCCCGATTTCAGTTTACGCAGACGTCGTAGGTCTCCCGGACCGCTGTCCAACCGGAAAGGCAGCGAGCCAGAAGGGTGAAATCGGTCCAGGTGAGACTTTGGTCATTATCGATGTCCGCTGCGGAGAAGAAGAACGAGGATTCATCCGTCACCTGTCCGTCGAGGATCCGCGCAAGAAGCTGCCGGTCACGCGCATCGACCCGACCGTCCATGTTCACGTCGCCGAGGGCAGGGGCTTCCTCGACAGTCACAACGCACACGCTTTCATAAAGAAGATTGTAGAAGGTAACAAGAGAGTCCCCTTTGCTTAATCCGGTAATTCGGTAACCGTCCTGTAAGTTTCCTTCAACGGAAATCACATCCTGATTACTGACCTCAACAAAGACAGGCGCACAAGGAACTCCAACATCAGTAGGAATCAGATCGTCATTCACAGATGTCAGACTGATCGATTTCGGTTTTGATGTCCTTTCATACACATTGGCCGAAGTAATAGGTTCAGAGGCAGAATCCGGTGCTCCTTCATCTACGGGAACCGGAACGATCGGGCTGGGATCCGGATCCGGTGTTCCGTCATCTACGGGAACCGGAACGATCGGGTCGGGATCGGGGTCAGGATCATCGGGACTCGGTGCTCCGTCATCTACGGGAACCGGAACGATC
>SVQK01000020.1 GCA_015065385.1 Oscillospiraceae bacterium | reverse complement strand
CGTGTCAACAAACAATCCGGGGGATTGTTTGTCCGAACCCTGACCGAGCCCGCAGGCGAGACCGATTCCCCCTCGGGTCAGAGATAGAGATCGGAGTAACATCCGGTCTCTTTTCATTTGATTGGTGCGAATCCACTTGGGGGAATCGAACGGGTTCGTGTCAACAAACAATCCGGGGGATTGTTTGTCCGAACCCTGACCGAGCCCGCAGGCGAGACCGATTCCCCCTCGGGTCAGAGATAGAGATCGGAGTAACATCCGGTCTCTTTTCATTTTTGCGGTAATCCCGACCTGCCGCGCTCTTCCGGTGAAAGAAAAAGACGGCAGGCGTTTTACTTTATGCCGGTTCCGTGCTTCTCTTCCCGGTCAGCGGAATCACACAGCAGAGCGCATATCCCGCCGCATAGATCAGCATGGACGGAACGGGGGCAACAGTCCGCAGAAATACCGCGCGGATCCCGGAAAACAGCAGCGCGGATGCGGCGGGACGCAGATAATACGGTACCGCCTCACGGAGCCCAACGCCCGTGACCTTTCCGAGACGATGGATGCTGGCCGCGAGATTTCCCACCTCGCAGACCCAGATGGTGAGGATATATCCCTCGATCCCGAGCGCCGGGGTCAGCAGGATCACCAGCAGAAGTCCGGAGGCCGCGTCCACCATGTTGACCTTCATGCAGTAGACCTGCTCACCGATCCCCTTCAGAACCGCGTCTACAGCAGTGTCCAGATACATGAATGGCACAAGCAGCCCAAGCGCCGCCGTATAAGCGGAGGCCTCGGAGGAGCTGTAGATCATCCGCCCGAGCTCCGGCGCGAAGTTTACAAAGATTCCGCACGCCAGAACGGAGAAGAGCGCGGATGCCCGGTAGACCTGTCCCACCGTCCGCCGGATCCCTTCCCGGTTCCCGCCCGCCTGCATTTCCGACATCTCAGGCACAAGAAGGGACGTAAAGGACCCGATCACGGCATAGGGGAACATCACCAGCGGAAAGGCGATCCCCTGCAGCAGCCCGTAGACGGACAGCGCGCGCTCCTGTGTCAGCCCGCTTTTCAAGAGTCCTTTCGGAATAGCCAGATGTTCGAGCGTGGTCAGCCCCTGACGCGCATAGGTCCCGACCGCCGCCGGGAAGGAGATGGACGCCGCGTCCCGGAACGTTGTGCCGATCCGCACCGATTTTTCCCCAGGCCTTTGTCCGCGTGGGCGTTTTGAGTCTGTGATCCAGAGCAGAAGATGCAGCAGCAGCGTCCACGCCTCGGATACCGCCGAACCGCCGATCACGGCAAAACAGGCCGCCTCAACGTTCCCCGGGAGGATCAGAACCAGCGCGGCCGATGTCACGGCAATCTTCACTGCCTGTTCCGCCACCGTCGCCGCCGCGTTTTTCATCACCTTCCGGATTCCGGTGAAATAACCGGAGAGGGCGGACGACAGGGAGATGAACGGCAGGCTCAGAGCGAGGACCCGCAGAGAAGCGAGCGTGCGCAGATCTCCGAGAAGTGTCTGAGCAATCGGTTCGGACGCGAGATACAGCGCCGCGCCGCTTGTCAGCCCGAAGAGAAGGCTGTAGCAGACCGCCGCGCGCACCACCCTCCGCATGGCATACCGCCACGACGCAGCGTCCGCGTCTTCAAGCTCGGCGCATCGTGCGGAGGTCAGCCGGACCGCTCCGAGATTGACGCAGGACAGGGCGACCGTGACCGCGAATCCGTAAACGCTCATGGTTAAGCTGACCAGTCCCATGCTTTCCGCGCCGATCTTCCGGTTGACATAGGCGTTGAAGCTGACCGCCAGTCCGCGTATCAGGATGCTCACAAGAGAGAGAAGCGCGGCGTTGCGGAAAAACAGGATCCGATTTTTCAAGAAACACTCCTCCATGCGCCGGGGATCATAAAAACTTGCGCATACCGGCGATATGACTTGATTTCTTCACAATCCATGGTGTATAATAGATTGAAATTCGTATGCGAATCAGAGGAACGTATGGAACGGGTCAGCAAACACAATTATTATCTGGATATCGCCCAGACCGTGTCCGAGCGGAGCACCTGTCTCCGTCGCCGGTTCGGAGCGATCATCGTGAAAAACGACGTGATCATTTCCACGGGATACAACGGATCCCCCCGGGGACGCGCCAACTGCACCGATCTCGGGACCTGCTACCGGGAAAAGCTGAAGATCCCGCGCGGGGAACGGTATGAACTCTGCCGCTCCGTCCACAGCGAGGCCAACGCCATCATCGCCGCCTCCCGGGAAAATATGCTCGGCGCGGCTCTGTATATGTGCTGCACGGATCCGAGGACCGGCGCGGTCATGCCCTCGACCAATTCCTGCATGATGTGCAAGAAAATGATCATCAACGCCGGCATTTCGACGGTCTATATCCGCGACAACGAGACGGAGTTCCGCGAGATCCCGGTCACCGACTGGATCACGGACGACGATTCGCTGTCCGGCGCGATGGGCTACTGATCCGCCGGATCATCCTATGAAAGGACTTCCCTGTTTATGAAACGATTCCGGAGCGTTGTCTCCATCCTGATCCTTGCCGCGCTGCTTTTTGTCTCCTGCGCGTCCGGAAATGTCCGGCTGACTTATGACGAAGGAAAACTCATCAATAAATCCAAACGCCTGTCCTACGCCGCCGCGCCGCTGAATTACGAACCCGCGGCCATCGGGGAGGAATACGCCGTCTACGGGAAAACGGAGACGCCTCTCTACGAGATCATCGGACTGGACCCGAAGGAATGGCTCACCGAGGCAAACACGGGATCCACCACCACCGTGTTCTACGGATCCTCCGTCACTCTTCCCACGCTGAGGGAGATGGATCCCGACGAGGTATTCGTCTGTGTCAACGGAGCCATTACCTACGCACTGAGCACCGTCCGTGACAAGGAAGCGATTGACGCGATGATCGGCCTCTTCGAGAACGGCGAGCAGGCGGACTGGCCTCTGACGGATTCCGTGCGGATTTACGAGCTGAAATTCCATTCCGCCGAAAACTGGCCTTACATCTATTATAACCTGACCTTCGGCGAGTTCCCGGAGGGAAAGTTCCTCTATGACCGTCAGACCAAGCGCTGCGTGGAAATCGGCGAGATTCTGGACAACGCCGTAGCCGGGTGACGACATGGAACTGACTGTTGCCTCTGCCGACTTGTCCATGCTCCCGGATCTTCTCCGGATCGAGAACGCGTCGTTTACCTGTCCCTGGTCGGAGGAGAGTTTCCGTGACGCTTTGGACGAGGGGCCTGTATGGGTGCCGGTCTGCCTCGGAGCGGACGGCGCGGTCGCGGGATTTGCCTGTCTCATGATCGTCGCGGACGAGGGAGAACTCTTGAACATCGCCGTCGATCCCGCTGTGAGACGGATGGGAGCGGCCCGGATGCTGATGGACGCCTGTCTGGCCCGCTGCCGGGAGAGGCAGGTTTCCGCCCTGTATCTGGAGGTCCGCGAATCCAACGTTCCCGCGCGCTCTCTTTACCGGAGCTATGGATTTGCCGAGATCGGAATGCGGCGGAATTATTACGAAAAACCCCGGGAAAACGCGATCCTCATGCGGCTTGCGCTGAACCCGGACGCGGAAGGATTGTCATGATCATCTTTGCCATGGAGAGCTCCTGCGACGAGACTGCGGCTGCCGTTGTCCGTGCGGAAGAAGGACGCTTCGAGGTGCTCTCCGATATCGTATCCTCTCAGATCCCGATCCACGCGCTGTACGGGGGCGTCGTTCCGGAAATCGCCAGCCGCGCGCATTGCGAAGCCGTGACGAACGTGGCGCGGCAGGCCGTCGATCAGTCCGGGATCGCCCTCTCCGACGTGGACGCCGTCGCGGTCACCTTTGCTCCGGGACTGATCGGATCCCTTCTCGTAGGGGTCAGCTTCGCAAAGGCCCTTGCGTCTTCCCTGAACGTCCCGCTCATTCCCGTGGATCACATCAAGGGACACGTCGCCGCCGCCTATGTGGAGCATCCGGAGGTAAAGCCTCCCTATCTTGCGCTGGTCGTCTCCGGCGGGCACACCTCCCTCTACCATGTGACGGATTGGAATACCTTCGAGGAGATCGGCGGATCCCGCGACGACGCATGCGGCGAGGCTTTCGATAAAGTCGGACGCGTAATGGGGCTTCCCTACCCGGGCGGCGCGGCTATGGACCGGCTTGCGGCCGATTGGTTCGCTCTCGAGGCGGAAGGCAGAAAGAACAGCTTTCACTTCCCTTCCCCCGCCGTGGCGGACGAGTCCTTCGACTTCTCTTTCAGCGGACTGAAAACCGCTGTCATCAACGCCATACACAACGAAAAGCAAAAGCGGAAGACCGAAGAACTCCCGGACGATATCCGGATCGAAATCGCAGGAGCGTTCACGAAAACCGTTACCGACGGAATCGGAAAGAAGCTCGCGGCGGCGATCCGGGAGACCGGGGCGGATACCCTTGTTCTGGCGGGCGGCGTTGCGGCCAATTCCCATCTGCGCCGCGCCGTGGAGCAGGTCTGCTGCCGCCGGAAAACCGCGTTCGCCGTTCCGTCCCTTCGTCTGTGCGGGGATAACGCCGTCATGATCGCCGCGGCCGGGTATTATTCCTTCCTCGGCGGGATCCGGGCGGACTCCTCGCTCAACGCCTATGCCTCGGATGAAGGTTCCGCGGATTATCTTGCATCACTGAATCATGAAAATCACACCGATTTATAAAAATAAAATCCTCTGCCTTCCCGCGGAAGTTGTGTCTTCCCGGCTGACATCCGCGACAGCTGACGAACTGCGGGTGCTGCTGTCCGTTCTCTCCGATCCCGAATTCGATTTGCCTCGGAGGGCAAAAAGCCTTGATCTGACGGAGAACGCCGTCATGCGCGCGCTGAACGTCTGGGCCGAAGCCGGAGCGATTCTTGTGAGCGCAGAGTCCTCCTCTGTCCCCCGGACCGTCGAGACGGAGCCGGTTCCGGAGGCCGAGCAGATCTCCATGGAAGGCAAGCCCGAGCCCCGGCGCAGGACCCTGTCCCGTCAGACCCTACCGCACTATACCTCGGAAGAGCTTGCCGACGCGGTGGAGAACATGGAAGGATGCGCGGAGCTGATCGATTCCTGCCAGCAGGTGATGGGGCGGATCTTCAATACCTCGGAGACCGCCGTGATCCTCGGGCTGTTGGACTATCTCAAGCTGCCTCAGGAGTACGTCCTTCTTCTCTGTTCGCACGCCGCTTCGATGGAGAAAACCTCCATACGCTATCTCGAAAAAATGGCCATCGACCTGCACGACCGGGGCATCACCACCTACGACGCGCTGGAGGAAGAGCTCAAACGGGTCGAAAAGCGCACGGATCTTGAACACTATGTGCGGGAATTGTTCGGGATCGGGCGTCGGGCGTTCATCAAGAAGGAAAAGGCGTTTATCGATACATGGGCAAACACCTTCCGGTTCAGCCGGGAGATGATCGCCAAAGCCTACGAAGTCACCGTCAGCAATACGCAGGGCCCCAGCATGGACTACGCGAACCGGGTCCTTGAAAACTGGTACGCCTCTGGATATACCGTACCGGAAGAAGTGGACGCGGCGCAGGCGGAACGGAAGGGTCAGAAAGCCATGCCCGAGGGAACCAGTTTTTCTACCGACGAGTTCTTTGAAGCCGCCCTCCTCCGCTCCTACGGGAACCGGCAGGACGGGGATCAGGAGTGAAAGGAGCCCACTATGAGCAGAAGCGACTGCATCCGGCGCGCAAAAGAGACGATCGCCTCCCGACGGGCGGAAAGCATAGCGGTCTGGGAACGCCATATCCGGGAGGTCTCGGAAAAAGTGCCCGCCTTTGCCGACGTGGACCGGCGACTGCGCCTGACCGGACCGAAGATCATCGGCGCGTCGATCGGAGCCTCAGACGATGCTTCTTCGGCCGTGGATGAGATCCGCCGGGAATACGACGCCCTGTCCGCCGAAAGACGAAGGATCCTGCGGGAAAACGGGTATCCCGAGGACTGGTGCGACGTGAAATACGCCTGCCCGGTGTGCTCGGATTCGGGCTACGATGGGATTTCGATCTGCTCCTGCCTGAAACGGGAGATCGTGAAAAACTATCTCGAAAGCTCCGGTTTGTACACGCTGACAAAAAATCAGACTTTTGAAACGTTCTCTCTTGACTATTACGAAAAAGATGATAAAATAAGGATGAAGCAGAATGCGGGAATTCTGTTCCGTTTCGCCTCGGAATTCAAGCCGGGACAGTCGGACAGTTTCCTTTTCCTCGGCGCCACGGGACTCGGCAAGACGCATTTGTCCTCCGCCGTCGCCCGCGCCGTGATCGAGAAAGGGTATTATGTTGTCTACGAATCCGCGCAGAATCTGTTCAGCGCGTATGAAATGCGCCGGTTCGGACAGAGCAGTTCCCTCGGCGGGGAGGACGGGGACGATCTTGACCGTTTTCTCGACTGCGATCTGCTCGTCATCGACGATCTGGGCGCGGAGATCACGAACAAATTCACCGTCTCCTGCCTCTATAATCTACTCAACGAGCGCATCATCCGCCATCGCTCCGTCATCATCTCCACCAACCTCGGCAAGGATGAACTGCGGGAGCGGTATTCCGAGCGCGTGGCGAGCCGTCTTTTCGGCGAATTCGCTCCGCTTCTCTTCCTCGGACACGACGTGAGAGAGCAGAAGCTCCGCAGAACTTACGCAAAGTAACCCGTATATTTTTACTCTCAGGAGGATTTGAAAATGAAAATCGGCGCAATGGTCGAATCGTTCCGTCTCGGTTTCACCGCCGGCGTGGAAAAGGCAGCCGAACTCGGCATCGAAGGCATTCAGGCGTACGCCACCTACGGAGAGCTCGCTCCCGAAAACATGACCGACGAGAAGGTCCGCGAGACGCTGGATATCGTGAAATCCAACGGTCTGGTCTTCTCCGCCCTGTGCGGCGACTTTGGCCACGGCTTCATGAATCCCGAAGAAAACAAGATCTACGTTGAAAAGTCCAAGAGAGTTCTGGATCTGGCGAAGAAGCTGGAGTGCAACGTGGTGACCACCCACATCGGCACTGTTCCCGCCGAGGAGAACGAAACGAAGGAAATCATGCGGAAGGCCTGCCGCGAACTGGCCGAGTACGCGGATTCCGTCGAGGCGGCTTTCGCCGTGGAGACCGGTCCGGAACCGGGCAAGGTGCTGGGCGAATTTCTCGATTCTCTGGGAGCCGGCGGCGTGCGCGTCAACTTCGACCCCGCGAACCTCGTCATGTGCGTGGACGACAGACCGGAAGAGGCCCTGAAGTATCTCGGCAAGTACGTCGTTCACACCCATGCGAAAGACGGCATCATGCTGAAGAAGAAGATCGACGAAGCGCTCGAAATCGGCGCGGAAGCCAAGGAGCATCAGGCTCTCCTTGAAATGGGCCACAAGTACCTTGAACTGCCTCTCGGCGAAGGCGACGTGAATTTCGACGTTTATCTGCCCGCACTCGCCGCGACCGGATTCAACGGATTCCTCACCATCGAACGCGAAGTCGGCAACCAGCCCGAGAAGGATATCGCCCTCGCCGTTGAGTTCCTGAAAGAAAAGATCAAGAAATTCAACCTCGCCTGAGTTTCATGAAGCTTTTGATTGCATCCGATCTGCACGGGTCGGCATACTGGACGCGGCGGCTGACGGAGGTTTACCGAACCTCCGGGGCCGTCCGTCTCGTTCTGCTCGGAGACATTCTCTACCACGGTCCGCGCAACGATCTGCCGAGGGAGTACGATCCGAAGGAAGTCATCGCCCTCCTGAATCCGCTGGCGCCTGAAATCCTCGCGGTCCGCGGTAACTGCGAATCCGAAGTGGACGGCATGGTGCTGGACTTCCCCGTTTCCCCCGATTACGGGGTGATTTTCGACGGGTCTCATGCGCTCTATCTGTCACACGGACACAGGGAGATCCCGAAAATGCCCGCCGGATCGTTTTATTTCACCGGCCACACCCATATCCCGCACGACTACACCGAAAACGGCGTCCGGTTTCTCAATCCGGGATCCGTTTCCATTCCGAAAAACGGCAGCCGCCATTCCGTGCTTCTCTATGAGGCCGGAGAGGTCAGGCCGCTCTATCTGGACGAATCCGAGGAGAGCCTATGAAATTAGCCGAAGCCCTGATCGAGCGGGCCGATCTGCAGAAGAGACTGGATCAGCTTGAAGAGCGCCTCAACAACAACGCGCTGGTTCAGGAAGGCGAGGAACCCGCGGAAGATCCCGTGTCCCTTCTCGCCGAGATGGTGGCTGCAAACGCCTCTCTCGAAGATCTTGTCACCCGCATCAACCTGACCAATGCCGCCGTAACGGTGGACGGACAGACGCTGACCGCTCTGATTGCCAAACGGGACAGCCTGACCCGACGCGTCCGGATCACCCGGCGGTTCCTGAACGCCGCGAGCCAGACCGGCATGCGCAGCCGCGGATCCGAAATCGTTCTGAAAAGCTCGGTTTCCGTCCGCGAGATGCAGAAGACGGTGGACGAGCTGTCGAAAGCCCTCCGGGAAACCGACACCGCGATCCAGGCGGCCAACTGGTCGAACGATCTGCTCTGATTTCAGCTGAGTAGCGAAGGCGGGCGAGTGTCGCCTCAGCGTTTGAGAATGAGACGCAAGACCGTACGGTCATCTTAAGTGGTAGTGGCAAGGAGCTGCCTCACCGGTTCGAATCCAGTGAATCTTACGCTCATCATTCTTACACGCGCACACCTCACCGCGCACATTTACTACCTGACACTGACGTTTTCGTGAGGGCGGGATCGGGGAAAACAAAAAAACGGCAGGCGCGCTCCGAACGGAAAACGCGCCTGTTCTTTTCTATCCGGACGGGCTGCCCCGTCTTTTTTCAGTTGCAGAGGATCACCAGCAGCAGAACGATGACGATGATCCAGACGAACGTGTCGTTGTCAAAGAGATTGCAAAGGCATCCCATGAAAAACCTCCGGGCCAGAGCCTGTTTTCGTGTCGCGGAGACGGGCAGCTCCCGCCTCCTTTTTCATGGTATGCCGAAGAACGCGGATGGGTGCGTGAGAATTTCGGGTCAGCGCGGAGGAGATCAGTCCTTCGGGCGAAGATCCAGCTCCTCGCAGCCGAGAAAGTCGTTGGCAGCCGTCAGACTTCCGGCTGGAATGTCCAGACTGTCTCCGCACTGCTTGCACCGCACATGGATACAGTCGTCGAGGATCTCCGCCTCATAATCGCCCCCGTCCGGACAGGAGCAGAGGATCTTTCCCTCGTCCGCCAGATCCCGGATCACATACATCACGATATCGAGCACCTGCGGATCGGTCAGCTCGCCGCCTCCTCCGTGACGCTGAGAGGACAGCTGTTCGAAGGAGGTGTCGCCGAGAAGCTCGAGCAGCTCTTCCTCCGCCTGCTTCATCGCCTCCTGTACTTTATCCTTGCGTCCCACAAAGCAGATATCGAGACCGGAATATCCGCAGGGGAGCGCGAACAGATCCTTGTCGAAAAACATCTGCGAGGAAATGAGATAGCTGTGCGGCGAGGGACAGAGGAAACAGGGGACGTTGAGACGCACTTTCCGATCCTTTGTGTAGACGATTTCCAGTTCGGAGCGACCGCACGGGCATTTCAGCCGGATCATGTCCGCCGTAAGCGTGAAGACGCCGACGAGACTCATAACGGACGCGCCGCACTCCGGACACCGGTACGCGACCGTCGTTTCTTTCTGATTCAGAACCATTGGAAATACCTCATATTTCATTCTGGCATCAGTATAGCACAGTTTCAGACAAAATGCAAGAAAATGTTCGGTTGCATTTTCGTGACGGACGTGTTATAATGAAACCGTTCATCGGATCGGCGCGGAGGCTGTCATGACCGTTTTTGTCAAACCCATGGAGACCGAGGCGGACCTTCTCGGAAAAGCCTATGTCCACTGGAAATCGTGGCATGAGGCGTACGCTGGCCTGATTCCTCCGGAGTATTTGGACGGCTTCACCCTATCGCGCTGCGAAGCGATCGCCCGGAAATGGCAGGACGACCTCCTCGTTGCGAAGGACGGGGAGCGGGTGATCGGATTCTGCGGATACGGAGGATATCGGGACGATTCCCTTTCGGATACCGGAGAGATTTTCTCGCTGTACGTTCTGTCGCCGTACTACGGAACCGGAGTCGGAGCCATGCTCATGAACGCCGCGCTCGCTCGTTTGGACCGGTATCCCGCCGTCGCTCTCTGGGTGCTCGGGGACAACGGACGCGCGATCCGGTTTTATGAAAAACAAGGCTTCATCCCGGACGGCACGGAGCAGACCGTATCCCTCGGAGCGCCGCTTCGGGAGATCCGGATGATCTGCCGCCGCTGATCATTCATGGGGAGAGGAGGAGGAGTATGCGATTTGACCGGGAACAAAACCGGCTTTCGGTATCCGTCACGGAGCTGGCGCGGTATGTCTATCAGCGTGAGAATCCCCGCGCGCTCATGGAGCGGTTCGGGTTCCGCCGTCTGACGGACGAAGACGAATCCGACGCGGTCTTCTCCGATCCCGAGCAGGAGGGCGTTTCGCCTGCTGAACGCGGACAGGAGCTTCACAACGTCCTCGAAACAGACGCGGCTCTGATCGCGGGAGCGCAGACGGAAGTTCCCCTCTCCCGGACAGTCATGTGCGGCGCGATGGAAATCGAGGTAAACGGATATGCCGATAGTATCTCCTTTGACGGGCGTCTTCATACGGTGGAGGAAATCAAGACCGTGTCCTCTCTTTCGAAGACGCTGAATCCCTTCGCGGATCCCGCGCACCTTGCCCAGGCCGCGGTGTATGCGGCTCTTTACGCGGAGACGGAGGGACTCGGCGAGATCCGGATCCGGCTGACCTTTGCCAAGCGTTCGGGCGGGGAGCGCGTATCCTTCGACGCACTGTTCCGCCGCGTGCAGCTCGATAGGATGTTCGACGCGCTCATAGATCGGGCGATCCCCTTCTTCCGGGTGTATGCGGAGAGGTTTACGGTTTTTGCGGACGAAGCGCGGTCGATGCCCTTTCCGTATTCCTCCCTCCGCGAGGGGCAGATGCAGTTCATTCAGACCGCCTACCGTGCGATGAAGCAGGGCCGGAATCTGCTGGTGTCCGCGCCGACCGGGATCGGAAAGACCATGTCCGCCCTGTTCCCGGCCGTTCGCCTGACGGGAGAGGGGTCCGCGGACAAGGTTTTCTATTTTACGGCAAAGAATGTCACCGGACAGGCTGCCATGGACGCCGCGAAACGGATTGCCGCGCACGCCCCCCATCTGCGGACGCTGATGATCTCCTCGAAGGAGGTCGTCTGCCCGATCCGGCGGGAGATGAAGAAAGCGAATCTTCCTTTCCGAATGAACTGCCGAGCCTGTGAACGGTGCGACGGGATCTCGGACGATTTCGGCCATACCTTTATCCCATACCGGGAACGCGAGCTTGCCGCGCTTACGGAGCTTTTGGAATCGGGCGATCCCGTCTATACCACCGACCGCCTGATCCGATGCGCGGACGAACACCGGGTCTGCCCCTACGAGCTCTCCCTCGATCTGTCTGAGCTCTGCGTGCTGGTCGTATGCGACTGCAACTATGTGCTTGACGACAACGTGCGCCTGCGCCGGTATTTCAAGGATCCGGAAAACCGGGACCGCTATCTCTTCCTGTTCGACGAGGCGCACAACATGCCGGATCGTGTTCGGGCTACCTATTCTGCCGCCCTTCCCGAGGACTTTTTCGAGAAGCTGACGGAGGCTTCTCTCCCGTACCGTCCCGACTGGCCTGAGCTGGGATCGGAGCTGGCCGATTTCGCCGACGCCCTCCGGGAGACTGCCGCCCTGTGCGACGAGCACGAATATGTCCGAGCCGATCCCGATGGGACCGAGCGGTCCGGCGCGTACCATCAGGGGACGAGAGTTCCGGGGACGCTGGTCCGGTCCGCATCCGCCGTGGCGAGAAGGATCCGCGCGATCGGAGGAGAGGACGAGGAAGCGGACGAAGCGCTCCGGCCTTTCGTGGACGCGCTCCGGCAGTTTGTATTCGCGGCGTCCTTTTTCGATGAGAAATTCCGATTCTTCGCCCACCGCGAGGGAGAGCGCGTATCCTGCGAGATCCTGCTGATTG
The DNA here is from genome assembly GCA_015065385.1 of Oscillospiraceae bacterium. Classification (GTDB taxonomy): domain Bacteria; phylum Bacillota; class Clostridia; order Oscillospirales; family CAG-272; genus UMGS1696. The sequence continues at coordinate 7,072 of SVQK01000020.1, read as the reverse complement.
ATCCCTCCGGCCTGATCGAGAAGATGCTCAGCGCCGGAAAATCGTCCGTCCTCTTTTCCGCTACCCTCGCGCCTATGGAGTATTTCCGGGAGGTCACGGGGATGCGTCACGCCGGGGTGCTGGAGCTGGCCTCCCCGTATGAGAGGGACAATCTGTGCCTCGTCGCGTTCGACGGGATCAGCACGCGGTATGCGGACCGGAAACAGACCGCCGACGACTGCGCCTCCATCCTGCTCGAAACCGTATCCGCGCGGGAGGGCCATTACATCGCCTACTTCCCTTCCTATGAGTATATGAAGCGCGTATGCAGGGCTTTTCTCAATCTCTCTCCGAATGTGTCCGTGGTCATGCAGAAACCCGGGATGTCGCGGCGGGAGAGGGAGAAGTTCGTCTCCCTGTTCCGGCAGGAGGATAGGACCTCCGTCGTGGGGTTCTGCGTTCTGGGCGGCATGTTCTCCGAGGGGATCGACCTCGCGGGCGAAAGTCTGATCGGGGTGATCGTCTTCGGGACCGGGATGCCCCAGCTGTCCCCGGAGCGGAATCTCATGTCCATGTACTACGACGAGGCGGAGGAAGGACGCGGGTTTGAATTTGCCTATCTCTGCCCGGGGATGAACAAGGTTCAGCAGGCGGCGGGGCGCGTGATCCGTTCCGAAAACGACCGCGGCGTGGTGGTTCTGGCGGACGACCGGTTTGGCGAGCCCCGCACGAAAGCGCTGTTTCCCCTCCACTGGCGGCATATGAAATACACCGGTGATCCGAATTCCCTGCGCTTTATTTTAGAAGAATTCTGGAATTCCGGAGACTGACGCGGAACTGCGTCGGGAGGGCAAGCCCAACCGAAACGGCTGACAAAAAATGAAATCCGACGGAGCGGCTTTTTACGCAAATCGCTGAAATTTGTTTTTTTCAGCCGTTCTTCTTTTCATGCGTGAGAAAATGTGTTATAATTACAAGGTTGAATAGTGAATACCGGACGTTTTCCGTTCGGTTTGTTCCATCCGAACATTATTGGAAAGGCTTTTTCTCTCACGGGAAAAGACGGGTTGTTAGTTTTGATCAGAGAAGACCTGCGCAACGTCGCCATCATCGCCCACGTTGACCACGGCAAGACGACGCTTGTGGACCAGATGCTGAAGCAGTGCGATACCTACCACGAGAATCAGGTCGTGAGAGAGCGCGTCATGGACTCCGGCGATCTCGAACGGGAACGCGGCATCACCATCCTTGCCAAGAACACCTCCGTCGTGCGCAACGGCGTGAAAATCAACATTGTGGACACCCCCGGCCACGCGGATTTCGGCGGCGAGGTCGAACGCATCCTGAAGATGGTCAACGGCGTTATTCTGCTTGTGGACGCTGCGGAAGGCCCCATGCCCCAGACCCGGTTCGTCCTGAAGCGCGCCATGGAGCTCGGTCACCGGGTGATCGTCGTGATCAACAAGATCGACCGGCCCGACGCCAGACTGGACGAGGTTCCGGACGAGGTGCTGGAGCTTCTGATGGATCTGGACGCCACCGACGAGCAGCTGGACTCCCCCGTCCTGTTCTGTTCCGGGCGCACGGGAAAGGCTTCTCTCAATCCCTATGATATGGGCGAAAATCTCGATCCGCTCTTCGACACCATTCTTTCCTATATTCCCGCTCCCGAGGGCGATATCGACGGCCCCATGCAGCTGCTCGTCTCCTCCATCGACTATAACGACTATGTGGGCCGGATCGGTATCGGACGGATCGAGCGCGGCGTGGTGCATCAGGGCGAAGAGGCTGTGATTGTGAACTATCACACGCCGGACGCTCAGCCGAAGAAGACCAAGATCGTCTCCCTCTACACAATCGACGGCCTTACCCGCAAGCCAGTGACCGAGGCCTCCATGGGAGACATCGTCTGCTTCTCAGGCGCGTCGGATATCACCATCGGCGACACCATCACTTCCCCGCTCGCTCCCGAACCGCTGGAATTCGTCAAGGTTTCCGAGCCGACGCTGGAAATGACCTTCTCTGTCAACGATTCCCCGTTCGCCGGACGGGAAGGCAAATTCGTCACCTCCCGCCAGATCCGCGAACGTCTTTATAAAGAAACGCTCAAGGATGTGTCCCTGCGCGTATCCGACGGAGAAACCACGGACTGCTTCAAGGTCGCGGGCCGCGGTGAAATGCACCTTTCCATCCTCATCGAGACCATGCGCCGCGAAGGCTACGAGGTCTGCTGTTCCACGCCCCGGGTCATCTACAAGGAGATCGACGGCGTCCGCTGCGAGCCGATGGAAAAAGTCACCATCGACGTTCCTGAGGAATATGTCGGTTCCGTCGTGGAGAAGCTCGGCGCGAGAAAGGGCGAACTGCTCGAGATGGGACTGCACGGCTCGCGGATGCGTATCGAATACGATATTCCCGCCCGCTGCCTCTTCGGCTATCGCTCCGAATTTATGACGGACACCCGCGGAGAGGGCATCATGAACTCCCTCTTCAACGGCTATCAGCCCTATAAGGGAGAAGTCGTCACCCGGTTCACCGGTTCCCTCGTGGCCTCCGAAGACGGCGAAGCGACCTCCTACGGCCTCTTCAACTCGCAGGACCGCGGCGTCATGTTCATCGGCGTCCAGACGCCCGTTTACGAAGGCATGCTCGTGGGCGAATGCCCGAAAAAGGTGGATATCGCGGTGAACGTGTGCAAGAAGAAGCACCTGACCGCCATCCGTTCCGCCGGAGCCGACGAAGCGCTCCGCCTTGTGCCTCCGAAAATCTTCTCGCTGGAACAGGCGATCGAATTTATCGCCGAGGACGAGCTGATCGAAGTCACGCCCAAGTCCATCCGTCTGCGCAAGAAGATTCTCAACACGGAAAACCGTCTGAAAGCGCAGGCCGCGGCTCAGAAAAAGGGCTGAGATCCAGTTCCGCTCAATAAATTCCGACTGTGATAAAACGCCTCTTTCCCACCGTCCGGGATCGGGGCGTTTTCTGTTTCACGGGATTATTCGATCGGATTGCCGGGGCTTTCTCCGATCCGTCCGGCCTTCCGAAAAAAACTCTCGTTGCCTTTTTACCGGTTTTTCGGCTTCATTTTTCCAAGGTCCGGATTCTTTGTCAACGGGTTCTGAAACTTTTTTGAAAGATTCGGCGGAAAAACCCTTTACTTTCGAGCGTCTTTGCGTTATAATGAATAGGATTGAAATGCCGTTTTATGCGGCGCGTTCAGTCGCAAGACGTTTACTATTTTTTACGGAGGAATATACAAGCATGGCAAGACAAAAGCTCTCCATGGATGGCAACACCGCTGCCGCGCACGCTTCTTACGCGTTCACGGAAGTAGCCGCCATCTACCCGATCACGCCCTCGTCCGTCATGGCTGACGTGACCGACACCTGGTCCGCCGGCGGTCTGAAGAACATCATGGGCGACACCGTCAAGGTGATCGAGATGCAGTCCGAAGCGGGTGCCGCGGGCGCTGTCCACGGTTCTCTCGCAGCAGGCGCGCTGACCACCACCTACACCGCGTCCCAGGGTCTTCTTCTGATGATCCCGAACATGTACAAGATCGCGGGCGAACTTCTCCCCTGCGTCATTCATGTTTCCGCGCGCTGCGTGGCGTCTCACGCCCTGAACATCTTCGGCGACCACTCCGACGTGTATGCCTGCCGCCAGACCGGCTTCGCCATGATGGCGGAGTCCAACCCGCAGGAAGTCATGGACCTCGGCGCCGTCGCGCACCTGGCCACCATCAAGGGCAGAGTTCCCGTCCTCAACTTCTTCGACGGCTTCCGTACCTCCCATGAGATCCAGAAGATCGAAGTCTGGGATTACAACGACCTTGCCGAAATGGTCGATAAGGACGCCATCGCCGCGTTCCGTGCCCGCGCTCTGAATCCCGAGCATCCCGTTCTCCGCGGTTCCGCTGAAAACGGCGACATCTTCTTCCAGCACAGAGAGGCCTGCAACAAGTACTACGACGCGTTCCCGGCCATCGTGGAAGAGTACATGGACAAGGTCAACGAGAAGATCGGCACCGATTACAAGCTCTTCAACTACTACGGCGCTCCGGACGCTGACCGCGTGATCGTGGCCATGGGCTCCATCTGCGACGTGGCGGAAGAAGTCATCGACTACATGCTGGCCGCCGGCGAAAAGGTCGGTCTGATCAAGGTCCGTCTGTATCGTCCGTTCGTGGCTCAGAAGCTCGCGGAGGCGATTCCCGCCACCGTCAAGAAGATCGCCGTCCTCGACAGAACCAAGGAACCCGGCGCTCTCGGCGAACCTCTCTACCTCGACGTCGTCACCTCCCTCGCCGTCACCGGCAGAAACGACATCAAGGTCGTGGGCGGCCGCTACGGTCTCGGCTCCAAGGACACCCCGCCGCAGTCCGTGTTCGCTGTTTATGAAAACCTCGCCAAGGACGAGCCGAAGGCCAACTTCACCATCGGCATCGTGGATGACGTGACCGGTCACTCCCTCGAGGAAAAGCCCGCTCCCGATACCGCGGCTCCCGGCACCATCGCCTGCAAGTTCTGGGGTCTCGGCGGCGACGGCACGGTCGGCGCGAACAAGAACTCCATCAAGATCATCGGCGACCACACCGACAAGTATATTCAGGCTTACTTCCAGTACGACTCCAAGAAGACCGGCGGCATCACCATTTCCCACCTCCGGTTCGGCGACAAGCCCATCAAGAGCCCGTACTACATCAACAAGGCTGACTTCGTTGCCTGCCACAACTCCGCCTACCTGACGAAGTACGACATGGTCAGCGACATCAAGCCCGGCGGTACCTTCCTTCTCGACTGCGCGTGGACGCCCGAGGAACTCGACGAGCATCTGCCCGCCAAGGTCAAGAAGTACCTCGCCGAGAACGGCATCAAGTTCTACATCATCGACGCGACCACCATCGCCTCCAAGAAGATCGGCAACGCCAAGGTCAAGAACACCGTTCTGCAGTCCGCGTTCTTCTCCCTCGCCAACATCCTTCCGAAGGACGAAGCCATCGAATACATGAAGAAGGCTGCTTACAAGTCCTACATCAAGAAGGGTCAGGCGATGGTTGACCTCAACTACGCCGCCATCGACGCCGGTTCCGACGCGTTCGTGAAGATCGACGTTCCCGAAGCGTGGAAGAATCCCGCTCCCGACGCCGCTCAGCCCGAATTCACTTCCCCGAGAGCTGACCTCGCCAAGTTCGTCAACACCGTCGTTGAACCCGTGGGCCATATGGCGGGCGACAGCCTCCCGGTTTCCGCGTTCACCGACTATGCCGACGGCACGTTCCCGCAGGGTTCTGCCGCATCCGAAAAGCGCGGCGTGGCTGTGTACGTTCCCGAGTGGATCCCCGAGAACTGCGTACAGTGCAACACCTGCTCCTTCGTATGTCCGCACGCCGCGATCCGTCCCTTCGCTCTGACCGAGGAAGAGGCCGCGAACGCTCCCGCGAACACCAAGTATGCCGCGCGTCCGGTTCTGAAGACCAACTACAAGTTCACTATGGCCATCTCCCCGATGGACTGCATGGGCTGCACGCTCTGCGTCAAGGCCTGCCCCGTCACCGCCAAGGCGGAAAAGGACGGCAAGGACGAGAAGAAGGCTCTCCGCATGGTCCTCAGAGAGACTCAGGAAGCGGAACAGGCACCGTTCGATTACGCCGTTGCCTCCGTGTCCGAGAAGCCCGAGCTCATCAACACTACCGTCAAGGGCAGCCAGTTCAAGCAGCCTCTGCTTGAGTTCTCCGGCTCCTGCGCGGGCTGTGCCGAGACCTCCTACGCACGTCTCATCACCCAGCTCTTCGGCGAGAGAATGTACATCTCCAACGCGACCGGCTGCTCCTCCATCTGGGGCGGATCCGCGCCTGCTACTCCCTACACCGTCAACAAGGAATCCGGCCGCGGTCCCGCGTGGGCGAACTCCCTGTTCGAGGACAACGCGGAGCACGGTCTCGGCATTTACCTGGGCCAGAAGACCATCCGCAACCGTCTGATCGCCAAGATCGAAGAGATGGCGGCGTCCGACAAGGCTTCCGACGAATTCAAGGCAGCCGCGAAGGCTTACCTCGATTCCAAGGAAGACGGCAAGACCAACACCGAGGCTACCAAGGCCCTGATTCCCGAGCTCGAAAAAGCCGCTGCGAACGGCTGCCCGATCGCTCCCGAAATCCTGGCCGAAAAGGACTACCTCGCCAAGAAGTCCGTCTGGATCTTCGGCGGCGACGGCTGGGCCTATGACATCGGCTTCGGCGGTCTGGACCATGTGATCGCGTCCGGCGAAGACGTCAACATCATGGTCTTCGACACCGAGGTGTACTCCAACACCGGCGGACAGGCTTCCAAGGCCTCCAACATCGGTCAGGTCGCTCAGTTCGCAGCGGCGGGCAAGGCCATCGGCAAGAAGAACCTCGCCGAGATCGCCATGTCCTACGGCTACGTCTATGTGGCACAGGTCGCCATGGGCGCCGACATGAACCAGCTGCTGAAGGCTCTCACCGAGGCTGAGGCTTATCACGGACCGTCCATCATCATCGGTTACGCTCCCTGCGAGATGCACGGTATCAAGGGCACCATGCAGAACTGCCAGATCGAGATGAAGAAGGCCGTCGAAGCGGGTTACTGGCAGATGTTCCGCTTCAATCCCGCCAACCGCGCGGAGGGCAAGAATCCCTTCACGCTCGACAGCAAGGAACCCACCGCAAGCTACATCGACTTCATCAAGAACGAGAACCGGTACGCCCGTCTCGCTCAGTCCAACCCCGAGCGCGCCGCCGTCCTCTTCGAGAAGGCAGAGGAGAACGCAAAGGCGAAGTACGAGAGACTTACCAAGTACTCCAAGCTGTACGAATAATCGAACAGAACCAAAAAGAAAGGGATTGCTCCGGCAGTCCCTTTTCTTTATAAATCAAATCAGAGTTCTTTTCTGAGAACGATTTTTTCTTCCGTTCGGTACTCTTCCGTAAAGGCAATCCCGCACAAAGCTGAAATTCTCACTCATTAACCGGTTGGCTTTTCAAAAGTCGTATTCCGCTCTTGCTTTCTCCGCTTTTTGAGCGCAGAAAGTCAGGCCGCCACGGCTCTACGCCAGTCGGCTATAATCAGAT
>SVQK01000019.1 GCA_015065385.1 Oscillospiraceae bacterium | reverse complement strand
TCAGAGTTATCGCACGCGATGCTCACCCACTCAACAAGTTGAGCAAGAAGGCCGTTCGCACCCTACATGTGGCGATCAAAACCCATATAGTTTAGCTTTTTAGGCTGAGAATAGTATAAGCCCTGAATTTCATAAAATCGACCGCCGAGGTTCCGTTCCCCGACGGTCGTTTGTTTATTCTTCCGGTTTCTTTGAAACGGCTCAGTTGAACAGCTCCGGCTCGTCCGTCCATTCGATATACGGATTTCCGTCGGCGTCAAAGCGGATTTCCAGCACGACGTAGGTGGATTCGAAGTACTTCGGTTCGCCGCCCATCCAGCGGTCGCCCACATACCAGTACCGGTCCCCCCGCCGATAGATAAACGCGCTCTGGGAGCGGAAGGTGGTCGAGTCGCCGAAGTCGTGCAGCAGGCTCCACCGGCCCGTGACGGAGTCCGCAGAGCACCATTTGCCCTGATTCGGCGCCCATCCGGTGCAGTAGGAGGAGATCATAAAGGTCTTCCCCATCCGCTCGAACAGCGCGGGGGCCTCCCGGAACTCGTGGCAAAAGATCGACTTCACCCACTCATCCGCGTTGAGGCAGTCCTCCGTCAGACGGTAGACGTGCAGATCCGCGTTGTCCCGCGAGGCCGAAATGAAATACGCGTCCCCGGAAGAATCCGTGTGCACCGTGCAGTCCCGGGACATCTCTCCGAAGGGATTGAACGAGCCGTGATAGACGAAATCCCGGTCCGGATAGTCCGACGAGGCCACGCAGGCCCGCGCGTCATGATAGTTCTCCCCGTTCTCCCAGTGCGCCCAGAGAACGAATTTCTTCGTCTTTTCGTTGTACAGCACCTTGGGCCGCTCGACGTTCACCTTGCGGATCACGCCGTCTTTTTCCCGCGACAGCCGCAGGTCGAACCGTGCCGAGGTCTCGCGGGCCGGGGTGTCCGTCGAGAGGATATGCCCGCGGAATTCCCAGTGCTTCAGGTCGTCCGACGGGGAGCGGTAGACGGCGGCGTAGTGGTTGTCCCGCCGGTCCTCGCCGTACCAGTAGGTATAGCCCTCGTGGTCCAGCATCCAGCCTCCGTGCGCGTGGATCGGATTGCCGGAGGTGTCAAGGAAAGGTTGTCCGTTTTTCATATGTTGACTCCGTCTCCGTCAGGATTGGTGATTCACCCTTTTCAGTTCGCTGTCGATCTCTTTCAGCTGCATCAGCACTTCTTCTTTTTCGATCGCCGTTAAGCCGCCGTTCTTGAAGCGGTCAAACAGTTCTTTTCGTTTGTTCAGCAATTCCAGCGTATGGCTGTCGTATTTTTCCGACAGGCCCGGGTCGCTGAACACAGCCGCGCTTTTCTTTTTCTCGGCGGAATCGTTCTCGGCCGTTCCGTTTGCCATCTTTGCGAGCCGCTTTGACACCATCGACGTGTTGTCCACGATATCCGCCAGAGCCTGCCAGAACGCCACCATGATATATCCCCCGAACGGGACGCCCACCAGAACCAGTATCAGAGCGATCAGCCTCAGCAGAGAAAACTCCTGCAGCACCAGCGATACCCCGTAGATGAGGCACGCGATCTCGATGAGTACCGTGACGATGATCACGACGGGGATCACGACATTTCTGATCTTGTCCGCGCTGTCATTCAATCCAATTCACTCCTCTCAGAAGAATATCGCCGGAATCTCTTCCGCTTTCCTCGCGTCGGCAGGCTTCTTTCCCTCCGCGATGTCATAGATCTCCCGGTGCGTCTCGACGATGCCCGCTTCGAAGTCCTCGTAGGGACGCTGGGTAACGTCCACGACGCCGATCTGATAGTTTTCCCCGTCGAACCGCCCGAGATACGCCTGATCGTTCAGCGTGAAATACGCGGCTCCGAGGCACATCGGATGGGCCGCCGCCTTCTGCATGTAGTACCGGTACGCCGCCCCGCGCTCCGCCTGAGTTGTGACGCCGCGGATGCCGGTCGCGTCCAGTCCCCGGTCGAGCGCGCCGAAGTGGAATTCGCCGATCATCACGGGCTTGCCGACGAGCTTCGAAAAACTCTCGATGCTGTCCGTCGGATCCATCGAATAGCAGTTGAAGCTGAACACGTCCGTGAACTCCGCGCCCGCCGCCAGCTCCTTCGAGGACAGCCACGCGTACCGGATCCCGAGGTTGAGGTGGTTCGGATCGAGCTTCCGGATAGCGAGGGACGGGACCCGGATGTACTCGCGGATCATGATCTCGGAGAAGCGGTTCAGGGCTTTCAGACCCGCCTCGGAGAACTTCCGCGCTCCGACGGGCCGGTCCATGTCCTCGAACGAGGCGTAGTCCGAGCCCCATTCCGCGTTCAGCGCGCCGATCGAGCCGTATTCGTTCCTCATGTACTCGATCAGAGCCTTCCGGGACGCGCTGCTCTTTTCGCATTCCAGCGTGAAGGCAGCGATGTTCAGCCCGTTCACAAAGGCCCACTGCGGCTCGTTCCCGAGGAAATACCCGATCAGCGAGCGCACGTCCCTCTGCGGCAGGATCTGCTTCGCCCATTCCTCCGCGTTCGCCTGAAACTCGGGGGAGAGCACGTCCGGGAAGTCGCGGAAGATGTAGGTCTCCGTCCTCGGATAGCCGCGCATGATCGTGACATGGGGAATCTCGCGCGCTCTGGCAAAATCCAGATCGGACCAGCAGGCGACCGTATTGAAGCCCCATTTCACCATGCGCCGCGCGGTCATCTCCCGCCATGCCTCGTTGTAGTCTTCCCCGAACACGCGCCAGAGGTTGTGCCGGTGCCAGGAGAAGAACTCCCCGTGGACCCATCCCGCGGAGTCCGGATCGAGCTCCCCGGCGAGGCAGCGGATCCCCTCGAGGTTGGCGTCCCCGTCGATGTTCACGCAGTCAAGGCCGGTGGAGAAGAAGGCGTATCCGTCGGGATCGGCCAGAAGATACCGCCCGTTCCATTTTTCGAGGGTGAAGAAGCTCGTGCCGTCCGTCAGCCGGAGGGACAGGTCTCCGCCCCAGCGGGATCTGCCGTCGTCCTCACGCTTCGGCGCGGGATCGGAGAGGACCTTCTTCATCCGCTCCGCCATTTCCTCAAAGGAGTGGGTCTTGCCCGGCCAGTCCGCGATGGCTTTCTGACCGAACTCGTCCACCAGCACCTTCGGCCGCACCGGGAAGTCCGGCTCGCCCTCGTACACGCGGCAGTTCTCAATGCGGAAAACCACGTCCTCGGGCGCCCTCTCCGACCGGACGGAAAACCGCACGGCCTCCCGGAAGTCGATGGGCTGGCCTTGGGTCACGGATTTCAGCTTGCCGGGGGTGCGGCGGAGAAAGAGGTTCTTCCCCTGGGTGATCTCCTCCACGGGCAGGGCGATGCGGACGGGAACGCCGGGGAGGACGCCCATCTTCACGCCGCAGAACCGTCCGTCCGCGGTCACGAAGAACCACGAGAACACGGCGGCCCGGGTGCCGAGACAGGTCACGTCCATCGCAAGCCAGCGGCCGTCTCCCAGATACAGTCCGTCCAACGCGCCGTCCTTCATTTCCGCCCACAGCTCGCCCCCGCCTTTCGGAAAGGTGAACACGCAGGCGCCGGTCCCGGACAGGACGGATCTCTCCACGCCCTCCGGATTCAGATCGGAAACGGGAAAGGGGGTAAAATCGATCTCTTTCATATTCGTACTCCTTTTTCTGTTTTGCGTCATCCGAAAACGCGTGACGCGGCCCCCGGAAAAACGGCGCGCAGTGGGGGACCGCTTACAGCTCCAGCAGCTCCATCTTCGGGCAGTCGGTGAGGTCGCGCCGTCCGTCCTCGGTGACGAGCACCATGTCCTCGATCCGGCAGCCGTACTTGCCCTCGATGTAGATGCCGGGCTCGGAGGTGACGATCTGGCCGGGGAGGAGCACCGCGTCGCCCATCCGTCCGTGCAGGCCCGGATCCTCGTGGATCTCCAGTCCCACGCCGTGGCCGAGCGAGTGGCTGAAATAGCCCTTGTACCCCGCGTCGTCGATGATGTCCCGGGCCAGCTTGTCCATGTCGGCGTTCTTTTTGCCGGGGCCGATGGCGTCGATGGCCGCGCACTGGGCTTTGAGCACCGTATCGTACAGCCGCTTCATCTCGTCGTCCGCCTTGCCGATCGAGACGGTTCGGGTCATGTCGGAGTGATAGCCGTTCACCATCGCGCCGTAGTCCATCGTCAGAAATCCCTTTTCCAGCTTCACCGGGCGCGGCACGCCGTGGGGTCTGGACGACGCGGAGCCGGAGACCGCGATGGTGTCGAACGACGGCTTCTGGCTTCCGTTTTTCTTCATGTAGTATTCGAGCTCGGCGGCGACTTCGATCTCGGTCATGTCGTGGGTCAGGACCTTGACGATGTGACGGAACGCGCCTTCCGCGATCCGCTGGGCCGCGACGATGTTCTCGACCTCGTCCGGCGTCTTGACCGAACGGATCGCGGTGAAGATGCCGCCCACGGGAGCGAACTCCGGATTCGCGTCGGCGAGGGACTTTTTCAGGCTCTCGAGCCCCGCGCAGGTCATCCGCCTGTCCTCGTAGCCGATCACACGGATCCCGCGCTCCTTCACGATCTCGAGCAGGGCGGGCTGGCCGGGCAGGCAGACGGTGCAGAGGGAAGTCGCCTCCGCCTTGGCCGCCTCGATGTACCGGGAATCCGCGAACACCCACGCCGCGTCCTTCGTCAGAAACGCGTACCCGTCCGGATTGTCGAAATCCGTCACATAGAGGTGGTTTTCCGCGGAGTTCACATAGATCGCGTCCAGCCCCAGCTCGTCCATTTTTTCTCTCAGCTTAGCGTACCGAAGTTCCATCTTGTTCATGATGATAAGACCTTTCTGAGGAAAGAAACCCTACGGGTTTCTGAATTTAATGTCCCTACGCGGGACGGGCGCCGGGGAGGGAACATCTCATGGCCGATCAAGCTTCGCTCCGCGAACTTGGCCTCTCCCCGGAGGGTCCCTTGGCCATATGGCATAAGGCGACAGCTCGCGCCTGCATTCGGATCTGATTGTTCAGCCCATGTCCTCGCGCGAAGATTCGCCTACGGCGAACTTCAGAAATTCGCCTTTGGCGAACTTTCCGCGGACTGTGTTTGTGGAGCTGAAACATGCGATGAATTCCGTCGGGGACGAAATTCATCGGTTTGCTCTGCTAACGCGACGCAAACAGCGATCGAAACGCGCATGACAAGGGGGCGGAGGAATTATGCTTGACAATTCTCTTTATTCTGTGTCCTGAGCAATGCCGTTTGCTTGCTGACCGCATTCGTTTTCGTCGAGTATATGCACTCCCGTTTTCTTTTTCACTTTCCCGACATCCCGTCCTGCGTGTGGGCTTGCATCCGGACGGTCCAGCCGGGGTAGCGGATGACTTGTTCGGGGACGCGGTAGAGGGATTCCCACGATCCGTCGTCGTACACGGTCAGCTCCCGCCAGCCCCGGTAGAAGCGGCAGGGATCCTTATCCCCGGAATAGCTGAAATGGCCCGTGTGCAGAATCGGCTTGTGTCCGGCCTCCTCCTCGGTAAAGGGGATATAGGAGACGTGGTCGTGGCCGCAGAAGAGCGCGCGGATCCGGCTCTCCTCCCGCAGCAGGGTTTTGAATTCCTCCGTCTCCTTCTCTTTATCGAACCAGTGGGAGCAGAGAAAGACCGGTCTCTTCCCCGCCAGACCGAGCGCCTCCCGGATCAGGGCGCAGTTCACAGGGCGGTAGGTCCCGTCGCTGTTCTCCGCCGGTCCGAGATTGCCGGAAAAGGAATCGAGCAGGGCGAAGACCGCCTCGTCCCGCTCCACGATCTGCTCCCGGGGCTGGCCGGTGATCCGCTCCCAGTCCGCCGGAGCATACTGTTCGTGATTGCCCGGCGTGATGTAAAAGGGGGACGGAAAGGCGGGCATGACCTTCTCCATGAACTCGGCCGTCCGGCTCACGGGAGGATCCCAGAGGTACGATCCGCCTTCGTTCCACGCCCAGAAGTCCAGCGACACGTCGCCGAGGCAGAGCGTCAGATCGTAGTCCCGCTCCCGCTTCGCCTCGCCGAGACACCGGATGAGATCCGCCATCCGCTCTTCGTTGCTCATGCCGTACCATCCGGCGTGGCAGTTGTGTATATCCGACGCGAGCATGACCCGCAGCATAGGCTCCTCCTCACTTCCCCGCCCGGTTCCGTTCGCGGGCGAATTTTTCCATGTACGGTTTCTCGATGCGCCGCTTGATCCGCCAGAAGAGGGTGGTCTTGTCCCGGATGGGCGGCACGACGAACACCGTCATTCCGCACCGCCTGCCCGCCGCCGCGTCCGTCAGCAGCTGATCGCCGAGAAGCAGGGATTCCTCCGCCCGCGCGCCCGCCTCCCTCATGGCCCTTTTCAGGACCCGGACGAGCGGCTTGCGCGCCTTTCCGTACACCCGGTACCCGAGCGGCTTCGCAAATCCCTCGGCCCTCTCCCGACTGTTGTTCGAGACGAAGATCACCGCGATCCCCGCCCGCTCCATGGCCCGGCACCACCGTTCGGTCCCCTCGGGCGGCGTCGGATCGTCGTAGGTGGCGAGGGTGTTGTCGATATCGGAGAAGATGAACCGGATCCCCCGCGCACCGAGCAGCTCCGGCGTCACGGCGGTAAAATCCGGGAACACCTCGTCCGGCATGAGCCATTTTTCAAGGATCATCCCGCACTCTCCCCCGGACTCCGCGCCTGCCCTTCCCGCTCCCGGACGGCCCGGATGCGGTCTGCGGTCGTCGGGTGGTCGTATTCCAGCGCGACAACGGCGGGATGGGGGTTGAGGTCGCTGAAATTGTCCCGGGACAGCTTTTTCAGGGCGGAAATCAGGGCCTCGCCGTATCCGCTCTCCGCCGCAGCCGCGTCCGCGCGGAACTCGAACCGCCGCGCGATCATAGCCCGCGGGATCATGAAGAGGGTCAGAATGGGCGTCAGCGCCACGGACTGGAGCAGGATCACCCCGAAGACCGGGCTCATGGCGTCGAATCCGTAGGCGAGGGAGACCTCCGGCGTAGCGGCAAACCACGCGGCGGCCGCGGCGACGATCCCCATGAGCAGAACCGTGAAGACGGTGTTCTTCATGGTGTCCCGATGGCGGTAGTGGCCGAGCTCGTGGGCAAACACCGCCGCGATCTCGTCCTCGGTGTAGCCGTTCACGAGGTTGTCATACAGAACGATCTTCTTGAACCGCCCGAGGCCGGAGCAGAACGCGTTCGCCTTGGAGGTCCTCTTCGACGCGTCCATCACATAGATATCCTCGAGTTCGTAGCCCGCCTGTTTGAAGAGGTCGGCCAGCGTCCGGCGCAGAGTCCCGTCCTCGAGGGGCGTGAATTTATTGTAGAGCCGCTGGAAGGTCGTTGAGAGCATGGAAAACGCGGCCACGAAGACGGCGAGGATCAGAAACACGCCGAAAAAGCCCTTCAGCCCGAACGTCCGCCAGCACCACGCCACGGCCAGATACAGCGCGGCGTTGAGCAGGGTGTTCGTGAGAAATCCCGTGATCTCGTCGCGCCAAAAGGTCCCGGTCGCAGTTTTTCCGAAGCCGTATTTCGCCTCGATCCGCTTCTCCCGCGCCCAGTCGAACGGAACGCTCAGAACCGTCAGAAGCGCGGTGAAGAGCAGAAGCAGCAGAAGGGATTTACCAAGTTCGTTCCCCGGCAGGCGGTCATAGACGGCGGAAAACACGTTCGTCCCGAAGAGCAGGGAGAGAACCGCGGCGTCGAAGATCTTTTCGAGCGCGCCGAGTTTTCTCTTTTCGGCGGAATAGTCGAGCCAGCGGGCATAGCTGTCCGCGTCGTAGATATCGCGCACGGTGTCCGGAAGAGGCTTTCCCCTCCGCGTCGCCGACAGGATGCGCAGGATGAGATCATACGCCAGATCCAGCGCGATGAAAATCAGAAAAATGAATTTGTATGTCATAATGGCAATCCGTACCGTATCCCGAAGGGAAAAGCGGAACAAAACGAAACAGGGACAGGCGAGGCTTTGGGGGGCCTTTCCTGTCCCCGCGATCCGGGATACCGGAAAAGATCAGTCGATCACTTCGATGGCGTTTGCGGCGTCGCCCTTGTAGGCGTTCTCGAGGAGCTCGGTCAGCGCGATGGCGTCGTCGATCCCGAGTCCGGCGGGGGAGCCGGTCCCGTTCGCCACGGCGTCGATGAACTGCATGAGGGGCGCGGGCTTTCCTTCGGGCAGGGACGGTTTGAACGCGCCGCGGTGGATATCGCTGTACTTCGAGCTCTGGAAGGTCACGTCCTCGCCGTGCGCGATCATGGAGCCTTCCGTGCCGTAGATCTCGACGGTCTGGGGGGATCCGGCGGATATGAAGCCGGTTTCCGCAACGCCGAGCGCGCCGTCCGCGAATTCGGCGATGGCGACCGCGTTCTCATCCACGGGCTTGCCGTAGGGGGCGGTGAACAGGCCGGTGACTCTCTTCGGCTTTCCGAGGAACCACGCCAGAAGGTACATGGGATGGCATCCGAGGTCCATCATCGCGCCGCCGGCTGCCGCGTTCTTGTCGAACCAGTAGTCGGGGAGCCAGTTGCCGGACACGCCGGAGTGGGCGTCGCGGGTGCGGACCAGCGTGACCTTGCCGAACGCGCCCTCTTCGATCATCTTCTTGGCGAACTGCACGCAGGGACGGCCTCTCTGGGGATAGCTGATGACGAAGGTCACGCCGGACTCCTCCACGGCGGCCTTCACGTCGAGGCATTCCGCCACGGTCGGCGCGAGGGCTTTTTCGGTGAAGATGTGCTTTCCGGCCTTCGCCGCCTTCACGAGGATATCCCGGTGGGCGGTGGTGGGGGCGTCGCAGATGACGGCCTCGATATCGTCCCGGGCGAGCAGGGCGTCGAGATCCGCGATGAACTCCGCGCCGAGCTCCTTCGCCCACGCCTCTCCGCGCGCCGCGTCGTCGTCCCAGACCGCGACGATTTCCGCCTTGCCGCTGTTTTTCAGCATGTTGGCGTATCCGCCCGCGTGTACATGCCATTTGGAGAGCATTGCTACTTTGACCATGATCCTGTTCCTCCGTTTGAATGTTTTGTATGTTGATGGACTTTTTCCGCCGGGTTTTTCTCTGCTCCGGCCGCGCCTCGATGAAACCGGCGAGGGGCTTGGTTTTATACATCTCCGCGCGTGAACCGGTTTGGGTACAGTATAGCAGTTTTCGGGGGGGAAGTCAAGAGAGGGCCGGAAATTCTGTAAAAACAGACCCGCCGCGAAAAAATACGGCGGGCTTGTTCGGGATCTGCGAGTTCCGGTCGGTTTACCGATCGACGATTTCCGCGTACCCCGGCCATCCGGCGAGGTAGCGGGAGAGAATCATGCGGTCGCGGGCGTCGATTGTGTCGTCGCCGTTGAGGTTGGCGGCGGCCGGGTCGATTTCAAGGAAATAATTGTTCCATCCGGACAGGGCTCTTGAAAGAATCGTCAGATCCAGATAATCAACTATTGAATCCGAATTGACATCCCCGAGCATAAAGCTGTCGTTCAGTTCGAACCGAGCCGTGATAACGGTATCGGAACGGACGGCGAAACGGAAGGTTTCTTCCTCGGAAAGAAGTTCGTCTCCGGAATACCAGCCTTTGAACGTTCTCCCATGCGGGCAGGCCGCACTCAGCTGCGCAAACGATCCCGCGGTATATTTGCCCGCGCCGCTTGCGTATCCTTCCGCTCCTTCCACATTGATCGTCACACTGTAGAGAAGTTCTTCGATCTCGTCTGCTCCGGAATACGTTTCATCGGACGAAATGCCGGAGCCATTGAAGGAAACCGTATAGTCTACTGTTGAACCATCGTCGTAGGAAGTCACGTCTTCCTCCCTGATTTCCGGAACGTCCAGAGAAACAACATCTCCTTCTTTGATTTCTATGTCGTAATAATTCTCAAGACGCACATTCTGATCTGTCAGGGGATTGCACTCAGCAACGGAGATATTCAAAACGCCGTTATCATACGGAACGACTTCAATACGATAGGCTGAGTCCGAAGGCAGATATACGATCTTTTCGTTGTTCTCGTTGATATATGCATACACGTCGCCGGTTCCGCTGATCTCATCGTTCTCGATCCGGAGAATCTCATTTTCTCCGTTATACGCATATACATTAACAGGGCAATTAATTCGGTAGATTCTCATCAGCTTGTTCTGCTTGTATTCGTACTCGCATCCATAGTTCGGATCCAACGCTCTCAACCACGCAAGTGAAACGAACGGAATATGCGCGTCGCCTTTGATGGTCAAAATGTACTGAACAAACTCGGCGATAGTATTTAAACTATACAAACTATGACTCATAACATCCTCAACCACATCATCTACCACCATATACGCAAGTGATTGTATTGCTTCTATCAATTGTCTATCACCCTCGCCATATCTTCTATAATATTCATTTATATAGTCTTTTTCAATTTTGTATTTTGCTACCTTCACCACATTTTCAGTATTAAACACATCATTATCAGGGCTTGTGAGCCACGATTTAATTACTACATTTTTAAGAAGCCACTCCAAAAACGGATGATCCTCTTCGTTTAACATTACAATAAATCTTTCAATAATACGATTATACTCTTCTAACCCGTCCCCGTTCATATCCTCGAAAAACTTCGTTACTAAATTCTGATAATCGCTGACATATTGATCCTTGCTTATGACGGTCGAAAGGTAGTCTATGCCGCACAACAGAATGCCGTATTGTTCTCTTGTGCGTGTTGCAAGTTTCAGCTCACCATTTTCAAGTATTACATATTTTACTTCAAGATCATCCCCAAGAACTGCAGTATAGTCTTTTGTGTCGGATAAATATGTATGTACTCCGTAATAATCCAAAACGCTTTTCGATGTTTGCAACTCCTTCAAATTCTTCTTAACCGACCCGATCAGTTTGTTGTATGCCTCGGAGTTGAGCCTTGCATTGGGATAATAGTAGTCATTTTCATAATTGTATCGGTAGAAGCCCCATTGCTGAAGGGCAACCAGCGGAACAACATCGTTAAAATAGATGGAATTATGAATATTGTTGTACGCCCCTGTATTATACTGTTTAGCTACACCCTTTGGCGTTTCAAATGTATAACAGTAAATATTCTCTTTTGTCAGTGTTTTCCCATAGAAGTAATCCAGACGATCGTCCAACCAGCCGCAAACCATATTGGCTACCGCTGCCCCACGACTGTACCCGACGCACCATAGTTTGATCTTATCCGATTCGTTTGTCCCAAATTTCGACCCGAATGAGCCCATATATGTTTCGAGCCATTCTATCACATTGATTTGTGCTTCCGAGAATCCGGAATGGACAATCCCCCGGTTTACGAGGAAGTTGCTCGCCCATTCTTTTCCATACGTTCCTCCACGAATGACCAAAGCCACAAGGGTATAGGTCTCTCCGGATGCGTCCTGAATCTGTTTTCTGGCGGCACAAACGCCTATAGAAGATGTGGTAGGCTCGCTCTCCCAGAATTCATTTGCGCTGAAATGGTCGAATCCTAACCCTTTGTTCAACATGGCTATCGATCCGTCAACATCCGTCGCAGAATATTTTGCTATTTCAAAGGGATTTCCCAGAAGCAAAGTTTTCACGTTCACCAGTTTATCCTGATAGAACGCTTCTTTATCAGGAGTGACCGACCTGTTGTACCATCCGCTGAACCTTGGCGATGCCCACGTTGACAATTCCAGACACATGGACATGGTTGCGAGAGAATTATTGTACTCATATGCGCTTGTCTTGAAATAGTCGTCTGAGTAGTAGTAGTCAGACGTCCAGTCACAATTCTGCTTAGGCTCTACCGTGTCCGTTTCAAACCGGAAATAGCCGTGCTGCATGTTCTGCAGATCAACCGACTTCCACACCGCAGTATTATACCCGTTCCACGTCGTCGGCGTCCAATCGGATTTGCCGCTGATATAATACAGAGTGACCGTATCCGCCTTGAAAGACTGATTGTTGTTCCCGCCGGCCGTGATCGTCGTCGGAGCGTTCCCGCTGAAATAGGCAGCCTTCAGATTGATGCAGCCGTTAAAAGCGTTGGTTCCGATCGCATAAACCGTTTCCGGGAAATAGACTTCGGTGAGATTCGATTTGTTCTGGAAAGCGTTATTATAAATGACCGTCGTGCCGTCCTTGACGTTATAGCTCCTAATATTGTTCCTTGCGGCCGGGCACTTCACCAGACTCTGTTCCAGTGCGTTCTGATTCACGAAATACAGGATCCCGTCGTCATCGAAGTATCCCGTCCCCAAGTCCTGCTGCTCCGCTTCACAGTCAAACCGGACAATCGTGCTCAGATTGTACACCCCGGACGAAATCGCCGTCACCGTTGACGGTACGTTCACTGTCGCTATGGATGTGTAGTCAAAAGCGAATGACCCTACGTTCCTCAACGCGTTGGGTACTGTTATCTTGCTTAAGCTGTTGCATCCGTAAAAGCTATAGTTTCCTACTGACTGCACCGATTTTCC
>SVQK01000018.1 GCA_015065385.1 Oscillospiraceae bacterium | reverse complement strand
GCCAGCGGAGGAGGTGCAAATGCTTCGCATTTGCGGATTTGGATGAACCCTCTTCGAGGGGAGAGGAAAGAAACCCTACGGGTTTCTGATTTTATGGCCTTGCGCAGGCCGGGCGGCACGGGGGACCATCTCAAGCCGAAGGCCCCCCGTGCGGGTCCCTTGGCTATATGGCATAAACTAACAGCTCGCGCCTACATCCAAATCTGATTGTTCAACCCGCTATCCTCGCGCGAACTTTGTTGCGTCAGCCGACACCATGCGATGAATTCCGGCTTCACCGAAATTCATCGGTTTGCTCTGCCCAAAGGGGCGACGCAAACAGCGATCGAAACGCGCATTGAAAGGGGAGCACGGTAAAGTTCAGCTATCTCCTTGCCTCGCCCTTTGGGAGAGGTGGCGCGGCCTGAAAGGCCGTGACGGAGAGGGCCTTTCATTTCCCTCCCTCCCCCGTCAAAATGTTTCACATGAAACATTCCTTTTTCGCCCGTTCACTCCCCCGCGACGTAATCCCCGGCAACCTTGGAGGCGAAGACCATCGCATCCTCGGGGGAGTCCTGTCTGACAAACCGGGCGTAGACGAACGCGCCGAGGAAGGTGTCGCCGGCGCCTTTGAGTCGGACGACGGGGCGTTTGACGGTGGGGAAGAATGCGCTTTTTCCCCGGGATGTGAGGATCGATCCGTCTCCGGCGAGGGTGGTGACGACCGTTCCGATCCCGAGGGATTCCGCGGCCTTCACGAGTGAATTGCGGTCGTCGGGATCACAGCCCGTCAGCGCGGCAAGCTCTTCGTTGTTCGGCTTGATCAGATCGGGCTTCACGTCTGCGGAAACGGCGATCCTCAGGGCCTCCCCGTCGCAGTCGAGGACCGCCGTGGCTCCGGTCTCTTTCACCTTTCCGACAAGCTCCGAGGGATAGGACTTCGGCACGTCCTTCGGGCAGCTCCCGGCGATGACGACGCAGTCCCCGGGGCCGATTCCGTCCAGCACGGCGGCCTCGATCCCGTCGAGCGCGTCCCCCACCGGCGTCCCCGGGGCGTTGATTTCGACGGATTTCCCCTCGTCCGGGATCACGGACACGTTGACGCGGGTATTTTCGGCGACCGGAACGGCGGTCAGCGCGATCCCCTCAGATTCAAGGATCCTCCGGATCATTTCTCCGGTCTCCCCGCCCACGGGCGCGACGGTTTTCAGCTCGAACGAGCGTTTTTCCGGATCCTTCCCCGCAAAACGCGCAGCGCACCGCAGGATCGCCCGGGACACGTTGATCCCCTTTCCCCCCGCCGAAACGGAATGAGAATCCGTCCTGTTCAGCCCGCCCGGATTGAATTGATTCAGCCGGTATTCAATATCCACTGCGGGGGAAAGGGTTAAGGTTACGATTTTCATGTTATCAAAATATCAGCTGTTGAAAAGTTCTCCAAACAATACCCGCGCGGCTGTCTCCCTGTATCGCTGTCGAAAGCCTCCTTGTGTCATGCGCGACTGAAACTCTCTGACCTCCGGCTGCACAAACACGGACCGCTGAAAGTTCGCCAAAGGCGAATTTCTGAAGTTCGCCAAAGGCGAAACTTCGCGCGAGGACAGTGGGATGCGCGGACGGGCTTACGATCCAGATATGAGCTGTCAGGATTATGCTCCCCGGCCAACCGAGTTGCAAGCAACTCAGGGACCCCCGGGAGGGGTACCCAAGTTCGCGGAGCGAAGCTTGATCGGCCATGAGATGGTGTCCCCCGTGCCGCCCGGCCTGCGCAAGGCCATTAAATCCAGAAACCCGTAGGGTTTCTTTCCTCCCCCGACGAAGTCGGGATTCAAAATCCGCAAATGCAGAGCATTTGCGACTTCCTCCGCCAACAGGTCAGGAATGACCTGTCGAGCTGGTGTGGAGATCCTCCTCCGACGAAGTCGGATCGCGTAAATCAGAAACGCAGAGCGTTTCGAATTTACCCGATCGTGTCCAGATTCACCGCATACTTCGCGTTCGTCTCGATGAACTCCCGTCTCGGCTCGACCTTGTCCCCCATCAGCGTGGAGAAGATCTCGTCGCAGAGGCGCGCGTCCTCGATATCGACCCGCAGGATCGTCCGCTGCTCGGGATCCATCGTGGTCTCCCAGAGCTGGGAGGCGTCCATCTCGCCCAGCCCTTTGTACCGCTCGATGTCCACGTTTCCGCCGAGCTCGGCCACGATCTCGTCCCGCTCCTCGTCGGAATAGGCGTGCCGCTCCGTCTTCGATCCCTTGCGGATCCTGTAGAGCGGGGGCTTGGCGAGGAAGACGTGGCCCTCCTCGATCAGCGGCCGCATATGGCGGAAGAAAAACGTGAGCAAGAGGACCTGAATGTGCGAGCCGTCCACGTCCGCGTCGGCCATGATGATGATCTTCCCGTAGCGGAGCTTGTTCATGTCGAACTCGTCGCCGATGCCGCAGCCGAGGGCCTGAATGATCGGGATCAGGCTCTGGTTGCCGTAGACCTTGTCGATCCGCGTCTTTTCGACGTTCAGCACCTTGCCGCGGAGGGGAAGGATGGCCTGGAACCGGGATTTTCTGGCGGACTTGGCCGAGCCTCCCGCGGAATCTCCCTCGACCAAAAACAGCTCGGTGAGATCCTTCCGCTTTTCCTGACAGTCGGCGAGCTTGCCGGGCAGGGTGGACCCGGTGGAGAGAACGGTCTTGCGGGACGCCTCCCTCGCTTTTCTCGCGGCCTCTCTCGCCTGTCTTGCGACCACTGACTTTTCCACAATGGTCTTGGCGATGGCGGGATTTTCCTCGAAGAACTCGCTGAGCTTCTCCGTCACGATGTTGTCCACAATGGAGCGCACCTCGGAGTTGCCGAGCTTCGCCTTGGTCTGGCTTTCGAACTGCGCGTCCGGGAGCTTGACCGACACGACGGCGCAGAGTCCCTCCCGCGCGTCCTCGCCGGAGAGCTTTTCGGTGTCCTTGAGCGATCCGACGCGGTGGGCATAGTCGTTGAGCACGCGGGTGATGGCGGTCTTGAACCCGGTCTCGTGCGTTCCGCCGTCGATGGTGGACATGTTGTTGGCGAAGGTGACGATGGTCTCCGTGTAGCTGTCGTTGTACTGCATGGCGACCTCGGCGGTGATATCGCCCTTTTCGGCCTTCATGTAGATCACGTCGGGGTGGATCACGTCCACATGCTTCGCCCGGTTGAGGTGCTCGACGAACTGCCGGATGCCGCCGTCGTATTTGAGGTCGTACTCCACGGCGCGGCCCCGGCGGATCTTCTCGTCCTTGTCATCCTCGAAGCGGACGTTCTCGACGGTCGTTTCGGCGTCCTCGAGCTCGTCCGGCTCCTCATAGCCTTCGGACTCGGTGGATCCTCCCCCGGCGTTTTCGCTTTCCTCCGCCTCGTCCCCGGTCTGATCCTGCCGATTCTGCGCGGACTCCTGCCCGTCCTGCTGCCCATCCGGCTGCCCTTCGGGGGAGGCCTGAGCCGCGGCTTCGAGCAGGCGGCGGATATCGGGGTCGTCCGCGTTCATGGAGAACGGCTTGGACAAAAGATCGTCCTCGTCCTCGGTCAGCCGCCGCTCGTCCCGGAGGATGATGCGGATCCCGGCGTTGAGGAAGGCCTGCTCGCGGAGTCTGGTGAGAAGGATCTCCGTGTCGAATTCCACGGTGTCGGTGAAGATCTCGGCGTCCGGCTTGAAGCGCACGTAGAGCCCGTGCTTTCCGTTCGAATCCCCTTCGCAGGCGAATTCCCGCGCGATGGCTC
Organism: Oscillospiraceae bacterium; assembly: GCA_015065385.1. Taxonomy (GTDB): domain Bacteria; phylum Bacillota; class Clostridia; order Oscillospirales; family CAG-272; genus UMGS1696. The sequence continues at coordinate 937 of SVQK01000018.1, read as the reverse complement.
CCTTTTCGAAGCGCATGGTGTACCGCTTGCCCTCGTAGCAGTTGTCCACCTCCATCCACTCGGACAGGGCGTTCACGACGGACGCCCCGACGCCGTGCAGGCCGCCCGAGATCTTGTAGCCGCTCCCGCCGAATTTACCGCCCGCGTGCAGCACGGAGAAGACGACCTCCAGCGTGGGCCTTCCCGCCTGATGGTGGATCTGGGAGGGCACGCCGTAGCCGTTGTCCTCCACGGACACGGACCCGTCCGGGTGAAGCACGACCTCGATCCGGTCGCACCGCCCCGCCATAGCCTCGTCGATGGAGTTGTCCACGATTTCATAGACGAGGTGATGCAGCCCGCGCTGGGACGTGGTCCCGATATACATGCCGGGCCGCTTCCGCACCGCTTCCAGCCCCTCGAGGACCTGGATCTGATTCTCGTCGTAATTGATTTCGCCGTTGATTTTGCCGATTTCGTTGTTGTCCATGATTTCTCCGTATGCCGTGGTGTGAATTCCGACTTCGTCGGAACTGGCTGTTCTATATCAGCTCGACAGGTCACTCCTGACCTGCCGGCGGAGGAGGTGCAAATGCTTCGCATTTGCGGATTTTTGATCCCGACTCGATAGGATTCGGCTTTCCCCATCAGCCGCAGGTCACTCCTGACCTGCCGGCGGAGGAGTTGCAAATGCTCCGCATTTGCGGATTTTTGATCCCGACTCCATAGGATTCGGCTTTTCCCATCAGCCGCAGGTCATTCCTGACCTGCCGGCGGAGGAGTTGCAAATGCTTCGCATTTGCGGATTTTTGATCCCGACTCCATAGGATTCGGCTTTCCCCATCAGCCGCAGGTCATTCCTGACCTGCCGGCGAAGGAGTTGCAAATGCTCCACATTTGCGGATTTTTGATCCCGACTCCATAGGATTCGGCTTTCCCCATCAGCCGCAGGTCATTC
>SVQK01000017.1 GCA_015065385.1 Oscillospiraceae bacterium | reverse complement strand
CGGATGGGTCTCGTCGCACAGCGTGTCGCCCGTGCCGACGTCCTTCAGACCAACGACTGCGACGATGTCGCCAGCCGAGATCTTGTCGATGTCGATGCGCTGGTTGGAGTGCATCTGCAGAAGACGGCCGATGCGCTCTTTCTTGTCCTTCGTGGCGTTGATGACGTAGCTGCCGGAATCGAGCGTACCCGAGTACACGCGCAGGTAGGTCAGCTTGCCGACGTAGGGGTCGGTCATGATCTTGAACGCGAGGGCGGAGAAAGGCTCTTCGTCGGATGCGTGACGGTCTTCCTCTTCCTCGGTCTGGGGGTTGACGCCCCGGATGGACGGAATATCGACGGGAGCGGGCATATAGTCCACGATCGCGTCGAGCAGCTTCTGCACGCCCTTGTTCTTATAGGAAGTGCCGCAGACCACGGGAACGATCTTATTGGCGATGGTGGCCTTTCTCAGGCCCGCCTTCAGCTCGTCCACGGTGAGCTCTTCGCCCTCGCAGAACTTCTCGAACAGGTCGTCGTCCGTTTCGGCGATGGATTCGACCATCGCGTCGCGGTACTGCTGCGCCTTTTCCATCATATCCGCGGGAATGGGCTCGACGCGCATGTCCTTGCCGAGGTCGTCGTAGTAGACGTCGGCTTCCATGGTCATGAGGTCGATGATTCCCTTGAATTTCTCTTCGGCGCCGATGGGGAGCTGAATCGGCACAGGGTTGGTCTTGAGGCGTTCCTTCATCATGTCCACAACACGGTAGAAATTCGCGCCCATGATATCCATTTTGTTGACATACGCCATGCGCGGCACGCCGTACTTGTCGGCCTGACGCCATACGGTCTCGGACTGCGGTTCGACGCCGCCCTTGGCGCAGAAGACGGTTACGGAGCCGTCCAGCACGCGGAGGGAACGTTCCACTTCAGCGGTAAAGTCAACGTGTCCGGGGGTATCGATAATATTGATTCGCGTATTCTTCCAGAAGCATGTTGTAGCCGCTGAGGTGATGGTGATCCCTCTCTCCTGCTCCTGCTCCATGAAGTCCATGACCGCGGTCCCCTCGTGGGTCTCGCCGATCTTATGGGTCTTTCCGGTGTAGAACAGGATTCGCTCCGTGGTAGTCGTCTTACCGGCGTCGATGTGAGCCATGATGCCGATATTGCGCGTACGCTCAAGCGGATATTCCCTTGGCATAGATTCGCTTTACTCCTTTATTCCGGGCTGATTCCCGGGGTGTGAACCGATCGGGCGATCAGTATCTGAAATGAGCGAACGCCTTGTTGGCGTCTGCCATTCTGTGCATTTCTTCTTTTCTCTTGAACGCGCCGCCGGCAGAGTTCTTCGCATCCATAATTTCGGCTGCGAGTCTCTGGGACATGGTGCGCTCGCCGCGGGTTCTCGAATAGGCTACGAGCCAACGGAGACCCAGCGTCTGACGGCGTTCCGGACGGACTTCCATCGGAACCTGATAGTTGGAACCGCCGACGCGGCGGGCCTTGACTTCGAGAACGGGCATGATGTTTTCCAGAGCTTCCTGGAAGACTTCCAGCGGGTTCGAGTTGGTCTTGGCTTCAACTTCTGCAAAAGCGTCGTAGACGATCTTCTGCGCAACGCCCTTCTTGCCGTCGAGCATTACGTTGTTCACGAGCTTGGTAACGAGCTTGGAATTGTAAAGCGGATCCGGCAGGACGTCTCTCTTTGCGATCTGACCTCTTCTGGACACTGTGCTTCCCTCCTTCATCAAAAATATGAGATCATAGGTACTCGAAAGTGTGACTTTCGCCCGTGTCGTCCATAAACATTCATTACTGGTTAGGAAGACGGGGTGAGCGAAGGATTCGAGTGGTGGGCCGGATTATTTCTTCTTCGGCCTCTTGGCGCCGTACTTGGAACGGGCCTGCATGCGGTTCGCAACGCCCTGAGCGTCGAGCGTGCCGCGGATGATGTGGTAACGAACGCCGGGCAGGTCGCGCACACGGCCGCCGCGGATCAGAACCACGGAGTGCTCCTGCAGGTTGTGACCGATGCCGGGGATGTAGGTGGTAGCCTCCATACCGTTGGTCAGTCTGACTCTGGCGATCTTCCGCAGAGCGGAGTTCGGCTTCTTCGGGCCCATGGTGGTGACCTTCGTGCAGACGCCGCGCTTCTGGGGAGAGCTCTGGTCAGTGGGGCGGTTCTTGAGGGTGTTGAAGCCCTGCTGCAGAACCGGAGCCTTGGACTTGTAGGTCTTGTCCTGTCTGCCCTGCTTGACGAGCTGATTAAACGTAGGCATGAGATTCCTCCTTTTCTTCAGTAATAAATGTTTATATACCACGGGGAAGCTCCCGTTGTACGCAGTGACATCCGCCGGCGGGAAACCGCTGTCAGGCCCGGTTTATGGGCGCACGGACAAAGATACCGTCTTCACGCGGATATCTCATTATAGCATTCGTTCGCATTGATGTCAAGCATGAAAATGCCTCCGGGAGGAATATTCTCCCGATTGCACAAGAATCATTCAAATTCGCCCCGGAAACTTAGAAAAAATTCAGAGGCTTCCGAAACCGGCGTATGACACGGGCTCCGCGCGCCGGAATACCGTGGTGTGTTCACGCTGTCAGGGAAAGAAACGTTTCACACTGTTATGGGAAGAAACGCCTTTCTTCATAAGCTCGAAGGGTCATTCCTGACCCTTCGGCGGAGGAAAACAATCCGCCGCATCGCGTGTTCTGCGGTACGGCGGAGGGATATGCGGGTGATTGGATCTGCGCGTCAGCGGGGGAGCTTATTCCCCCTCGGAGTCGTCTTCGGATTCGAAGGATTCGGACTCGGGGAAGTCCTCGTCCTCGAACGTGTCGTCGGAATCGTCCTCTTCCCCGTCTGCGGGATCGGAGAGCGCGTCGTCCGAGAGCGAATCGTCGGCGAGGGAATCGTCGAATTCGTCGTACTCTTCGTCGCTGTAGTCCTCGTCCTCGGTGTCAAGGATGGTGTTCTTCGCGCCTTCCCGGTCGGCCTCGGTGATCTCCTCGTCGAGGATCGCCAGGTGTACGGGCACGGTGCGGTCCACCTCGATGTTCCGGTAGCAGTCCATGCCGGTGCCGGCGGGGATGAGCCGTCCGATCAGCACGTTCTCCTTGAGGGCCAGCAGGCGGTCCACCTTGCCCTTGATCGCGGCCTCGGTGAGGACCTTGGTGGTCTCCTGGAAGGACGCCGCGGAGAGGAAGGATTCCGTCTGGAGGGACGCCTTCGTGATGCCGAGGAGCAGGGGTTCGCTCTTCGCTTCCATGAGGTCGATCTCCCCGGCCTCCCGGCGGATCCGGATGATCTCGTTTTCCGCGAGGAACTCGGAGACGTTGACGGTGGAGCCGGAGAGCAGGCCGGTGTCGCCTTCCTCGGTCACCTTGACCTTCCGCGTCATCTGGCGGGCGATGACCTCGATGTGCTTGTCGTTGATGTCGATACCCTGACTCCGGTAGACCTTCTGGACTTCGAGCAGGATATAGTCGTAGACATCCACGATGCCGTTGATCCGGAGGATGTCCGCCGGGTTCTTGTCGCCTTCGGTGAGTGCCACGCCGGCCTGAACGTGCTGTCCGTCCTCCACAACGATGTTGGTGCCGAACGGGATCTGATAAGCCAGCTCCGCGGTCCCGTCGTCGGGGGTGATGGTGATCGTGTGGGTCTTCTTCACCAGCTCGATGGCGCAGGTACCGGCCTTTTCCGCCACGAACGCGGTCTTCTTCGGCTTGCGGGCTTCGAAGAGCTCTTCGACTCTCGGAAGACCCTGCGTGATGTTCGCCGCCGCGACGCCGCCGGTGTGGAAGGTTCTCATGGTCAGCTGCGTGCCGGGCTCGCCGATGGACTGCGCCGCGATGATGCCGACGGACTCACCGACGTTGACGGGCTTGTTGTTCGCAAGGTCGTAGCCGTAGCAGTGCGCGCAGACGCCGTAGTGGGAGTGGCACTGGAGGACGGAGCGGATGTGGACCCGCTCGATCCCGGCCTTGACGATGGCCTTCGCCTGATCCTCGGTGACGGCCTCGTTGTCGCGGACGAGGATCTCGCCGGTTTCCGGATGGACGATATCGCCGATGACGTAGCGTCCGATCAGGCGGTCCTTGAGGGGCTCCACCTCGGTGTTGTCCACGGTGATGGCGGAGACCCAGATGCCCTCGCGGGAGCCGCAGTCGTCCTCGCGGATGATCACGTCCTGCGCGACGTCCACAAGGCGTCTGGTCAGATAACCGGAGTCCGCAGTCTTCAGAGCCGTGTCGGACAGGGATTTGCGCGCGCCCTTCGCGGCCATGAAGTATTCGAGGATGGACAGGCCCTCGCGGAAGTTCGATTTGATCGGGATCTCGATGGTACGGCCGTTGGTAGCGAACATCAGGCCGCGCATGCCCGCCAGCTGGCGCATCTGGGTCATGGAACCGCGGGCGCCGGAGTCGGACATCATCTTGATCGGGTTGTAGTCGTTGAAGTTGGCGGTCAGGGCCTTCGTCACGCTGTCCGTGGTCTCGTTCCACATCTTGACGACGGCGTTGTAGCGTTCCTCTTCGGTCAGCATGCCGCGCATGAACTTGCCGTGGATCACGTCCACGTTCTTCTCCGCGCGCGCGATGATGTCGTACTTCTCCTGCGGGACGGTGATATCCGCCACGGAGATGGAGATGGACGCGCGGGTGGAGTATTTGTAGCCCATGGACTTGATCTCGTCCAGGACGACGGCGGCGGTGGGGAATCCGTGGTTCCGGATGCAGCGGTCCACGATATCGCCGAGCTGCTTGGAGCCGACGCCGCCGAGCGGGTTCTTCGCCGAGACGAAGGTGTCCTCGTCGATTTCCAGCTTGAATTCGTTGCCCGGGATCGAGCGGTCCACATAGCCCAGATCCTGCGGGATGTGGCGGTTGAAGATCAGCCGTCCGAAGGTGGCGCGGATCCGTCCGACCTTCTCCTCGCCGTTGATGATCTTCTTGACGCGGACCTCGATCGGGGTGTGGATGCCGATGACGCCGTTTTCATACGCCATTTCCGCCTCGTCGTAGTCGCGGAAGAAGCGCGGATGGTCGGGATCGCCGGTGTCGCCGGGCTCGCCGGACTTGTTGATGGTCAGGTAGTAGGACCCGAGAACCATGTCCTGGGACGGAACGGCGATGGCGCGGCCGTCCACGGGCTTTAAGAGGTTGTTCGCGGAGAGCATCAGGAACCGGGATTCCGCCTGCGCCTCGGAGGACAGCGGAACGTGAACCGGCATCTGGTCGCCGTCGAAGTCCGCGTTGAACGCCTTGCAGACCAGCGGATGGAGCTTGATGGCCTTGCCCTCCACGAGCACGGGCTCGAAGGCCTGAATGGACAGGCGGTGCAGCGTCGGCGCGCGGTTGAGAAGCACGGGATGGGCCTTGATGACGTTCTCGAGGGCGTCCCACACGTCGGGATTGACCTTCTCGACCTTTTTCTTGGCCTCTTTGATGTTGGCGGACTTGCCGGTCTCGACGAGGCGCTTCATGACGAAGGGCTTGAACAGCTCGAGCGCCATTTCCTTCGGCAGGCCGCACTGGTAGATCTTGAGGCTCGGCCCGACCACGATCACGGAACGGCCGGAGTAGTCCACGCGCTTGCCGAGCAGGTTCTGACGGAACCGTCCCTGCTTGCCGCGGAGCATCTCGGAGAGAGACTTGAGCGGGCGGGAGTTCGGGCCGGTCACGGGCTTGCCGCGGCGTCCGTTGTCGATGAGCGCGTCCACGGCCTCCTGCAGCATGCGCTTCTCGTTCCGGATGATGATGTCCGGAGCGTGGAGCTTGATGAGGCGGTCGAGGCGGGAGTTGCGGTTGATGACCCGGCGGTAGAGATCGTTCAGGTCGGAGGTAGCGAAGCGTCCGCCGTCCAGCTGGACCATGGGGCGGATATCCGGCGGGATCACGGGGACCACGTCGAGGATCATCCACTCGGGGCGGTTGCCGGACTTGCGGAAGGCCTCCACGACCTCGAGCCGCTTGATGATCCGGATCTTCTTCTGACCGTTCGCGGCGTCCAGCTCTTTTTTCAGCTGCTCGGAGAGCTCGTTGATATCCAGCTCGGCGAGAAGCTCGCGGACGGCCTGCGCGCCCATGCCGACGCGGAAGGTGTTTTCATACTTGGCGCGGTTCTCGCGGAGTTCCTTTTCCGAGAGGACCTGATACTTGGCGAGGGGGGAGGTGCCGGGATCGACGACGATATACGCGGCGAAATAGAGGACCTTCTCGAGGATGCGGGGGGAGATGTCGAGCAGAAGTCCCATCCGGGAGGGAATCGCCCGGAAGTACCAGATATGGGAGACCGGGGCGGCCAGCTCGATGTGGCCCATTCTCTCGCGGCGGACCTTCTTCTGGGTGACCTCGACGCCGCACTTCTCGCAGATCTTTCCCTTGTGACGGATCCTCTTGTACTTGCCGCAGAGGCACTCCCAGTCCTTCTGGGGACCGAAGATGCGCTCGCAGTACAGACCGTCGCGTTCCGGCTTCAGGGTACGGTAGTTGATCGTCTCCGGCTTCTTGACCTCGCCGTGGGACCACGCGCGGATCATATCCGGGGATGCGAGACCGATTTTTATGGATTCAAAAACGTTTCGTTCCATCAGCAGGTATCCTTCTGTATAAATATGGGATGATTAGGAAGGCCGGCGGGCGGGTCAGTCGTCCATGTCGTCGAACGAGTCATAGCCGTACCCGTTCTGCGCCGCTTCTGCCGCGAAGAGTTCCGCGTCGTCGGGACCGTCCGGTTCGTCGTCGAAGGTTTCCTCGGTGAAGAAGTCCATGGTGTCGTCGGTTTCCACGGTACGGCCCACGTCGTCTTCGGTGATCTCGTTGTCGGAGGACACGGGAGTGCCGCCGGTTTCGTAGTCGTCGTCGCCGATGGATTCCAGCGGGACTTCGTTTTCGTCGTGATCAAGGATCCTGATGTCCAGACCGAGCGCCTGAAGCTCCTTCACGAGCACCTTGAAGGCCTCGGGGATGCCCGGCGTCGGGATGTTCTGGCCCTTGACGATGGCTTCGTAGGTCTTGACGCGTCCGCCCGTGTCGTCGGATTTCACCGTCAGGATCTCCTGCAGGGTGTAGGCCGCGCCGTAGGCTTCGAGCGCCCAGACTTCCATTTCGCCGAACCTCTGGCCGCCGAACTGCGCCTTGCCGCCCAGAGGCTGCTGAGTGACGAGGGAGTAGGGACCTGTGGAGCGGGCGTGGATCTTGTCGTCCACCAGATGGTGGAGCTTGAGGTAGTACATGATGCCGACGGTGACCGGGTTGTCGAAGGGAACGCCCGTGCGCCCGTCGTAAAGAATGGTCTTGCCGTCCACCACCTTGAGCCTGCCGGCCTGCCGGAGCTCTTCGAGGTGCGCGGCGTCCTCGCGTTCGTCGCCCGTGATGGGTCTGAGGTCGCGCTCGCCGGAGACGGGGTCGATGATCTCTTCAAAGAGGTTCTTGCCGTTCACGTTCTCGTTCGGGAGCACGTCGCGGTCAAGTCCGGCCATTCTGAGGCACTCGGAGATATCCGCCTCCGTCGCGCCGTCGAAGACCGGGGTCATGATCTTCCAGCCGAGCTTCTTCGCCGCGATGCCGAGGTGGACTTCAAGCACCTGACCGATATTCATACGGGACGGAACGCCCAGCGGATTCAGAACGATATCCAGCGGGGTGCCGTCGGGCAGGAAGGGCATATCCTCCGGAGGCAGGATGCGGGACACGACGCCTTTGTTGCCGTGACGGCCCGCCATCTTGTCGCCGACGGAGATCTTTCTCTTCTGGGCGATATACACGCGGACGACCTTGTTGACTCCCGGAGGCAGCTCGGGGCTGTTCTCTCTCGTGAAGACGCGGACGTCCACGACCGTGCCCTGTTCGCCGTGCGGAACGCGGAGGGAGGTGTCGCGCACTTCCCTTGCCTTCTCGCCGAAGATCGCGCGGAGCAGGCGTTCCTCGGCCGTGAGCTCGGTCTCGCCCTTCGGCGTGGTCTTGCCGACCAGGATGTCGCCGGCGTGGACCTCGGAGCCCTTGCGGATGATGCCGTCGGCGTCCAGATCCTTGAGGGCGTCTTCGCCGACGTTCGGGATCTCGCGGGTGATCTCCTCCGGGCCGAGCTTGGTGTCTCTCGCCTCGTGGGAGTACTCTTCGATGTGGATGGAAGTATAGACGTCGTCGCGGACCAGCCGTTCGTTCAGAAGGACCGCGTCCTCGTAGTTGTAGCCTTCCCACGTCATGAAGCCGATCAGGGCGTTTTTGCCGAGCGCGACTTCGCCGTTGGCGGTGGCGGGGCCGTCCGCGATGATCTGACCCGCTTCGACCCGGTCGCCCTGATTGACGATGGGGCGCTGGTTGACGCAGGTGCCCTGGTTGGAGCGCTTGAACTTGATGAGGCGGTAGGTATCCTTATGGCCGTCGTCGCAGTGGATGACGATCTCGTCCGCGGTGACGCTCTCGGCCCAGCCGCCGTTCTGCGCGACCACCACGACGCCGGAGTCGATGGCGGCCTTGTACTCCATACCGGTTCCCACGATCGGGGAGTCGGTGGTGAGCAGCGGCACGGCCTGCTTCTGCATGTTGGAGCCCATCAGCGCGCGGGAGTTGTCGTCGTTTTCAAGGAACGGGATCATCGCCGTCGCCACGGACACCACCATCTTCGGGGAGACGTCCATGAGGGAGACCTTCGAGGGATCCACGGACACGATGTCGGCGCGGTCGCGGGCCGTGACCTTGGCGTTGGCGAAGCAGCGGTTCTCGTCGAGGGGCTCGTTCGCCTGAGCGACGATGTAGTTGTCCTCGACGTCCGCGGTCATATATTCGATTTCGTCGGTGACGCGGTGGCGGACGGTGCCGTCGGGCATGGTCTCATGCACCACCTTGTGGTAGGGCGCCTCGATGAAGCCGTACTTCGAAATCTTGGCGTAGGTGGCGAGGTAGGAGATCAGGCCGATGTTCGGACCTTCGGGGGTCTCGATCGGGCACATGCGTCCGTAATGCGTATAGTGGACGTCGCGGACCTCGAAGGAGGCGCGGTCTCTGGAAAGGCCGCCGGGACCGAGCGCGGAAAGACGTCTCTTGTGGGTCAGCTCGGCCAGCGGGTTGTTCTGGTCCATGAACTGGGAAAGTGGGGAGGATCCGAAGAACTCCCGGATGGCGGTGACCACGGGACGGATGTTGATGAGGGTCTGGGGAGAGAGGGTCTCGCTGTCCTGAATGTTCATGCGCTCCTTGACCTGTTTGTCCATACGGGCGAGGCCGATGCGGAACTGGTTCTGGAGCAGCTCGCCCACGGAGCGGAGGCGGCGGTTGCCGAGGTGGTCGATATCGTCCACGTTTCCGACGTCGTGGGACAGGGCGAGAAGGTAGTTGATGGACGCGAGAATGTCCTCGCGGGTAATGTGCTTCGGGCAGAGCTCGCCGATCCTGCGCTTCGCAGCGGCCCGGATGGCTTCCTCGTCGCCGCCGCAGTCCGCGATGATCTCGTTCAGCACGTCGAAGGAGCATTTTTCGTTGACGCCGGAGGAATGGAGGTCGTAGCCCAGCACCCAGACGGGATCGACCGTCCGGTTGGAGAAGACCTTCACCTCGCCGCCGTCCTCGGAGGTCAGGTAAACCTCGGTGACGCACGCGCTCTCGACCGCCTTCGCGTCTTCCTTGGAGAGCGTGACGCCGTCCTCGAAGATCAGCTCGCCGGTGAGCGGGTTGACGACGGGGCGGGACAGGGTATGGCCGGCGATGCGTTCGCCGAGAGCCAGCTTCTTGTCGAACTTGTGGCGGCCGACGGGATAGAGGTCGTACCGCTTCGGGTCGAAGAAGAGGCTGTTCATCAGGGCGTTGGCGGACTCCACGATGGCGGGCTCGCCGGGACGGAGCTTCGCGTAGATCTGCTTCAAGGCTTCGTCGCGGATGGAGGTCTTGTTGGTCTCCGCGTCGGCTTCGCAGGTTTCCTTGTCAAGGGTGACGGTGAGCTTCACTTCGTCGCCGAACATGGACGCAATATCCTCCCGGGACTCGATGCCGAGGGAGCGGATCAGGACGGTGACGGGGAGCTTGCGGTTCTTGTCGATCTTGACCCAGAACACGTCGTTGGCGTCGGTTTCGTATTCGAGCCACGCGCCGCGGTACGGGATCACCTGCGCGGTATAGATCTTCTTGCCGCTCTTGTCGATGGAGCTGGCGTAGTTGATGCCCGGGGAACGGACGATCTGGGAGACGATCACGCGCTCCGCGCCGTTGATGACAAAGGTGCCCTTTTCGGTCATGAGGGGGAAGTCGCCCATGAAGATGGAGGACTGCTTGACCTCGCCGGTGAGCTTGTTGGTGAGACGGACGTCCACCTTTAAGGGAGCGGCGTAGTTGACGTCGCGCTCCTTGCATTCCTCCACCGGGAACTTGGGCTTCTGATCGAGGGAATAGCCCACGAAATCGATGAAAAGGTTGCCTGAGTAGTCGGTGATCGGGGAAACGTCCTCGAGCACTTCCATGAGGCCCGTTTCCAGGAACCAGTTGAACGACTCCTTCTGAACGGCGATGAGGCTCGGCATTTCGAGCGGCTCGTCGATCTTGGAGAAGCTCATGCGGATATTCTTGCCTACCTTCTGCGGTTTGACCATCGAGCGATCAACCTCCTTGAAGAAATGGAAAAGCATCGGGAGGATATATAATAGAGGAAAAGAAAAGGCCATCCCTGCCGATGCGCGCTTTTTTCACAGTTTACGATTTTATCATAGAAATCCACGGAAGTCAAGAGAAAAATCACGTTGTCAAGAGAATTTCGATCGAATTTACAATATTCATATAAAATTTACCAAATATTTCAATGTAAATAAATTGCAACTTTTCTGTATCAAAATAAAGTACCCGCGTTTTTTTCGGCACAATCCCCGGGAACGGCGCCGGGCCGGGAGGAAAATTCGTGCAGGTTTGAGAAGGTTGATTTTGCTCCGTCCTCTTGCCTTTTTGTCCCGCGTGTGATATAATCATTTCTGCCTGTGCCTGTCCGGAACGCGATCCGGGCGACAGAGCCGAAGCAGTCCTCTGCGATGCTCCGCACGAATGCTTCCATTACGGAAAGGAGTCGATTGCCATGAACAATTTCGACGCTTTTAAGAGTGAGCAGCTGAAGGAGACCGTGCCGTCCTTCAACGTGGGTGACACCATCCGCGTCCACAACCTGATCAAAGAAGGCACCCGCGAAAGAATCCAGATGTACGAGGGAACCGTCATCGGCAAGCACGGCGGCGGCATCTCCGAGACCTTCACCGTCCGCCGCATGGCTTACGGCGTCGGCGTGGAAAAAACGTTCCCGCTGCACTCCCCCCATGTCGTCAAGGTTGACGTTCTCCGCCGCGGTAAAGTCCGCCGCGCGAAGCTCTACTACCTGAGAGACAGAGTCGGCAAGAGCTCGAAGGTCAAGGAACTCATCTGACCGAAAACACGCAAAAAAGACCGTATCCGCACGATCCCAGACGATCGCCGGGCGGTCTTTTTCGCTGGCCTGATACTATACCTTCCGAACCATTGCAAAGGAAACCGCGGCTTTCTTCCGGATCTCCTTGTCCTTCCCGTGCCGCTTGACGAAACGGTTGTAGATGAGCGCGGCGGCGGCGCAGACCAGAAGATCTGCAAGCGGCGTTGCGGCGACGATCCCGAATTCCGGCGAGACGAGGCGCAGAAGGAACATCATCGGGATATCGAGCGCGCCTTTCCGCATGAGCGCCAGCGCGAGGGAGGCCCTGCTCCGCCCGACGCCTTGAAAGATGGAGATGCAGGCGTAAGCCCACGCAGAGAACGGGCCGCCGAGGCAGAGGATCCGCAGAAACGCCGCGCCGTAAACGATGGACTCCCCGCCGTTCTGGTTGAACACGCGCACAAGGGGCATGGCGAACGCGAGGGACGCGCCCGTGCAGAGCAGCGCGAGGACGATGGATCCGCCCGCCGACAGCCGCACCGCCGACCGCATCCGCTTCCGCATTCCCGCCGCGTAGGTGTAGCCGATCAGCGGGAGCACGCCCTGGGACATGCCGCGGACGATGCAGTGGGCGAGCATGTTGATCTTCTTCGCCACGCCGATGCCGGCCTGCGCGGGGACGCCGTTGTGTGCCATCAGGTTGTCGAGGACGGCGTAGGACAGGTTTTCGCAGAAGGTCATGAGGCAGGCGGGGGCCCCTGTGGCGAGGACTTCCCGAACCGTATCGCCGGACGCCCCGCGCGGTTTCAGGGTCAGGCGGGTCTCCCCCCGGGTCCGCACGACGGCGTAGGCGGCGAGGAAATAGAGGAACGCGCAGAAGTTGGAGAGAAGCGTCGCCAGCGCGGCGGCCTTCACCTCTTCGCCCCGCGGGAAGATCACGAACATGAAGAGCGGATCGAGCAGGATGTTCAATACCCCGCCGAGCCCGATCCCGACGCTGGCCGTGAGGGACCGCCCCTCCGCCCGCATGAGGTGGCCGAGCAGGGTGTTTTCCGCCGTGAAGATCCCGCCGACCGTGACCGTCCAGAAGAGATAGCCCTCCGCGTACGGATGGACGGCCGGGGAGCTCCCGCCGAGCAGATCGACGTACGGATCCCGGAGCAGGAGGCAGAAGACGGCGTAGAGCGCGGCCGCGGCGAAGCACCCCCAGAAAGCGAAGGAGGAGGCGTCGCGCGCCTTTTCCGGATTGCCCGCGCCGTTCGCCCGGGAGATGACGCCCACCGCCCCGATGCCGAAGAGGTTCGATATGGCGGAGAGGATCATGAACGCGGGCATGCACACGGCGGCCGCGGTGATCATGGCGTCCGTGCCGTTCCGTCCGATGAAGAAGGTGTCCGCCATATTGTACAGGACAAGGATGACCTGACTGACGATGGTAGGCAGGGCAAGGCGCGCCACCGCCTCCCAGACCGGCGCTTCGGAGAAAAGGGATTCCCGCTTCAAAGATCCGTCCATGCTGTCCTCCCGTGAAGAGCGAAACCGCAAAGCCCCGGAACCGAACGCACGGCCCCATGGAAGTTTCGACAAATCCGGGGGAGCCGTCTTGCGTTTTTCCGTGTAATGTGATATACTATAGCACCGGATCGGCATAAAGTCAAATTATGATTTTATAGCGGGCGATTCCGAAACGTTATGGATCGCGCGCGCAGGAGGGAGGCGGCTTCATGTTCAGCCCCAGACTCGAAACGCTGCTCATGGTGGCGGAGAAACAGAACTTCACGCAGGCGGCGCAGGCCCTGTCCCTGACCCAGCCCGCAGTGAGCCATCACATCGCCTCGCTGGAGGAGGAACTCGGCGCGAAGCTGTTCCAGCGCGGAAAAAACCGGCTCCTTGTGACGCCCGAGGGGGAAATCGTGCTGAAATACGCGAGGCGGGTCCGCGCCCTGTACGAAAAGATGCACATCGAGCTCTCGGACGCGGCGAAGGACATGACCCGCGTGCGCATCGGGATCACCCACACCTCGGAGAGCAACATCATCACGGAGGTTCTCGGAAAGTACGCGAGCGAGGAAGGGCACCGCCGGAGCATAACCATTCTGACGGACACCATAAACAATCTTTATGACATGCTGTCCGATTACCGCATCGATCTGGCGATCGTGGAGGGCCGCCCGCGCGATCCCGGCATCTCCGCCCTGCTGCTGGACACGGACTATCTCGTCTGCGTCGTCTCGAACAACCACCCTCTCTCGAAGAAGAGCATGGTGACCCTCTCCGACATCCGGCGGGAGAACCTGATCCTGCGCCTCCCGAACTCCGGCACGCGGAACCTCTTCGTCTCCCACATCGAGCAGATGAACATGACGCTCGAGGATTTTCAGGTGATTTTAGAGGTGGACAACATCGCCACGATCAAGGATCTCGTGCGGAAGGACATGGGGATCTCGATCCTCGCCAAGTCCGCCTGCATCGACGAGCTGAAAAAGGGCAAGATCACCGTCCTGCCCATCGAAAACCTCTCGATGATCCGGGAGATCAACATCCTCTACCACAACGACTTCTCCCACCGGGAAATGCTCGAGGAGCTGATGCAGCTCTACCGCGCCACGGCAAGGCTGTATGTGTGACGCGGGATCGCGGAGAGTACGGCGATACCCGGGAGCAGCCTCACGCTGCGAAAAAAGCCGGAGGACCTCTGTCTTCCGGCTTTGTCGTTTCAATCATGATCACGCTGCCCGGCACGTCAGGACACCGCCGTCCGCGTCCACGGTGACGGTGTCGCCCTCGTTCAAACTGCCGCCGAGGATCGTGCGGGCGATCAGGGTTTCGACCTTCGCCTGCAGGTACCGCTTCATCGGACGCGCGCCGTAGACGGGGTCGTAGCTCTGCTCGATCACGAGATCCTTCGCCGCGTCGGTGAGGACGAGGTGCAGGTTCTGATCCTCCAGCCGCTTTGCGAGGGACGCGGTCAACAGATCCACGATATCGCGGACGTTCTCCTTCGTCAGAGGCTTGAAGAACACGGTCTCGTCGATCCGGTTCAGAAATTCGGGGCGGAAGGTCCTTCTCAGGAGCGCTGTGACCTCTTCCTTCGCGTCCATCGTGATCTCTCCCCTGCGGTCGATGCCTTCGAGCAGGGTCGAGGAGCCGAGGTTGGACGTCATGATGATGATGGTGTTCTTGAAGTCCACCGTGCGCCCCTGCGAGTCCGTGATCCGCCCGTCGTCCAGCACCTGCAATAAGATGTTGAAGACGTCCGGGTGCGCCTTTTCGATCTCGTCGAAGAGGACGACGGAATAGGGCTTTCTCCGGACCGCCTCGGTGAGCTGGCCGCCCTCGTCGTATCCGACGTATCCGGGAGGCGCTCCGATCAGGCGGGAGACGGAGAATTTCTCCATGTACTCCGACATATCGATCCGGACCATGTTGTGCTCGTCGTCGAACAGGGATTCCGCCAGAGCCTTTGCCAGCTCCGTCTTGCCGACGCCGGTGGGGCCGAGGAAGATGAAGGAGCCGATCGGGCGGTTCGGGTCGGCGATGCCCGCGCGGGAACGCACGATCGCGTCGCACACGGCGGAAACCGCTTCATCCTGACCGATCACCCGCTTATGCAGGATCTTGTCCAGCCCGAGGATCTTCTCGCGCTCGCCCTCCATGAGCTTTGCGACGGGGATGCCGGTCCAGCGCGCCACGATCTCGGCGATCTCCTCCTCGGTCACGGTGTCGCGGACCATGGGATCGCGGTCCTTGTTCTCCGCGGCCTTCTGATATTCCTCGAGCTTCTTCTGGAGTTCGGGCAGCGTGGAGTAGCGCAGCTTGGAGGCCTTTTCGTACTCGTAGTTCCTCTGGGCCGCCTCCATCTCGGCCGTCGCGGATTCGATCTCGGCCTTCAAGGTCTTTACCTGCTCCGCGGCGTTCTTTTCGAGCTCCCAGCGGGATTTCATCTCGTTGAACCGGTCGCGCTCCTCGGCCAGCTCCGCGGTCAGCTTTTCGAGCCGGTCCTTCGAGAGCGTGTCGGTTTCCTTTTTCAGGGCGACCTCCTCGATTTCCAGCTGCATGATGCGGCGGCGGAGGTCGTCCATCTCGGCGGGCATGGAGTCCATCTCGGTGCGGAGGGAGGCGCAGGCTTCGTCCACGAGGTCGATGGCCTTATCGGGCAGGAACCGGTCGGTGATGTACCGGTGGGACAGGGTGGCGGCGGCGATGAGGGCCCGGTCGTGGATGGTGACGCCGTGGAAGATCTCGTATCTCTCCTTGAGTCCGCGGAGGATGGACACCGTGTCCTCCACCGTGGGTTCGTCCACCAGCACGGGCTGGAACCGGCGTTCGAGCGCGGCGTCGGATTCGATATACTTCCGGTACTCGTCGAGGGTCGTCGCGCCGATGCAGTGCAGCTCGCCCCGGGCCAGCATGGGTTTTAAGAGGTTCCCGGCGTCCATCGAGCCCTCTGTCTTGCCCGCGCCGACGATGGTGTGCAGCTCGTCGATGAAGAGCAGGATGCGCCCGTCGGACTGGCGGATCTCGTTCAGCACCGCCTTGAGCCGTTCTTCGAATTCGCCCCTGTACTTCGCGCCGGCGACGAGGGAGCCCATGTCCAGAGCGAAGACGGTCTTGTCCTTGAGCCCTTCCGGGACGTCGCCGCGCATGATCCGCTGGGCCAGCCCTTCCGCGATGGCGGTCTTGCCGACGCCCGGCTCGCCGATCAGCACGGGGTTGTTCTTGGTCTTGCGCGAGAGAATGCGGATGACGGAGCGGATCTCCGTATCGCGCCCGATCACGGGGTCCATCTGCTGGTTCCGCGCGCGCTCGACCAGATCCGTGCCGTATTTTTTCAGGGCCTCGTAGGTCTGCTCCGGATCGTCGGAGGTCACGCGGGAATTGCGCACCCCGGCCAGCGCCTGCATGAAAGCGTCCTTCGTCAGGCCGAACATCCGGAAGAGCTCTTTCAAGCGGTCGGTGGGCTTGTCGAACACGGCGAGCATCAAATGCTCCACGGAGACGTATTCGTCCTTCATCTGCGCGGCGATCTTCTCCGCGAGGTCGAGGCAGCGGTCGCACTCCTGCGAGACGTAGATCTTGTCGGGCTCCCGTCCGCTTCCGGTCACGCCGGGGATGCGGGAGAGGATCCGGTCGAGCTCCGCGAGGAAGGCCGTCGTGTCGCAGCCCATCTTTCCGAAGATCGAGCCGATGAGCCCGCCCTCCTGAGAGACCAGCGCGTAAGTCAGATGCTCCGGCGCGATCTGCATGTGATTGCGCTCGAGGGCGATGCTCTGGGCGTTCTTCAAAGCGTCAAGGGATTTTTTCGTCAGTTTCTCAGCGTTCAGCATATCTATCACTCCTTATGATTCTGATCGTGTATAAAAGCCTTCATGTCCTTATCGAACCTGCGGACGTACTCCGAGATCCGCGCGGCGAACTCCTCGGGCTCCGTTCCGTCGGGGGGAGCGGGGATCGTCCGGGTGAGCTTGCCCGGGGACAGGGTGAAGGCGGGGGGATTGTCCGGCGAGGCCAGCGTCTCCGCCTCGATCCGGAGCCGGAAATAGCGGTCGGCCAGCGCGAGAAGCTCTTCGCTCGTCGTGCGGAAGGTCACGCTCAGCTCGCCGATGGTCCCGTTCCGCGGCTCGAGCAGGAGTCTCAGATCGTAGCGGACGGTCGGGCGGTAGCGGTACTCCAGCGAGGTTTTGAGAAACATCGCGGTCTGATTCGGCGTGAAAAACGGCGCGAGCTCTCCGTCCCCGTCCATGAGGCGGTTCACGGCGTCGAGCACCGATTCGATCCGCTTCTCCGGCGTGACGAGGGAGCAGTATTCCGCGAGGATCCGGTTGACCAGCTGGGAGCGGTTCAGTCCCTGACGCGAGGCCAGCCGGTCCACCCGGGAGACGACCTCGTCCGATAAAATAAGGCTGTAGAGGGATTTCCCCATGCGCCGCGCCTCCTTTCCGGTTTTCATTTTCTTTGCACGGATATTATACCACAGAAAAATAATTTGTCAAGAGTTTTATATAAATTTATTCTCAAATTATTTGGAATCCTCCGGACTTTTTTCGACCGTATCCGACGGCGCGAGCCTGTGGCGCGGGGGAAATATCATTAAAAATGTAAACAATTTATCCGCCCCCTTGACGAGCGGAGGGAATCGCGCTATACTTGTCCTGCAAGCCAAAATAGAAAGGATGCGATTCAAATGAAAAAACAGATCGGATTGCTTCTCGTTCTCGCGCTGACGCTTGGTTCCCTTGCGTCCTGCTCGGCCGAGAAGGTTCAGGACGCGGCGAACGATGCCGTTGACAGCGTGAACAACGCCGTTTCCGAGGCCGCGGACGCCGTGGGTGAAGCTGCGGAGAACGTCGGAGAGGCTGCGGAGAACGTGGCGGAGAACGTCGGCGAAGCGGTCGAGAACGCGGCGGAAAACGTCGGCGAAGCGGCCGAAGCCGCCGTGGAAGAGGTCAAGGAAGCCGCGGCCGAGGTCGTGGTGTCCGAGCCCGAAGAAGGCACGGTGTTCGATCAGATGGAGTCCTGGCACTGGCGCTCCTTCGAATGCCAGTACATCGACGGCAACGGGGAATTCTCCGGATGGGCGGCCGGCGGTCACTATGAGAACGACGAGATGGCCGCGTTCATCGAGCAGAACCCCGAGTGGTACAAGGACACGGCCCTGATGGCTGCGTGGGAGGAAGCGGACGCTCCGTTCGGAGACTGCATCAACGCCTCCATCGCCGCGGACACCCCCTGGACGTCCGACCCGGCCAACAACCACGGCATCATGTTCTATAAGACCTTCAACGTGAAGGACGTCTCCGAGAGCTCCCTCTACGAGCTGTACATGTTCTACGACAACACCGTGTACTGCTACATCAACGGCGAGCCCTACTTCATCCTCGACGGCAACTGCACGACGCAGGACTGGAACGGCGGATACGACCTCATCAAGTGCAATCAGGGCGACAAGACCCTGAGAGAATTCCTCCACGAGGGCGAGAACTACATCGCCGTCTCCATCAAGGACGCGTGGGGCGGACGTGAATTCGACGCGTACATGGCCTACGAGCTCGGCTCCACCAAGCGTGACCTCGAGATGATCCCGCAGGGCGCGGACTGGCAGTACACCGTATTCAACGCTCCCTACATCGACGGCGAGGGCAACCCCGAGGGCGGAGCTGCCGGCGGTCACTTCGAGCCCGACGAGATGGCGGACTACATCGCGGCTCACCCGGACTACATGAGCGACACCGCGACCGCCTCCTCCTGGCCGAGCGGCAAGGCTCCCATGAGCTCCGGCGCGACCGGCTGGGAAGGCCCGAACCACGGCCTGTTCCTCTACAAGACCTTCAACGTGGACAACCTCGACGAGGTCAAGGGCTGCGACGAATTCAACCTCTTCGGCGACTATGACAACGCTGTTCACGTCTTCCTGAACGGCGTGGAGATCTACACCGACGACGGCGAGACGGTCACGCAGGACTGGCAGTACGGCATCAACGCCGCGCTCGACAAGGATCTGGTCCTCTCCGCTCTGAAGGGCGGCGAAAACTACCTCTTCGTCACGGTCAAGGACGCGTGGGGCGGCAGAGAATGGAACTGCGGCTTCAGAGCGCATTGGAACTGAGAAGCGCATCGCGCGGACAGGTTTGAACAACCGCGGTTCGTCCCAATCGCGGGAACCGGCCTCCGGATCAACATCCGGGGGCTGTTTTTGAGGCGCGGCGGTCAGGCAGGGGAAACGGAGGTTTTATGTCGGTTGAATTGAATTTGCCCGCGGAGCTGGTTCCGGCGGTATGCGCGTGGTTTGCGGAAAACGGGAGGACCTTTCCGTGGCGCGAGACGTCCGATCCCTACAAGATCTGGCTTTCGGAGATCATGCTCCAGCAGACGCGCATCGAGGCCGTGATCCCGTACTACCGCCGCTTTCTCGAAGCCTTTCCCGATCCCGCGTCGCTCGCCGCCGCGCCGGACGACAGGCTCATGAAGCTCTGGGAGGGCCTCGGCTACTACTCCCGGGCGCGGAATCTGAAAAAGGCCGCCGTCATCATCGCGCGGGACTACGGAGGATCGCTCCCCCCCGACGCCGCCCTGCTCCGGAGCCTGCCCGGGATCGGGGACTACACGGCGGGGGCGGTGGCGTCCATTGCCTTCGGTTTGCCGGAGCCCGCCGTGGATGGAAACGTACTTCGGGTGATCGCCCGCCTGGCCGCTCTCGAGGACGACGTGACCCTGCCCGCGACGAAAAAGGCCGTAACGGACGCGCTCTCCCGGATCTATCCGATGGGGCGGGACGCCGCGCTCTTCACCGAAGGGCTGATGGAGCTGGGAGAGGCCGTCTGTCCCCCCTCGGGCCCGCCGTCGTGCGGATCGTGCCCCCTCGCGGGATTATGCCGCGCGCGCGCTTCGGGGACGGTCTCCCGCTATCCGGTCCGCTCGCCGAAAAAGGAGCGGCGCGTCGAGGAGCGGTCGGTGTTCCTGCTCCGCGCATCGGACGGGAAGTATCTGCTCAGGCGGCGGAAGGAGGGGCTTCTGCGCGGGCTGTTTGAGTTCCCGTCCCTCCCCGGGCGCATGGCTTTTCCCGAAAACGGGGACGTCCGGCGCGCGCTGGATCTGCTGATCCCGGGGATCGCCGGCGAAACGGACCCCGTGCCCTCTCCGGCGTATCTCGGCGCGGCGAAGCACCTTTTCACCCATGTGGAGTGGCAGATGTTCGGGTTCGAGATCGACCTTCCCGTCCCCGCGCCGCAGAACGAAAATCCTAAAAATCCCCCAGATGAAGTCTGGGCGGAGGCCGCGGCGATCCGGGAAACACTGGCCGTCCCCACCGCCTTCCGCGCGTGGATGAGAAAGCTGCGGTGACGCGCTCCGGTTGCAATCGGGGCGGCGATATGTTATAATACGGAAAAAAGAGACGGCGGATGGGACAAACCGCCGCGGAAAGCGTGAAGAAGATGCAGATATCGGAAGAGATCCGCCGGGCGGCAGACCTTGCGGAGGAGGAAATGAGCGGAGTGTTCCGCCGGATCGACCGGATCGCCCGGGCCAATACGGAGCATGTGCTCGACTGTTTCCGGGAGGCGCAGGTGTCGGAATCCCTGTTCGCGCCGTCCACCGGCTACGGCTACGGCGACGTGGGACGGGACCGGATCGACGGGCTCGCGGCGGCGGTGTTCCGGGCTCCGGCGGGGTTCATGCGCCCCTCCCTTCTCTCCGGGACCCACACGCTGACGGTGATGCTCTTCGGCGTCCTCCGTCCGGGGGATATCATGCTGTCCGTCACGGGCGTTCCGTACGACACGATCCTTCCCGTGATCGGGATCGACGATCGGGGGGAACCGCTTGACCGGCCTCAGCCCGACGCGGGATCTGGATCCGGCATATCCGAAGGATCCCTCCGGGACTGGGGCGTGGAATTCCGGTCCGTTCCCCTGTTGAAGGAAACGCGCGGCGCGGCGGGTCCCGTGGATCTCGAAGCCGTGAAGCAGGCGATGGCGGAGGCCGGGGACCGTCTCAGAATGGTCTACGTCCAGCGGTCCCGGGGCTATGCGGACAGGCCGTCCCTCCGGGTGCGTGAGATCCGCCGCACGGCAAAATTCGTCTTTGACGCCGCGCGGGAGCTCGGGATCCCGAAGCCGGTCTTCGCCGTGGACAACTGCTACGGGGAGTTCGTCGAGGAGACGGAGCCCTGTTATGTGCCGGACGGTGCGGATGACGAGGCTCCCGCCGATCTCATGGCCGGATCCCTCATCAAGAATCCGGGCGGCGGCATGGCGGACGTGGGCGGCTACATCGTCGGCGGAGAGGAGCTTGCGCGCCTCTGCGGGAACCGGCTGACCTCCCCCGGCGTGGGACTCGAGGTCGGGGCGTCCCTCGGCCAGAACCGGAATCTGATCAAGGGCCTGTTCTATGCGCCGCATACGGTGGCTGAGGCTCTGAAAACCGCGCACCTCGCCGCGTACCTGCTCGGAAGGATGGGATACAGGACGTCCCCCTCGTGGGAAGAGGAGCGGGCGGATATCGTTCAGTGCGTGGAATGCGCCTCTCCCGAAGGGCTGACCGCCTTCTGCCGGGGGATCCAGTCCGCGAGCCCGATCGACGCCCATGTGACCCCCGAGGCGTGGGATATGCCCGGGTACGCCGATCCCGTCATCATGGCGGCGGGAGCGTTCACGGGCGGCGCGTCCATCGAGCTCTCCGCCGACGGTCCCATGCGCCCGCCGTACACCGCCTTCATGCAGGGCGGTCTCACCTACGAAAGCGCTCGCCTCGCCGTCATGTCCGCCGCCGACCGCATCGCACGGGAGCGCGTGGGCAAAGCAGAATAAAAGCAAAACAGGAACGCACCTCCGCTCAACCGGAAAAATGCGTTCCTGCTATTTTTATTGATTTGATCCATACTGAGAAGTAAGCGAGTTTCACACCCATTGACCGCCGCAAGAAATGTAGTGTGACACTCCCTCCGTCACGACCTTTCAGGCCGTGCCACCTCCCTCCGAGAGGGAGGCTTGTCCGTAGGAGAATCTCGTCAAGCCCAACCCCAAGGCTCCCTCACGAATCGTCAGATTCGTGCACCGAGGGAGCTGTCACCGCAGTGACTGAGGGAGTCGCGCTACACAATAAAGGATCGATACAAGTATGTTTCGGCGGTTCGCTCCCCCACCCAACCCCTTTGAAAGGGAGGGTGGAGAAATGAAGTTTGACACTCCCTCCGTCACGACCTTTCAGGCCGTGCCACCTCCCTCCGAGAGGGAGGCTTTTACAGAACCTGCCTTATTCACCGTAGGAGAATCTCGTCAAGTCTAACCCTAAGGCAGTGACTGCGAGCCTCCCCTTCAAAACAGTATATTGACCGCCCCAATCACGGCTCCGAGGAGGGCGCCGAGGTTGATGACGGCCTGCAATTCGCGCTTCATGACGGACATGACCAGCTCTTCCAGCTGCGCGGCGTCCATCTCCTCGATCTTGCGCCGCACGATGCCGCCGATGTCCGTCTTCTCCGAGAAGGAGGCCCCGAACTGCTCGATGAAGCGGTCGAACGTCCTCCCCAGCGCGCCGGCGACCCGGTCCCGGTCCAGTCCGGCCTTGTCCGCAAGCTCGCTCAGGGGAAGATCCGCCAGACGGTCGGCCTCCTCCGTCACAAGAGACGCGATCACCCGCCTCCCGTCCCCGCTCACATAGGACCGGAGCGCGGATTCGACCTTTTCGCAGATCGAGTTGACCGCGGATTCGTTCAGAAACAGCGCGATCACGGGATTCTTCCGGTACTCCTGCACGCCCTCCCACACGAGGTCGTCGATGGCGTCCCGCAGATCGGTTTCGGCCAGCTTTTCCGCCACCCGGTCCGCGACGAACCTGCCCGCCCGCTCCGCCGCGCTCTTCGGCTCCTGCTCCTCCCAGTCCTCCAAAGAAGCCGCGCCGCAGGGATCGGTCTCCGTGTCCACCAGCGCGTCCGTGACGACGGAAGGATCCGGGAGGGAGGGATCTGCTCCGCCCGCGTCCTCCGCTTCTTCCGCCTCTTCTTCTTCGGATGCCGGAGCGGCGAGGGCGGTGAGGCTGCGGATGCTGAGGTCGGGGCTGAATACGGCGTCCGCCAGCTTTCCGGCGATCTCCCCCTTGACCGCGCTGCCCTTGAGCTGGTTCACGAGGTCGTCCGACGTGAAGAGCTGTCCGCTCACCGCGTTTGCCACGGCTCCGGCGATCCGGCTCTGATTCTTCGGGATGATCCCGGGCGTGAAGGGGAGCTGCCATTTGCCGATGAAGACGGCTTTCCGGGGGCGGAACAGCATCCGGATGGCGAGGTCGTTCGTGAAATACCCGATGGCCGCGCCGAGGACGATGGGAACGAGGATTTTCAGTATCGCGGGGATGGACATTCAGCTTTCAGCGCTCCTGTGATGATGTCAGATTCCGTCAAAACCGGTTATGGGATCATTGTACCGGACGAATTTTGCCTCCGTGCTTCCGTTCTGTAAAACCTTTGTGTTGGTTTGATTAGAAACGGGTGAAGGCGGTTTAATGTTCCGACAGATACGCGATCACCGCGTGCGCCGCGACGTTGCCCTCGCCGACGGCCTTGGTGTACTGGTACGGACGCCCGGTGCAGTCTCCCGCCGCGAACACGCCCTTGAGATTCGTCGCCATGCCGCGGTCCACCGCGATGTGTCCGTCCTCGGTCGCAAGGCCGGGCAGAAGGGTCGAGAGCGAGATGGAATCCCGGAGGAAGAAGATCCCGTCGGCGGTGAGCGATCCCCCGTCGGAGAGCGTCACGGTGAAGGGTTTCTTTTCCCCCTCGATCCCGGTCGGACGGGCCGCGACCGTCTCCACGTTCTCCGCGATGGTCCCCGCGTCCTTGTAGGAGGGCAGGAAGTACACCTTCGCGGCCAGCTCGGCGAGGTACTTCACCTCGTGCTCAAACCGCACGTTCGTGGATACGACGGCGACGGTCTTCCCCTTGTACAGCGCACCGTCGCAGGTTGCGCAGTAACTGACGCCGCGTCCGACCCGCTCCGCCTCCCCGGGCAGGGTGTTCTTCATGGCGATCCCGGTGGTCAGCACGACAGCCTTCGCCTCGCAGAAATCCGCGCCCAGATTGAGGGCGTAGTGATCCCCCATATCGTAGACCGCGTTGACCATGCCCTCCGTGATCTCGATCCCCATCGCGTCGATCTGCGCCCGGAACGCCGCGTTCAGCTCCGCCCCCGCCGCGTTGATGAAGCCCGGATAGTTGGCGATGCGCTCCGCCTTGGTGATTTTGTCGCTCAGGTTCTTCGACCCGATCCAGATGAAATTCTTGTTGTGGATTTTGAGATTCAGCGCCGCGGACACCCCCGCAGGCCCCGTCCCGATAATGGCAGCGTCGTAGATCATGAATGGATCCTCCGTTTGTTCCGTTTTGTCAGTATTATACCATATGATATTGCAAAATTCAACAGCCGAACGGGAACAAGTCCGGAAGAATTGAAAAAGCCGACGGTCATTCCTGACCGGTCGGCGGAGGAAAAACGCAAATGCAGAGCATTTGCTCCCCTTACAGCTTGCTCCTCATGATCTTTCCGCTGGTGGTCTTCGGGAGCTCGTCGCGGAAGACGACAATCCGGGGGTATTTGTACGGCGCGGTGTTCTTCTTGACGTAGTTCTGGATCTCTTTTTTCAGCTCTTCCGTGCCCTCGGTGCCCTTCGTCAGGACAATGGACGCCTTGACGACCTGGCCGCGGATCTCGTCCGGGGCCGCGGAGACGCCGCATTCGAGCACATAGGGCAGTTCCATGATGACGTTCTCGATCTCAAACGGGCCGATCCGGTAGCCGGAGGACTTGATGACGTCGTCGATCCGGCCCACATACCAGAAGAAGCCGTCCTCGTCGCGCCACGCGAGGTCGCCGGTGTGGTAGAACCCGTCGTGCCAGACCTCCTCCGTCTTTTCGGGATCCTTGTAGTAACCCGTGAACAGGCCGCAGGGCGCGCCGTCCTTCACGTTGACGCAGATCTCGCCGCTCTCGCCGACCGCGGCCTCTTCCCCGTCGGGCGTCAGAAGGTGGATATCGTAGATCGGGCAGGGCTTGCCCATCGAGCCGAGCTTGTGCGGCGCGCCGATCAGGTTGCCGATCATGCAGGTGGACTCGCTCTGTCCGAAGCCCTCCATGATCTGCAGCCCCGTGATCTCCTCGAACTTCCGGTAGACCTCCGGGTTCAGGGCCTCGCCCGCGGTGGTGGCATGCTTGAGGCTCGAGAAGTCGTATTTCGACAGATCCTCCTTGATGAGCATGCGGTACATGGTGGGCGGCGCGCAGAAGGTGGTGATGCCGTACTTCTTGAACATCGGCAGGATCTTCGCGGCGTCGAACCGGTCGAAGTCGTAGACGAAGGTCGCCGCCTCGGAGAGCCACTGACCGTAGAGCTTGCCCCACATGGCCTTCGCCCAGCCGGTGTCGGAGATGGTGAAGTGGAGGCCCGTGTCGGAGGAGTCCACGCAGTGCCAGTATTTCGCCGTGTGGAAGTGGCCGAGGGGATACTTGTGGTTGTGGACGGCGATCTTCGGATATCCGGTCGTACCGGAGGTGAAGTACATGAGCAGGGGATCGTCGCCGCAGGGGCTGTCCGCCGTCCGCTCGTACCGGTCGGAGAAGAGGGTGTACTCCGCGTTGAAGTCGTGCCAGCCCTCCCGCTGTCCGTTGACGAGGATCTTCGTCTTCAAGACATCGCATTTCTCCGCGGCCATATCCAGCTGATGGGCGGTGTCCCCGTCTGCGGTGCAGAGGCAGGCCGTGATGCCCGCCGCGTTCAGACGGTATTCGAAGTCATGGGACAAAAGCTGGTTGACGGCGGGAATGGCGATCGCACCGAGCTTGTTCAGGCCCAGCATCGCGCACCAGAACTGCCAGTGCCGCTTGAGCACGAGCATGACCCGGTCTCCCTTTCTGATCCCGAGGGAGGTGAAATAGTTCGCGCACTGGTTCGACAGGCGGGACATATCGGCGAAGGTGAACCGCTTTTCGGTCTCCCCGTCCCCGGAAACCCAGAGCATCGCCAGCTTGTCGGGCTTCTTCTTTCCGAGCTCGTCCACCAGATCGAAGGCGAAGTTGAAGGTCTCGGTGTTTTTGAAGGTGATCTTGACCGGCGTGCGGTTGGCGTCCTTTTCCACCTTGGTATAGCGGCGGTAGATCCGTTCCTCGGTGAGCGGGATCTCGGGCGCGGGACCGGAGGCCTCGATGAGCTTGCGGGAGAATTCCGGCAGATCCGCGTCGCCCTTGGAGTCCCTCGCGGGATTGAGGACGATGGCGTAGAAGGTGCAGTCCTCCCCGTCCACCGCGACCATGCCGTGGGGCGTGCCGCTGTCGTAATAGATGCTGTCCCCTTCGCGGAGGATCTCCTTGTGGCCGCCGACCTGGACCTTGAGCGCGCCCTTAATGACGATATCGATCTCCTGCCCCTCGTGGGTGGTCAGCTCGATATCGCGCCGCTCGGCTCCGGGGGTGTATTCCGCCACCACATAGAGCGGCTCGGAGATCCGGTTCTTGAACGCGCCGGCAAGGGAGTGGTACGTCATGCCGTGGGCCTTCTCGATGATCTGCCCCTGTCCCTTTCTCGTGACCGTATGGCCGACCAGCGTGGGGGACGTGCCCTCGATGATATCCGTCACGTCCACGCCGAGCGCCAGCGCGCACCGGTAGATGAACGCGAAGGTGAGATTCCGCTCCCCGCGCTCGCTGCTCCGGTATTCCTCCACGGAGACGTCGGTTTTCTGCGCCATTTCCTCCTCGGTGTAGCCCTCGATGGCGCGCAGCTCGGCGATCCGGGCCGCCATGTCGCGGATCTGGAATTCCAGTCCCGTCAGATTGGTCTGCATGGTGTTGTTCCTCCTGCACAGAGTGTGGCTCTTCGGCGATAAAAAAACCGCCCCAAAGACCATGAATGCTTTGAGACGAACAAAATCAGAAATTGTCCGCGGTACCACTCAAATTGCGCGCGCCGGCTCGCCGCCGGACGAACGCCGCTCAGGCTCCTTCAAGCCTTAGACCTTTACGCAGCCGTCACGGGAGGATTCTACTGACAGAGGTGGATCCCTCCGCTTTCTTTCCTCCGGCTTGGGAGCTACAGCGCGCTGCTCTTCGTCTACGGCTTCCACCGCGGCGGGACGATCCCTCCGGCCGTATTCTCTGCGACGAAGGCGGCAGCCGCCCTCTCCGTCATTGCCATTGGAGGTATTATACCGCGTCCGAACCGGATTGTCAAGAGGCAACCTCTAAAAACCTCTATTTCAGCAAGTTGACAGCCTGATTGGACAGCGATAGCCCTCCCGCCCTTCTTTTTCTCCTTTATCGAGTAGAAAAAGAAGCAAAAAGAGGAACTCCTTGGAAGTCATGGGATTTCGCACTCTGCGGAGTGCGGCTCAGGGCGCTGCACCGAGACCCCGCCAACTTTTGAAAAAGTTGGATCAAAACTTTTGAAATGGGTACAGCCGTCTTTGCCCGCCCCGGATTTGTCGGAATTTGTGTCCCATCCGCTTGACTTGCGCCTCCGGAAACGGTATAATATAGGGTAGAATGTTATACCCATCCCAACATACCGAAGGAGCGATCGTATGTACGAAAACGGCAAGATTTACATGGGCCTCTCCGATCCCGCGAAGGAAAAAGTCTACATGTACCTGAATCAGGCCAACCGGCACGGGCTCATCGCGGGCGCGTCCGGCACCGGCAAGACCATCACCATGAAGGTCATGGCGGAATCCTTCTCCGACGCAGGCGTCCCGGTCTTCCTCTGCGACGTGAAGGGCGACGTCTCCGGCCTCTGCGAACCCGGCGCGGACAGTTCCGGCATGCAGAAGCGCATCGACAAGTTCGGCATCCGCGACACGTTCACCTACCGTCCCTATCCCGTCGCGTTCTGGGACATTTACGGCAGGGGCGGCACTCCGATCCGGACGACGGTGTCCGACATGGGTCCCGAGATCCTTTCCCGCATCCTCGGCCTGACCGAAGTGCAGGAGGGCGTTCTCAACATCATCTTCCGCATCGCCGACGAGCACGGGCTGGCCATCATCGATCTGAAGGACCTGCACGCGATGATTCAGTACGTCACGGAGAACCGCGCGGAGTACTCCCAGCAGTATGGCAACATGGCGCCGCAGTCCCTCTCCGCGATCACCCGCGCGCTGATCCCGCTTGAAAATCAGGGCGGCAACGACTTCTTCGGCGAGCCCATGCTGGACGTCACGGACTGGATCCGCACCGACGCGAACGGCAAGGGCATGATCAACCTGCTCCACGCGGTGGAGACGGTGAAATATCCGAAGCTCTACGCGGCGTTCCTGCTCTGGATGATGGCCGAGCTCTTCGAGAACCTGCCCGAGGTCGGCGACCCGGACAAGCCCACCATCGTATTCTTCTTCGACGAAGCGCACCTTTTGTTCACCGACGCGCCGAGATCCCTCGTCCAGAAGATCGAGCAGACCGTGAAGCTGATCCGCTCCAAGGGCGTGGGCATCTACTTCGTCACCCAGTCCCCGTCCGACATTCCGGACTCCGTCCTCGCCCAGTGCTCCAACCGGGTTCAGCACGCGCTCCGGGCCTACACCCCCGCCGAGATGAAGGCGGTCCGGACGGCGGCGCAATCCTTCCGGGCCAATCCTGCGTTCAAGACCGAGGACGTGATCATGGAGCTCGGGACCGGCGAGGCGCTGACCTCCTTCCTCGATGAAAAGGGCATCCCGCAGATCGTCGAGAAGACCGCGATCATCTGCCCGCAGTCCCTGATGGCTCCCTGCGCCGAGGCGACGAAGAACCGCGTGCTCGCGCAGTCCCAGTTCGGCTACAAGTACAACACGGCCGTGGACAACGAGAGCGCGTACGAGCTGCTCGAAAAGAGAGCGGCGGAAAAGGCGGAGCTGGCCGAGATCGAGCGTCAGAAGGCGGAGCTCGAAGCCGAGCGGAAGAAGCTCGAGGCCGAAAAGGAAAAGGCCGCCCGGGAAGCCGAAAAGGCCGCCCAGAAAGAGGCCGAGAAGAAGGAAAAGGAGGAGGCCAAGAAGAAAGCCGCCGCCGACAAGAAGAAGGAGCGGATCAAGGCCAAGCTCGAAAGCCAGGTGATTTCGACCGGCGGCCAGCTCCTGCGCAAGGGTCTGTTCGGGATCCTGTTCCGGAAGTAACACATACAGTGTGTTCACGCTATGAAAAACGAAACGCTGCGCGTTTCTGATTACCGGAACCCGACTCCGTCGGAACTGATTTTCTCCATCAGCTCGAAGGGTCATTCCTGACCCTTCGGCGGAGGAGGTGCAAATACTCCGTATTTGCGGATTCGATTAACCCTCTTCGAGGGAGGAGGAAAGAAACCCTACGGGTTTCTGGATTTTATGGCCTTGCGCCGCGCCGACGCAGTCGCGCTGCCGGGCGGCACGGGGGACCATCTCATGGCCGATCAAGCTTCGCTCCGCAAACTTGGGCCCCCCGTGCGGGTCCCTTGGCTATATGGCATAAGGTGACAGCTCGTCCCTTCAACCGGATTCGACTGTTCATCCAAAATCCTCGCGCGAAGTTTCGCCTCCGGCGAACTTCAGAAATTCGCCTCCGGCGAACTTTCCGCGGACTATGTTGCGTCAGCCTACACCATGCGATGAATTCCGGCTTCACCGAAATTCATCGGTTTGCTATGCTGACGCGCCGCAAACAGCGATCGAAACGCGCATGAAAAGAGAGAGCTGAAAAAGGTTGATATCATTCTCTTTCAAGCCGGGACAGACCGGTTCAGTTCATATCTCATACATGTTTGGGCCGGTTATGTGAACACATTTTATGAAGCGATCAAAACCCATCTTATGAAAGGAAAAAGATAAAGATGAAAAACAAGAATCTGAAGCGCATTCTGTTATCCGCCGCCGCTGCTTCGCTGGCCGCCGTGATGCTGGCTGTTTCCGCCTCCGCGGACGAGTACGCGCGGGCACGGACCTACAGCGGACAGTTCGCCGACGTGGCGTCCGGCGCGTGGTACTACGACAGCGTCGCCGAGTCCTACGAGCTCGGGCTGATCGACGGCAAGAGCGCGGACAGCTTCGATCCCGACGGATCCCTGACCATCGCCGAGACCGTGAAGCTCGCCGCCGTCTGCAATCAGCTTTTGTCGAAGGGCGCGGTGGACGACTCCGCCTTCAAGCTCGAGAATCCCGCCAACTGGTACGACGGCTATGTGGCCTACGCAACACAGCGGGACATTGTGACCGAGCCCTACGAGAACTACAACGCCCCCGCGACCCGCGGCATGGTGGCCGTCCTCTTCTCCCGCGCGATCCGGGGAGCCGGCGTCACCCCCGCCGAGATCAACACCCTCGCGTTCGGCGATCTGTCCGACGTGGACACCGCGGCGTGGTACGCGACCTCCGCCTACCGCCTCGCCCGCTGGGGCATCATGGCCGGGGATGAAAACCGCCTGATCCACCCCGAAGATTCCATCAAGCGCAGCGAAATGGCCGCCGTGGTGACCCGCGTGATCGATCCCTCCGTCCGCGTAAGCCTGAACGGGAACGCTCCCGCCGCGCCCGACGCTTCCGAAGCCGCTCCCGCATCCTCCGGCGCGCTGACACTCTATGCAGGCACGACCGAGGCGAAGGCCCTGACGGGACTTGCCGGATTCGCCGCCGACATCGCCGTGAAGGACGGCGCTTCTTCCGTGGCATCCAACTACTCCCTCGAGCTTGTGAACGAGCTGACCGTGGAGCGGGACAACATCTCCTTCCAGCTCCGTAACGGATCCGGCTACGAAGCGCTCGAGACGCTCCGGGTCCAGCTCGAAGAGGCGGCCGTCGGAGCGAACGGTTCCGTCGTGCGCCCCGGCGAGGACGTTTACACGAAGATCAACGAACTCATCTATCTGTGGGCGGACGGCGAGCGCGTGACCATTTCCGGTCTGTGGTACGCCGGTCACGACGGTTACACGACCTACGCCTTCTACTTCGACGAAGCGCTGGATCTTTCCTCCGTCAGCCGGTACCAGCTGGTGTGCGGAACGCCCGGCACGGACACCCTGAAGCTCTGCGGCATGGACGACGTCGCGGCTCTCGTTGCGAACGCGTACGGCGTGCAGGTCTCCGACGAGATCGCTCAGGCTGTCGCGGAAGCCGCCGACCCCGCGGTCACGCCGGACAACACCAAGTACAACGAAGCCGTCGCCGCCGCCAAGTCCACCGCCGCCGAGATCTCCTTCGAATACGAGGCGGACCGCTGCTGCATCCTCTACGGCGCGGGTCTCTACGGCACTCCGGCGGACGACTACCGCCTGCTGTTCGTCTTCCGGGACGGCACCTCCCAGACGGTCTACGAAGGCAAGGTGACCTCGATCCGGGTCAACTCCGCGGGCAGCGTGCTCTACTACAACACCACCGCCCCCGACGGCCGCGAGATCCAGCACGGGATCAATTTTGACTGAGCTTCGAACTTTCTTCTTTCGATGGCAGGGCTTTTGCATTTTGGGCGTGATCGTACCGGCAAGGAAAACGGAATGCTGAAGCCCTGCTATTGCTTGGTGCGACTTCCTTTTGGATGAAAACATATGCACCTAAACTTTGAGAGCAAAGAGGCTTTACGTTTCTATAAGTGGTTCATCGTGAAAACAACATACTGAGGTGTGAGGCAAATATGGGAAAAAATAGAATAGTTAAGGCAATAAGCTTTGTTTTGTCAATCGTAATTGTGTTTTTGACGTTTACAACAAACGTGGCGTCAATTAATCTCCCAGACATCAGGAATTTCAATTACACGACTGTTATGCATCAAACCGAGAGGACATGTGATTTGATTCAATATGCCGATAGAAGTTCGGAAATCAAAGACACAGAATTATACACAGCTTATTATAATATGAAAAACACATATAATTCCTCTTGGGTTAGAACAAAATTTTACAATTCAATTAGCAGCAGAAAATTACGCGATTTTGATTCAAAACTCAATCCGTTAGAAAAAATGTTTAAAAATGTTGTGTTCAGCCTTTGGGCAGAGTGGGAAGAACATGGAGTTACCGAACAAAGTTTCTACAACACAGTACTAATAAAACTGGTGTCAAATGGTACCGTGGAATATGCAGAAAGACAGGACAACAGTGAGCTGATAAATGCAATAGAGATTTACATTAAAACCAAAGAACTGACTGGCAGCCTTAAATTAAGCCCATGGTTTAAGATAGTACTGGATGAAGCCATTGACGCAGCAAAAGAATTGGACAGCGCATTAACTGACAGATATGAATATCAACAAGGCTTGGCATTAGCTTTCAAAGCATATGAGTATATGATACAATCAGAAGGAATAATTGATGCTCTCGCAGAAGTTTACAGACAAGCCGTAAATAAATACGGCGTCGCAGAGGAGAATTCTATAAAGTCAGCGCTCAAGGCGTATTACGATGCAGCGGTAAACAAAGATCGTTCATTACTGGTTTCCAATTTTGCAGTTACATATGCAGCAAAAACGATAATTCATATTGGGGAACTTCTCATAAAGAAGGGGACAGCTGATCTTGTTGGAGAAATAGCAGATGGAATATGTGAGGGACTCAGCGAGGTTGTGAGCAAAGCCAACGATTATAAAGCATATGCGGAATACATTTTTACCTGGATTAATTCAGTTCCGGGATGTTGGTATTATTGTAAGATATTTAATGATACCAACGAGCTGTTTTTGGAAACTCTCGAAAATGTCCAAAAACTTTGCAGAAATAATGTCTCAGTTCAAAACGGGGAGACTGTATTGCACAAAACATATAATTCACTATTCAAAATGTGCATGAATTTGGTCATTTATGAATATGAGTATCTCGAAAAGTATGATCAATATGGTTACTTTGTCAACACAAAAAAAGTGTCGACTCCAAAGCAGGATTTTGTAACCGCAATAATGAAGTTTGATGAAGACGCCGAACGACATTATAAAGAAGATTTGGCTATTATTAAAAAAGGATTGACAATAAAGTTTGATTTGAACGGGGGCGAGGGAGATTTCAGCTCTATCAATATTCCTTATTTTAACCCGTTCAAAATCAAAGGGAAGGCGACACCTGTAACACAAATCAGTGCCCCTGACGGTTGTGTAGTAAGATTGCCTAAGAATAAACCTCAGAAAAACGGTTCTGCCTTTGTCGGGTGGTACTGCAAATCATTAAATATTACTCTCCAAAACGGAGCCCAATTGCTTTCTCCCTATATAATTAATACTAATAGCGGCGCGCGTTTGTTTTATTTGAATCCGTGTCACTGTGGTGATACATTGGCTTTAGTCGCTGTATGGGAAGATACTGTTCCTGAAGATATTGGCGTTCCGGATATTACCCCAATTTCAGTCAGTTCGGATAATATCTCTCTGAAGGTCGGGGAAGCGGATTACGTTGTGATTATGCCAATCGCTGATCCGGGTCCCGGCTCGGACCAGATCATTCCTACTCCCATAGATGACGGAGCACCGAGTCCCGATGATCCTGACCCTGATCCCGACCCGATCGTTCCGGTTCCCGTAGATGACGGAGCACCGAGTCCCGATGATCCTGGCCCTGATCCCGACCCGATCGTTCCGGTTCCCGTAGATGACGGAGCACCGAGTCCCGATGATCCTGGCCCTGATCCCGACCCGATCGTTCCGGTTCCCGTAGATGACGGAGCACCGAGTCCCGATGATCCT
>SVQK01000016.1 GCA_015065385.1 Oscillospiraceae bacterium | reverse complement strand
GCGGTCTGTGTTTGTGAAGCTGAAACATGCGATGAATTCCGTCTGCGCCGAAATTCATCGGTTTGCTCTGCTGACGCGACGCAAACAGCGATCGAAACGCGCATTGAAAAGGGAGGAACATGCAGTTCCGCTTAACCCCCGCCTCGCCCTCCGGGAGAGGTGGCGCAGTCGAAGACTGTGACGGAGAGGGCCGACACACTCCACCCTTTCCCAAAACTACCGTACAGACGGTTCGCTCCCCCACTCAACCCCTTTGAAAG
Source organism: Oscillospiraceae bacterium (assembly GCA_015065385.1). Lineage (GTDB taxonomy): Bacteria > Bacillota > Clostridia > Oscillospirales > CAG-272 > UMGS1696. The sequence goes on along the minus strand of SVQK01000016.1, from coordinate 3,476 downwards.
GGAGGGTCCTTCTTCCCTATACATCAATAAACTTCCCGCAAGTGATCAAGTGATGTGGCAGGACACTCCCTCCGAGAGGCTCCGTCAGCGAAGGCGGCTTGTCAAAGACTTGACGTACTTCTGTAGAAGAATCTCTTCCCACTCAACCCCTTTGAAAGAAAGGGTAAAGGGACTTAACCAAGACTTATGCCGCAGACGGTCTCTCACTCCCCCGTCCCGGTCTCCGCGGTCAAGTCTCCGGCGTCGTCGGCTTCGGCTTCGGTTTCCCCTTCCGCCGAAGATGGTGTCTGAATCGCGTTTTCCGTGTTTTCAGCCTCGGAACAGGAAAAACAAACAGCGGAGGCTGAGATCATCAGGGCCAGAAGCAGCGAAAGCGGTTTTTTCATCGTGATTTCCTCCGGTTCTCTCAGACTGTGTTCCCCCGTCACAGCATCTTCTTCCACTCGTAAATCAGATTCAGCGCCTCGATGGGGGTGAGGGTGTTGATGTCGGTCTTGCGCAGGGCCTCCTTGATCTCGTCCGCGGCGGCGTCGGCGAAGCTCAGGGCGACGGGCGCTTGACTGTCGGCGGATTTCTTCCCCGGCTTGGCCTCGCGCTTGCCCTCCAGCTCGTCGAGGATCGTCCGGGCGCGCCGCGTGATTTCGGCGGGGACTCCGGCCAGCCGCGCGACCTCGATGCCGTAGCTGTCGTCCGCGGGGCCGGGCACGATCTTGCGCAGAAACGTCACGTCCTCCCCGCGCTTCTTCGCCGCCACGTTGCAGTTGACCACGCCCCGGATCTCGCCCTCCATCGCGGTCAGCTCGTGGTAGTGCGTGGCAAACATCGTCCGCGCCCCGAGCCGCTTTCCCGCCGTGTATTCCGCCACCGCCCGGGCAATGCTCATCCCGTCGTAGGTGGACGTCCCGCGGCCGATCTCGTCGTAGACGATAAAGCTCTGCTTCGTCGCGTTCGAGAGGATGTAGGCGACCTCCTTCATTTCCAGCATGAACGTGGACTGTCCCGACGCCAGATCGTCCGACGCGCCCACCCGGGTGAAGAGCCTGTCGCAGATCCCGATCCGCGCCGACGTCGCCGGGACGAAGGATCCGATCTGCGCCATGAGGATGATCAGCGCGGTCTGCCGCATATAGGTCGATTTGCCCGCCATGTTCGGCCCGGTGATGAGCAGAAGCCTCCGGTCCCCGGTGTCGAGAAGGGCGTCGTTCGGCACGAAGTAGGAGTCCTCCACGAACCGCTCCACCACGGGATGCCGCCCGTTTTTGATGTCCACGACGTCCGAGGCGTCCACCGTGGGGCAGACGTAGCTGTTCTGCGCCGCGCAGTCCGCGAGGGAGAGGAAGACGTCGAGCCGCGCCAGAGCCTGCGCCGACGCCCGGATCCGCGCGCTTTCCGCGTCCACGGCCCCCCGCAGCTCCACGAAAAGATCGTATTCGAGCGACTTCACCCGGTCGTCCGCGCCGAGGATGGTCGCCTCCATGTTTTTTAATTCGTCCGTGATGTACCGCTCCTTGTCGGAGAGCGTCTGCTTGCGGACGTAGTTCTCCGGAACCTGGGAGGCGGCGGACCGGGGCGTCTCGATGTAGTACCCGAAGACCCGGTTGTATCCGAATTTCAGCTTGGAGATCCCGGTCTTCTCGCGCTCCGCGGCCTCGGCTCCCCGGATCCACTCCTTGCCGTTGCGCATCACATAGCGAAGCTCGTCCACCTCCGCCGAGTAGCCGTCCTTGAGGATGCCGCCGTCCCGGATGACGAAGGGCGGATTCTCGACGACCGCCCGGTCGATGGCCTCGTAGACGTCGGACAGATCGTCCAGCTCCGCGGCGATTTCGGCGAGCGCCCCCGAGGACAGCTCCGAGAGCATCTTTTTCAGCGGCGGGATCTGCGCGATGGTCTGGGCGATGGCCCTCAGATCCCGTCCCCCCGCCGTGCCGTAGTTCACCTTGGTCACGAGCCGTTCCAGATCCAGCACCGGGGAGAGCGCGTCCCGCAGTTCCTCCCGGAGCATGAAGTTGTCGTAAAGCTCCGAGACCGCCTCGAGCCGCTTGAGGATCGCCGGGACGTTCGTCAGCGGGTGCTCGATCCACTGCCGGAGCAGGCGCGCGCCCATCGACGTGTTCGTCTTGTCCAGCACCCAGAGCAGGGAGCCCCGCTTCTCCTTGGTCAGCATCGTCTCGGTCAGCTCTAAATTCCGCCGCGTGGAGACGTCCATTTCGAGGTACTGCGAGGACTCGTAGACGTTCAGGTTTTTCAGAAACGCGCAATCCTTCATCTGCGTGTCGCGCACATATTTCAGCGCGGCCCCGACGGCGATGAGGGCGAGGCGCGGTTTCCCGGCGACGGCTTCCGCTCCGAACTGCTCCTCGGCCCGCGCCGCGGCGTCGTCCGGATCGAAGAAATCGGAGGCCGCGTCGGAGAGGCTCGCGTTCAGCCGGTTCTTCACATGATCGGCCACGGCGGGCATCGCCTTCGCGGGCAGGTTCATGAGGACCTCCCGGGGCGCGTAGGTCGAGAGCTCCGAGATGATCCGCTCGCCTCCCGCCGAATCCCGGAACGCCGTCGCCGCGATGAAGGCCGTCGAGATGTCACAGAAGCAGATCCCCGCCGCCCCGCCGTCGCAGTACACCGTCGCCAGATAGTTGTTGGACTTCTCGTTCAAGAGATCCGTCTCGATCAGCGTCCCCGGCGTGATGATGCGGATGACCTCCCGCTTCACCAAATCCTTCGCCAGCTTCGGATCCTCCATCTGCTCGCAGATCGCCACCTTGTAGCCCTTCTCGATGAGCCGCCCGATATAGGTCTCGGCGGAGTGGTAGGGGACCCCGCACATCGGCGCGCGCTGATCCTCCCCGCAGTCCCGCCCCGTGAGCGTCAGATCCAGCTCCTGCGAAACGAGCTGCGCGTCCTCGAAGAACATTTCGTAAAAATCGCCCAGCCGGTAGAACAGGATAAAATCCGGATACTGGTTTTTTACGTCAAAGTATTGCTGCATCATCGGCGTCATGGGACGAACCTCCGGGGTGGTTATGTTTCCGACTGCGTCGGAATCGGCTTTTCTATATCAGCTCGACAGGTCACTCCTGACCTGTCGGCGGAGGAGCTGCAAATGCTCCGCATTTGCGGATTTGATTTTTCCGACTGCATCGGACGCGGCTTTTCTATATCAGCTCGAAGGGTCACTCCTGACCCTTCGGCGGAGGAGCTGCAAATGCTCCGCATTTGCGGATATGATTTTTCCGACTGCATCGGACGCGGCTTTTCTATATCAGCTCGAAGGGTCATTCCTGACCCTTCGGCGGAGGAGTCGCAAATGCTCCGCATTTGCGGATATGATTTTTCCGACTGCATCGGATGCGGCTTTTCTATATCAGCTCGAAGGGTCACTCCTGACCCTTCGGCGGAGGAGGCGCAAATGCTCCGCATTTGCGGATGGAATTGCCCCGCTCGGGGCGGGAGGCACGGGCTGCGATCTTCGATCG
>SVQK01000015.1 GCA_015065385.1 Oscillospiraceae bacterium | reverse complement strand
GCCACATAGGCGTAGAGGTGGTTGTCCGCCGTGGACTGGAGCCGGTAGAAGGTGATGTCGCCGGGAACGATGTCGCCCTCGAGCGTGCCGTTGGTGACCTCGACGGGCAGGGAGCGCGCCATGATCATCTGGTACTTCATCGTGGGGTTGCAGATCTTCTTGGAGCAGGTGTTGCCGCAGTGGAAGCCCATGAAGGTATCGTGGAACTTATAGTCGAACTTGCCCTCGATCTTTTCCTTGTACATGTCGAAGGGAACGGTGTTGTTGATGTCGAGCAGGGTGACGATGTCCTCGCTGACGCACGCGCCGATGTACTCGGAGAGGCAGCCGTAAATGTCCACTTCGCAGCTCACCGGAATGCCGCGGCCCGTCAGACGGGAGTTGACATAGCAGGGAACGAAGCCGAACTGGGTCTGGAACGCCGGCCAGCACTTGCCCGCGATGGCGACGTACTTGCGGCTTCCCTTGTGCGCCTCGACCCAGTCGAGAAGGGTCAGCTCATACTGCGCGAGCTTGGCGAGGATCTCGGGCTTCTTGTTGCCCGCGCCGAGCTCGGCTTCCATGTCGGCCACGACCTCGGGGATACGGGCGTCGCCGGCGTGCTTGTTGAAGGACTCGAAGAGATCCAGCTCGGAGTTCTCCTCGATCTCCACGCCCAGATTGTAGAGCTGCTGGATAGGAGCGTTGCAGGCGAAGAAGTTCATCGGTCTCGGGCCGAAGGAGATGATCTTGAGGTTCTTCAGGCCGATGATGGCGCGGGCGATGGGGAGGAAGTCGTGCATCAGATCCGCGCAGTAAGCGGCGTCGCCCACGGGATATTCGGGGATGTATGCCGTCACGCCGCGGAGCTTGAGGTTGTAGGAAGCGTTGAGCATGCCGCAGAACGCGTCGCCGCGGTCCCCGACGAGACGGTCGGAGGCTTCCTCCGCCGCCGCGCAGAACATGACGGGGCCGTCGAACTTCTCGGCGAGCATGGTCTCGGAGATCTCCGGGCCGAAGTTGCCGAGGTAGACGCAGAGGGCGTTGCACTCGTTCTTTTTCAGATCCTCGAGCACCTGGAGCATGTGGATCTCGCTCTCCACGATGCATATGGGACATTCGTAAATGTCACACTTGCCGTACTTATCCTCGTACGCCTTAATCAGGGCTTCGCGGCGGCCTACGGACAGGGATTCCGGGAAGCAGTCGCGGGAAACGGCGACCACGCCCAGCTTGACATCGGGGGTGTTTTTCATGGGAATCTCCTTTATTTTGAAATGAAAACGGTTTTCAACTGATTATACCATCATCCGGCGGGATTTGCAAGGGGGTAGAGGAAAAAGCGTTTCTGCGGCTCCTTCGTTTCGTCAGAATCGCCCGGACGGCGGAGGCGATCCACGACGGGATAAGGTGGAAGAGAACGGCGAAGAGAACCGTTATGACCCAGAGAACCGCGAAGAAGGGAAAGTCATACAGCACGCTGTCCCATTTGAAAACGGCAAGGAACTCATACGCGAAAAATCCGGCAAAAAACAGCGCGGCCCACGCGGTCCACACGGAACGGTCCCGCCCGGTCAGAAGAATCGCCGGAAGGATGCCGCACAGAAAGGCCAGAATGGGGAAACAGAGGATCGACAGGCTCGGACCCACCTCATCCCAGCCGAACAGGGCGATATAGATCCGGAAAAACAAGCCGGTCCGGTCCAGCAGAAGATAGACGGCCGCGCACAGGGGAGGCATCAGAAAACACGGGATCCTCTTTGACAAACGCATGTCAGTCTCCTTTCTCAGCCGTTCCGTTTCGTTTCTTTCGGAAAAACGCCCGTAAAAGCTCCCGGCATTCCGCCTCCCGGACGCCGAAGGTGACCTCGGGCTTCGGGTTCAGGGGATAGGACGCCAGGTTGAGCAGAGAGCCCATCGCCCCCGCCCGCGCGTCCTTCGCCCCGATCGCCACCCGGGGGATCCGCGCGTTCCAGATCGCTCCGGCGCACATCGGGCATGGCTCGAGCGTCACATAGAGCGTACATCCGGGCAGCCTCCATCCGCCGAGAGCGAGACAGGCCCGGTCAATGGCGGCGGTCTCGGCGTGCCAGAGGGCGTTTTTTAAGCCTTCCCGCCCGTTGTATTCCCCCGAGACGATCCGATCCTCCCGCGCGATCACGCAGCCGACGGGAACCTCGCCCTCCTCCGCCGCGACTTTTGCCAGAGCGATAGCAGCGTCCATAAAGAAGCGGTCGCGCTCCGCGGGATCTATACCGGAATACGCAGACCACGGCAGAAGGATCCGGCGGATCTTTTCCTCCCGCGCTGCCAGGGGGGCTGAAAACAGTCCCGCCGTCATGTCCCCGCCTCCTGTTTCTTCCGGGATTCCGCCCGTTTCGCCCGTTCGGCCTGACGTTCCGCCGCGGACGCGGACCGGGCTCTCGTGGCGGCCAGAATGACGAAGGCCACGGCTCCGAGCGTCAGGATCCCGCTGTCCATGGCGTAGCGCACTCCTCCCCGTTCGGCGAACACAGTGACCGAAATCAGGGATCGGGCGTTCACCAGCATGTGCGCGGCGACGCAGGGCCAGAGCCTGCCCGTCTCCTCCGCGAGGATCCCGAGGATCACGCCCGCCGCCAGCGCGTACAGCATGCCGTCCACCGTCTCGTGCATGATGGCGAACATCACGGCCTGCGCCATGCACCCGAAGACGGGATTCATCCGGCGCAGTTCCCCGTAAAAGCACCGGCGGAACAGGTATTCCTCGGCGACGGGATGGATGAGCAGCAGGGACAGCACGGAGAGCGGCGAGAGGGACGGCATGTCGCCCGCCACGGACGCGGTGTCGGAGTAGGCGGATTCCCCGTTCATATACGCGGCCACCACAAACATCAGCGTCACCAAAGCCGCGACCGCCGCCGCCAGATGGAGCAGACACCGGCCCGCGCGCTTCCGGATGAGATCCGGCACGGGATCGGTCTCCCCCTCCTCCGGATACCGGACGGCGCGGAACAGAAAGAGCGCGAAGGCGGCGGCAAGGAGGAAGATCCCGAGTCCGAGCGCGTCCCCGACCTCGGAAAAAAGCCGCCTTGCGAGCATCAATAGAAGCCGCTCCGTGAGGATCAGCGCGAGAAAGGGCGTCATGGTGTGCAAAATCCGGTTCACGTTGTTTTTTTCCATCCGCCGATCCCTCCTTCCGTCCGCGCTCCGGCGTTCTTTGTCCGACTATGATCATTATAGCAGAATCCGGCGGCAATTACAAGAGCAAACCCGGCACGGGCGGGGACGGATTTGCGCCGTCCGCCGACAAATTTTGTCCGAAAGCGGCTCAAACCCGTTGATTTTGCGGTTCATGTGCGGTATAATAGCTTTGAATAAACCGATCAGAGAGGAACTTGGGGTGTCCTATGAAAAAAGCCAGGATCTTAGTCGTCTCCTCCGCCAACATCGACTTCGTGCAGCGGATGCGCCGGGTGCCCTATTCCGGCGAAACCGTGGTGGAAACCGGTGAAAGCTATTCCTACGTCCCGGGCGGCAAGGGGGCCAACTCCGCCATCACGTTTGCCCGCTTCGGAGCGGACACCGTTTTCGCCTGCCGGGTCGGACGCGACGCCAACGCCAAGCGGCTCGTCTCGATGTATCAGCGGGAGGGGATCGACACCCGCTACATCCGGGAGGATCCCGACGTCCCCACCGGCCTCGCCTCCATTCTGGTGGAAGAAAACGGCAAAAACCGCATCATCGTCTATCCCGGCGCGAACATGACCATGACCGAAGAGGACATCGAGGCGGGCTTCACCTGCTATCCGGACGCGCTGTACCTCCAGCTCGAGATCCCGGACGACGCGGTGATCGAAGCCTGCCGCCGGGCCAACGAAGCGGGGATCCCGGTCTTCATCGACGCGGGACCGGCGCGGATGGACTTCCCGCTCGAAAAACTCGGGCGGATCGAGATCTTCTCCCCCAACGAGAACGAATGCCGGATCTTCACGGGCATCTCCCCGTCGAACGAGGACAGCTGTCTCAGAGCCGCGGTCAAGCTCTCGACACTTGTGAATGCGAAGTTCATCGTCCTCAAGCTCGGCGAGCGCGGATCCTTCATCTACGACGGATCGGAGTACTGGACCGTTCCCGCCGAAAAGGTGAAGGCCGTGGACACCACCGCCGCCGGGGACGTGTTCTCCGCCGTCATGACCTACGTCTATCTGCAGAACGCGAACATTGTCTCCGCGGTCAAGTACGCCACCTGCGCGGCCGCTCTCTCCGTGACCCGTCCTGGCGCGTCCACCTCCATCCCGACGCTCGACGAGGTGATCGCCTACGCGCGGAACAAGGTCGCCGCCGAAAACGGGGAGGAAGACGCCAGCGCGGTGACCGACGTCTCCGCGGAAGGGGCAGAAGGGTCGGAGGACGCATGATCATCGTCGGCATCGATTTCGGAGACGCGCGCACCGGGATCGCCGTCTGCGACAAATACGAAATGATGGCGTCCGAGGCCGGATGCGTCAAGGCGGACAGCTACAAAAAGGCCCTCGCCGCCGTCGGGGAAAAGGTCTCGGAGCTTCGCGCGGAGCTGGTCGTGGTGGGCAATCCCGTCAACATGAACGGCACGGCGGGACCGCGGAGCGAAAAATGCCAAGCCTTCGCCAGAGAGCTGGCCGAGCTGACCGGGATCCCGACGGAGCTCTACGACGAGCGGCTCACGACCGTCTCCGCCCACCGGATCCTCTCCGAAAACAACGTCCGGGGCAAAAAACGCAAGGCCACGGTGGACGCCCTGTCTGCCCGCTTGATCCTTGAAGACTACCTCACCCTCCGGCGGAACAAAGGAATTCAGCCGTAACGCTCCCCAAATCGTCCGCCGCATCAAGCCGCCTGATCCTGGAGGACTACCTCACCCTCCGGCGGAACAAGGGGATTCAGCCGTAAACATCACACCCGGCGGAGGTGATTCCATGAAACGCGCAGGCAAGTCCGTCCTGATTCTCCTGTCCGTCCTCGCCGCGCTGATCGTCACGGTCATGGCGCTGGCGAGCGGGCGGTATGTCGAAACGGACACAGGCGAGCCGGACACCGTGCGCATCGTCGGGCCGGTCATGAGCTGCCGGTTTTCCGACGGAGAGCTCGACTTCCGCTCGTTCATTCTGCTCATCCCGGACTTTTCCGGTTCCGGGCCGCTCGGATTCTTCCGGATGCGGATCGTCACGCCGTTCTCGGACGTCTATCCGTTCCGGAGCAGCGAGCTTTTGTACGTCGATCTCATGTCCCGCCGCGTCGTCCTCTCCTCCCTCGCCTACGACGAAGGCGTGGTCGAGACGGTGTACAGGCGCGGTTAGACTTTCTTCTGTCTCAATTTCCGAAAGGAGTTTATCCACATGAAAAACGCAACCCCCATCAGCTGCTGCGAACTGAAAAGCTTCGGTGAATTCCACGCAAACGACGCCGTCAGACAGGCGATGAAGCCCGTATTCGCCAAGAACAACATGGGTTCCATGGCGTTTGTCACCGAAAAGGCGAAAAAGATGCAGTTCTACTTCAACCACGAAGTGAAGACCATGAGCGCGACCAACCAGAAGTCCTCGGGCCGCTGCTGGCTCTTCGCCGCGACGAACGTTCTGCGCGAGATCATCGGCAAGAAGCTGAACGTGGAGCAGTTCGAGCTCTCCCAGTCCTGGCTTGCCTTCTGGGACAAGTTCGAGCGCGTCAACTACTACATCGAAGCCATCGCCGACACCGCGTGCGAACCCTCGAACTCCCGCGTGGTGGACTATATCGTCGAAACGGGCGTGCACGACGGCGGCCAGTGGGATATGTTCACAGCCATCGTGAAGAAGTACGGCATCGTCCCGAAGTCCGTCTATCCCGAGACCTTCCAGTCCTCGAACACCGGCGCCCTCAACCGCCACATCAACAACTACCTCCGCGCGAAAACCTCCACGATCCGCCGTCTGGCCGCCGAGGGCAAGTGCGACGAGCTGGCCGCGCTCCGCACCGAGATCCTCGAGAAGACCTACTCCTTCCTCTGCGCCTGCTACGACGTTCCCCCGACCGAATTCGACTTCGAATATCAGGACAAGGACAAGAACGTGATCGTGGAAAAGGGCCTGACCCCGAACGCCTTCCGCGAAAAGTACATCGGCAATTATCTCGACGACTACGTCTCCATCGTCCACGCCCCGACGGCGGACAAGCCCTTCGACAAGCTCTACACCGTTCAGTACCTCGGCAACGTCGTGGGCGGCGCGCCGGTGAAGCACCTGAACCTCGAGCTCGGCGAATTCAAGAAGCTGGTCGCGGAGCAGATCAAGGACGGCGAGATCGTCTGGTTCGGCTCCGACTGCGGCAAGTTCTCCGACGGCGAGCGCGCCTGCTGGGACAACGAGCAGTTCAACGAGGACCTGATCACCGGATTCGACACCGCGATGTCCAAGGCCGACATGCTCGACTACCACGTCAGCGCGATGAACCACGCGATGTGCCTGACCGGCGTCAACATCGACGAGAACGGCTGCCCGAACCGCTGGAAGATCGAAAACAGCTGGGGCGACGGCGGAGCGCACGGCGGTTATCACATGGCCTCCGACGCGTGGTTCGACGCCTATGTCTTCCAGGCCGTGGTCAACAAAAAGTACCTCGGCGACAAGGTCTCCCTGCTGGATCAGGATCTGATCGAGCTGGAGCCGTGGGATCCGATGGGCTCCCTTGCGGACTGACCCGCGGCGGACGACTTCCCGGACAGGAGAATATCCTTTCCGCGGCGCGCATCCATATCCGGACCGCGCCGCGGTCCTTTTTTGCCCGTTTGAACAGCCTTGTTGCAATCCGGCTCCGGTTGTGGTATAATACAGGATGGAATTTTGTCACGAGGTGCCAAAACATGAACAACGAGCTTTTCTATACGCATCCCGCCCGGAAGTGGGACGAAGCCCTTCCGCTCGGAAACGGCAGGCTGGGCGTCACGGTCTGGGGCTCTCCCGAAACGGATATGCTCCAGCTGAACGAAGAGACCCTCTGGGACGGGCGGTTCGACCCGGACGCCGACAATCCGGAATGCGCCGCGCACCTGCCCGAGATCCGCGCCGCGATTTTCTCCGGCGACTACGCGGAGGGACAGAGGCTGACCCAGAAATACATGGTCTGCCGGGGCGACGGAAGCCACTCCGGGCACGGCATGGGCTACCGGTACGGATCCTTCCAGAACGCCGGGGAGATCCTTGTGGAATTCACCGACCGGAAGGGAGAAGCCCGGGATTACCGCCGCTCCCTGAATCTCGAAACCGGGCTCGCCTCCGCCTCGTGGAAGGACGGGGACCGCGCCTTCGAAGCCCGGGTGTTTGCCTCCTTTGATCCGCAGGCGAACGGGATCGAGGCCGAATACAAAGCCTCCGCCCCCTTCTCGGCCAGAATCCGCTTCCAAAGGAACGACGGCTCGGACGACGCCGCGCGGTATCAGCCGGACCGCCTTGTCTACACGAAGTCCTTCCCGGAATCCCAAGCCTTCGCCGTGTTCGCCTCCGTCAAGGCCGACGGCGGGACCGTTTCCGCAGGTGAAGACGGGATCGTGCTCTCGGGCGTGACCCGCGTCCGGATCTCGGCGGACGTGCGCACCACCTATGTCAAACCGGGACTTGACGGCACGCCGATCCCCTCGAACGATCCCGCGCCCGCACTCAAAAAGGCGGAAGAAACGGCGGAGAAGAACGCCGCCTCCTGCTTCGACGGACTGCTCGAAAAAAGCGCGGCCATCCTCTCCTCTCTCATCGGCCGCGTGAAGCTGAACCTTTCGCCCTCCGATCCCGCCCTCGCCTCCCTGCCCACCGACGAACGGATCGCGCGCATGCGGGACGGCGGTAGCGATACGGATCTTCTTCTCACCTACTTCACCTTCGGGCGGTATCTGCTCGCGTCCTCGTCGTGGAACTGCCGCCTGCCCGCCAATCTGCAGGGCGTCTGGTCCCCGGATTTCGACACGATCTGGTCCGCGGACTACCACATCAACATCAATCTGCAAATGAACTACTGGCTGGCCGAGACCTGCCGCATGCCGGAGCTGACCGATTCCCTCCTCGGCTACATCCGCTTCCTGTCCGTCCACGGACGCCGGACCGCCGAGATCCAGTACGGCGGAGCGCGGGGCTGGGTCGCGCACACCGTCACCAATCCGTGGGGATTCACCGCTCCCGGAGAAGGCGCGTCGTGGGGCTCGTTCATGTGCGCCGGAGCGTGGTGCTGCCAGCATATCCTCGAGCGGTACCGCTATTCCGGCGATCCCGACATCCTGCGTCAGAACTTCGACATTCTCCGCGGCGCGTGTCTCTTCTTCCTCGACTATCTGACGGAGGATCCCCGGACCGGATACCTCGTCACCTGCCCGTCGAACTCCCCCGAAAACAGCTTTATCACGCCGAACGGAGTTTTCAGCGTCTGCGCCGGTCCGACCATGGACAACGAGATTCTCCGGATGCTCTTCACCTCGACCGCGGAGGCCGCGCGCCTGCTCTCGATGGAGGAGGACTTCGCCGCGGAGCTGGATGCCGTCGCCGCAAGGCTCTCCCCCGTGAAGATCGGGAAGCACGGGCAGATCATGGAGTGGAGCGAGGACTTTGACGAACCGGAGCCCGGCCACCGCCACGTCTCCCACCTCTTCGCCCTCCATCCCGCCGGGGATATCACCCGCGAGAACACGCCGGAGCTCTTCGAAGCCGCGAAAGTCACCCTGCGCCGCAGGCTGGAAAACGGAGGCGGCCACACGGGCTGGTCCCGGGCATGGGTCACGAACTTCTTCGCGCGGCTCGGTGACGGAAACGCCTGCCTCGACAACCTGAACAAGCTCCTCGGAAGATCGACCCTGCCGAATATGTTCGACACCCATCCGCCGTTCCAGATCGACGGGAACTTCGGCGGCGCGAACGCCTTTGCGGAAATGCTGCTCCAGTCTCAGAGCGGGAAGATCGTCCTGCTCCCGGCCCTCCCTGACGCCCCGGACTGGCAGAAGGGATCCTTCGAAGGACTGGCCGCGCGGGGAGGCGTCGCCGTGGACTGCCGCTGGGAAAACGGAGCCGTCGCGGAGTACAGGGTCTATGCCGTCACGCCTGCCGCGCGGGGGAAGACGTTCACCGTCACCGTGAACGGACGCGACGAGGAAGTCATGCTTCCGGCATAAGCATTCTGCGCATCATTTGATACTATATCCTTTCTAAAGGGATATAAGAAACGAAACGCTGCGCGTTTCTGGAAAAATGCCCTGCTCAGGGCGGGAGGCACGGGCTGCGATCTTCGATCGCGGACACCAGCTCATGGCCGCTCAAGATTCGCTGCGCGAACTTGGGTTTCCCCCCGTGCGGGGGTTTCCTTGGCCATATGGCATAAGACAACAGCTCGTGCCTGAATCGAAAATCGAATGTGTATCCCACTGTCCTCGCGCGATCTGTATTCGTGCAGTTTGTGCCATGCTCGGAGCAAGCTCCTCGGCCTCCGGCGGCGTTTCAGGCGCGCATTGGGCAAGAGGGCCATAGTGGGTTTGTGCAGATAAAATTTGTCAGAGCTGTTCTATATACGATCATACCGTTAAGAAGCGAAACAGTATGAGAATCAAGAGCCGTCAAACCGGCATTTTCGGAAAGGAGGTCCGCCATGAACAAACGCCTGACCGCCGCGGCGATGCTTTTCGCCCTGCTGTTTTCCGCCGTGGGCTCCGGATTGCGGGGGACCTCCGATCCCATGCCGTCCGCCGCCCGCGCCGCCCTTTCCGTATCCGCCGCGGAGGATCCGCTGCCGACGGGGGGAGACGGGACGACGGGAACGGACGAATCCGGGCCGATCGGATCGTCCCCGCTGTCCGCCGCGCCGGAGGATGCGGAAGAGTCCGCGGAACAGCGCGCGTTTTCCGGGCTGTCCTATGTGACCGACGGGATCGCCGACACATGGGCTCTCCTTCCCACGGGACGCGGCGCCGTCATGCTCGCCCCGGGATCCGACGAATGGATCTGCTCCGGGCCCGTGCGGAAAAGCTACACCCTGCGCTCGCCGGTGGAGGGGGATCCGAACATGACGGAGGTCTTCTTCGTGGTCGCCGGTCCCCGTCCGGACAAGGAGCGCGAGACCGACGTGCTTACTTACGATCTCGATCTGTCCTCATCGGAGCTCCAATTCCGTGCGGACGGATACCGCACGCTCCGGTTCGGAGTCTGCTTCGAGGAGGCGGAGGGAGAATTCCCGCTCACAGCAGTTCTTGAAACCTCGGACGGGACGCTGACCTGCGATCTCACCGTCCGCGCCCATCCCATCGACGGGACCGGCATCCTCTACGGGAGCAGTCTGGTGAAGAGCGACAACGGCTGGTCCGTCGTCACGATGGATCTGTCCGCGGTCACGGGGGATCTGCGCCGCCTGACCGTCCGCATCCGGGAAGAGGCAAACCCGGTGAACACCTTCCTTTCCGCGCCGGTTCTTTCGACGGATCAGACCGAAGAGCTGCGCCGCGCCGCGCTGTATTCGGCGTTCTCCTTTGAGGAAGGGGCGGGCCTTCTGTCCTACGGCTCCGGATCCTCCCTGACCGCTCAGGCGGACCGGGACGGACGGGTCCTGATCTCCGCGCCCCCCGCCGTTCCCTACGATCTTCCGGAGGGCGTTCCCTGCTGCTTCGAGGTGATCCTCTCGTCGGTCAGCGGATCGGACGGGCGGCTCTCCGTGGGCATCGACTTCAAGGACGGCCTTGAAACGGTCTGGTCCCAGCCGGTGAAGCTCTCCGCCGGGGACAACGTCTGCGCGATCCCCGTCGATCTTTTGTCAGGGATCGGATCCTTCTCCCTTCTCTTCGAGGGCGTGGAGCCTTCCACCGGGTTCCGGATCCGGTCGGTGCGCATCTATACGGGCGGGCACCCCTCCTTCTCCGGAAACGACTGGCTCGGAAAGCTCACCCGCATCGAGCGGTCCGGGGACACCGTCGTCTTTGCCGGATCCATGGTCACGGACGCGGTGCGGAAGTTCGCGGGGAGCAAGCTCCGGTTTTACGCCATGCCTTCCCCGATCCTGCTGGACGGAGAGGAAGGGGCGTTCTTCACCCCGGGCGGATCCGTTCCCCTGCCGGAAAGCGCGGTCCTCGTCGGGGAGTTCAAGATCTCCACGATGTTCGAGTCGCGCCTCACCCTGCCCGCCTCCCTTCCGGTCAACGCCGATTCCTGCGTCTTCTTCGCCTGCGTCCCGGATCCGGAGATCGAAGGCTCGGTCCTGCTGCTCTCCGCGCCCCGGTATGCCGACGCCGCGGGGAGAACGACCTCCGAAGCCGTCTCCTCCTTCGGCCTTGCGGACACCTTCCCGGCGGGCGTATTCGAATCGAACGCCTTCCACATTCTCACGGACGTCTCCCTCGACGGGCTTCTCTCTGCGTCGGGCGGAACCTCCGTAGCCTATGCGGTTCCGGGCGAGACCTCCCCCCGAAGCGCGTCTCTCGATCCCTCGATCCTGTCCTCGCTGGACCGGGACGTGGAGTTTTATCTCTCCGCCGGGATCCGGGTCTATCTCCGGTTCCGAATCGACGCCCCCATCCCGGGTCTGACCGCGCCGGACGCCCGCGTGCCTGACACGGACTCCCCCGCCTCCGCCGCTCTCTGGTGCGCGCTGGTCCGGTTCTTCGCCGCGCGGTATCCGGACGCCTCGGGCTTTGTAATCCCCGGGCCGGTCAACGACGCGGAGATCGCCGGGATCGGATCGAAAACCGCGATCGGCGCATGGGCGGAAACCCTCAGCCACCTCTGCCGCCTCACCTACAACGCCGCTGCCCGGATCATCCCGGATCTCGCCGTCTGCCTTCCCATCGATGAGACGAAATCGGAGTCCGCCGTCCACAGCCGGGTCTTTCTGACGCTGCTCGCCCGCAGGATCGCCCAGAACGGGACCTTCCCATGGGCCCTGCTCTCCCTCTGCGGCTCGGACAGCTCCGCTCCCGCCGGCCTGAAGCTCACCCTGTCCCAGCTGGATTCCCTCTCCCTCCCCGGCCCGGGGGATCTTTTGTACGTCTATCAGCTCGCCCAGAGCACGCTGAACGCCCGGTACGCGGAGTATCTCGCCAAACCGGCCTCCGAGCGGAGCGGCGCGTTCGCCCCCTCCGAGATGGCGGTGGAGCTCTACCGGAACTTCGTCAAGTCATGCGGATCAGGCGCACGGGCGGTCTTCTTCTCCCCCGCCGGACTGAACCAGCGGTACGACCACGCTTTCTACGACGTGCTCAAGCAGGGCGCGGGGGACCGGGACGCGGTCTACCGCACGGGCATTCAGACCGACGTGTCCTACGAGGGATTTTCCGCCTTTGACCTCTGGGATTTCACCGACAAATACTATTCGCTCGACTGGATCCCGGGCGGCGGTTCCCTCTCCTGCGCGACGGAACTGAGCGACGCGTTTTCCGCCTCCCTCGGCGAACCGGCGCGGGTGCTGTCCGTATCGTATCAGGAGAGCGAGGACGGCGTGGCGGGGATCGTCATGCGCAACCTGAAACCCACGGCCGATCTCACGGACGTGGAGGCCCTCGTCTTCGATCTTCGGCTCAACGGCGGGGGGGAAGACTCGACGGTCTCCCTCGTCTTCACCGTCGGCACGGACGACCGGCGCGCGGAGTTCCATGTGGACGAGATCCGGTGCGGAGAGATCCTCCGGCTGAGCTGTCCGCTGTCCGGATGGGACGACCGGCGGCGCGCGGACTTCGTGAGCATCGCGGTTTACGCCAGGGAATCGGTGACGCTCGAGCTGTCGAAAGTCTCGGCGGTCAGCGCGGTCCTGACCCCGGAAGAGCTTGCGGCCGTGTTCTCCCCCGCGCACGAGCCGGAGGAGGACCGCGACGTCAGCTGGATCCTGCCCGTCCTCGTCTTTGTCACAGCCGCCTCTTTCGCCGTGTTCGTGCTCCTCACCAGACGGGACAGCGAGGGAGAAGAGGCCGCCGAACCCGATGAGAGAACGCCGCAAAGGAGAAGAACATGAAACAAAATCCGAACGCCTCCGCCCCCCGCACGCCGGACGACGAAAAACGGGAAAGAATCGAGCGCGAGGCCGCCGCGTTTGCCAAGGAAGGCGCGGACCGGCTGAACATCGCGCAGAACACCCGCCCCTTTACCAAATACAAGGTGATCGAGCTGATCCTCTGCGCGGCGGCGGTGATCCTCGGCCTTCTGTACCTCTACACCGATCCGAAGCTCATCCCCCTGTCGGTTCTTCTGCCGGTCTATTCGGCGGTGTTCTGCGCCATCGTTCCGCTCCGGTGGAAGGATCTGCGCGCGACCGGACTGGGAGGAGGCTTTGCGGTCTTCACCACAGCCGTCTGGGGATTTTTAGCGCTGGCGGTAATTGCGGCCACGGCGGTCTATTTTATCCGCGGATAACGCGCGATTTCCCGCTCCCCTTGCATCTTCCGGCGGTTTGTGGTATGATACTGACACCGGAACAAAATCACTGAAACGAGGTCGATCCGTTTATGAAAGTCGCTCTGATCACCGGCGCGTCGGCGGGACTGGGAAAGGAATTTCTCAAAGCCCTCCCCGAGGCGTTTCCGGACATCGAAGAATACTGGCTGGTCTCCCGGAACCGGGAGAAGCTACTCGCCGCCGCCCGCCTTGTCCCGTCGAAGCAGTGCCGGGTCTTCCCGCTGGATCTGACGAAGGACGAGAGCTACGGCAAGCTGTCCCGCTATTTCGCCGAATTCAACCCCGAAATCGCCCTGCTCATCAACAACTCCGGCTGCGGATTCCTCGGCGACGTGGGAGAGGGCGATCTGGCGCGGCAGGTGCAGATGGTGGATCTGAACCTGAAAGGGCTCACGGCGGTCACCCATCTCGCCATCCCCTATATGACCGCGGGAGGACGCATCATCAACATTTCCTCCATCGCCTCCTTCTGCCCGAACGCCCGCATGACGGTCTATTCCGCGACGAAATCCTACGTCACGGCGTTCACCTTCGGCATCGGCGAGGAGCTGAAAAAGCGCGGCATCACGGCGACGGCGGTCTGCCCCGGCCCGATGGACACCGACTTCATCGTGGCGGGCGGCATCAAGGGCCATTCGAAGACCTTCGAGCTGCTCCCCTACTGCGATCCCGAGAAGGTGGCGAAGGGAGCCCTCGCCGCGGCGAAACGGGGACAGTCCGTCTACACGCCCCGCCTCTTCTATAAATTCTACCGCGCCGTCGCAAAGCTGGTCCCGACCAAACTCATGATGAAGGCCTCGAAGACCTGACGGCGGCCCGGACAACGCCGATCCCCGATCATATCACCGAAAGGAACACCCAAATGGACAACAGACAGGACAGAGTCCTCGCGCAGGTCGCGGGGAATCCCATCATGGAAAGCGATCTCATGGAAGCCCTCGCCTCCATGGGACAGAGAGCGCAGGCCTACAACAATCCGCAGGGCCGCGCCATCCTCCTCGATCAGATCATCGCGCGCCGCCTCTTTCTCATGGACGCGCAGAAGAACCTGATGGAGCGCGAGCCCGCGTTCAAGGAGCAGCTCAAGCGCGTGAAGGACGACATGCTCACCAACTACGCCATTCAGAAGGCCGTCGAGCGGGTGCGCGTGACCGACGACGAGCTGAAAAAGTTCTACGACGAGCATCCCGATCAGTTCGAGGCAGGCCTCACCTTCGCCGCAAGCCACATTTTGGTGGATTCCGAGGAGCAGGCGGCGGAGATCCGCTCCAAGCTTGAGTCCGGTGAGCTCTCCTTCGAGGACGCGGCGAAGCAGTACTCCTCCTGCCCGTCCAAAGCGCAGGGCGGCGACCTCGGGGAATTCGGCCACGGACAGATGGTGCCGGAATTTGAAGAAGCATGCGCGGCCATGGAGCCCGGCGAGCTGTCGAATCCGGTCAAGACCCAGTTCGGCTGGCATCTCATCCGCCTGAACAAGAAGGAGGACGGCGGAACGGTCTCCTTCGCGGACGCCAAAGAGGAGATCCGTCAGGCCCTCCTCACCGAAAAGCAGCAGGCAGCCTACCAGAGCCGGATCAACCAGCTGAAGCTCCTGTTCCCGGTGGACAAGATCTAAGGAAAGATTTATCCCATCAAGTAAAAACATCGTGCGGCGGAACGCTTTCGGGTTCGGCCGCACGTTTTCTGTTTGGGATCGGGCGTCACTGCCGGATCTTTTTCTGCTGTTTCAAAATCCGCCTCGTGGTCATCATGTCTTCCCGGCACAGCTCGCGCATCCGGGCGGCGGTCTCGGAAAGGGAGGCGACGATGTTCTCCCGGTCCGCCATAACCTGCTTCGCGCAGTCGAGAATGTCGTAGGACAAAAGCGGGTTCTCGCGGAGGGTGAAGTCCGGGATCCGCACGACGTAGGGCTGTCCGAGCTGCTTCATCATGCCGTCCACCTTGGGATCGTAAGACAGCGCGATCACCGGCGTCCCGGCGGAGGAGGCGAAAATCACCGCATGGAGGCGCATTCCCACGACAAACTCCGCGCCGCTGAGAAAACCGATCAGATCCTGCGCCGAGGACGGACGGTACAGCGCCGCGGGCACCCCGGACCGTTTCAGCTCCGAGGCGGCGAGGGCGCAGATAGGAGTGTCCTGACTCCGCTGCATGGGAACGATCACGGGCATGGCGCGCCATGTGACCCAGATCTCCCGCATCGCGGCGACCACCTGTCCGGCCAGCTGCCGGTCGTCCTCGGTGAGATCCGCCTTTCGTCCCCCCCTCGATTTCCGCGGGCAGGGGCGGAGGGATACGGCGAAATAGGGGCCTTCGATCCCCAGATCCGCGGTGACGGCGGCGATCCGCGCGGGAGAGGCCTGCGGGATGAGGAAGGCGGGGTCGGCCGTGACCCGGATCTGTCTGGCGCCGACGCCGAGGGAAATCAGCTCCGAACGGGAATCCGAATCCCGAACGGATACGGCGGAGGCGTCCCGGACCACCTGACCGGCCTGCTCCCGGTTCTTCGGATCCCGGATCGGCCCGATGCCGTTCGCGTAAATCACCGCCGCCGTCCCGTGCTTCTCCGCGTAGGACAGAAGGCCCGCGTAGTATTTCAGACTCCTGTGCGAGGTGGCGTCCTGCAAGAGGCTCCCGCCGCCGGAGAGCAGCACGGAGGACCGCCTGATCTCCTTTGCGACCTTCGGAAGCAGCAGGCGGTTGACGCAGGAAAGTCCCGTGCGTCGCGCGTCGAACCGCGGACTGCGCGTCAGGGCGGCGATCTTCACGCCCGGGATGGTTTCCGCCGCCGTCTGCGCGATGATGTCGAGGAGGCTTTCGTCTCCGAGGTTGCCAAATCCGTAGTACCCGCTGACGAGAAGATCCGCGGGCGTTTTGGAAAGATGGAACGGGACGGGCGAGGCGAGCGTCTTCCGATACATCTCCCGGTAGTCGTCCGCCATGCGCTTTGCCGTGTACCGCTCCTCCACAAAGGCACGGTTTTTCTCTCCCATTCGCTCCCGCTCCTCCGGCGCGAGGGAAAGCAGGGCTTCGATATCGCCGAGAAGGGACTCCCCGTCCGCCGGTTCGTATCCGCGGCAGCAGAAATTGGTACTGACCGCGGCCTCGGCGACGTCCTCCCCGAAGATCCCGAGGGAGCCCTGATTGCCGGCCAGGATCACCGGTTTTCCGGCGGCCATCGCTTCGAGCGCGGAGCGGGACACGCCCACGAAGACGTCCGCCGCCGCGCAGTATTCGTTGGTGTTGGAGACGCCGCCCGCCACGATGAAGACGTCCTTCTCCCGCCCGGTCTTCTCCCGGATCTGCCGGTTGACCTCTTCGGCGGTATGACGCAGACGGTCGAGCTCGCTGCCGCTGCCCACGACGATGAGGTCGGTGTCCGGGAAGCGTTCCGCAAGCTTCGGAGCGATTTCGGCCAGACGGAACGCCGGATCCGCCCGGTCCGCGTCCAGACGGCTCATATAGACGACGCGCCGCCTGTCCGGATCCAGTCCGAGCGCGGAGAAAACGGGCTCGGGGGAGACGGAGGGCGAGAACTTCCCCGTGTCGATCCCGTTGATGGTGGTGTGCACCCGGTCCCGGGGATAGCCGTATTCCCGGACCAGATAATCCGCGATGTCGTCCGAGACCGCCATGACCCGCTCGCCCCAGCGGGACACCGCGCGCCAGAGGGGATTGATGGAAAAATTCAGGTGCGCCGTCGTGACGAACCGGAACTTCCGCCCGCCCTCGAGCACAACGCGGTCGTGCAAGAGGCCCGTGATAAAGGCGGGGATCCGGGCGTGGGCGTGCACCAGATCGAAGGGTTCCTCCTCGATGAGCTGCTTCAGGCCGCGGTAGGATCGGAGCACTTCGGCGGGACGCTTGGTGTGAAGGGGCAGCGTAACGCACCGGACGCCCGCGGCTTCGGCTTCCTCCGCATAGACGCCGCCGAACGACGCAAGCGTGATCTCGTCCCCGGCTGCGGTCAGCTCCCGGCAGAGCTCGAGGATGTGGGTCTCCGCCCCGCCGATATTCATGGACATGGTCACCATGAGGATTTTCATGAGTCAATCCTTTTCTTGATCGAAGGTTGGAGGGGGTAAAATACGAGTGAAGAGAGAAAAGTGAAAAGTGAAGAGTGAGTTATCTTTTGCCGGTTTTTTTGGTTTTTCCGGCGGGATGCTGCTTCCGGGGACGGGCTTCCGGCTTAGCGGACGGGCGGGAATCGTTCCGGCGGCTGCCGCTGTTCCGTCCGGATCGTTCGGACCGGTTTTCTCCGGGACGGCCGGGCTTTTTCTTCTCGCTCTTCCCGCGGGAAGGATTCTTTGCGCCGTCCTCCGGTTTTTCGGGAGCGCGGTGAATGCCGGGGGAGCCGGAGAGCAGTTCTTCGAGATCGCGGATCCCGGCGGGCGTGCAGTAGTCCATGGCCTCGCGGATCTTCCGGCGGTTTTCGGGCCGTCTCCACTGCAGAAGGGCCCGCTGGAGCTGTTTTTCGTGATAGTCGGTCGCGGTATAGACCTCCCGGCCCGTGAAGGGATCGATCCCGGTGTAGTACATGACGGTGGAGGCGGTTCCGGGGGTGGGATAGAAATCCTGCACCTGCTCCGGGTCGAGTCCGATCCGCTTGGTGTACACCGCCAGCCGCGCCGCGTCGTCCATGGTGCAGCCGGGATGGGAAGACATGAGGTAGGGCACGAGGTACTGCTCCTTGCCGCACTCCGCGGACAGAGCGAAGAACTTTTCCCGGAACCGGTCGTACACCTCGACGGTCGGCTTGCCCATCATGTTCAGGGCGTTCGGGGCGCAGTGCTCCGGGGCGACCTTGAGCTGTCCGCTGACGTGATCCTTCACCAGCTTGCGGAAGAAGGCGTCCGACGGATCCGCCATCACATAGTCGAACCGGATGCCGGAGCGGA
This sequence comes from Oscillospiraceae bacterium, assembly GCA_015065385.1. Lineage (GTDB taxonomy): Bacteria > Bacillota > Clostridia > Oscillospirales > CAG-272 > UMGS1696. Next base: position 17,814 of record SVQK01000015.1, on the reverse strand, counting down.
TGAAGACCTTCTTCACCTTCGGAACGGATTCCAGCCGCTCGAGCAGCTCGATATACTCCGAATGGTCGGCGATCAGGTTCGGGCAGGGCTTCGGAACGAGACAGCGGCGGCCCGGGCAGACTCCGTGTTCCAGCTGTTTTTTGCAGGCGGGATTCCGGAAATTCGCGGTCGGCCCTCCCACGTCGTGGATATAGCCCTTGAAATCCGGCAGGGTCGTGAGCAGCTCGGCCTCCTCCACGCAGGATTCGATGCTCCTTGACCGGACGGCGCGCCCCTGATGAAACGCGATGGCGCAGAAATTGCATCCGCCGAAGCAGCCCCGGTTGTGGGTGACGGAAAAGCGCACCTCGGAAATGGCCGGCACGCCTCCCATGCTCTCGTACATGGGGTGGTAGGTCCGGCAGTACGGAAGGGCGTAGACTGCGTCCAGCTCCTCCCGCTCGAGCGGCGGCTGCGGCGGATTGACCACGAGCATTTTGTCGTCGTAGTATTCCACGATCGCTTTGCCGCTTATGCTGTCGTTGTTCCGGTACTGGATGCGGAAGGCGTCGGCATAGGCGCGCTTGTCGGTTTTCAGCTCCTCGTAGGTGTAGCCGTTCGGCTGTCCGTCCTCGTCGAAACCCTCGGCGCAGGGGAAGGACAGCTTGTCGCCCGGCTTGGTCAGATACGCCGTCCCGCGCACGTCGCGGATCTTCTTCACCGGCACCCCCTTGTCGAGCAGCTCGGCCAGACGGACCACGGACCGTTCCCCCATGCCGTACATCAGGATATCGGCGCGGGAATCCACGAGGATGGAGCGGCGCACGTTGTCCCCCCAGTAGTCGTAATGGGCGCAGCGGCGGAGGGAGGCTTCGAGTCCCCCGATGAGGATCGGCACGTCGCCGTACGCCTCCCGGATCCGGTTGCAGTAGACGATGGTCGCGCGGTCGGGCCGGAGTCCCGCTTTGCACCCGGGCGAATAAAAGTCCTCGGAGCGGCGTTTTTTCGCGGCGGTATAGTGGGCCACCATGGAATCCACGTTCCCGGCGGTGACAAGAAAGCCGAGTCTCGGACGCCCGAAGGTCCGGAACGCGTCCGCGCTTTTCCAGTCGGGCTGGCAGAGCATGGCGACCGTATAGCCGTGGGACTGGAGCACCCGGGATATGATCGCGGCGCCGAAGGACGGGTGATCCACATAGGCGTCGCCGTTGACATAGACGAAATCCGGCGCGCCGTCCAGTTCTTCGGGCGATACGGGCAGGAACCGGTCGTTCAGTTTCATGAAAGCCTCCCGGGAAACCGACTGAAAGACATAATATTCACGGTACTATGATACCACAGATCGGGCGGATTGTCAATAAAGAGGCAGCTGACGGGGATCCGGAAGAACGCAAAAAAGGCCCGGAGGCCTTTTCTGTCAGATTCCGGTTACGGAATATCCTCCACCACGGTCTCGGGCGGGGTGTCCAGCTGCCACGGATTGCGGACGATCAGCTTGAGCTGGCGCAGGGCGGAGGCGTAGTAGTACCCGTCGCAGATGCGTTCGTCCAGCACGAAGGTGAAGTCCAGATATCCCTTCTTTTTGATCGCGCCGTCCGCCTCCGGCTCATAGACCCGCCGTTTCGCGCCGAACGCAAAGAACACCGGGCAGGTACCGAAGTCATACAGATGGTGGTAGATGGGCGGGATGCCGAGGGATCCCATGGAGGTGATGAAATAGGAGCAGTGGAAGGGGCTGACCCGGGCGATGAGCTTCGGCATGAGCCCGAAATAGTCCAGCGTCTTCATGGTCCACACGAAGAACTTGAAGAACAGGGCCGGAAAATGGTTGATGAACGCGGCCACGTTGTCGAAGTCTCCGCCGGGATCGTTCCGGTAGTTGACGATCTCCTGATTCACCGCGTCGTAGACCTCCTTCATCGTCGCTCCGGGGGCGAGAAGAGCCTTGACGCAGGTGTCCGGGGATTCGAGCGTCATCTCCTTCTTGATGGAAAGGGAGACCTCCACATGCTTCCGGGTCCAGACTCTCTGCCCGCGGATGAAGCGATTCAGGGCGGGCCTCTGGGACACCAGTCTCACATAGGCGGCGATCATGACGTGCATCATGGAGATATCCGTCATGCCCTCCGCTTTTTTCTCCTTGATATACTGTTCCAGCTTTTCCACGTCAAAGGAGTCCCGGATGAAATTCTGCGAGCCGGTGCGGTTCACCATGATGAAGGGCACCACCGCGGCCATCGGGGGGATGGTCCTGACGCGCCGGAATTCTTTTTCCTTCTGTTTCTTGGCCATATCTGTCTCCGCAAAACGTGATCGGAATGGTTCCGTTTCCCGAACCGTTCCGCCTGCTATTATAGCACGGTTGATCCTAAGTTGCAAGGGGCCGGGAGCAAAAATGCGGACGCCGGCAAAATTCAGGGAGATCCGGGCGATTTCCGCGCGGCGGCTTTTTCGTACAGAGTTTCGAGCTGGGCGGTCATGGCGCGGGCCGTGAATTTCTCCCGGTACATCCGCCGCGCGCCGTCCGAGAGGGAGCGGAGCAGATCCGGATCGCCGATCAGGCGCAGAATGGCGTTTGCCATGGCGGGGGCGTCCTTCTCCGGCACCAGCAGGCCGTTGACGCCGTCCGTGATCATATAGGGGTTGCCTCCGTAGGTGGTGGCGACGGCGGGAACTCCGACGCTCATACCTTCGGACAGGGCGAGGGAGGAGGTCTCCGTCCCCCACGAGCAGTTGAGGTTCAGATCCATGATCGCGTAGTACGGCGCGACGTCGTCCGAAAAGCCCGTGAAAATCACCGATCCCGCGATGCCGAGCTCCGCCGCCTGTTTTTCGAGCCGCTCCCGCTCCGTGCCCTCCCCCACAATGAGGAAGACGGTTCCTGGACGCGCGGCGAGGACGGTCTTCGCGGATTCGAGCAGGTAGGAGTGGCCCTTGTAGTCCTCCAGTCTGGCGACGATGCCGCAGACGAAGTCCTCCCGCCCGATGCCGAGGGAGCTGCGCAGGGCCTCTTTCTCCGCCTCGGGAATCTCTCTCAGCGGCTCGACCCCGTTGATGATGACGGTGATCATCTTCTCCGGGACGCCGGTGTCGGTGAGGTTCTTCTTCGCCGCGTCCGCCACGGCCACGATATCGGTCGAGAGGATCCGGTTCAGAAGGCCGTTTGCCTGCTTTCCGGGAAAGGTCGTAAGCCTTTTTGACGGCTCGAAGGCGCAGTGCCGGGTATAGAACCGGGCGGGCACGCCGCACTGCCACGCCGCCACACGCGCGGACAGGGAGGAATGGGTGTGGACGATATCGGGCTTCACCTCCCGGATGATCTTCCGCAGCTCCGAAACGGCGCGGCGGTCCCAGCTTTTGTCCCGTCCGTATTCCGTTTCGATCACCGGATAGCCCTCCGCGCGGACCGCGGGGATCAGGCGGGAATCCTTCGGCAGGACCACGACCGACGCAAACCGCGTCCGGTCGAAGTTGTGCAGGTAATTCACAAGCAGCCGTCCCGCGCCTCCGATGTTGGAGTCCGTCAGCACGTTGAGAATCTTAATCATGGAAAGCGCCTCCTTCCGTCGAACCGGAGTCCGTCTCCGAATCCTTCCCCGCGCTCTTGACGCGGAGTCTGTCCCGCACCGCCGCGCAAAGTCCCGTCATCTCCCCGCTCTTCAGCACAAGCGCGCAGAGAGCGTAAACCGCGGCTCCCGCCAGAGCGCACAGGATAAATCCCGTCAGCCTCCCGACCCCGAGCGATCCGGCAAGCCCAAAGAGGACGTGCACGACCGCCCCCATCACAAGCGCGGAGGCGACGGATTTTGCGATATCCGCCCAGTCCGACGTCCGGGAGGAGATCATCCCGCGGCGGAAGGCGAAGACAAGGTTCACGCCCATGTTCACGCCGGCGGACAGCGCGGTCGTCAAGGCGATCGCCCCGACGCCGAACCGCTCGCCGAGGATAGCCCGCCCCCCGTAGAGCGCCGCGGCGTTGAACGCCATGGACACGAGGGAGGCGATCATGGGCAGCTTTGTCTTTTCCGCCGCGAAAAACGCCTTGGTCAGCACTTCCCCGCAGGCGGAAAACAGCATCCCCGCCGAATACATCGAGAGGGCCGCCGCCGTGAGGATCGTGTCGTTCCCGGTGAATTCGCCGCGCTCGTAGATTAGGCCGACGAAGGGCACGGAGAGCACGGCGACTCCCGTGGCGATGGGGGCGATGATGAAGACCAGCGTTCTCAGGGACGTGCGGGTCAGCCGGTCGCTCTCCTCCGCGTTTCCGGACGCCGCGGCCCGCGCGAAGTAGGGGAACAGGAGGTTCGTCGCCACGAAGGAGAACAGACCGACGATGATGATATACAGCCGGTTCGCGTATCCGAGCGCGATGATGCCCCGTCCCCGCTCGATTCCGGAGGCGAGGCGGGTGTTGATGATGGAGCAGACCGGCGTGGTCCATGTGGCGACGAGGATCGGAACGGTGTTCTTCGCCGCCCGCCCGATTTCCGGAGTGTTCAGAGGAGCCGTCAGCCGGTACCGGAATCCCCGTTTCACAGCCGACGGGATCTGGACCGCCGCCTGCGCGATCCATCCGGCGAGCATTGCCGCGGACAGCCCGTAGACGCCGAACCGCTCGTTGAAGAGGAGCAGATAGCCCGCCATGATGAGGTTGGAGACCAGCGAGATCAAGGCGGGGATGTTGTATTCCCCCTCGGACTGGAGGAATCCCACGAAGGAAAAGGCCAGCCCGACGAAGATCACCATGGGGAACATGATCCGGGTCAGCCGCGCGGCGAGGGCGGCGGTCTCCGGAACCAGATCCGGCGCCATGAACCGCACGAGTCCCGGCGCGAAGACCACCCCGGCGACGGACAGAACGCCCGTGACGAGCAGGATCAGGTTCACATAGGACTGGGCGAAGGCGAGCGCTTCTTTTTTGCCCTTCTGTACCGCGAGGGAGTTGTAGACCGGAATGAACGCCGCCGTCACCACCCCGCCGAGGACGAAATCGAAAATCGTCACGGGCAGCTTGGAGGCGGTTTCATAGGCGACCCCCGCGGCGGAGGATCCGTAGGCGGAGGCGACGAGGATGTCCCGGTACAGGCCGAGCGCTTTGGAGAACAGAATGATGAACCCCATCAGCACGGCGGAAGCGGCGAGGGATTTTTTCCCGCTTTGCGGCGATTCGGACACGGACGCGCCTCCTTTCCGCAGAGTTGCTTCGGGGAGCATGAGCGGGACGCTCAAACCACCTGAAACAGATAGAATTTCAAATAATCGGTCTCCGGAACGGTCCGGAGGAAGGGATGGTCGGGTGCGGCGGCGCGGGCTTCGATCTGTCTGAGCGACACCCCCGCGTCGGACGCCGCCTCGTCGAGCATTTTCTCGAACAGGGGCCGCGTCATGAAGTGGGAGCAGGACGCCGTCGCCAGATACCCGCCCCTCGGAAGCGCCCGCATCGCCCGGTAATTGATATCCTTGTAGCCCCGGAAGGCGTCCTTCACGGTGGCGGAGGATTTCGTAAACGCCGGGGGATCGAGGATGATCATGTCGTAGTCGGACCGCTTTTCGTTCACCATCGCGGTGAGCAAATCGAACACGTCCGCCGTGACGACGTCCATCCGGTCCTCCCCGATCCCGTTCAGGGCGGCGTTCCGTTTCGTCTGTTCCGCGGCGGAGGCGGAGATATCCACGGCGGTGACATGCGCGGCCCCTCCCCGGATGCAGTTCAGGGCAAAGGCCCCCGTGTGGGTGAAGCAGTCGAGTACCCGGCGTCCGGAGGCGATCTTTGCGGCGGAGAGACGGTTGTATTTCTGATCGAGGAAGAACCCGGTCTTCTGCCCTTCGAGGAAATCCACGTCGTAGCGGATCCCGTTTTCCAGAATTTTGCAGTGACCGTCCCCGTGCTCCGCCATGCCGTTCCAGAAGCCCTTCTCCCGCTCCATGCCCTCCTTCAGGCGCAGATCCCCCTCGTTCCGGAGGCAGACCGTGCCGATCTTGAACCCGTAGTCCGGGAGGAATTCCACAAGCGCTGAGAGCACCGTGTCGAGTACCGTGGACATGCCGAGAGAAAGGCACTCCACGGAGAGCGTGTCCCGGAAGAGATCCACGGTCAGCCCGGGAAAGCGGTCGGCCTCCCCGTGGATGAGACGGCAGGCGTCGGAAACACCCGGCACAAGGATCCACCCGAGAACCGCCTTCCGGTAATCGAGGGCATACCGGACCCGCCGCCGCCAGAAATCCGCGTCAAAGCGGTCGTTGGCGTTTTCGGAGATCAGGCGGACGCGGATCTTCGAGTTGCTGTTGTAAAACCCCGTTCCGAGGAACCGGTTCTTTTCTGAATAGACGTGGACAAGGGATCCGTCCGCGGGCACGGCGGGCTCGTCCGAATCAAACGACCGGATCCGGACGACCTCGCCCTCGAATACCCACGGATGCCCTTCCCGCGCCTTTTTCTCCCCCTTCGGGGTGACAATGACTTTCGGAAGAGAAATCATGACAAAAAGCTCAGCCTAACTTCTCGATGGCCGCGAGGATGCCGGCGCGCTTTTCGCGGTTCTTCGCCAGCTTGTCCCGCTCCGCGTTCACGACCTTCTCCGGCGCGCGGCTGACGAAGTTTTCGTTCGACAGCTTGCCCTCGGCCCGCGCGATCTCGCCCTCCACGTTTTCGAGCTCTGCCGCGAGGCGCTTCCGCTCCGCTTCGAAGTCGATGATATCCGCGAGCGGGATGTGGACCGTGGCGGCGTCGGTGACGATCCGGACGGCCTGTTCGTCGGAGTCGGCGTATTCCTCCGTCACCTCGAGGGACGAGGCGGAGGCCAGCCGCTCGAAGAAGATCCCGGCGTCGCGGAAGGCTTCGGGGAATTTCGTTTCGACGATGACCTTGGCTTTCCGGGACGGAGGGACGTTCATCTCGTTCCGGCGGGTCCGGATGGCGCGGATGGCGTCGATGACCCGTCCGAGGTTTTCGCTCTCCGCCGGGAAAACGAAGTCCTCGCGGTATTCGGGGAAGTCCTTCACCATGATGTTCCCCTCTTCGCCCGGCAGGCCCTGGTAGATCTCCTCGGTGATGAAGGGCATGAAGGGATGGAGCAGCTTCAAGATATCGCGCAGGACATAGGCGAGGACGTTCTGGGCGACCGCGCTCCGCTCCCCTCCCGCCGCGACGGACGGCTTGGACAGCTCGATATACCAGTCGCAGTAGACGTCCCAGACAAAGTCGTAGATGGAGGACAGCGCGACGCCGATCTCGTACTTGTCGAGGTTGGCCGTGACGGAGGCCGTACACTCCTCGAGACGGGTGAGGATCCACTTGTCCTCCGGGGCAAGGGCGGCGGGATCGGGCGTCTCGATCTTTTCGATGGTCAGGTTCATCATGACGAACCGGGCCGCGTTCCAGAGCTTGTTGGCGAAGTTCCGGGCCGCTTCGATCTTCTCGTCGGAGAAGCGCATGTCGTTTCCGGGGCTGTTCCCGGTGGCCAGAGCGAACCGGAGAGCGTCCGCGCCGTATTTGTCGATGATTTCAAGCGGATCGATGCCGTTGCCGAGGGACTTCGACATCTTTCTCCCCTGCGCGTCCCGGACGAGGCCGTGGATCAGCACCGTGTCGAAGGGGATGTTGTCGGTGTAGTGGAGCGCGGAGAAAATCATCCGGGAAACCCAGAAGGTGATGATATCGTAGCCCGTGACGAGGGTGTTGGTCGGGTAGAAATAGTCGAGATCCTCGGTCTTGTCCGGCCAGCCCATCGTGGAGAAGGGCCAGAGCGCGGAGGAGAACCAGGTGTCAAGCGTATCGGGATCCTGCGTCATGTGACCGCCGCAGTCAGGGCAGGTCTCGCACCCCTCCGCGGAGACCACGGTCTTTCCGCAGTCGTCGCAGTAGTACGCCGGGATCCGGTGGCCCCACCAGAGCTGGCGGGAGATGCACCAGTCCTGCGTGTTCTCCATCCAGTGGAAGTAGTTCTTGTCGAACCGCTCCGGCACGAATCTGATCCGCCCGTCCCGCACCGCTTCGATGGCGGGCTTGGCAAGGGGCTCCATGCGGACGAACCACTGGAGACTGACCATGGGCTCGATGGTCGTTCCGCAGCGGTAGCAGGTGCCGACCTCGTGCTTCAGCGGCTCGATCCCGCAGAGGTATCCGCCGGCCTCGAGATCCTTCACGATCGCACGTCTGGCTTCGTACCGGTCCATGCCGGCGTACTTCGGGTAGTTGTCGGTGATCTTCGCGTCGGGGGTGAGCATGACCTCCATCGGAAGACGGCAGCGGCGGCCCACTTCGAAGTCGTTCGGGTCGTGGGCAGGGGTGATCTTCACGCATCCGGTTCCCTTGTCGAGCTGTGCGTGCTCGTCTCCCACCACGGGGATCCGGCGTCCGACCAGAGGCAGCTCGAGATACTGGCCGATCAGGTGCTTGTAGCGCTCGTCGTTCGGGTTGACGGCCACGGCGGTGTCTCCCAGCATGGTCTCCGGACGGGTCGTGGCGACTTCCAGATACCCGCCGCCGCCCACGAAGGGATAGCGGATGTGCCAGAAGTGGCCGTCCTGCTCCTCGTAGTTGACCTCCGCGTTGGAGATGGAGGTCTTGCAGTGCGGGCACCAGTTGATGATGCGCTCGCCGCGGTAGATCAGGCCCTCGTCGTAGAGCTGCTGGAAGACCTTGCGCACGGCGCGGGAACAGCCCTCGTCAAGCGTGAAGCGTTCGCGGGTCCAGTCGCAGGAGGAGCCCATCTTTTTGAGCTGCTCGATGATGCGGCCTCCGTATTTCTCGCGCCAGTCCCACGCGCGCTCGAGGAACTTCTCCCGGCCGAGATCCTCCTTGGTCAGCCCTTCCTTCCGCATGGCCTCCACGATCTTGGCCTCGGTGGCAATGGACGCGTGGTCCGTGCCGGGAAGCCAGAGCGTCGAGAACCCCTTCATGCGCTTGTAGCGGATCAGAATATCCTGCAAGGTGTTGTCCAGCGCGTGGCCCATGTGCAGCTGTCCGGTAATGTTCGGCGGGGGAATGACGATGGAATAATGGGGCTTTTTCTTGTCGATCTTCGGGGTGAAGAGCCCCTTTTCGCACCATTCCTGATAGATGCGGCCCTCGAAGGACGAGGGCGAATAGGTTTTGGGGAGTTCTTTTTTCATGATGAATGATGAATCCTTTCGGAAATGATTGATTGAGAAAAGGCCGTCAGCGGAACCGTTCGAATCCGAGGAACCGGGAGCCTTGGATGCTGAGCTGCCCCCGGTCGCCTTCCGCCAGCATACCGTATTCCCGGCCGGTGACGGATACCTCCGTACGGTTCCCGGCGAGGTCTTCGAAGGTCACAAAATATTGGGTATAGATCCGGTTCACCGCGGTATCCGTGTGCGCCAGCTCCTCCCGCTTTGCCATGACCACAGCCTCCGTACTTCTTTTAGGAGAACGGTCGTCGGCGCGCTTCTGACGCTGCTTTTTCAGAAACGCAGCGAGATAGAGCGCACCGAGGGCGACGCAGAGAACGGCGATGATATAGGGATAGAAGCGGATGAAGAAGGGGACCTCCGCAATTGCGTTCATGACTGGATCTCCTTGACCTTTTCGTAAACCGCGTCCGCGTCGAACTCGAAGCCATAGTCGTTCTCCACGGCAAAATCGGCGTAAACGCGGGACGGGATGCTGTACTGCTTTTCCCGGACTCTTGCGCAGCGGAGGTAGTAGTCGGCGATGAATTCGACCGTCTGCCCCTTCGTCACGACGTTCCGGGCGATCCGGCGGGCGATGCGCGTCTCGATGGCGGCGTTTACCCAGATCTTCACGTCGGCGAGATCCCGCAGCTCCGGATGGCAGAAGACCGTCACGCCCTCGAAGAGAATGACGTCCCATTCCCCCGAATCCCGCGCCGCCGTCAGGTCCCGGAGCATTGCCGCGGCGTCGAAGGAATCCGGGTGGTTCCAGTCCGGATATTCCCGCCCGTCCGACGGGGAGATCATTTTCGGGAGCTCCTTTTTGAAATACTTGTCCGAGGATACGGTGAGCACGCGCTTCCCGTCCGCCCCGAACCGCTCTGCAAGCGCGGCTGTCAGGGTGGATTTTCCCGATCCCGACGCGCCCGATACGGCGATGACCATCACGACCTCCTGTTCTCTCTAAAAAACAAAGCGCCCCATCCGAAGACAGGACGCAGTTTTGCGCGGTACCACCTGAATTTGCCCGACACGATCCAAAAAACGCGCCGGACACGCTCTTCTCCCTTAACGCGGGAGGCACGCCGGAGATTACTGACCGTTCGTCTCCGGGACTCGGGGATCACTTCGTCCGTTCCGCGCTGCGGCGATTCCAGCTTCCGCCGCTCTCTGTGAGCCGGGATGCGCGGACTACTCCTTCCCGTCATGGCCTGTGCGATTATGTAAAAGGTATTATAGCACATCCGCCCCCGGTTTGTCAAGACGGTTTTCATCCCTTCGGGAGATTTGCGGGAAATGAAACCGGAGCCCTGACGTCTTCCCGCTTACCGCCCGTCCAGATAATCGCAGGCGGCAAGCGCGGCGACCGCTCCGTCCGAGGCAGCCGTCGTCACCTGACGGATCCTCTTCCGGCGGCAGTCCCCCGCGGCGAAAAGACCCGGCACGCCCGTCACGCAGTCCTCGCCCGCGTCCGCGTATCCGCGCAGATCCAGCGGGACAATCCCGGAGAAGGGGCCGTTCTGCGGCTCGAGTCCCACGGCGAGAAATACCATCTGTGCCCGTACCCGCTCCGTCAGCCCGTTCTCGTGCTTCACGAGGATCCCGGTCAGACCCGTTGCCGGATCGCCCTCGTACGCCGTGAGGACGGAGGAAAAGAGGATGTCCACGTTTTCCTTCTCCATGAGCGCGTCGATGAGGGGCTTTTCTCCCGTCAGAGTGGACAGATTCTGTACCACCGTCACCTGCTCGCAGAGCCCGGACAGAAGAAGGGCCTCCTGCAGGGCGGAATTCCCCCCGCCGACCACCGCGACCGGCTTATCCTTGCAGAACGATCCGTCGCAGACCGCGCAGAAGGAGATCCCGTTTCCGATGAACTCCTCCTCCCGCGGCAGCCCGAGCGTGCGGTGCTTCGTCCCGGCGGCAAGAATGACGGCTCTGCCCCGGTATTCTTCCCCGTCGGCGGATTTTGCCGTGAAGCAGCCGTCCGCGTCCCGGGTCAGGGAGACCACGTCCGCCGATTCGAGCGCCGCACCCTGTCCGATGGCCTGTTCCGTCAGCCGGTCGGCGAATTCCGTGCCGGAGACCAGCTCGAATCCCGGGATGTTCTCCACCGCCGGGGAATTGGCGATCTGTCCGCCGAACGCGTCCTTTTCCAGAACCAGCGCGGACCGCCCGGATCTGCGCGCGTACACCGCCGCCGTCAGCCCCGCGGGCCCGCCTCCGATGATGAGTATGTCGTAAAGCATCATGCTGCCTCCATGCGCAGTCCCCGCTCTCAGAAAAAGGAGGCTGCGCAACCTCCCTTTTCCGTTTCAGCGTAGATGGATCGTCCGGTTTTCCGGATCTTACAGGCTCAGTCTCTTCTTGATGGCCGAGACGCCGACGAATTTCTCGAACGTGTCGCCCTCGCGGATCACCAGCGTGGGAGCCTGACGGATGCCGTAGGTCTCGGTCGCCGCGATGTCCTCGTCCGCGTAGATCTTGGTGTAGCCGATCCCGCCCTTGTCCAGCGCCGCGCAGGCGACCTTGCAGTTGGGGCAGGTCCGAGTGGCGAAGAGCAGATAGCCGTCGTCCGCCTGCTTTCCGACGAAAACGGGCTCGGCGTCGATCGGGATCGCGTCCGGATACTCCATCGGGATCTCCGCGGCGCGGGCGGGTTCAGCCTTCGTCTCGGCGGGGACGGGAGCCGGGACGTCGGCGGGCTTTTCGGATGCCGTCTCGTGGAGAGGTCCTTTGTGGGTCAGATGGGACGCGCCGACGTTGTAGGTCACGCGGTCCTTGAACTCCTGCGCCTTGCCGTCGTTCCAGTTCTGGACCGGACGGTAGTAGCCCGTGATCCGGCTGTTGACCTCGGTCCTCTCGCCGCAGATCGGGCAGACGGGCTGCTCTCCGGCCAGATAGCCGTGATTCTTGCAGATCGAGTAGGTCGGGGACAGGGTGTAGTACGGCAGGCGGTAGTTCTCCGCGATCTTGCGGACCAGGTTCGCCGCGGACTTCCAGTCGGGGAGCTTCTCTCCGAGGAAGGCGTGGAACACGGTGCCGGAGGTGTAGAGGGTCTGGAGCTCGTCCTGAATGTCGAGGGCCGAGAAGACGTCCTCGGTGTAGCCCACGGGAAGGTGGGAGGAGTTGGTGTAGTAGGGGGTGTCGTCGCAGGACTTGGCGGCGGTGATGATATCGGGATACCGCTCCTTGTCGTGCTTGGCGAAGCGGTAGGCCGTGGATTCCGCCGGGGTCGCCTCGAGGTTGTAGAGATCGCCGTACTGCTCCTGATAGTCGGAGAGGCGGTTTCTCATGTGGTTCAGCACGTCGATGGTGAACTGCTGGGTCTCTTTGTGAGACATGTCGGCCCGGAGCCACGGCGCGTTGAGTCCGACCTCGTTCATGCCGACCAGGCCGAGCGTGGAGAAGTGGTTCTCAAAGGTGCCGAGGTAGCGCTTGGTATAGGGATAGAGGCCGTTTTCCATCAGGTTGGTGATGACGGTGCGCTTGATCTTGAGGGAGCGGGCGGAGATGTCCATCAGCTTGTCGAGCCGGTCGTAGAACTCCTCGGGGGTCTTCGACAGGTAGGCGATCCGGGGCATGTTGATGGTGACCACGCCGATGGAACCGGTCGATTCGCCGGAGCCGAAGAAGCCGCCGGTCTTCTTTCTGAGCTCGCGGAGGTCGAGGCGGAGACGGCAGCACATCGACCGCACGTCGGAGGGCTCCATGTCGCTGTTGACATAGTTGGAGAAGTAGGGCGTGCCGTACTTGGCGGCCATTTCGAAGAGGAGGCGGTTGTTCTCGGTCTCGCTCCAGTCGAAGTCCTTCGTGATGGAGTAGGTCGGGATGGGGTACTGGAACCCGCGTCCGTTGGCGTCGCCCTCGATCATGATCTCGATGAACGCCTTGTTCACCATGTCCATCTCGCGCTGGCAGTCCTTGTACTTGAAGTCCATTTCGCGTCCGCCCACGATGCAGTTCAGCTCCGCGAGGTCGGAGGGCACCACCCAGTCGAGGGTGATGTTGGAGAAGGGAGCCTGCGTGCCCCAGCGGGAGGGAGTGTTCACGCCGAAGATGAAGGACTCCACGCACTGCTTGACTTCTTTGTAGGAGAGGTTGTCCACCCGGACGAAGGGGGCGAGATAGGTGTCGAAGGAGGAGAACGCCTGCGCGCCCGCCCACTCGTTCTGCATGATGCCGAGGAAGTTTACCATCTGGTTGCAGAGGCTCGAGAGGTGGGAGGCGGGCTTGGAGGTGATCTTGCCGGTCACGCCGCCGAGCCCTTCCTGAATGAGCTGCTTGAGGGACCAGCCCGCGCAGTAGCCCGTCAGCATGGAAAGGTCGTGCAGATGGATGGCGGCGGAGCGGTGGACCTCGGCGATCTCTTCGTCGTAGACCTCGGACAGCCAGTAGTTCGCCGTGATCGCGCCGGAGTTTGAGAGGATCAGGCCGCCCACGGAGTAGGTGACGGTGGAGTTTTCCTTCACGCGCCAGTCGTTGATTTTCAGATATTTATCGACGGTGTCCTTGTAGTCGAGGAAGGTGTTCGACACGTCGCGGAGCATGGCGTGCTGGCGGCGGTACAAGATGTACGCCTTCGCCACGTCGTCGTAGCCCGCCTTGATGAGGACGGATTCGACGCTGTCCTGAATGTTCTCCACGCTCACGATCCCGTTCTCGATCTTCGGCTCGAAATCGGCCGTGACCTTGAGCACGAGAAAATCGATGGTGTCGGGGTGGTACTGCTTCTCGCACGCCTCGAAGGCGGATACGATGGCGGTCTTTATCTTGTCGAGATCAAAGGCAACGAGCTTGCCGTCCCGTTTCTCTACTTTGTACATGGTGATTCCTTTCCTGTCGGTACTGATGAGATCGCTCGTGCGGCCTTTCGAAAGGCCTCGGGCTCCGTTTTGTTCCGGAACCGGAAGTTTCTCCCGAGGGCAGCGCAGACAGTATAACACAAAATATAGGGGTTGTCAAGATCAAAACACAAGATTTTGTGGTTTTGAAACCGACAACCCGGAAGAGCGGGCAAAGCGTTTGAGGGCTTGGGATTCCGTCAGTCCACGCCGCGCAGGGCGGTGACGGGGAGGATGGCGGCGGCGCGGTCCCGCATGGCGAAGATCTCGTCCCTCGGCACGGGATGGAGATTCTCCCCGATGAGGCCGCCGCTGTCCCTGAAATTCTGAAGGAAATACCGGGGGGCGGATTCCTCCCTCAGCCAGCGCGCGATCGCTTCGATATCGTCCGCCGTGTGGAACTCGCGCACGACGGTGGTGCGGAACTCATACCCGATCCCGGAGGAGCGGAGGATCGCCATGCTCTCCCGGACCGGCGCGGGATCGAATCCCGGAACGCCCACGGTCACGGGGTATTTTTCCGGGGTGTTCTTCACGTCCATCGCGGCGTAATCCACCAGTCCCTCCGAAAGGAGCGCGGCCAGCCTGTCCGGACAGCAGCCGTTGGTGTCGAGCTTGACGGCGTATCCGAGCGACTTCACCCGGCGCAGAAACGCCCCGAGATCCGGCTGCAGAAGCGGTTCTCCCCCTGTGACCGCCACGCCGTCGAGAAGCCCCTGCCGCTTTTTCAGAAACGAGAAAAACTCGTCCTCGGGAATCTCGTCCCCCGGCTGAATGTCCGTGACAAGGAGGGCGTTGTGGCAGAAGGGGCAGCGGAGATTGCAGCCCGCGGTGAACACAGTGCAAGCCACATGCTCCGGGAAATCCAGCAGGGTCAGTTTTTGCAGTCCGTGGAGTTTCATGAGTCCACCTCTTGAAAATCCGGGATTATTTCCGGAAACAATCGCAACGGATAATAGTATAGCACACATCCCCCCGGAAAACAATGGGCCTTTTCAACAGGAAATCGGAGAAAATTTCGGCAATCTTGTCAGGGACGGGAACAATTTCTCCGGGGAAAGCGTCTAACCGACAGAGAGCGACAAAGAAGGAAACCGAAAAATATGACGAAGAAAACCCGAAAGAAACTCGCCGCCTGCATCGCGCTTCTGACGCTGGCGGCGGGATGCGCGGCCCTTCCGGACGGGCAAACAGCTCCGGACGCCGCGGACGCATCCGTCACCCCGCCCGCCGCGCAGTTCATCGAACAGCCCATCGATCAGCCCGCGGAGCCTTTGCCGGAAGCGGCGTCGGAAGGTATGTCGGAGCCGGAGCCGGAGCCCGATCTTCCCGCCGTTCCCCTGCCCGCTCCGCTCTCCCCCGAGGACGGTCCGACCGCCGGCCCGCAGTCATCCGGGAACGATCCGGGCACGCTGACGGACGATTCAGGTCTGACGTGCAGCGCGAACACCCTGATCGTCTTGCTGGATCCCTCCGTGGACGAATCCGCGGCACGGGAGATGGCACAGCGGCACGGAACGGAAGTGATCTATTTCTACAACATCCTCTCCGGCATGGCGGTGCGGTCGGACAAAAATCTCACGGCAAAGCAGCTGGACGCTCTCGCGGCGGCGTTCGAAGCGGAAGAGGGCGTGACGGGCGTTTCCCGGGATGCCGTCACGAAGCTGGACGACCCTATCTCGCCGCCCGAGCTCATGGGGTGAGCCGCGCTTGACATTCCGCGCCCCGCGGTGTACAATGGGTGTACAATGAAAGATAAACGATCCGAGGAGGCCCGCATGAAGGAGAAACGACGCTTTATGGAGCCGGAGGACTACATCGATCCGGCCTGCCCCTTCTGCACGGAGCAGTACGAAAAGACGCCCCCCGTGCGCTCCATCCCCGCCGACCGGGTGATCAAAAAGCTGGACGAGCACCTGTCCCGCAGCGACTACGCCGCCGCCGAGCGCCATCTTCTCTACTGGCTCGCGGAAGCGGAAGCCGGGCGCGATCCGCGGGGCGAATTTCTCGTGCGCGGCGAGCTGGTGGGCCTCTACCGCAAGCTCGGGCGGGAAAAGGACTCCCTCGGCCAGTCGGAGAAGACCATGGAGCTTGTCGCCCGCCTCGGGATGGAGAACGGGGCGGACGGGGCGACCGCGATGATCAACCGCGCCACCGCCCTGAAAGCCTTCGGGCACGCGAAGGAGTCGCTCCCCCTCTTCGAAAAGGCCCGCGCGGTCTATGAATCCTCCCCCGCCCTGCGCCCGGAGATGCTCGGAGGACTCTACAACAACTACGCCCTCGCCCTGACCGACGCCGGACGGTTCGCGGAAGCCCGCGCGCTCTACGAAAAGGCCCTCTCCGTCATGGAAAAGGCGGAGAACGGGGAACCGGAGCGGGCCGTGACATGGCTGAATCTCGCGGATCTCGAGACGGCGGAGAACGGTCCCGAGGCGGCGGAAGAAGCGGTCGCGCGCTGTCTCGGGGAGGCGGAGGCCCTGCTCGACCGGCCCGGGATCCCCCGTGACGGGAACTATGCGTTCGTCTGCGAGAAATGCGCGCCGACCTTCGCCTACTACGGCTGGTTCATGACGGCGCGGGATCTCAGGCGGCGGGCGGCGGAAATCTACGGCGGCGAATCGTGAACCGCATATTCGTGAGCGGGGAGGGGACGGCATGAAAGGACTGGAGCTGGCGCGGCGGTACTGGGAGGAATGCGGGCGGCCCATGCTGGCGGAGTTTCCGGAGCTCGCGGATAAGTTCGCCGCCGGACTCTGCGGGAGCGGATCCGAGTGCTTCGGCTACGACGACGACGTGTCGCGGGATCACGACTTCGAGCCCGGATTTCTCCTCTTTCTGTCCCTTGACGCGGAGAAGTCGATCGACCGGCGGACGCTTTTTCGGCTGGAGCGTGCCTACGACGGGCTTCCGAAGGAATTCTGCGGCGTGAAGCGGGAGAGAATGATCCCGACGGGCGGGCGGCGTCACGGCGTGATGGACACGGGCGCGTTTTTCCGCTCGAAATGCGGCTCTCCGGACGGAAAGCTGACGACCGCGGACTGGCTCCGCGTGCCCGAAGAATCGCTCGCCGAAGCCGTGAACGGGGCGATTTTCTACGATCCGTCCGGGGAAGTGACGGCGATCCGGGCGCGGCTTTCCTTTTATCCCGAGGACGTGCGGCGCAAGAAGCTGGCGGGGAATCTGCTCCTGATGCATCAGGCTGGACTGTACAACTATCCGCGGATCCTGAGGCACGGGGAAGAGGCGTCCGCTCAGCTGGCGGCAGTACAGTTCGTCGAAGCGTCCATGCGCGCGGTCTTTCTGCTCAACCGGCGGTACCGGCCCTTCTACAAGTGGGCGTTCCGCGCGCTCCGGGAGCTTCCTTTGCTCGGGGAGCTGGCGGACTCCTTCGCCTATCTTCTGACCTCGGAGAACGACTTGCAATCATCCCGGGTGAAATCCGCGGTCATGGAGGATGTCTGCGCCCTGATCCTCGGGAAGACCGGGGAGCTTTTGGAAGGGCAAAACCGGCAGAAACCGGACGCCCTTTCCGATCCGGAATCCGCCGCCTACGCCCTCAACGCCGGGATCGCGGACGAGGAGTTGCGGAATCTCCATATTTTGGCGGGAGTGTGAACGCTCTCCCCCCGACAGCGGCGAAATGCCGCGTCCTCTCTTCCCGCTCTCTCTGCGGGACAGGATGGCGCGGCACTTTTTGTCGTATCGTTTTATACTAATATCAAGCTAAAAGGGAAACGCGGCTTTCTTTCGGAGAAAGCCTGGCAAAGAACTTTGAAAGGGGAAAAGGATAGGCTGTACCCATACAGTATTGCTTACCTTCAGCACACCAATTAAGCTATCCAACCTTATCAGAGTTATT
>SVQK01000014.1 GCA_015065385.1 Oscillospiraceae bacterium | reverse complement strand
GCGCGCTCCCTGCCCGTCGAGGTCACCAACGGCACGCTCGAGGGCGACATCGTTCCCGGCGACATCACCTTCTACCGGCTCCAGTCCACGGCGGACAACCACCTCTACGCCTATGTGGCGGAGGGCGAGGTCCTTCCCGTTGAGACGCAGTCCTTCGGCGGCGTCGGCGTGTTCGCCATCCACGAGATGGGCCGCTTCTACCGCCATGTGCTGATCGAGAACGGGTTCCCGCATCACGGCGCGGTCGCGTTCGGTCACTACGGCAAAGCCCTGTTCGAGGTCTTCAAGTACCTCGGCGCGGAAAAGGTCGGCTACAACCAGCCCGCCTGCGCGAAGTATCCCACCGAGAATCCGTTCTGAATTCCCGTGTCCTGACCGTTTCCTGATATGAAACGGCGGGAAATTCCGCAGTGCTGAGCTGACACGCATAAAAATCCCGGCAGAGGAACGCCTTCATGGGTCTCCCCGGCCGGGATTTCTCCTCATACTGTTTTACTTCAAAACGGTGGGAACGTGCATAGAACAGTTCTAACAAGTTTTATCTGTACAAACCCACGATGGTCCCCTTGCCCAATGCGCGACTGAAGCTCTTTGACCTCCAGCTGTACAAGCAGAGACCGCGCGGGGACAGAGGGATGCGCTTTCAGGCTTGAATTTCGAGGTGAACGGTCAGGATTATGCTCTCCGGCCAAGGAAACCCCCGCACGGGGGGAAACCTGCGGCCAGAGCTGGTGTCCCCCCGTGCCTCCCGCCCTGAGCAGGGCATCCGATTCCCGAAACGCGCAGCGTTTCATTCCTTATATCCCTTTTAGAAGGGATTTAGGATAAAGTCAAGAGGAATGATTCTTCTATGAGCATTGATTTCGACAAACTGACCAAGCGGCAGCGGGATGTGCTCGAGGCGGGGACGAAGGTGGCGAAGATCATCGCCGAACGCGCCCCGACCGAAGACTACACCCCCTCCCAGCTGGACCGGGCCAGAGCGGTCTACACGCCGGACCAGCTGAAAGAGATCGAGGACACCTTCTGCGAATTCGAGACCTTTTTCGTGCTCTCCATGTTCTTTCAGGACTACGGGATCACGCGCTTTGCCGACGACCTGACCCGCACCCTCCTGTACCGGAACGCGGCGCGGATGGACAAGCGGCTCTTCCGGGACAACCCCTACATCCGGACGGTGAAGATCCCGACCGTGAAGGAAGGGCGGTTCACCCTGACGGAGGGGAGATACGCCAAGGGGGAGATTTTCCAGTACGACATGCCGGACTTCACGGCGGAATACACCGTTCCGAAGCTGGGCTTTTTCTCCTCTCCCGTGCGGTTCCCGGCGATCTACGAGGGAAACACGCCGTGGATGAGCGTCTGTCCCTCCGAGATCCTTTCCATGCACGCGGATATCGCCGCCGCCCGGGGAAAGGTGCTCGTGCTCGGCCTCGGGCTCGGGTACTATCCCTTCATGATCTCCGGAAAGACGGAGGTCGAGGAGATCACGGTGGTGGAGCGGTCCCCCGAGATCGTGAAGCTGTTCGAAGAGCATCTCCATCCGCAGTTCCCCTTCAGCTTCCGGATCGAGACGGCGGAGTGCGACGCCTTCGATTATCTGAACGATGTGGAGCCTGGCGAGTTCGATTTCATCTACTGCGACCTCTGGATGGGCGCGGCGGACGGGGTGGAGCTCTACAAACGGCTCAAAACATACGAGGAGCGGTTCCCCTCGACGGAGTTCCGCTACTGGATCGAGCCCCAGCTCAAGGCTTTCTCCTGATATGTTTACGATTGCGCTGACCAATGTTCTGGTCACCCTGTTCTACCTGATCCCCGGGGTGGTTCTCAAAAAGATGGGCAAGGCGAAGGAGGCGCACCTCTCCACCCTGTCCGCGATTTTGGTCTATGTGGGAACGCCGTTTCTCGAGATCTCCTCCTTCATGGCGATGGACTTCTCGTGGGAGGGCGTGAAGAATATGGGGATCTTCTTTCTCGCCACTTTTCTGCTCCAGTGCCTCTTCATGGGCGGCGTGCGCCTGATCCTCGGGAAAAAGCGGTTCGGGGAGGGGAAGTACCGGCTGCTCACCATCGGCTCCGTCATGGGCAACGTGGGCTTTTTCGGCATCCCGATCGTGTCCGCGCTCCTGCCGGATCATCCCGAGGTCGCGTGCTACGCCGCCATGTACTCCCTGTCCATGAACATGCTTGCCTTCACCGTCGGGGTCTTCTGCCTGACCGGGGAAAAGCGGTTCATGTCGATGCGGGCCGCGGTGTTCAATCCCACGGTGTTCGGATTCGTTCTCGCCCTGCCGTTCTATATTTTCGGACTGCGGAACGTCCTGCCCGCGCCGCTTATCGGGGCCATCGAGGCGATCCGGGGCATGACCACGCCGCTGTGCATGTTCATCCTCGGGATCCGGCTCGCGTCCGCGAATTTCAGAGAGATCTGGAACAAGCCTTCGGTGTACGGAACGGTGTTTCTGAAACTGCTCGTCTTCCCGCTGTTTTCCTATGCCGCGGTGTCCCTGCCCTTCCTCGGCCTCCCGGATTCCCTCCGCTGGACGGTGCTGATCCTTTCGGGCGTGCCCTGCGCGTCGATCCTTTTGAGCCTCTCCGAGCTGCACCACACCGAACCCGACCTCGCCGCCGACTCCATCCTCGTCAGCACCCTGCTCTGCTTCCTCACCATGCCCCTTCTGACGCTGGTGATGTAGGTTTGCGAGAAACAATAAAATAAAGAAAAACCGGTTTACAAAATTCCGGACCTGTGATACAATACTGATAAACCTTTCGCGTTCCCCCAAAAAACGATCGGAGGATATCATGAAAAAGAACCTGAGGATTCTGTGCGCGCTGCTGATGGCCGGGCTTTTGATGACGGCTTTGGCTGTTTTCACCGGCGCGGAAGAAGAACACGGCGGCGTAATGGCAAGCGGCTCTTGCGGGGACAATCTGACGTGGATCCTGTATAACGACGGCCTGCTGGATATCAGCGGCGAAGGCGCCATGTGGGATTTTGCCGAGGAGTATAAACAGAGACCTGAATGGCATTCAAAATACAGCAAAATCACGTCGCTTCGCATCGGGGACGGCGTGACGTCGATCGGAGACTATGCGTTCAATAATTACAGAAACATGGGCGGCAGCCTGATTTTTCCGGACAGCGTTACATCGATCGGCGATTACGCGTTTAGCTATTGTTATGGAATCGGGACGCTGGAACTTCCCGAAAAGCTGACGTCAATCGGCAGTTATGCGTTTGAAGGCTGCAGACTGACGTGCAGTTTGACGATTCCGGACAGCGTGGTGACGATCGGTGAGCGGGCGTTTGGGTTCAATGAGTTTCCGGGGGAATTAACGATACCGAAAAGCGTCAGAACCATCGGGGAGGAGGCGTTTTATTCCTGTAAGGCCCTCACCGGCGTTCATTTTTCGGAAGGGCTCGTATCGATCGGCGAAGACGCGTTTTCCGCCTGTTCCGGATTAAGCGGCAGCGTTGCGATTCCCGACAGCGTGGAAGACTTGAGCGGTCAGGCCTTTTTGCAGTGTTTCGGTTTGACCGGTTTTGAACTGAGTCCTGCGCACCCGAAATACTCCGTTTACGACGGTGTGGTCTACACAAAAGACTACCGGACTGTCCTGATGTGTCCCGCCGGAAAAACAAGTTTGCCGGAGTTTCATCCTTCGGTGCGGGAAATCGGAGATTACGCCTTCTATTACTGCAATCGGATTCAGGAACAGCTGATCCTTCCTGATGCCCTAACGAGAATCGGGGCGTATGCGTTTTATATGTGCGGCTTCAAAGGAGATCTGAAGATCCCGGAGACGGTAACGGAGATCGGGGAATACGCGTTTTACTTCATCAGGAACCTCTCGGGGACTGTGTTGATTCCCGGCAGCGTTACGTCGATCGGAGAATGCGCCTTTTCCGTCTGCGGCGGACTGGACGGTTTCGCGGTTTCGGAGACGAATCCTTGTTTTGCCTCGTATGACGGCGTCTTGTATTCGAAGGATTACCGGACTTTGCTGATTTGCCCGAGCGGGATTTCCTCCCTGCCGGAATTCCACCCCGCCGTCGGGGAGATCGCGGATTATGCTTTCTACAACTGCGTGAACGCGAAAGTGCCCGTTATCCTGCCGGAAACGATTCGGTCGATCGGGAACCACGCGTTTACATCGTCTGCCTTTACAGGTTTGACCATTCCAAATGGAGTGGAATCAATCGGAGAGTATGCGTTTTTCGAATGCAGGTCCATTAAGGGAGACCTGTTGATTCCCGGAAGCGTCAAAACAATCGGAGCACATGCCTTTGAACGGTGCTTCGGGTTTGACGGCACCCTGACGATTTCGGACGGCGTCGCCGCGATCGAAGATTCTGCGTTTGCGTATTGCAGATATTTCAAGGGCGGCCTGACAATACCGGGATCCGTGAAAACAATCGGTCAGGATGCGTTTTCCTACTGTGAGCGTTTTGACGGGGAGCTCGTGTTGACGAACGGGATTGTCGAGATCGGGAATTCCGCTTTCTGGGGATGCACCAAATTCACGGGCAGTCTTCGCTTCCCGGAGAGCATCGCCAGAATCGAAAACAACGCGTTCAGAGAATGCACCGGATTTACCGGGAAGATCGAATTCAAGGACGGGATCGAACGGATCGGCCAGATGGTATTTCAGGAATGCCGCGGCATCGAAGGCGCGGTATTTCACGGGAATGCGCCGGCGGAGGTTGAATCGGGAACATTCAACAGATGTGCCGAAGGGTTTACCGTCTACTGCTATGCGGAGTATGCGTCCGGTTTCCTCACGGGCGATTACAACAGCGAGACAAAGAGATGGAACGGGTATCCTCTGGAGATCATAGGGGAGATCGGCATCGTTCCGACGAAGTCTTCCGGTTACGGCTTCTTCGCGGAAAACCGTCTTCTGACCGGTGTGAAGGCGGAGACGTCCTTCGAGGACTTCATGAACGGCTTCATAGAGGCGGAACTTGTTCTTTACGACAAGTCGGACAACAAGCTCGACGCTTCCTTCGACGGCATGATTGGGACGGGATTCAGACTTGCCGCGCTGAACGGAGACGGCGATGTGATCGATGAAGCGGTCATCGTCATTTCCGGCGAACTGGACGGCGACGGCAAAATCACCGCGGCCGACCGTATGCTCCTGACGAAGATGGCCGCCGATCCGGCAGAGTATCAGGAAAACATCGCCGTCAACTGCGCCGCAGAACTCAGCGGGGACGGGAAGGTCACCGCGCTGGACCGCCTGATTCTCGCAAGAGCTCTCGCCGGGTGGACGGAGTACAGCCAGTATATCAACTGATCCGGAAGACGGCGCGGATTGACGCGGAAGGATGGAGCAAAACAGGGAAAGAGGATGGGATCGATGGGATTCCGTCCTCTTTTTACCGCTCTGCTTTCTCACCATGCCCCTTCTGACGCTGGTGATGTAGCTCGCTTCTGCCCGATCCCGCATTTCCGGGAGACGGCAGTTTTTTTGTCCGACAATCTCTTTTTTTGTCGCAGATAGAGCAAAATCCATTGACAGCGTTTCTCTTCTATGGTATAATGAAAAAAACGGATGGGAAAAGGAGAAAACGATATGCGGATCACAGAACGCCGCGCCGCCCGCTCCTGTCTCGCCGCTTTTCTCGCGCTTCTTCTCGCGGGGACCTGCCTCGCCGGATGCGCACGGGAACCGGCGGACAGGGAGGGGGAGGCGGTCGTGGAGCTTGCCCGGGCGGTCGTGCCGGAGGAGAAGAATCTGCCGAAAATCGCTGTGGAGCCGGAGGGCTTCGGCGCGTATCTGCGCTCGTCCCTGCCCGCGTTCCTCGAAGCGGCGGCGGAGGACGGGCAGAGTCAGAATCCCGTGTGCTCGCCGATGAACCTCTATGTGTGCCTCTCCATGCTGGCGGAGACGACGGGCGGGGAGAGCCGGCAACAGCTTCTGCGCCTGCTCGGGGAGTCGGACATGGAAGCCCAGCGGACCGCTGCGAATGTCCTCTGGCAGAAAAACGAGATGAAGAACGTCAGCAAGGGCGGCCCGGAAGGGGATTTCGGCATCTCGCTCCCGGCGGCGTCGCTGTGGCTGAACGAAGGGATTCCCGTGCGGCAGCAGACAGCGGACCTTCTGGCGGCGGACTATTTCGCTTCGTCCTTCCGCGGGAAAATGGGAAGCGCGGCTTACGACGAGGCGTACCGGACGTGGCTTGACGAGGCGACGGGCGGACTGCTCGCGGATGAGATTGCGGGATACCGCTTCGATCCCATGGGCGTCGTGACCCTCGCGTCCACGGTGTACTACAAATCCCGCTGGTCAGACGTGTTCGATCCGGACGAGACGGAAACCGGCGTTTTTCACGCTCCGTCCGGCGACAGCGAGGCGCGGTTTATGAAGCGGACCTTTGTTGGGGACGTCTGGCGGGGGGCGCATTTCTCGGCCATGAAGCTGGATCTGCGGGGCGGGAAGATGGTCTTTCTGCTGCCCGACGAGGGGACGGATCCCTTCGATCTGATCCGGAACGGGGAGGCCGCGGATTTTCTGGCGTACAGGGACAGTCTGCCTTGGGAAGAGGGAACGCTGCCGACGTTCGAAACGGTTCGCGCGATCCTGCATGTTTCCGTTCCGAAGTTTGACGCCTCCTCCTCAGCCGATATTTCAGCCGCCCTCGCCTCCCTCGGCGCAACGGACGTCTTCGATCCGGATAGGGCGGATTTCACGCCGCTGATCCCGGAGGACGCGGATCTGTCCGTATCGCCTTATGTCTCGGAGGCGCGGCACGCCGTCCGGGTAAGCATCGACGAGGAGGGCGTGGAGGGCGCGGCCCTGACGTCTCTCACGGTGTATGGCGCGTCGGAGCCTCCCCCGGAAGAGATCGATTTCGTCCTTGACCGCCCGTTCGTGTTCGCCGTCGTGCAGTGGGGCCTTCCCCTCTTCGCCGGGATCGTGAATCAGCCGTAAACGCAAAATAGCGCGGGACCGTCGGCCTTCTGTCAGACCGGGATCCCGCGCTGTTCAGTTTGTGTCGGGTTCAGTTCAGTCCTCAAACCCCGCGATGGTGGTGAGAACTTTTTCGACTGCCTTCACGAGGACTTTTTTGCTTTTGGCTTCCGTGGACGCGAAGGTGAAGGACGAGGCCGTGACGGCGTTTTCAAGCGTGCTCTGGAGGCTCGTCGTGCTGTTGTACGCGAGGGCGAGGTCCAGATTCCGGTTGGCGAAGATCAGCTCGAGCATTTCGCCGGATTCGTTGTCCCGCGCGGCTCTCAGCGTCAGCGTGTAGTCGTAGTACGCCGGGAGGATCGTCGTGTGGGCGAACATCTCGTAGGCCTCTGTCAGAAGAGCGGTCTTGTCCGCGTCCGAGGCGGATTTCGGGATGGACACCGCGTGGGCGTTGTTGTACTGGAAGGTGGAATAATACCCCTCCTGCTCTGCCGAAACCTTCGGGAAGGGAAGGATGCCGAAGTCGGACTCCATGTCCCCGGCCACCAGCGTCGGCGTCCCGAGGTGTCCCATGAAGAACGCGATCTGATCCGCCATGAAGAGCTTGCGGAACTCCACCCAGACCGAGGCGATCTCGCTGTGCTTGTTCGCGTTGAGGATGTAGTCCGCGTCGGTGTTCATGAAGTTCCAGATCCGCTCCATGGCCGTCATGTTGGCGTCGGAGCCGAGGTTGTAGTCGTAGGTCCCGTCGTCGTGCACGTCGATGATCTTCTCGCCCGTCCCGAGCAGCAGGGGGAGCACCACTTCGTTCTGCAGCCCGAGTCCCCAGACGTCCTCGCCCCACGTCATCGTGCCGTCTCCGTTCACGTCCCGGGCGATCGAGGTGCCGTATTCCTTCAGAAGATCGATGGTCCAGCTGCCCTCCTTCACGGTTTCGTAGAGGTTCGGGATCCCGGCGTCGCTGACCAGCCTTTTGTTGAACAGCACGCCCCACGTCGCCTTCTTCGCGTTGAGCTGGCTGTCCCCGATGGCGTAGTAAACCTTTCCGCCGACGGCGAGGCTCTTTGTGGCGGAGGTGTCCCACCAGCCCTTGTCGAAGTTCAGATGGGGAAGACGGGCCATGTTCAGGGTGAGGCCGTTGATGGCGTTCGCCGCCTGATTCTGGACGGTGGTCTGGAGAATGGCGAATTCGTCCGCTCCGGTGGTCACCGCCGTCCGCGCGACTGCCTGAGGATCGCTCTCGAGCCGCTGAGCCACCTTGACGCCGAACCGGTCCTCCATCATGAGGTTCCGCTGGAAGACCGCATCGTTGATCCGCTCGCCCGTTTCGCCTTCGGTCCAGATATCCTGCACCATCCACGCGACGGCAGCCGCGCCGTGGTCATGGCTCAGGACGACGTAATCCTCCCCGTCGTATTTCACGTCCGTAGGCAGCTCGTCGATCAGCCCGGGATCGATCTCGGGGGCGGGAGCTTCGGTTTCGGGCGCATCCTCCGGGGACGCCTGATTTCCGCTGACCGTCTGGGACTGTCCGGAGCCTCCGCCTGCGGTGTCGGAACTTGGATCGGCCGCCTTTTCGGAGCAGGACGCAAGCGTCAGGGGCAGAGCGGCCGTCACAGCGGCGAGAAAGAGGCAGAGCGTGCGTTTGAAGTCGGTTTGCATCATGATTCCCTCCTGAGGGGATGGATTTTGATTCATTATATCAAGTTTACGGTGTTTTGTCAAGCGGGGACGAAACCAGAAAAAGGGAGGCCGCAACCTCCCTTTCTCTGCGCGTGTCTGCGCTTATTTCGTCGTTCTCTTGAACTGCGGGCCGTAGTTGGCGCAGGCTCTATAGTCCGCTCCCTCGGGATCCATGCCGAAGAGATTCCACGCGGCCGGACGGAAGATCTTTTCCTCGGGCACGTTGTGGGTGGCAACCGGGATGCGCAGGATGGAGCAGAGGGTGATGAGATCCGCGCCGATGTGGCCGTAGCTGATCGCGCCGTGGTTCGCGCCCCAGCAGTTCATCAGGTCGTAGGCGGAGCGGAACGCGCCCTTGCCCGTGCATCTCGGGGTGAACCAGGTGCAGGGCCATGTGTAGTCGGTTCTCTTCCAGAGGATGTCGTTGACTTCGTCGGGAAGGGCGACGGTCCAGCCCTCGGCGATCTGAAGCACGGGACCCTGTCCCTGAACCAGATCGAGGCGGATCATGGTCGCGGGCATTTCGTACTTGGTCACGAAGCGGGAGGAATATCCGCCGCCGCGGAAGTAGCCGAGGTCAGCCGGATTCCATGTGGTGGCCGCGAGGATCTTGTCCGCGTCCTCCTCGGTGACGTCGTACCATTCCTTGATCAGGTGCTCGCCGCAGATCGGGCAGACCGCTTCGCCGGAGGCGTCGAGGCAGGCCGCGCCGGAGTTGATGAGGTGGATGAAGCCGTCCGCGTCCTTGGAGTGGCCTTCGATCTCATAACCGGTCGCGCGCTTCACGGCGTCGCCGGACCAGTAGGTGCGCACGTCGGCAAAGATCTGCGCGCGGTTCGTGAGCAGCTTCATGAAGAGCATGCCGAGGCCGTTCAGCACGTCGTTCTCGGTGGCGAGGATATAGGGCTCGCGGATGCCGTCCCAGTCGAAGGAGGTGTTGAGCAGCGCTTCCGCGAAGTCGCAGTTCGGATAGAAGTCCGTCCACTGACGCTGGCCCTGGAAACCGGCGGCGATGGCGTTGTGGCCGACCATTTCCTCTTCGCGCCCGGCGGGGAGGTTCGGGTTGCCGTTCATGAGGTCCTTGATGATGACCATCATCTTCACGACGAATTCCCACTGCTCGTCCTTCACCTCGCGCGGATTCTGGAGGAATTCGGGGTTCTTGTCAAAGCCTTCGACGCACTTCGCCTTCGTCCACGCGAGGGCCTTTTCGTATTCGGCCTTATCGTAGATCTCCTCGGTCATGCGGCGGATGATCTCGACCTCGTCCACGGACTCCACTCTCATGCCGAGGTATTCCTCGATGAAGCGGGGATCGATGATGGAGCCGCCGATGCCCATGGTCACGGAACCGATCTGCAGGTAGCTCTTGCCTCTCATCGTGGCGGCGGCCACGGCGGCCCGTCCGAACCGGAGCAGCTTTTCCTTTACGTCGTCCGGGATGGAGGTGTCGTCCGCGTCCTGAACCTCGTGGCCGTAAATGCCGAAAGCCGGCAGACCCTTCTGGGCGTGGGTGGCGAGAACGGAGGCCAGATACACGGCGCCGGGGCGCTCCGTGCCGTTGAAGCCCCAGACCGCCTTGATGGTGTTCGGATCGGTGTCCATGGTCTCGGAGCCGTAGCACCAGCAGGGCGTCACGGTGAGGGTGATGTCCACGCCGGCTTTTCTGAATTTGTCGGCACAGGCGGCGGATTCGCCCACGCGCCCGATGGTGGTGTCCGCGATGACGACCTTGACGGGTTCGCCGTTGGAGTAGCGGAGGTTCTCCTCGAAGAGCTTCGCTGCGGATTTCGCCATGTTCATGGTCTGATCCTCAAGGGATTCGCGTACCTTCAGGGCGCCGCGCCGTCCGTCGATGGTGGGGCGGATGCCGATGACCGGATAGTCGCCGACGAGTCTGGATTTTGCCATAATATCAGTGTCCTTTCAGAGAAAAGATGTGGTTTCACAAGCATTATAGCAGAGCCATGACGGAAATTCAAGGGGAAAGGAGGGAACTTTTGAGAAAATTCACCAAATCCCTCTCCCCATCCTTTCCCCAGATTCGTCCGGGTCCCCGAAACTTCGGAGCGGAGCCGTTTCCTCACGATTTGCGGGATCGGGAAAAAACCGCGGCGGGATCGCGGGCTTTTTTATGAAAAACTCCGACTTGACAAGAGGGGGGCGAAATGATATACTATACCCGTATTCAAAGCGATACCGTTCTTTGCGACTGACGGAATGCGCCGGGTCTCTCCCGCGCAGGTGGAAAACCACATGAAACAAAGAATGTACGCCGACCGTCTGGGCACACGGAACCTGACTCTGCGTGTGTCTTTTTGTTTTTTTCCGGAGGTATTTCATGGGCGGATTTTTTGGCACGGCAGCGCGGCGCGACGCGATCTCGGACGTTTTCTTCGGCACGGACTACCACTCCCATCTCGGCACGCGCCGGGGCGGTATGGCGGCGTGGGATCCCGAAATCGGCCTGCAGAGGGACATCCACAACATCGAGAACTCCCCGTTCAGGACGAAGTTCGAGCACATCTATGACGACATGAAGGGCACGTCCGCCATCGGATGCATCAGCGACTACGACCCTCAGCCCCTTCTGATCCGCTCCCACCTCGGCACCTACGCGGTCTGCGTCATCGGCGTGATCACCAACGCCTCCTCCATCATCCGGGACTACCTCTCGAAGACCGGCGACCACTTCGACGCCATGACCGGAGGGGCGGTAAACTCCACCGAGCTGGCGGCCGCCCTCATCAACCAGAAGACCGACTTCGTGGAGGGCATCCGGTTCGCGCAGGAGAAGATCGTCGGCACCGCGTCCATTCTGATCCTCAGGGACGACGGCACCCTCATCGCGGCGCGGGACAAGCTCGGACGGCTCCCCGTGGTGATCGGGAAATGCGAGGACGCCCGCTGTGTGACCTTCGAGTCCTTCGCCATGGAAAAGCTGGGCTACGAGAAAGTGCGGGAACTCGGCCCCGGCGAGATCGTCCGCGTCACCCCGGAAGAGGTGGTCCAGCTCTCGGCGCCCGGGAAGAAAATGCGCATCTGCTCCTTCCTCTGGACGTATTACGGCTATCCGAACTCCTCCTACGAGGGCGTCAACGTCGAGACCATGCGCTACCGCAACGGAGAGATCATGGCCGAGAACGACCGGGAGTCCGGCAACGCGGAGGGCGTCGATTATGTGAGCGGGGTCCCCGACTCCGGCACGCCCCACGCCATCGGATACGCCAACCGGAGCCACGTCCCCTTCGCCCGCCCCTTCATCAAGTACACTCCCACCTGGTCCCGCTCCTTCATGCCCACCCGGCAGAACGAGCGCAACAAGGTGGCGAAAATGAAGCAGATCCCCGTCACCGAGCTGATCAAGGACAAAAACCTGCTCTTCGTGGACGACTCCATCGTGCGCGGAACCCAGCTCAAGGAGACGGTGGAATTCCTCTATGACAACGGGGCGAGAGCCGTTCACATGCGCTCCGCCTGCCCGCCCATCCTCTACGCCTGCAAATACCTGAACTTCTCCCGGTCCAACAACGAAATGGAACTGATCGCCCGCCGCACCATCATGGAGCTGGAGGGGGAGGAGGGCTTCGAGCACATCGACGAATACAGCGACGGCAGGACCGAGCGCGGGAAGAGACTGCGCACCTATATCGCCGAAAAGCTCAATTTCGCCTCGCTCGAATTCCAGACCCTCGAGGGTGTGGTCAAAGCCATCGGCCTGCCCGAGGAAGACCTCTGCACCTACTGCTGGAACGGAAGGGAATAAACCGCAGAGATCCGGATCCCCGGGACAACGCCGCCATTCATTCAAAACCATGCGCGTTCATTCGCGCCCGAATATAAGGAGGACACCCCCATGGCTTATCTTTCCGATATCGAGATCGCCCAGCGCTGTCAGCTCAAGCCCATCGAGGAGATCGCAAAGATCGCCCGCGTGGACGAAAAATACCTCGAGCCCTACGGCCGCAATAAGGCCAAGATCGATCTCTCCCTGCTTGACGAGACCGACCGCCCCGAGGGAAAGCTGATCCTCGTCACCGCCATCACGCCCACCCCCGCCGGAGAGGGCAAGACCACCACCACCATCGGTCTGGCGGACGGACTGAGAAAGATCGGCAAGGAGTCCACCGTCGCCCTGAGAGAACCCTCCCTCGGCCCGGTCTTCGGACTGAAAGGCGGCGCGGCGGGCGGCGGATACGCGCAGGTCGTTCCCATGGAGGACATCAACCTCCACTTCACCGGCGACTTCCACGCCATCGGAGCCGCCAACAACCTGCTCGCCGCGATGCTCGACAACCACATCCAGCAGGGCAACGCGCTCGGCATCGACGTGAAGAAGATCACATGGCGCCGCTGCGTGGACATGAACGACCGGCAGCTGCGCAACATCGTGGATGGACTCGGCGGCAAGGCGAACGGCGTTCCCCGTGAGGACGGCTTCGATATCACCGTGGCCTCCGAGATCATGGCGGTCCTCTGCCTTGCGACGTCCCTGAAGGATCTCAAGGCGCGCCTCTCCCGGATCATCGTCGGCTATACCTACGACGACCGTCCGGTGACGGCGGCGGATCTGAAGGCGGCGGGCGCGATGACGGCCCTGCTCAAGGACGCCCTCAAGCCCAATCTCGTCCAGACCCTCGAAGGGACTCCGGTCTTCGTTCACGGCGGGCCCTTCGCCAACATCGCCCACGGATGCAATTCCGTTATGGCTACGAAAATGGCTCTGCGCATGGGCGACTACACCGTCACCGAGGCGGGCTTCGGCGCGGATCTCGGCGCGGAAAAGTTCCTCGATATCAAGTGCCGCATGGCTGGCCTCAAGCCGGACGCGGTGGTCATCGTCGCCACGGTCCGCGCCCTGAAAATGCACGGCGGACGGGCGAAGAACGAGCTCGCCGAAGAGGATCTCGAAGCCCTCGAACGCGGCATTCCGAACCTGCTCAAGCACGTCTCCAACATCAAGAACGTCTATAAACTCCCCGCCGTTGTGGCCGTGAACCGGTTCCCGACCGACACCGACCGGGAAATCAACTTCATCATCGAAAAGTGCCGTGAGCTCGGCGTGAACACCGTTCTGTCCACGGTCTGGGCGGACGGCGGCGAAGGCGGGCGCGCGCTGGCGGAGGAAGTGGTCCGTCTCTGCGAAGAGGAAAAGGGCGACTTCACCTTCTCCTACGACGCCGATCTCTCCATCACCGAGAAGATCGAAGCCCTGACGAAGAAGATCTACGGCGGCGACGGGGTGAACATCCTTCCCGCTGCGAAGAAGCAGATCGAGCAGATCGAGGCGCTCGGCTTCGGTTCCTGCCCCATCTGCGTGGCGAAGACCCAGTACTCGCTGTCCGACGATCCGCTGAAGCTCGGCGCGCCGTCCGGATTCACCATGACCGTCAAGGCGGCGAAGGTGTCCGCGGGCGCGGGATTCGTCGTGATCTATACCGGCGATATCCTCACCATGCCCGGCCTTCCGAAGTCCCCCGCCGCCGAAAAGATCGACGTGGACGACGACGGCAAAATCGTGGGCCTGTTCTGATCCTCCCGATCCGCCGAAAGAACCGTCGTTCGGACCGCAAAGCCTCTCTCTGCCAAAAGCGCGGAGGGAGGCTTTTTGGACGTGTACGCAAATAATCTTTACATAACACAAAAAACGTATTGACAATGCGCGGGAAATATGATATTCTATCCCTGTAAACAGAAATTCAGGGGAGGAATACAGGCATGAAACGGATCATGGCGATTTTGCTTTTAACGGCGTTTGTCCTGCTGTCGTGCAGGGGATCCTCGTCGGACGAGGCGAAGGACCCGGCTGAGATCATGAAGATCAACGCGTGGCTCCTGGACCGGGAGCTCGAGGGGAAGGGGCAGATCGGGTTCATTCCGGAATCGGAGAAGACCTACCCGCGGAAGGAAGACGGCAGCCTGTTCTGGGTCCCGAACGAGGGCGGGGAGGACGTTGCGTACGAGGATCTCTTCGTCTATGAACCGCTCGAGGTCGGCGTGCCGCGGATCATGGCCCCGATGACGCTCTATATGTCGCGGAGCAAAGGAAACATCGGGTACGCGAACCTCAATCTCTTCGTCGAGTATGACGGGATCGTGAAGGTGACGAAGATCGATCCTGCGGACAGCAGCATCCGCCTGAGATACTCTCTGAACGGGATTCCGGAGGAGGCGGAGGGGATCGAGATCAACGGCCCGTGCGGGATCAACATCTGCCCGGTCGGGAAGAAGCTCGCCTCGGAGGGCACCTCCGTGCTGGTGGCACAAGACACCCTCGTCGGGAAGGAGTACACCCTGCGGATCGAGGCCCTGACGCTCGGGGGGCGAAACGTCGCCACGGCGGTCGTGAAGCTGACTGCGATCCCCGATCCGCTCTATCCGTGGCAGACCGTCCACGAAGGGCAGTACCGCGAGCTTTTCCGGGCGGGGGAGGAGCGGACCCGGTTCTGTTCCGTGGAGCTTGTGTCCTATACGTTCAACGAAATGGCGATCCTCAGCGGGGAGCTGTCCTCTCCGTCGGACTGAGAAAAAAGAACAATTACAGGAATATTGTTTCATTTTCTTTACTTTTTTCCCCGACCTGTTGCAATGTCAGAAACTTTTGTGTATAATGAATATAAATTCAAAAGGAAAAGTCCCGAAATCCGGCGTCCGGCCGCATAACGGCAGGCGGAGAAACCGGTCACGGGGCGCGACGGGAGGGTTGACGATGAAGAGAAGACGGATGCTTGCCCTGTGGCTGGCCGCCCTGCTGCTTCTGCCCGGCTGCATGTGGAAGAAGCTGGGCGGCGGGGCGGAGCAGGAGACGGAGCTGGAACAGGCGCAGAACGTGACCGAAGACACCGCCGGGGAGACAGAGCTCACCGAACCCTCGGGACAGGATCCGGGCAGCGCGGAAACTCCGGATCCCGAACCCTCCGCTCCCGTTTTGATCGATCCGATCAATCCGCCGGACAACCCGCCCGAACCGGCACCCGCCGACCCCGCGGAGCAGTTCCCGGCCCCCGCTCCGGACGACGGACACGTCCACTCGATCTCCCTCGACAAGTACAAGGTCGTGGTGCAGGTTGGCCAGAGCGACATGCCGTGGGTGACCATGTATCCCGAATCCGCGGAGAACAAAGGGGAGATCTGGACCTCCAACGACACCGCGGTCGCCACGGTGAACTCCTGGGGCAATATCACCGGCGTCAACGAGGGGAGCTGTCAGGTGACGGTGCGCTCGGCGGACAACCCGGACGTGAAGGCCGTCGTGGACGTGACCGTGACCGCGCGTCAGGCGATCCATGTGGACAGCCTTACCCTCGACAAGGATGAGGTGAACATCACGGTCGGGCTGCCCGATATGCCCATCGTGACCATGTATCCCACTACCGCCACGGACAAGGGCGAGATCTGGGAGTCGGACAACGCCTCCGTCGCCACGGTGAACCATTTCGGCCTGATCACGGGCGTCGGCATCGGCGTCTGCACGGTGACGGTGAAGTCGAAGGACAATCCGGACGCGTCCGCTTCCGTGACCGTGAAGGTGACGGCCAGACCGAACTACTCCGAGGTCACCTACATCAACGGGATCCTCGTGGTGAACAAGACCTACGGCCTGCCCTCCACCTACAACCCGGGCGTCGATCCGACCGCAAAGTCCGCGCTGGATTCCATGATCGCCGGAGCGGAGAAGGACGGGATCAAGCTGTGGGTCGAATCCGGATTCCGGTCCTATGAGCTCCAGACGACCATCTATACAAGCTACGTCTCCCGCGAGGGACAGAAAGCCGCCGACCGCTATTCCGCCCGTCCCGGCCATTCCGAGCATCAGACGGGACTCGCCTTCGACATGAACTCCTTCGACCAGACCTTCGGGAGCACGCCGGAGGGGATGTGGCTGTCCGAGCACTCGTGGGAATACGGCTTCACCATGCGCTATCCGAAGGATAAGGAAGACATCACAGGCTTCATGTACGAGCCGTGGCACGTCCGGTACGTCGGGTACGAGGTGGCGAAGGCATTGAAGGACAGCGGTCAGGTGCTCGAGGAATACCTCGGCATCACCTCCGCCTATCCGGGATAACGGACTCACCCGACAAACAGACAACAGAAAAGGGACCGCTCCGGTTTGAACTGCCGGGACGGTTCCTTTTTTCGACGCGCATCGACAACAATTTACAGATTATTCAGACAAGTCCCTTGCATCCCGCCGCCCGTCCGCTTATACTGAATGCGGATATCACGCAACCGGAAGGACGGGAGGACGAAATGAACAAGGTTGAAGAGAAGAGCGTGCAGGAAGAGATGCTCGCGGCGCAGAAGGAGCTTCTTGTACACGCGCGGATCCGGACGGTCGTGATGGTCGGCCTGATCGCGCCCGTCATTGTGATGCTCGTCTGGACGATTTTGACGGGGCAGACGGTCCGCAGGATGGAGCATCATCTCGGCGCGGCGGTCGGGCAGATCGAAACGATGACCTCCGAGGTGAGCCGCATGTCCGGGCAGCTTTCGACGCTGTCCTCCTCCATGACCGCGCTCTCGAAGACCGTGGACACCGAAAGCCTGAAGGAGATCACCGACAGCCTGAAGGACGCGCTCTCCTCTGTGTCCGACGCCGCCCGCAACGTAGCGAAGCTGGATCCGGACGCGGTGAACAGCCTTCTCGAACAGCTGAACGGGGAAATGGACGGACTTTCCGGCGCGCTCGACACCGTGGGACAGCTGGATCCCGAAGCGATCAACAACCTGCTCGGACGGCTCGACGAGGTCATGGCGACCCTTGACAAGCTCTCCGGCGTGCTCGACAAGCTCTCCGGCTGGAAGCTGTTCGGATAAAGAACTTCTTTACCATCATACGCGCTCTCAGACGCCCCCTCCGCAGTTCCGGTTTTTCCGGAAGAATGCGGGCGGGCGTTTTTTCGTTTTTCTTGTTTTTTATGCCGGAATATGCTATAATCGGACTGGAATCCGAAAAAACGAAAGGGGATCCGTCATGCTGAAAACGAAGATCGTATGTACCCTCGGACCGGCGTCCAATTCCCCCGAAATGATCGAGAAGATGATCCGGGCCGGGATGAACGTGGCGCGGCTGAACTTTTCCCACGGCACGCACGAAAAACACGCGGAGGTGATCGACCGCATCAAAAAGGCGCGGGACAAGCTGGGCGTCCCTCTGGCGATCATGCTCGACACAAAGGGGCCGGAGATCCGGCTCGGCAAATTCGAGAACGGCGAAGCGGAGCTGAAAACGGGATCGACTTTTACCCTGTACGCGGCGGATCCCGACCGGGTGGGGAATGCTGACGGCGTTTCGATCAGCTATGCGGATCTTCCGAAGCAGATCGGGCCGGGAACGCGGATCCTGCTCAACGACGGCGCGCTGGAGCTCGTCGCCCGGGAGATATGTCCCGACGAGGGGCTCATCCGCACCGAAGTCCTGTCCGGCGGCGTCATCAAGAGCGGCAAGGGCGTCAACGTCCCGAACGTCCACCTCGATATGATCCACCTTTCCGACCGGGACAAGGGGGACTTGATCTTCGGCATCGAGCAGGACGTGGATTTCGTCGCCGCCTCCTTTGTCCGGTGCAAGGAAGACGTGATCGGCACGCGGAAGTTCCTCGACTACCATGGGGGACACTCCATCAAGATCATCTCAAAGATCGAAAACCTCGAGGGCGTGGACAACTTCTCGGAGATTCTGGCACGCTCCGACGGCATCATGGTGGCCCGCGGCGATATGGGCGTCGAGGTGGACTTCGAACGGCTCCCCGGTTTGCAGAAGCGGTTCATCAAGGAGTGCTATCAGTCCGGCAAGATGGTCATCACGGCCACGCAGATGCTCGAGTCCATGATCGAAAAGCCCACCCCCACCCGCGCGGAGATCTCCGACGTTGCGAACGCGGTGTTCGACGGTACCTCCGCCGTGATGCTCTCCGGCGAGACCGCGGTGGGCTCCTACCCCCTCTTAGCCGTGCGCGCCATGGCGAAGATCGCGGAGCAGGCGGAGAAGGACGCCGTGGAGGCCGACGCGTACAACGATATGAAGTATGTGATCGACGAGGACGACGTGACGGCGGCTCTCTGCGACGCTGCCTGCACGACGGCAAGGGACATCCGGGCAAAGGCCATCGTCACCCTCACCACCACCGGAAAGAGCGCGCGCCGCATGTCCAAGTTCCGGCCCATCCAGCCCGTGGTGGCCGCGACGCCGCTTGAGAAGACTTTCCATCAGCTGGCCCTGTCGTGGGGCGTCTATCCGGTTCTCAGCCTCCGTCAGGAAACGCTCGAAAACCTGCTCGTGCACGCCGTGGACTGCGCGAAGGAACTGGATCTTGTCTCCCCCGGCGATCTCGTCGTCATCGCGGCGGGCGTCCCCGTCCTAACCCCCGGCAACACGAACCTGCTCAAGGTCGAGGTCGTGAAGGGGAACGAATAAAAAAGGAGCGTGAGCCATGCCGAGCAGCGAAAGCGTTCTCGAATATCTGAAGGATCAGCTGTCGGAGGTGCCGGACGTCCGTTTCCGCCCCATGATGGGCGAATATCTGCTCTACGTCCGCGGGAAACTGATCGGCGGTCTCTACGACGACATGCTCCTTTTGAAACCGACCGCCGGGGCGCGTTCCCTGCTCCCTGATGCCCCAATGGAAAAGCCCTACGGGAGTTCTTCGGGAGAGGGCGGGCGAGGCGGACCGGAAATGCTGTTCGTCGAGGATACGGACGACCGGGAACTCCTCGCCTCCGTGGTTCTTGCGACGGCGGACGCCCTGCCCGAACCGGGGAAGAAACCGCGAAACAGAAAAAACATCCCTCAATCAAACGATTTGGAGAATCCATCATGAAAAAACTTCTCGCCGAACTCAAAGAAATCGCGCCCTCCTACGGCTCCATTCCCTTCTGGTCGTGGAACGACAAGCTCGAGCCGGAGGAGCTGCGCCGCCAGATCCGCGTGATGAAAAGCCTCGGCATGTCCGGGTTCTTTATGCACGCGCGCGGCGGACTCGAGACCGAATACCTCTCCGACGAATGGTTCGACGCCGTGAACGCCTGCGTGGACGAAGCGGAAAAGCTCGGCATGGAGGCGTGGTCGTACGATGAAAACGGCTGGCCCTCCGGATTCGCGGGCGGCGCGCTCTTAAAGGACAAGGCCAATTTCGCCCTCGCCATCGAGCACCGGGACGGTCCGTACCCGGAGGATCCGGAAGACGTCATCGCCGTCTACGAGAAGAACCCCGACGGCACCTTCCGCTATGTGAAGGAGAACACGGGCCGGGACGAGTACCTTATCCTCTATAAGCGGTACGACGAAAGCTATGTGGACACCCTCGACGGATCCATCACCGAGAAATTCCTCGAGCTGACCCACGCGGAGTACAAAAAGCGCGTTCCCGCCGACCGATGGGGCAAGGGCCGCGCCATGCCGGGCTTCTTTACCGACGAGCCGCAGTACTACCGCTGGGGCAATCCGTGGTCGAACACCCTGCCCGCAGAGTTCGAAAAGGCCTGCGGCTATTCCATCTACGACAAGCTGCCCGCGGTGTTCTACGACTTCGACGGCGCGGACAAGTTCCGCTGGGACTACTACTATCTGATCCACCGGCTGTTCATCAACAACTTCATCAAGAAGGTCTACGACTGGTGCGAGGCGAACGGGGCCTGCCTGACCGGCCACGCGGTGGAGGAGACCTCCCTCGGCGGACAGATGATGTGCATCGGCGGCGTCATGCCGTTCTACGAGTACGAGACGATCCCCGGCGTGGACTATCTGGGCCGCGGGATCCAGGACGATATCTCCTTCAAACAGCTCGGATCGGTCGCCGCGCAGCTCGGCAAAAAGAAAGTGCTCTCCGAAATGTTCGCCTGCTGCGGCTGGGACGTCTCCCCGACGGAGCTGAAACGGATCGCTGAGGTTCAGTACGCGGGCGGCGTCAACCTCATGTGCCAGCACCTCTATCCCTACAGCGAGCGCGGACAGCGGAAACGCGACTATCCCCTCCACTATTCGGAGCACAACCCGTGGCAGCCCCGGATGAAGGAGTTTGACAACTACTTCAACAACCTTGGCGCGATCCTCTCCCGCGGGACGGAATACGCTCCCATGCTGGTGATCCACCCGATCCACGGCGCGTACTGCAAGTATAAGAAGAACACCGATTCCCTCCGCGAGATCGAGGGGAAGTTCTTCGCGCTCTCCCGCCTGCTCGGACAGAATCAGGTCCCGTACCACTGGGGCGACGAGTGGATGATGCAGCGGCTGGCCTCGGTGGAAGGGAAGCGGATCCGGGTCGGAAACTGCTCCTACGACGCCGTGCTCGTTCCCTTCACCTACTCCCTCGATTCCCACACCGCCGAGCTTTTGAAGCAGTTCAAAGCAAACGGCGGCGCGGTGTACCTCTTCGACGGCGTTCCCGCGTATGTGGACGGCGAACCCGAAAACGGACGGCTGGACTTCCTCAAAGACGCGCCGAAGTTCGATCTCTCCCTTGCCGTCCGCGACGCGAAGTTTGAGACGCCCGCGCCTTCCGTCCGCAAGATGACCCGGATCCTCCCGGACGGCGAGCGGATCGTCTACCTCGCCAACATCGGCACGAACACCCTCTGCCCCGTGAAGATCGATCTTCCTGCGGGCAACTGGGCGGAGCTGGACGTGGACACGCTGGAGCTGAAACCGCTCTCCGCGGAATACGGCGAGGACGGCGCGAAGGCAGTTCTGAAATTCGAGGACGGGGAGTCCCATGTGCTTGTCTCCTCCCCCGAGATCGACCTGCCCTCCGCTCCCGCGCCGACCCTGCCCGACCGGTTCATCCCGATCCCGAACACCGTCCGGCTCGCGGAAAAGCCCCTGAACGTCATGACGCTCGACACGGTCTCCCGCTCGAACGACGGCGTCAACTGGGACGAGCCGCTGTCCGTCTACGGCGTGAAGGACAATCTTCTGAGAGAGCGGTACGCGGGGAAGCTCTGGCTGAAATTCACCTTTGAGGCCGCGACGGTTCCCGCCTCCCTGAAAATCGTGCTGGAGCCTATGTACGCCCGCGTCACGGTCAACGGCGCGGAGGTGACGCCGGACAAGGACGACTGGTGGTTCGACCGGTCCTTCGCCTCGGCTGAGATCGCCCCGCTCACCGTGGAGGGCATGAACGAGGTCGTCGTGGAGACGGATTACTTCCAGCGGGACTACGTCTATTATGTGCTGTACTCCGGCGTGTCCGAATCGCTCCGCAACTGCCTCGTGTTCGACACGGAGATCGAGCCGGCCTATCTGGTGGGCGACTTCGCCCTCCGCACAAACGGCGTATTTGAGGACGGGGAGCGCAATTCCACGGTGTACGACGGCGGATTCACCCTCGTGGCCCAGCCGTCCGTGGTTCCCGCGCGCGACGTTGTCCGGGGAGGCTTCCCCTTCTACGGAGGCCGCCTGTCCACGGAATTCGACTACGACTACAAGGAAGGCAAGCCCACGGTCCTGAAATGCGACGGGCGGTTCGCGGCGGCGGAGGTCACGGTGAACGGAAAGCCCGCCGGAACGATGCTGTTCAGCCGGACGCTCGACCTCGCCCCGTATCTCGAGGAGGGGAAGAACAAAATCGGCGTGACGATCGTCAATTCCATGCGCAACGCCATGGGCCCGCACCACCGTCACGATCCCGAACCCTACGGACTCGGCCCGAACACCTTCTCCTTCGAGAAGGAATGGAAGGGCAGGGAGTGCGGCGGCTACGTCCCGCGGTACGCCTTCGTCCGCTTCGGCCTCAAGAAATAAGGAGCTGTCATGACTGTCTGTTTCGGCGAAATCCTGCTCCGCCTGTCCCCGCCCGGGTCGCTCCGGGTCGCTCAGGCGGACTCCTTCGACGCGGTGTACGGCGGGGCGGAGACCAACGTCGCGCTGGCTCTCTCGGGGTTCGGCGATCCGGCGTCCGTCGTGACCCGCCTCCCGGACAGCGAGATCGGGCGCGCCTGCCTCGGCACCGTGCGGAGATGGGGGGCGGACACCTCCCGGATCCTCACGGGCGGCGGGCGGATGGGGATCTATTTCCTCGAAAAAGGCGCGTCCCTCCGTCCCTCGAAGGTGATCTACGACCGGCGGGACTCCGCGTTCGCCCTGTCAGCCCCGGAGATGTACGACTGGGAGAAGATCCTCTCGGGCGCGGACGCCTTCTTCTTCACCGGTATCACGCCCGCCCTGTCCGACGCCCTGCCCGGGATCGTTTCGGACGCGCTGGACGTCTGCAAAAAGCGCGGGATCCCGGTGTGGTGCGATGTGAACTACCGCTCCGCGCTCTGGTCTGCCGAGTCGGCGGGGGCGGTCATGCGCTCCCTCGTCCGGGGCATCGACACCCTGATCGTCAACGAGGAGCACGCGGCCCTGCTGTTCGGCATCGCCGGGGAGGGAGAGGATCCGGACGCGCGTTTTTCCTCCATGGCACGGCAACTCTGCTCGGAATACGGGATCCGCCGGATCGCGCTGACCTTCCGTCTGTCCGAGTCCTCGGAGATCAACACGGTTTCGGGAGCTCTGTGGGACGGGGGAGAGATGATCCGCTCCCGGAGCTACCGCGTGCCCATCGTGGACCGGGTCGGCGGTGGGGACGCGTTCTCGGCGGGGCTGATCCACGGCACGCTTCACGGCTGGGACGCCCGGCGCACGCTGGAATTCGCCGCGGCAGCGAACGCCCTCAAGCACTCCGTCCACGGGGACTTTCTTGTGGCGACGGAGGAAGAGGTGGATCGGCTGGCGTCCTCCGACGGAACGGTCCGGATGATCCGGTGAATCCCGAAAAGCCTTTGATTTCAGATAAAGGAAATTTTTATGTATATTCTTGCGTCAGACTACGACGGAACCCTCAACCGCGGGGGCATTTCCGAACCCGTCCGGGAGGCGATCGCATCCTTCCGCGCGGCGGGCAATCTCTTCGGCATCGTGACGGGCCGGGACTACTGGATGTACGATACGGTCGTCCGGGAAAACCTCTCCATCGACTTCATCCTCGCCATGAGCGGGGCCATGCTGATCGCAACGGACGGGCCGCGGGCCGGGGAGATCCTCCGGGTCGAGCGGCAGGACGACAACGGCTGCATGCGCTGGATCGTGGAGCACGTCGGGAACCGGTACGGAACTCAGGTCAGCACCGCGCTGGTCCGGGACCGGGTCACCTTCCACGCGAAAGTGCCGGAAGGGAACGAGAAATATGCCCCCCTGTCCCGTCTGGACGCCGATTCCCCTGACGGGATCCGGGCCTTTACCCAGATGAACACCTACTGCGAAACGGATGAGCTGGCCCGCCGCTGCGCCGCTGAGATCAACGAACGCTGGGGCGATACGGTGAACGCTTTGCAGAACGGCTGCTGCATCGACATCCCTCCCGTCGGGATCGACAAAGGCGAGGGCGTCGCGCGGTACGCAAAGATGATGGGCGTGCCCTTTGACAACGTCTATTGCGCCGGGGACCATATGAACGACTACTCCATGATCGCGCGGTTTCACGGCCTTGCGGTGGAGAACGCGGTCCCGGAATTGAAAGCGGCCGCCGAGGGCGTGTTCCCGGATATCGCCGCGATGATCCGCTTCATCATGAGCCGGGGCTGAGCGGCTGACGCCCCGACACCCGGCGCTTGATTTACGCGCGGCACTTGACAAACGCTCTGCGCGGTGATATACTGACCGCAGTTCAATTTAATCGAAAGAGAGATGAACGCAATGAAACAATCTTTGGCGAAGGCGCTGGCCTTGCTGCTCGCGCTCGGCATGATTCCGCTGGCCTCTTGCTCGGCGGGGACGGAAAACGCCGACGCGGACGCGAATACGGAGGTCAGCGCGGGGACGAACGACGCGGGCGCGGCCGATCCCGAGGCGGACGCTGCGGCAGACGCGGAAGAGGAGCGGGTCCGTCCGGATATCCCGGAGAGCGCGGACTATGGCGGGGACGAGATCTATTTCGTCGTCTGGGAACTCGACAGCTGGGCCGACACCGTGCGCCAGTACCGCGATATCTACGCGGAGAGCGTCACCGGCGAGGCCATCAACGACGCGGTCTACAACCGGAACGTCCTCATCGAGGGCAACTACAACGTGAAGATCACGCAGGAAAGAATGCCGATCGGGGCGATCGACGGCGCGCTGTCCAAGGCCGTATCTGCCGGCGACGACACCTACGACGTGGTCTATCCGAGACTCTACGAAGCGGCGGGGATGTATCAGAAGAACTACTTCCACAACCTTTTGAACGTGCCGCACATCGACTTCGACAAGCCGTGGTGGGATTCCAACTGCGCGGACTCGCTGTCCTGCGTGGGGATCCTGCTGTGCGCCGCCTCCTCGATCAACGTGAACGACAAGGACGCGACCGTCGCCGTGGCGTTCAACAAGGAGGAAGCGAGCAAGAATCAGGTCGAGGATCTGTACGCGGCCGTGCGCGAGGGGACATGGACCCTTGACAAGATCTCCGCGATTTCCGAGGCCGTGTACCGCGACGAGAACGGCGACGGGAAAATCACCGAGGACGACTTCTTCGGATTCCTCGGCGCGAACGACGTGATGACGGCATTCTGGCACGGCGGCGGCGGACTGCTCTGCTCCAAGAATGAGGAAGGCGCGTTTGCGTTCACCTTCGGGACCGAGCGGGATATCGACGTGGCGCTCAAGGTCGTGAACCTGATGCAGCAGGAATGGTTCATGAATCACCACAAGATCTCCAACACCGACGACGGGTACTACACCCAGCTCTTCGAGACCGGTCACGGCATGTTCTTCTGGATGCGTCTCGACGAGGTCACCAACATGAGAAACGGCGACACGGACTTCGGCATCCTCCCCACCCCGAAGTACGAGGAGGCGCAGGAAAAGTACTACAGCTTTGTCTCCCAGCACACAACGGGCCTCATGTCCATTCCGATCACCGTCGCGGGCGACAAGCTCGACGAGCTCGGCCTGATCCTCGAAGCTCTGGCGGCGGAATCCCATTACACGCTGATTCCGGAGTACATCGAGCTGTCCCTGAAGACCAAGCACGCCAGAGACCAGGAGTCCGGCGAGATGCTCGATATCATCATCAACAACCGGATCTTCGACCCCATGACGATCTACAACTTCTCGAGCTACGGCGACACCTTCCAGGGCTACGGTCCGAACAACACGACCGAAATCGCTTCGGATATCCAGCGGCAGTCGAAGGGGATCAACAAGATGATCGACAAGCTGGTATCCAGACTGATCGAAAACAGCGGGGGCTGATTTCACCCCTTCAAACAAAACGCTCCGGAACCCGGATCCTGCTTTTCCCGCAGTCCGGGGGCCGGAGTATTTTATTGTGTTCACAATATGAGGAAAGAACCCCTGCGCGTTTCTTACCACAGCAGCGGGATCTTGTCGTCCTCCGTCAGGCCGAGCAGATCGATGATGGCTTCAAAATTCGCTTTCGCCGAGGCAAGGGAGGACGGGTGATGGGCGTCGCTCCCGAGGTAGAATCTGCACCCCTCCTCCTTGGCGATCCGGTAGGGCAGTAGGGTCAGACGGGCGGTTTCCGCGTCCATGTTCTGCGCCGGGAAGTTCAGCTCGATCCCGATCCCGCATTTCGCCGCCCGCTCGAAGAGTCGGTGATACTCCGCCTCCGGGATCCGCTCGAGCACCTCGAGATACCGATTCCGCCAGATCAGGCTGCACGTCAGATGGGCCACGCCGACCTTTTCGAAGGGCAGATCCGCGTCGAGCAGGGCGTCGAACCTGCTGATCCAGAGGGCGGCTCTCTCCTCCGCGCCTTCGCTCCCTTCCAGCGTGAAGCCGTCCATGTGCAGGTGCGTGGTGGGGACGATGATGAAGTCCAGCTCTTCCGCGACGGTCTTTGAGACGCCGATGACGCAGTGTTTGTCCATGTCCGTCTCACATCCGAAGAGGAATTTCACCCTGTCCGACTGCGGAAGGGGAAGGGCTTCGCGGGTGCGCTCGTAGGGCTGGGCCGCGTACCATCCGGACGCTCCGGGGACGGCGGGATCCCACATGTGGTCCGTCAGGCAGAGGGTTTTGAATCCGTTTTCCTCCCCGTAGGCCAGAATGGCGGCGGGATTCTGCGCCGGATCGCCCGAGCAGAGGGAGAGGTGGGAATGAATGTGCAAATCGTGATCCGCTGTAAATCGCATAACTGCCTCCTGAT
Source organism: Oscillospiraceae bacterium (assembly GCA_015065385.1). GTDB lineage: Bacteria > Bacillota > Clostridia > Oscillospirales > CAG-272 > UMGS1696. Next base: position 26,153 of record SVQK01000014.1, on the reverse strand, counting down.
CGTTGCCGTTTAACGGGCGTTCTGAAATCTGAGATAATACCCGAAGACCTCTTCACCGTAGGATGTGACGGCGCGGGTGTTCGCGTTGTACCGGCTGAACGCGCGCTTCATCTCTTCGGGGGACATGGCGGCGTAATCGAACGATCCGACGGCCTCGTCCGCCGCGGCTAACAGGTTCAAGGTTCCCATGCGGAGGTTGAACTCCTTATCCCGGTAGAGCCGGAGCCACACCGCCCGCACGTCCGCCGGATCCCGGTCCGACAGCGCGTGATCGAACCCGAAGCGCGCCGCCCGCTCGATCCCCTTGTCCTCGGCGAACCGGAGCGCGCGGATGGCGACGCGGGAGAAGATCTGCGCGTAGCCCGTGGAGCAGTCGTCCCGTCCGAACAGCCCGAAGAAGACCGCCATATCCGCGGCGGCGTCGAAAAGGTCGATTTCCTTCGTCTCGCGGTAGAGCATCGCCCGGATACACGCCCCCGGAATGCCGTAGTCAAGGGCGGCCCGGTCCACGAGCGACGACAGCTCCGAAAGGATCGCGTCCACCTTTTTGGGACTGTACAGCAAAACCATGGGATCACCGCCTTTCCGGATCGAAGAGCCTTTTTCGGTATTATACCGGAGACTGACGGGGAAGTCAAGCGGGAAAGAAGAATTCCCCCGGGATCCCGCTCTCCGGGATTTTGAGGCGCAATTGAATCAACAGCCTGCAAATCTCCGTTGACAAGCCCGGCGCGGCATAGTATAATACGGACAGAGAACGACGGCGGAAACTGAAAGAGAAACGGAGAATGACCATGGCTGACAAACGCAAGAACATCAAATCCCTGATAGCGGTCCTCCTCGCGGCGGTACTGCTCTCCTCCTGCGTGAAGATCCAGCGGATCGACGGTGCGGACGGCACGGAGACCGATCCTTCCTGGAACGCGCCCGAGACGGAAGCGCCCGATCCCGGACAGGATCCGGAGCCTCTTTCGCCCGATCCCGGTCCGGACGAAAACCGGATTGCCAATTTCGATCTGGATCTTCTGACGCAGCAAAACCTGATTTCCTCGCTCCTGAGCCGCCACGACTGCGTGACCGTGCGCCGGGAATACGACGGGGGGAGCGAGGTCGAATGCCTCTGGATGCGGGACGGCGACCTTGTGTATTTCGACGAGTCGAAAGAGGTCTATGAAGACGGGGAGTACGACAGCCTCTACGGTTACTACCGCGGCACCCCCATCTATCCCGACAGCCAAACGACGACCTGCTCGCACTGGGTGAGCGCGAGTGAGGTGGCCTACGGCGGGGAAGGGGAGTATGTGCTCACCGATTACCTTCCCGTGGAGGCGGCCGGGGATATCCTCGTGCTGTCCGAGGATGAGAACAGTGTGACGGTCGTCATACCGGAGATCCTTGTGGACGAGGGCGGCGGCGAATTCCCCTGTGAGAACACCGTCACGGTGGACAAGGGGACGCTCGATATCCTTTCGTTCGGCTGGGAGTACAGCCTCGACGGCGAAGAGCATTACGGCTCGTTCTCCGTGGAATACGACGGCGAGCAGGTGGGCAGGGACGTCATGACTGCCTGGGACGACACCCGGACCGTATCGATCAATATCGTGACGGAAGAGGGCGAGCGGGTCGAAAATCTGGAATTCCCCGCCGCGTGGGGGCTGTTCCTCTATCAGGACGAGGGCATCATCCTCTCCTCCCCGGACGCCGAGGCCGGCATGGCGATCGACGAATCCATGTATGTCGAGCCGGGCGGAAAAACCGTGACCGTCTATGCGTGGGACGAGGCGAACTACCCGACGGACATCGTGACCGAACCTGAATCCCTCGAGGAGCTGCCTTTCTCTCTGGACGATCTGCGGGAAAACAACCGCGTCACCAACCTTTTGAACAAATACGGCACGTTGACGCTCGAGAATCAGTCCGAGTACGGGGCGTATTCCACGGTATTCTTCCGCCATGACGGCCTCATCGTCCGGTATTCCTATATGGAGATGACCGACGAGGACGGAACCGTTTTCCGTCAGGGAACCGGCAACTACGATTCGGACCAGTTCGAGCTGAACGAGGACGGGAAGGGATACACCTATTACGCGTCCGTTCCGGATCATGGGGCGTATCTCATCTACGACACGAACGCGGACGGCGAGCATTACGTCTACGATCAGATCCTGACCGACGCCCTGATGCTGGGCAGCGCGTCCGACATCCAGAGCGACGGGGACGCGGTTTCCTTCCGGTATCAGTATGACTTCGACGAGGAAGGGGACAGCGCGATGACATGGGTCGTCGGGCAGGAGGACGTTCTGGTCCGGTCCGTTTACTTTGGGGAAATGGGAATGACCCAGACCGTGAAGCTCGGCGAGGAGGTTCCGTTCCGGGACGAATTCGAAAGCATGTTCCAAAAGACCCGGACCGTCACCTGCCATTTCGAGGGCGTCGGGGATTATTCCTACACGCTGCCCGCCGACTGGACCTTTGTCGCGGGGTACTTCGAAGAACTGCCCTGCTACACCGACGCCGCCATGAAGGAGGCCCGCGATTCCCGCATCCCCGGCGACGGAAAGGACTATGAGATTTGGGTCAGAACGGGCGAGACGACGGATTCCGCCGCCGTTCCCGAACCGACGCCCGAGCCTGCGCCGGAGCCGACCCCCGAGCCGACCCCCGAGCCGACACCCGAGCCGGAGCCGGAACCCGATCCCATTAGCCTCTACACCGGCGCGTGGAATTCGGAAAACGGCGCGTCCGAGTTCCGGATCGACCCGGACGGATCCTTTGAGCTCACCATGGGCGGAGATACTTACTTCGGAACGCTGGAATGGACGGCAAAGGAGCGCGGACTCTGGGCGAGCGGCGGGCGGTACGAACTGATTCTGTCGGACGGCACTCTCGTGGGCGGCGACGGATCCGTGACCTCCGAGGGCGATACGCTGACCCTTTGCATCGGAGGCGGCGCGGAACGGTTCCGCAGAGGGAGCCTCATCGGCGTGAGAAAGGTGGACGGGAAGTCCTCCGATCTTCCCGCGCACGAGACCTTCGCGCCGGACAGAGGGGAATACGCGGTCGATGTGCTGCTCGAGCCGTACGTCAAGGTGAGCAATTTCAGCCTGTACTCCCTGAAATACGAAGACGCTGAGACCGAGGGAGAGCCGGTCTTCTCGGGGACGGAGCTCTACCGTCTGGCATCCTTCACGCCGGAAAAACCCCTGCTCCTGACCATGACCTTCGGGGAGATCTTTCCGACCTACGGCTTCTCCTACAAGGACGCCGCGGGAGAGACCCACACCTACGGCATCGTCGAGAGCGGCATGGACGGCTCCGCCATCCTCACGGATATCCGGATCGCCATGGGCTGATGTAGCCGAGCAGGTAAATCATACTAATCTCAAGCTAAAAGGGAAACGCGGCTTTCTTTCGGAGAAAGCCTGGCAAAGAACTTCATGGGGGAGGAGATAATGGATAGGCTATACCAATCAAGTGAAGCTGAGGCTTCAGCACACCAATATAGCTATCCAACCTTATCAGAGTTATCGTACGCGAGCTCACGGCAGAGGCCGTTCGCCTCCTACATGGAGCGATCTAAACCCATATAGTTTAGCTTTTTTGGCTGAGAATAGTATCAAATACGCAGACCGGCGGACGGTCATCCGGAGGGACGCTTCCTTCCGAACGGCAGTCCGCCGGCCTTTTTCTGCGGTTCGATTTACCTGATATGCACGTCCATCTGCGGGAACGGGATCTCGATCCCGGCTTCATCCAGCGCGCGCCGTCCGGTTTTGGTCATGTAGTAGTAGACGTCCCAGTAATCCGAGGATTTCACCCACGCGCGGACCGTGAAATCGACGCTGCTGTCGGCGCATTTCTGGAGCACGACGGACGGCGCGGGATCGTTCAGAACGGAGGTGTTGGCCGAAACCATCTCTTCGAGGACGCGGCAGACCTTGTCCGTGTCGCTCGCGTAGCTGACGGAATAGGTGACGTCCACCCGGCGCGTTCCCTCCCGCGTATAGTTCACGACCGGGGTGTTGGTGAGCGTGCTGTTCGGCAGACTGATGCGCCGGTTGTCGAAGGTGACGAGATCGGTGTAAAACGCGCCGACCGACTTGACCGTGCCCTCGTAGTCGCCGATCTTGATGAATTCGCCCTCCTTGACGGTTTTCAGCAGCATGAGCGACAGCCCGCCCACCAGATTGCCGAGCGCGCCCTGCATTGCCAGACTCACCGCCACGCCCGCCGACGCGAAGATCGTGAGGAAGGAGGTCAGCGGAATGCCGAGGACGTTCGCCGCCGTCAGAATGACCGCCACATAGAGAATCAGCTTCAGGAGATTCTTGAGAAATCCCCGCAGCGTCGGGTCGAGCCGGGAGAGGGACGTTCTCTTTTCAACGAGCTTTGTGATCCAGCGGGTCAGAATCAGCCCGACCGCGAGGACCAGAAGTCCCCGGAACAGGTTCAAACCCGCCGGGATCAGCCAGGATACGATCGTTTCAAAGTCCATGGACTCCTCCTGAGAGAGGCGCAGACGTCGCGCCTTGCGTTCTTTTTTCCTATCTCCATTATATCCTTCTTTTGGGGAAAAGTCAATCTGTGTCGGGAAAAGTCCGCTTCTTGCAAAAAAACACCCGGCTGTATCCCAAAAGTCCGGATCCGAATCACGAAGATGAACGCCTTCTTTTTCCGTCGGTCGGAAGGGAAAGGACAGCGGATTGGCAGGATTCCGCCGTTTTATCCGGATTTACCGTGAACCGGTTCAATTCATCCCCAAACGCGCCGTTTTTCAGGGCAAAAAGCCTCTGCCCGGTCAGATATTGACGACGAATGAACGGACAGTGTTTTGCGAATAGTGAATTTTTCTTATTATTTGTGCAATAAGGCTTGACAAACGCATGACCATGGACTATAATGATAATGGAATCTGCCAATTGGAGGAAAAATAAATGGCCATTATCACTGTCAAAGTGGAAGAAGCTCTGAAGAACAACGTTGCCGCCGTTTTGGACGAGCTGGGACTGGACACCCCCACCGCGATCCGCATGTATCTGAAATCCATCGTTCGGGAAAACGGTCTCCCGATCTCCACCAAGCTGCCCGCCGCTCCCTGCTGCTGTAAGAGCGAGGAAGAACCCTGCGCCTGCGCGGAAGAGCCCGAAGAAGCTCCCGTGGAAGAGACTCCCGCGGAGGAAGCTCCCGTCGAAGAGGCTCCCGCTGCGGAAGCTGTTGAGGAAGAAGCCGCTCCCACCGTGGAGGAGGCTCCCGTCGAAGAGCCCAAGGCTCCGAAGATTGTGATCGACTATGACACGAGAAACGGCCGCAAAGCCGTCGCCCAGCTCTTCATCGACACCATCTGCCAGGTTCCCGCCGGTTCTCTCTCCCGCTGGTCCGACATGGAGGCCAAGCTCACCGCGGAATGCGGCACGGAAGTGACCCGTCCCCAGAACATCAGATGGCCCGCTGCGGCGAACGACGGTACGGAGATCCCCTACTGGCGCATCGTCGGCGAACGCGGCGCGGTTCGCGGCGACAAGATGATCGAACAGTCCGTTCAGGAAGAGAAGCTCAAGGCCGAGGGCATGGAGTTCGTTTCCGCCGGTCACGGCATTTTCAGCGGCATCAAGGTGGACGGCTACAAGGACAAGCTCGTCAAGTGGTAATCGTTCCCTGACTTTCCCAAATCGCGCAATACAGGACGCCGGTTCTTCGCGGATCGGCGTTTTTTTGCGCCTCCAATTCCGTTTCATTCTTGATAAATCTTTGGGAATGTGCTATACTGATTCCAAAAGAGACGGGACAAACCGCGGCTCCCGTCCGACTGTTTTTCCGCCGGAGCCGCACCGGCACGGGCAGAGCCATGTCAAATCTGATAGAAGCAATCCGCATGCAGTCCCCCGAGACCATTCCGGTCGGCATCAGCATCCTCCCCGCCGCGTGGATCAAATACGGCGCGGAGCTGCAGCGTCTGATCGACCAGTATCCGCAGTTCTTCGGCGGGAACAAGGTCGATTACGAACACATCGGGGAGCACCTTTCGCCGAGCTACCGAAAGGGGATCTACATCGACGAATGGGGCTGCGAATGGCACAACGAGCACGCCGGGAACGAGGCCATCGTCGTGGGTCATCCGGTGAAGGACGAGGACGACGTGGCGGCGCTGAAGATCCCCGACTGCCGCGACGGACGCCTTCCGCACGGCTTCATGTATCTGCGGCTGCTGGACCTGTGCGGATTCGAGAACGCCATGGTCTGGTTCGCCGAGGAGGGAGAGACCATTCAAACCCTCATCGACAAGGTGCTGGAATACAACCTCTATCAGGTCGCGGCTGTCCTGCCCCGCATGGGAGACATTGTTTATTTCGGGGACGACCTCGGGATGCAGAAGGGGCTGGCCATCGGAGCCGAGCGCTGGCGGAAGTACATGAAGCCCTGTTTCCGCAAGCTCTACGGCATCGTCAAGGCCTATAAGCCCTCGCAGATCATCTACATGCACACGGACGGCTGCATCTGGGAGATCATGCCGGATCTGGTGGACTGCGGCGTGGACATGATCAATCCGCAGTTCCGCGCGAACGGCCTTGAAAATCTGATCCGCGTCTGCCGCCGCGAGCAGATCATCCCGATCAACCTCGATCTGGACCGCCAGCTCTTCCCGGTCGCCACCCGCTCGCAGATCTTCGACCACATCGGGGCGGCGGTGGAAGGACTGTATCTCAAGGAAGGCGCGCTCGGGCTGAACGTAGAGCTGAATTACGAGATCCCGCTCGAAAACATGGCCGCGGTCCTCGATGCCGTGGAAAAGTACCGGCATTACAAGGGCTGAGGGGGTCTTTGGGTGAACCGCAGAACCCGGGACGCGAACGGGGGCTGGATATCATCCTGGCGTCACGCGCGTACGATCTCGGCTTCATGTCGGACTGGGGCGGCGCGGGGAATATCATCAGCACGCTCTACTCCGCGAAATCCACCAACTTCGCTTCCACATGGGCGAAAATCGAAACGAAGGCGCGGACAGAGCTTGCAAACGAGCTTGCATTATTTAGGGGGTTGGAATGAACAGCCGAAAAAAAGACCTCGGCGTCGTCCGGGAGCTCACAAAACGATACATGGAAATCGCCGTGTCGGACAAACACGTCCGGATGAGACAGCGGTTTCTGGACAGCAACGACCTGAAAATCGTCCGCCCTCCGCTCATTATGGAGGAGATCCCGTGGCATGAGATGAATCTCGACCACGAGCTCGACTGCGTCTGCGAGGACGCGGAGCTGCGGGGGATGGAGTGGGGCCTGCGGGTCCAGCTATTCCGCGAGAAGCACTTCAAATGCGACAACTACATCGAGCCCGTCTGGGCCGTTGGGAAATCCATGTCGAACACGGGCAACGGCTTTGCGATCAAGGAAGAGCGGCTTGCGGTGGATCGGAGGAACAACATCGTGTCCCATCACTACGAGGACGTTTTAGCGGACGAGAGCGCGCTCGAGGCATACCACGATCCCGTCATCACGGCGTACCCCGAGGCGGACAAAAAGAACGTCGCGCATGTGGAAGAGCTCGTCGGGGACATCATCCCGGTCGTTCTGCGCGGGCACGGGATCTACTATTCGCCGTGGGACCGCATTGCAACGCTGCGGGGCGTCGAGCCGATCCTCATCGATATGGTCGAGCGGCCCGAATACCTGCATAAGATCATGAAGCTGTTCACGCAGGGCATGGCGTCCGAGATGGATCAGATGGACGCGCTCGGACTGTACGACCCGAACGCGCTCGCTCTTCACTGCACGCCGAACGCCGTCACCCTGCCCCACAAGCCCGATCCCGCGCATTACACGAGCCGCGATATCTGGTTCCGCACGATGGCGCAGATGTTTTCCACGGTGTCGCCGGACGCGCACGACGAGTTCGATCTGCAATACTCGATCCCCCTCGCCAAACGGTGCGCCTTTACCTATTACGGCTGCTGCGAGCCGCTGTCCGACCGGATCGGCAAGCTGAAGCAGTATCCGAATCTGCGCAAGGTGGGGTGTTCGCCGTGGTCCGACGTGGAGAGGACGGCGGAAGAGCTCGGGGGGGACTATGTGCTCTCCCGCAAGCCGAATCCCGCCCACGTCGCCATCCGCACCGATCCCGACCAGATCCGCGGCGACATCGAAAAGACCGTCAAAGCCTGTCTGAAATACGGGACGCCCTGCGATATCACCCTCAAAGACATCAGCACCGTCGGCTACCGGCCCGAAAACCTCATCGAATGGGCGGAGGCCGCTTCCTCCGTCCTCGACGAGTATTACGGGGAAGCCTGACGGGAGAATCCTGAAAGGAACGGATCGATGAAAAACTTTGCCACCGTGGAAGAAGCGCGTGAGTACTTCAAAAACGACCGGTTCGCCACCGTCAACGGCATGACCGTGGACGAGCTGACCGAGGACGGATGCGTGTGCAGCCTGACTCTGACCGAAAATCACCGGAACGCGCTCGGCGGCGTGATGGGCGGGGCGATCTTCACGCTGGCGGATCTCGCGCTGGCCGTCTCCACCAACAACGTGCACATGGGAACGGTCGCCGTGGACGTGAGCATCCAGTTTCTGAGCGCAGTCAAAGGCTCCCGTCTCATCGCCCGCTCTTCCTGCGTCAAGGACGGAAGGACGACCTGCGTCTATCAGGTCCTCGTCACCGACGACACGGACCGGAAAATCGCCCTGTTCACCGGCACTGCATACAAAGGATGAGCGCGCGGTGAAGCGAACGGAAAATCCCGCGGGGGAAGGGAACGGATCTCTTCCCGCCGCGGGGTTCTTTTGTTGTCGTATTACCCTCTTTCCAGCGTGAGGGTGCTCCCGCGGTCCCCGTTTTTGACGCGGATCTTCTGGGAGATGCTCTCGTTCAGACGGTCCACATGGGAGATGATCCCGACGAGGCGGTTGCCTTCCGTGAGTCCGTCGAGGACGGCGAGGGCTTTGTCCAGAACGTCGTCGCTGAGCGTTCCGAAACCCTCGTCGATGAAGAGCGTCTCCATTTTCCTGCCCCCCGCGTGGTTCTGAACCGTGTCGGACAAGCCGAGGGCAAGCGCGAGGGAGGTGAAGAAGCTCTCGCCTCCGGACAGCGTTCCCGACGGGCGGAGCTGACCGGTCAGATTGTCCAGCACCTCGATATCCAGCCCCGCCTTGGCGTTCTTCCGGTCGGCGGAGACCTTGTGAACCAGCTCGTAGCGTCCTCCGCTCATGACCGCCATGCGTCCGTTGGCCATGTCGAGGATCTCCCGGAAGACCGTCCCCATCGCGTACCGGTCGAAGTTCAGCCGCCCCCCTTCTCCGGATGAGCCGGACGCCAGCTGCGCGATCGGATCCAGCCGGTTCCACGCCCGGTCGGTGGACGCGAGGGACTTCACAAGGCTCTCCGCCTTTCCGAGCACGTCCCGGTGGTTGCGGAGCAGGCCGTCGGTCTCGCTCAGCGCGCCGTCCACCCGGGCCCGATCCGCCTCCCGATCCCGGATCTCGTCCGCGAGCGTTCCGGTGTCCGTGAAGGCTTTGCCCGCCGTCTGCGTTCGAAGCGCGGCGATCCGTTCCCGGGCGTGCTTTTTCCGGTAGTCGTGATCCGTCAGCGCGCGCTGTTCCCCGGCGAGCCACGTTTCCCCGTCAGCCTTCCCGATCGGCTCCAGCGCGGTTTTTACGTCCTCCGCATCGGCAAATCCGGTCTCTCTGAGGATCTCTTCCATCTCCGCCCTCGCCGCGTCGGATTCGGCCCGAAGCGCGTCCATCGAGTCCTCCCGTGCTTTCAGGCTGCCGGTGCAGGTGTCGTGCCGGACGCGGATCTTGTTCAGGGCCTCTTCGTGCAGGCGGATCCGCCCTTCGAGTTTTTTCTGCGTCCCGGCCAGCTCACCTAACTCAATCCCAGCCTCCTCCGCGGTTTCGTGGGAGAGGGCTTTTTTCGCCTCCTCGATCCTTGCGTCGCATTCCCGGGCGGCCGTTTCCAGCTCCGCCTGTTTTTCGCGCAGATCGGACGCGGATTCTTCGGCCTTTGCCCGCTCCTCTTCCTTCGATTCGAGCGTCTTCTTCCGGCGGCTGCGTTCGTCAAGGAGCGCTTTTGCGGCGGTTAGGGCGCGTGCGGCTGCCTCCGTCCGGACGACTGCGGATTTGAGGATCGCGTCCGCGCGGTTCTCGGGCGGGGAGACGAGGGCGTTCCAGTCCCATCCCGCGCCGTCCGGCGGATCGGGCAGGAACCGGAGGGCTTCGGCGAGGGCGGCCTTTTTCTTCTCTCCGACCGCGGCCCACATGGCTCCGATTCTCGTCTCCTGCGCGCTACGGGCGGTTTCGCTGTCGTCGGAGGCCGCCTTTGCCCGGTCCACGGTCCTCTTGTCCGGGGTGTCCTCCTCCGGGAGAGCAAGCCGGATCCGGTCCGCGCCGGTCAGATGCGTGCGGCAGACGGGGCACTGCGCCTCGCCCTTTTCCTCGAGCGTCCGTCCCAGCTCCGCGGCGAGAAGCCCGGCCTGCCCCGCGATGAACCGCTGATAGAGCGCGGCGTATTTCTCTGTCTTTTTCCCGGCATCCTCCGTCAGGGCGAGCAGGGTTTCCCGCTCCTTTCCGATCTTTTCTTCCTCCGCGCGGATCTCGCCGATTTTGGACCGGATGCCCTCCGCCGCGCGCTGCTCTTCCCGGGCGCGGTCCAGCGCAAACTGTGCCGCCTGCGCCGAGGTGTCCGCGTCCGCCGTGTCGTTCAGCCATGCCGTCAGGGTTTCGATTTCCGTTTTCAGCCGGTCCAGCGCGATGCGGCGTTCTTCCAGCGCTCCGCGGATCCGGGAGGCGGTCGATTCGGCGTCCCGTTTCTCAGCTTCCGCCCGGTCGAGTTCGGCGTAGCGCGGCATCTCGGCCGTGAGGGCGGAGATCCTTGCCTTGACCTCGTCCAAAAGCGCGGCGGTTTCAGCGTCCTTTTCGACCTGTTCTTCCGCCGCGGCCTTCGTCTGCTCGAGAAGGTCCAGCTCCCGGCGCAGGCGTTCGATCTCGTCCGACGCCGCATTCAGCTTTTCGTCGGCAAGGCGGGAGCGTTCGGCGGCGGGTTCGGCTTTCCGGAAGGCGGATTCCGTCCGTCGGAACGAGGCGCGGCGGCTCTCGAACTCCGGATCGGCGGCAAGGAGGGAGACGAGGGTCTTTTCCTCCTCCGCCAGCTCCGCGAAGAGCCCGTTGACCGTTTCCGCCGCGCCCATCCGCGCGTGAAGATCCGCGAGAGCCCGGTCCGCCTCTTCGCGCTCCTTTGTCAGCTCCCCGAGCCGCGCCGCCTCCGATTCCGCAAGGCTCTCGAGATTTTGAATCAGCGCGGGATGGCCGGGGAGAAACGCGGTCCGCTCCTCCGCTTCAAGCCCCTCCGGCATCCGGAAAACGGACTTCATTTCGTAGTCCAGCCGCGCGAAATCCGCCTCCCGCCGCTTTTTCAGCTCGTCCCGCGCCCCGGTCAGGAGTTTCTGATAGAACACATAGGCGGAGTTGTCGAAGAGCTTTCCGAGGATCTCGTTTTTCTTCTCGCTGTCGGCGCGGAGGAATTCCCGGAACTCTCCCTGCGCCAGCATGATGATCTTTCTGAACTGTTCGGCGTTCAGCCCGAGGATCTCCTCGCATCTTGCCGTCACCCGCGCGGCCCCTTCCGTCGGAGCGCGGCCTTCCTCCTCGAGCAGCGCCGAGACGGTACCGGGATTGTATTCGTTCTTCGCGCCCTGCTTCTTCCGGAAGTGGATCCGCCGGGAAACTGTGATTTTTCTCCCGTTCTGTGAGAAGAGAAGGCTCACCGCGGTGTCCGTCGATTTGTCCACATGGTCGCAGTGGAGCATGTCCCCCTTCCGGTCGCTCCCGCTCGCCACGCCGTACAGGGCGAACATGATCGCGTCGAAGATGGTGGTTTTTCCGGCTCCCGTATCCCCGGTGACGAGGAACAGGCCCCGGCGGAGCGCGTCAAAGGGGATCTCCGTCTTTGCGGCGTAGGATCCGAATGCGGTCATGGTCAGGTGCAGCGGTCTCATGCGTCCCCCTCCTCCGTCAGAAAATCAAGAATGGCCCGGATATCGTCCTGCGTCGGCTCTCCCTTTGCGTCCGCGCGTCTGGTGATCTCCCCGGCCCGGGACAGCAGGGCGAAATCCCGCTCGCTCGGCCCGTCCCCGCCGCTGCTCCGGCTCCAGAACTCCGCGAACAGCTCTTCCACGCTTCTCTGCCGCGCGGCGTGAGGCTCGGAAGCGTCGGATCCGTTTCCGAACGGGCTGTATTCCGACGCGCGGTCCATGAGCACGCTCCCCCGTTCCGTGAAGAGCGATTCGAAGAAGGAAGCGGTCTCCGGCGTCAGGCGGCGGTCGGTGAGGATCAGTTTGAGATATTCCCCCGTCCGCGGATTCGCCAGCTCGGCGTCCCGGAGCTCGGTGAACGTACCGCGGAGCACGCGCATGGGATGAAGGGGCGGGATCACGACGGTCTGCCACCGGATCGGAACCGGTCCCCCGTCCCGTTTTCCGCCCAGCTCCACAAGAAGCGGCCCCTTCTCCGGCTGCCGCAGTTCGTTGAAATCATAGCAGAGCGGGGAACCGGCGTACCGGACGGACTCTCTTCCGACGGAATAGGCAGCGTGGATGTGTCCGAGCGCGACGTAATCGAACGCGTCGAAGGCGGAGACGTCCACCTGTCCCACGCCGCCCACCGCGGATTCCGATCCCCCGCGCATCCCTTCGAATCCCCCCGCGGTCACATACTGATGGGCCACAAGGACGTTGCGCCGGGTGAGGTCGATCTTCTGTTTGCCGAGCAGGGCGCGGACTGCCGTTTCGTTGTCGGGAAATCCGAATGCGTCGGAATCGGCGTTGAGCGCCCGCGCCGCGAGAGCGGGGAAGACGTAGGGCATGAGCCAGAAATCCACAGGCCCGAAATCATCCTCAAGGGTCACGCGGGCCAGATCGGGGGATCCTTCGAGCGGCGCGGAGATGTATAGACGCTGCCTGCCGAGCAGATCCCGGACGAAGGACAGCTTTGGGCTGGAATCGTGGTTCCCGGCGACCATCATCACCGGCACGGAAAGATCGGCGAGGGAGGTCAGAAGCCGGCTCAGAAGCGTGACGGCTTCCCCGGACGGACTGCTCCGGTCGTAGACGTCCCCCGCGATGAGCACGGCGTCGGGTTTCAGCTCTACGGTCTTTTCGAGGAACCGATCGACCCAGAAGCCCTGATCGCCGTTTTCCAGCATGGACACGCCGTGGACCGTCTTTCCGAAATGGAGATCGGAGATGTGAAGAAAGCGCATGAAAGCCTCCTGTCAGCGGTAATGTTCGTCGGACTCCCCGCGCACGGTTTCCCAGAACGCGACTGCCGAGGCCGCGGCGACGTTCAGGGAATCCACCCCGTGGAGCATCGGGATCCGGACGGTCAGATCGGCGGCGTCAACGGATGCCTTCGAAAGTCCCGTCCCCTCCGTGCCGAGCAGGATCGCCAGCCGTTCGGCGCGTTTCAGCCGTTCGGAGCGGATATCCGCGGCGTTCTCCGATAGAGCCATCGCGGCGACGGTGAAGCCGAGGCGGTGAAGCAGCTCCATGCCGCGCTCCGGCCAGTCGGAGGGAGACTCTCCGATCCGGGTCCACGGGATCTGAAACACCGTCCCCATGCTGACCCGGGCGGACCGGCGGAGCAGGGGATCGCTGCACCGGGGGGTCACAAGCACGGCGTCGAATCCGAGCCCCGCCGCATTCCGGAAGATCGCGCCCACGTTCGCGGCGTCCATGATGTCCTCGAGCACGGCGATTCGGCGCGCCTCTCGGCAGACCTCTTCGACGGAGGGCAGCGCGGGACGGCGGAACACGGCCAGCACGCCGCGGGAGAGGGAAAAGCCCGTCAGCTCCTCGAGGATGCCATCGTCGGCGGTGTAGAGCGGGACGTCCCCCCATTCTCCCGCGAGGATCCGGTCCGCGAGATCCCGGGACGCGCCCGTGAGCTGGCTGTGATCCATGAGAAAGGAGAGCGGCGTGAGTCCGGCGGACAGCGCGAGGGACACGACGGTGCGGCTTTCCGCGACGAACGCGCTTTTGTCGGGATCCTGCAGAGAGCGGAGCTGACGCTCGGTCAGGCGGGCGTAGGGATCGAGGGCCGGATCCCGGAGTTCGGTGATTGTGACGATCGAGGGCATGAAAACCTCCTTGACGGTATCCCGGCATGGGGAGAACTCGGGGGAAAAAGCCTTGCCAATCCGCGGGCGGCGTGCTATAATAAGGGCGAAACACAAACGAGTCAGGAGGTCCGGCCTATGGACAGCCGCATTCCGCGCATCGATCAGGACGATCTTGTGCGCATCCGCCGTCAGCTTCACATGTACCCCGAACTCCGCTGGGATCTGCCTATGACGTCCGCTCTGGTAAGGGAAGAACTGGATAAAATCGGGATCCCCTACGAGGCGGACAAGTACGGAAAGAATTCCGTCGTCGCCACCGTCAACCCGGAGAAGACCGGCTTCACCATCGGCCTGCGGGCGGACATGGACGCGCTCCCGATCACCGAGAGCAACGAAGACAAGCCCTACCGCTCCCGTCACGAGGGGATCATGCACGCCTGCGGACACGACGCGCACACCGCGATGATGATCGGCACCGCCCGCGCCCTCTGGGAGATCCGGGATCAGATCGGCTGCCGGGTGCGCCTTTTGTTCCAGCCGTGCGAGGAGGGACGGCCCAGCGGCGCGCGGATCATGTGCGAGCACGGCGTGATGGACGATATCGACTGCATCGTCATGTGCCATGTGAACTGCATCGATCCGACCCACGTCATCTCGAGCTGCCCCGGCACCACCAACGCGACGTCCATCGCGTGGAAGATCACCCTCGGAGGGCGGGCGGTCCACGTCGCCTCTCCGCACATGGGGATCGACGCGCTTTCCGCCGGGGTCAAGATCTATAACGGTATCCAGACCATAGTCAGCCGGGAGGTCGATCCCTTCGACACCTGCGTGATGGCGGTCTGCTGCATGCACGCGGGGACCACCGTCTCCACCAACGCCGACGAATGCGTGCTCGAGGGCTCTATCCGCTGCCTGAAGGACGGAACGATGGCGTGGGCCAGGGCGCGGCTCGAAAAGCTGGCGAAGTCCGTGGCCGAGGAGTGCGGGACGAGCTGGTCGATCGACTGGTCCGGCGATCCCCTGCCGAGCGCGCACAACGATCCGGCTCTCTACGAGGCGTTCGCGGCGTCCGCGAGAAAGGCGGTCGGAGCGGAGCGGGTGATCCTCCTTCCCCCGTCCCCCGGAGGCGAGGATTTCGCCTACTACGAACAGCTGAAGCCCGGCCTTCTCTTCGGCCTCGGGATGCGGAACGAGGCGAAGGGCGCCTGCCATCCAGCGCACACGAAGGACTGGGACATCGACGAGGACGGCCTTGAGACCGGCGTGAAGGTGTTCGTGCAGTTCGTGCTGGACTACATGGATCACGGGCGGAAACCGGAATAAGGAGGGGGAGAAAATGGTCTTCTACTGTCAGCTCGACTATGCCCACGTTCCCTTTCCCGCCCCGGGGAGCGGATTCGGGAACCTCTCGAACAACGGATGCGGGCCGATCTCCGTCTCCATGCTGATCGAGAACATGCTCGGGATCCCGTTCCCGCCCGAGGAATCCGCTGCGTTCTTTCTTGAATGCGGCGCGCGGGCTGAGGTCGGAACGAATCTCTATATCGCGTCGGAGGCAGTGGCCGAGCGGTTCGGGCTCCGGGTGAGAAACACCGAGGATCCCGAAGAGGCGCGCGCCTTTCTCATGGACGGCCGCGGCATGGTCATCGCCAATACCTACGGGGACAGGCCGGAGGACGGATATATCGGCGTGTTTTCGGACGGCGGCCACTACATCCTGCTCACGGGATCGGACAGAGACGGACGTGAAGTCCGCGTCCTCGATCCCATGTACCGCCCGGGCCGGTTCGACGTCCCCGGAAGAGCGGGCAGGGTGCGGATGGAAGGACCGCTCGCCATAGCGGATTTTTCCGTCGTGGCGTCCGACTGCGTACACAGGCCGTTCTTCCTGTTTGAAAAGGCGGAGTGAGGATCAGAGGTTCTTTCTGAACCAGTCGATGACGGTGTCCGCGGTTTCGGGGACGGATTCGGGGATGCCGAACCAGTGGGACGCGCCCGAGACCTCGTATCCTCCGTACGCGAATTCCTCCCGGGAGGCGAGATAGCCGTTGACCGTGTTGGTGTAGCCGCAGACATAGATCTGCCCGCTTTTCCATCCGGCGTCGGCGAAGATCGCCTCGATGTGATCCCCGGTCAGCGTCAGCAGCTCGAAGGGGACGAAGGCAAAGGCCAGCGCGTGCCCGACGGTCATCAGCTGCATCGGGACGGTGAGGTCGCCGCTCTCCCCGCTTTCGGCCAGATCCAGCATGGAGCGCCGCCACTGGAGCTCTCTGAGCAGCTCGTGCCGCTTTCCCTCGGGAGCAGCGAAATAGTCCCGCTCCGCTTCCCGGACGGCGGCGGACAGCGCGTCCGTATCCCGCATGGGCTTCATCGGGACCCGGATCCACTCGTAAACGGCGCGCAGTTCTCCGCAGACGGGCTCTCCCGCCTCTTCCGACGCGGCGAACCGGAGCACGGGGGAGGCCAGCTCGCCGCCGAGGGTCTCGATCCGCGCGTCGATATCCTTCCCGGATTCCCCCGTGGGATCCGCGTCTCCGGCCCGGCCCTGCAAAAAGAGCAGGGGAAGGTCGTCCGAGGAGGAGCGGTTGAGGACGCTGAGCCAGTCCGCCGAGACGCACATCCCGGTGTTGATCACCGCGTGACAGGAGGCCGAGCAGAGGACGCCGCGGAGTTTCCCGCTCCGATCCCGGAAGGCGGCCGCGCGGATCGAGGGATCCAGCACGTCCCGTCCCCGGCGGTTGTAGACGTGGATCAGCCGCTCCGGAAGGATTTCCGCGCGGAAGGTGCCGGGGACGCGCCTCTCCATGGCCCGGAGCGCGATTTCACCGCAGACGTCCCCGACATGTGCGAAGTAGTCCGTGTCGATGGGCATTTCCGCCAGTCCTCCCGCCACGGGGGCCGAGTGCGTGTGGATGCAGTTCAGGGCGATGCGCTCCGCGGGGACGCCGGTGATCGCCGTGATCTGACGGGATACCAGTTTGTAGAGGCGCGGGATCAGGGCGAGCAGATCGAGGGAGAAAATCAGCGCGGTGCTTTCGCCGTCGCCGACCGCCATGACCTTGGCGTGGAGATCGTCCCGGATCGATTCCGCGGGCGTCGTCCGGAATCCGTAGCCGTCGAGGAAGGTGCCCCGGAGGGTCGGCGTGATGAGGCCGTCCGCGAAGCCGCAGGTCAGTTCGTTCATGGAAAAAGTCCTTTCGGATCGGAGAGGATTTATTGCTGAGACAGTTTCCGACAACATTTTGTCTGTCAGCGGAGCAATAGGATTACCGAAATTATAGCATCCGTTCCGGGAAAAGTCAACCGTCGGACCGGATACGGACAGAGCACGGATAGTCAGGAGGGCGGCATGATTTTCATCGGAGCGGACGGCGGCGGGACGGGAACGATGCTCGCGGCCTGTGAAAACGGACGGCGTATCGCGGAGGCGAAAACGGGGCCTCTGAATTACCGCTTTATCCCGGCGGAGGAGGCGGTGCGGAATCTGACGGAGGGGATCGCGGCCCTCGGGACCCCTCCGGAGCGGATCGCGGCCGTCGGAATCGCCGATCCCTCCCTCGACGACGCGGCGGGGGAAGAGGACGGGGCGGCGGCGCGGTTCTACGGACTGCTCGGGGAGGCGCTTTCGGTTCCGGTCTTCGGGCGGAGCGACGCGTATATCACCCTCTTCGGCCTGAAACGGCAGCTGAACGGCGGACAAAACACCCCCGCCATCCTCATGATCTCCGGGACCGGCGCGATGGGGATCGCGGAAAACAGCCGCGGAGAGATCCGGGTCGCGGGAGGCTGGGGACGGATGACCGGAGACGAGGGAAGCGGCTGGTTCATCGCCGTCGAAGGGATCCGGGCCGCGTTCAGGGCGGACGACGGGATCGGAGAGAAAACCGCGCTCGGGAAGGCTCTTCTGACCAGGTACGGCGCGGCGTCGCTCAGAGGGCTGATTCCCGTCTTCTACGGAGACCACGCGCCCCAAATCGCATCCTTCGCCGAGGACGTGGCGGACTGCGCCGAACGGGGAGACGCCGTCGCGCGCGGGATCCTCAGCGAAGCCGCCCGGTTTCTCGCCGCCTACGCCGCGGAGCTGGTCCGGTTCAGCGGGGCGCGTACCGTCGGGATCTACGGGAGCGTGCTGACGAAAAACCGGATCGTCCGGGAGGAATTTGAACAGAGACTGCGGGACGCCGTCGGACAGCCGCAGGGGCAGGGGATCGAGGTCACGGTCCCGTCCGTCCCCGCGGAGGAAGCGGCGGCGCGGTACGCGGAAACGATGATCGGAAAGACAGAGGAGGATCCATCATGATCGCATCGGAAACATACATGCACAACGTTATCGCGCTCGCGGAAAAGGTGCGCGTCGGACAGGCGGAGAAGATCGAGGCGGCGGCGCGGCTCACGGCGGACGCGCTTGAAAAAGGCGGATTTGTCTTCACCTTCGGCACCGGCCACTCCCACATGCTGGCGGAGGAGATCTTCTACCGTGCGGGAGGGTTGGCGCGGGTGGTTCCGATCCTCGAGGACGCCCTCATGCTGCACCGGGCGGCGGCGAGAAGCTCCGCGCTCGAGAGGATGTCCGGACTCGCCGGGATGCTGCTCGACGATATCGACGCGATCCGGTGCGGGGGCGTGCTGTTCCTCTTCTCCAACTCCGGCTGCAACACGGTCGCCGTGGAGATGGCGGAGGAGGCGAAAAAGCGCGGCCTTTCGACGGTCTGCGTCACCAACATCGCCCACAGCGCGCGGATGACCTCCCGCCACCCCGAGGGGAAGAAGCTCATGGACGTGTGCGGCGTGGTGATCGACAACATGGGAGCCTACGGGGACGCGTCCGTGGAGATCGGCGGCAAGGCGGTCGGCGCGACCTCGACGGTGATCGGCGCGATGATCATGGAGGCGATCGTCTGCCGGACCGCGGAGCTGCTCGAGGAATCCGGCCATCCCGCGGAGATCTTCGCGTCGGCGAACACCGAGCACGGCGACGAGGCGAACGAGGGCTTCATCCAAAAATACAAGCCCCTCGTCAAGTCCCTGTGACCTCCCGCTTTTCAACCCCCGGTTGATCCGAACTCAAAATCAAATCCATTGCGCCCGGCGTTCGAATCTGCTATACTACAGGCAGAACGATAGCCGGGCCCGCTTTCTGTCTGAACAAGAGAGGAAAACGATATGGAACACATCGGACAACGAATCAAAGACCTGCGCAAAAAAGCCGACATGACACAGGACAGGCTCGCGGATTACCTCGGCGTCACCGCGCAGGCCGTCTCAAAATGGGAGCTCGGACAAGCGGCGCCGGATTTAGCCCTGATTGCCCCGCTGTGCCGGGTGCTCGGCGTCACGGCGGACGAGCTTTTGGGGATCGGACAGGAGGACACCGGTCAGAAGGAGACGGAGGAAAGCCTTTCTTTCATCCGGCATCCGGAAACCGTCGATCCCCGCGTCCTGTACCCGAAATGTCTGTCTGCCGCGAAGGACTATCCGAAGAGCCTATGGGTACAATTCTGGCTTGCCGCGGCGGAAGAAGGACTTTCCGATTACGAGAAATCCGACGGAAAAAAAGAAGAATGGTTGGATGCGGCGGAAAAACGGTATCGTCTCGTTCTGGAAGAAACAAAGGACGAAACGATCCGTTCGAATACGCTGTACCGGATGGTCTTTCTTCTCCTGAAACGCGGACGGCGGGAAGAAGCGGCGGAAACGGCCCGGCTGAGCCCGCAGGCGGATTATCTGCTTCAATTCTGTCTGGAGGGGGAGGAACGCATCCTCCATCTGCAAAGACAGGCGCATAGGAAGCTTGCGGAATTTCTCAACGTTTTCAGCTCGTTCAACCGGGACACGGATTCCCTGCCATTGCTCAAAATGCAGGAAAAGCTGCTCGAGCTGATCTTT
The DNA here is from genome assembly GCA_015065385.1 of Oscillospiraceae bacterium. Classification (GTDB taxonomy): domain Bacteria; phylum Bacillota; class Clostridia; order Oscillospirales; family CAG-272; genus UMGS1696. The sequence continues at coordinate 6,155 of SVQK01000014.1, read as the reverse complement.
CCGGACGGGAATTATCTTCGATTCTTCAACTGGCTGATTCCGGTGCTGGAAAGGGAGGCGGTGCTGCTGACACGCGCCGGAAAAGAAGAGGAGGCTGTGGAAAAGCTGCGCGCGTACTGCGACGCCGAACTCGCGCGGGATTCGGTCAATATGCCGCCGGAACCCATTCCGTACACCACGCCGCTGTTCGACCGGCTGAAGCAGACGAACGACGCGCCGCTGATTGTGTCAAGCCTTTCCCTTCCCGCGAGGTTGTGCCACTTCCTGTACGGCCCGGATTTCGCCCCCCTCCGGGAGAGAGACGACTTCAAAGCCCTCTGCGCGGAACTGGAAGAAGAAGGGACTTCCCGCAGGCGCGTGACCTCCCGGGAGTAAAGGGAGCGGGGAGCTTTTGCCGCTTTGCACTCACACATTCCGCTGAGGTATTCTCAAAACAGCTTCTATTGACAAAAATGGAAAAATCGGGTATAATCGAATCAGAACCTGCCGGTTTACGAACACGCGAGGAAATCTCGGACTGAAAGCCGGACGGAAAGACGCCGCCTTTGAAGCCTGCGGGAAATGCGCCCGCCATCCGGCAAATGCCCGAATTCGACGGTGTCCGCGGTGATTCCGAGCCTCACCGCGCCGGACGAATCGCTGACGGAGCGGGAAAACAGGAGAGAGGCATGAAAAAGCAAAACAACAAGGAATACCGGAAGAGGGAGGACTTCTATCCGTTCGTCCTTCTCGTCACGGGACTCATTCTCGGTTGGGGAGCGGTGGTCTCGCGGGATCTTGAGGGAACCGTCGCGCTTGTCAAATGGGTGCTGCTCTCCCTGTTCCTCGAGGTGACGTGCGTCCAGTTTCCGTACTCTGTCGCGTGCCTCCTCTGGGACAGACGGAAGAAATCGCAGACCACGCCCTACTTTATCCGCTCCAAGCCGCGCCGCCTTTCGGAAGAATCTGCGCTTACCGTGAAAAAGAAAGCGCGCGGGGCACCGGCACGGCTGCTCTTTCCGGAGGGGAAAATGCGCTCTGCCCTTTCCGACGAATTTGTGACGGCATGGGAGGCGACGCTCGGGAAGGTTCTCAAAACGGACGGCATACCGTACTACACGGACGATCCCGCCGTGATCCGATTCCGCGCGGAGCTGTTTCGGGAGCTTTGCGGGACGCCCGCGCTCATCGACGCGCTGAACCGCTTCGCCGGATCCTATCCTCCCGAGATTCCGCGCCGCTCGTTCCGGGAGACGCTCTCGGACGTCCGGGCGCGGCATGAAGCGGTGACGGCGCTCTGGAAGGATCTGGAAGCGCTCGCGCCGCGTTCGGATGCCTTGAAAAAACTGAAGCGGTTGTTCGAAGAAAACGAAGACGCAAGGAAGCGGGCAGGGGAGGCGTTCGCGCGCTTGCCGGAGGATCTCTTTCATGTTCAAAGCCTCACCCTCGCCGTAAATCTTGACAGCACGGGATACGCGCACGAAGCCGGAGTCGTCGCCCTGCACGGCGAGCCCTTTGACGGCGGGGAAGCCGTCCCGCTTGTCCGCGCTTCCGACGCGGGGCAAAACCGCAAACAGCTGGACGCGGCATACGAGCTGAACCGGGAACTGATGGACTGCATCGACCGCGTACTTGACCGGGAATTCCGCCGCCTGCGGATGAATCTGGAAGAGCTGCGGGAGGGGGAGCTTGGGGACGAGCTTGCGGACGATATCCGGTTTGCGGCGGAGTTTGCGGGTTATCTCAAAGGTCTGGAAGGCTGCACGGTGCGCTTTGACGTACTATCTCCCGAAACGCCCGCGCACTGGGACGGATACTCCGCAGAACCGTGGGCGCGGAATTCGGAAAAAGACGCCCATGCGTCCCCGGATGACGACGGACCGTTCGCTTTGGGTCTGAGAGCTTTCGGATGCCGGGTGCTTCGGAAATCATGATCTTTCTGTGCAGCCCTCGCAACCCCGGTTGATCCGAACTCAAAATCAAATCCATTGCGCCCGGCGTTCGAATCTGCTATACTATAGGCAGAACGAAAGCCGGGCCCGCTTTCTGTCTGAACAAGAGAGGAAAACGATATGGAACACATCGGACAAAGAATCAAAGACCTGCGCAAGAAAGCCGACATGACGCAGGACAGGCTCGCGGATTACCTCGGCGTCACCGCGCAGGCCGTCTCAAAATGGGAGCTCGGACAAGCAGCGCCGGATTTAGCCCTGATCCCCCCGCTGTGCCGGGTGCTCGGCGTCACGGCGGACGAGCTGCTCGGGATCGGACGGACAGCGGAGCTTCCGGCGGAGGGGGAGTCCGATTCGGCGAAAAGGAAGATCCTGATCACGGCCTGCTATATCCTCGAAGCGGATCGGAACGAATTCTGGGACGCCGGAACCGGACGGCTAACCGAGGCGAACGCACAATTCCTGAAAACGGCCGCTTTCCCGGAGGAGCTGGAGTTTCCCGGCGGGCTCCCGGCAAAGCGCTATTATGTGAAGCACCGGATCATAGATTATCCGCAGTATAACTTCCTCCTCTGTCCGATCTGCGGGCGGGCTTTGACAAACCCCGCGAAGCCCTTCCCGATCTATGAGCTTGATCCGTGCGTGACGGTGGACGGAGTCGGACTGTGCGCCGGCTGTGCCGATCAGCTTGAATTTGAAATCAAGCGGTACGGGATCGCGGAGGTGATCCGAAAGGCCCGGGGCGGAGGCGCGGAAGAAGATCTCCACGGGTAAATTCCCGGAAACAGCAAGATCGACTGGAACCCACTGAATACAGCATGAAAAAAGCCGATCCGACTGAACAACAGCGGATCGGCCGATTTGTTTGTAAGGCGGACGGATTCCCGGCTCACGGGATCAGAACCGCACCGGCGACAAGGGCTGCGGACACGAGGAATCCCATAAAATCCACCGCGCCGAACCGGTACTGCCTGTAGCCCGAGCGGGACGTCCGGAGCGCGAATCCCCGCACCTCAGCCGCGGTCGCCGTCGCCTGCGTCCGACGCACCGAGGAAATCAGAAGCGGGGCGCAGAGGGGCAGGAGCATCCCGAGCTTCTTGAGGAAGTTCTTCGAATCGAACTCCACGCCGCGGGCCGTCTGCGCCTCCATGATTCCGCTCATCTCCTCCATGAACTGCGGGATGAACCGGATCGCGGTCGTCAGCGTGAAGGCGTAGGCGTAGGGCACATGCAGGACCTGAACCAGCGCGCCCGCGATATCCGAGACCTGCGTCACCGCCAGCACCAGCGCGAGCGGGAGGCAGACCACGAGCAGCCGGAGCACGACCGCCGCCGCCGTGAGCAGTCCTTCGTCCGTGACGATCCAGAAGAGCCGGTTCCCGCGCCGGACGAACAGAGCTTGCAGAACGAACAGGAAGAGCGAGACCTTGAACAGCCCCTTGAAGATCGAGAAAGCCTTCCGCTCTACCCGCCCGACGACGCCGATCATCAGATCGAAGAGCAGAAGGAAGAGCAGAACGAAGAGGTTGTCCGTGAGAAACGCCGCCGCGCAGACCGCGAGCGTCAGCACGATCTTGGTGATCGGGTTCATCCGGTGGAGCGGCGAAGTCCCCGGCGTGTACTGAAAGAGATCCGTCATACCGTTCCCCTCCTGTCGCCCTCGGCGATCAGCTCCGCGAGCGTTTCCGCGTCGTCCGCAAGAGCGTACCGTCCGCCGAGCCTCCCCGACAGCTGGATGATCTGCGGAGGCAGGAGCGAAGCCCGCGCCATCAGATCCGCGTCCCGGAAGATCTCCCGGACAGGACCGTCGGCGAGGAGGCGTCCCCCGGCCATCACCAGCGCGCGGCGGGCGTAGTCGAGCACCACCTCCATGTCGTGGCAGACCATCACCACCGTGGTGCCCTCCGTTTCGTTGAGATTCCGGATGAATTCCATGATCTTTGTGCACTCCCGATAGTCCAGTCCCGTGGTCGGCTCGTCGAGGATGAGCACCGCCGGCTTGACGGCGAGCGTGGAGGCCAGAGCCACCTGCTGACGCTGTCCGCGGCTGAGGGAAAAGGGTTCCTCGTCCCCGCGGAAGGAGAACAGGTCGAGAAGCTCCTTTACCCGTTCATCGATCTTCGCGGCCTCGCCCCTGCCCCATACGGCCCGGAGCCCGAACGCGATTTCATCCCGGACGGTGTTCTTGCAGATCTGCCGGTCCGGATTCTGGAAGAGGAATCCCACCTGTCTGGCCCGCTCGCTGACCTTCGATTTCACCGTGTCCATCCCGTTCACGAGCATTCTGCCCGAGGTCGGCCTGAGCAGCCCGTCGATGAGCTTGACCGTGGTGGTCTTGCCCGCGCCGTTTTCTCCGATCAGGGCGACGAACTCCCCTTTTTGAATGTGGAAGGTGAGATCGGAGACGGTCTGTCCCCCTCCGCTGTAGCTGTAGCTGACGCTCTCCGCCCGGATCATGCCGTCACCTCCCGCGCCATGGCCTCCGCCTCGTCCACGTTCACGCACACGGGCAGCTTCCTTCCTGTTTTGGCGGACAGGAGGGAGGAGAACCGCGCCACTCTCGGGCAGTTGACCCCGATCTCCTCCAGTCCCTCAATGTCGCCGAGCACCTCGCGCACCGAACCGTCCCGGACCACGCGCCCTTCGCTCAGCACCGCCAGCCGTTGTGCGAATTCGCACAGGAGCATGATCTTCTGCTCCACCACCACGACCGTCATGCCCCATTCCCGGTTGAGCGTCCGGAGCAGGGAGAAGATCTGCCGGCTGCTGCCCGGATCGAGCTCCCCCGTCGGTTCGTCGAGCAATAGGAGCTTCGGGCGGAGCGCGACGAGGGAGGCGATGGCCACCTTCTGCCGCTGTCCGCCGGAGAGGGAGCTGACCGTCCGGTGCCGCAGGGAGGCGATGCCCACTTTTTCGAGCGCAAACGAGAGGCGTTCTTCGATCTCCTCCCGCGGGACGCCGAAGTTCTCGAGCCCGTAGAGCAGCTCGTCCTCCACCACGGAGGATACGATCTGGCTGTCCACGTCCTGAAAGACCGTCCCCGCCGTCCGGGAGAGATCGGTCAGCCGGGTGTCCGCCGTGTCCATCCCGTCAAGGAGGACCGCGCCGTAGAAGTCGCCCCGGTACGCGTGGGGAATGATTCCGCTCATGCAGTGGAGAAGCGTCGTCTTTCCCGCGCCCGCCGGTCCGATGATCCCGAGAAACGCGCCGTCCGGAACGGTGAGGGTCACGTCCGAGAGCGCGTCCTTTTCCGCTCCCTCGTACCGGAACGTCAGAGCCTGAATGTCGATCATGGGATTCTCCTTTCCGCGCCGCCGCTTATTTGCGCAGCACTTTTTTCAGGGGCAGGTACAGAAGCTGCACGAGGACCATGTTGATCAGCGCGGTGCAGAGGACGATCGGAACATAGGCCGCCAGCCCTTCCGTCGTCGCTTTCACGAAGGCGAAGAGGCAGACGGTGTACGTCCCGCCGGAGAGCACCGTGGAGAGGAAGGTGGAGACCATGGGATTCGCGTCGAATTTGCCCGCCTTCATGGGGACGCGGATGAGAAGGCCCATGGCGACGGCTCCGACCAGCTCGGAGATCAGGTTGAGCCACGGCGTCCCGGGGAGGAACTGGCAGATCGCCCCGGCCAGAAGTCCGATGATCGCACTCTGATAGAGCTTCGGACGGGTCAGAAGGATCGCCAGACAATAGGAAGCGATGATGAAATTCGGTTTCATGCCGAAGAAGTTGACCACCTGGCCCACCACCAGCTTCAGCACGGCGCCCGCCGCCAGAAGCACGGCGACGACGATGAGGTCCTGAACGGAGAAGCCCTTCTTCTCCTCGACGGTTACGGTTCTTTTCTCTGCCATGACAGGTTCTCCTTTCCGCTTTTGCAGATGTAAATTTTTGCGATGGTTTCCCGGGACGAAGCTGTCATGAAGCGCTCTCGAAAAGAAAACTCCCGTCCCAACAAAAAGCGTTCGCTCTGCTGGGACAGGAGTGAAAAACATTCCTGCGGTGCCACCCGGCCTGACGTGAAACACGTCCACTCAGCGCGTACCATCATACGCCGGACTTTGTTGACGGAGGTCCATCTCCGGCTTCCATACCGGGATTCTCGGGGAATCCTTTCCGGTCGCCCTCGGAAGTCCATTCGGATGCGCAAGTCCTGCCGCGATTCCACCGCCCGCGGCTCTCTGTGAGGCTCTCTCGGATCCTACTCACTCTTCCTCATC